>NZ_CP073355.1:1886589-2515453 GCF_023525255.1 Thermospira aquatica | reverse complement strand
CTTTTTCCTCCTTAAAATGAAAAAAGGTTTGGGACTATCATACGACTCATAAATAAATTTAGAATGAATTTTTTGCGAAAATTTTGTGAATTTTTTCTCTCCTGAAACGAAATCAGATGCTTGCAAAATTCTCTTTCTGCTTTATAATAAACGACAGTGAAAAGAAGGAGGAAACATATGAAACTCTCCTGGTATAGTTTGACACTTTTGGTGTTGATTTTTGGCTGTTCTGCACCAAAACAGATAAAATCCATACAGAAGGAAACGGTCATGTATCCGATAAACGAGCCGTATGAGGTAACCTCTCGTCGTGTAAAACAGGGAGAGAAAGAGGCTGTTGCTGTAAGTGATCGGGAGCTTCGTATTGCCTATTTTGCATCAAACACGACCTGGAAACTTGGGGTAGATATTCAACATCTTCCCTCGCTGGAGACGCCCAAGAGTCCTCTGATTGCCGCTCTTTACAACATGGCGTTAGAAGAGGCAATCAAGGATATCCGTCCGGACAAAACCTTTATGGCCGGGGAAAAGTGGAATGGTGTCTGGACACGAGACATTTCGTACAGTGTTGATCTCGCTTTGGCAGCTCTTTTTCCTGAGGTGTCTGTAAAAAGCCTTTTTGCCAAAGTAGATACCAACCGTCAGGTAATTATTCAGGATACGGGTACGGGAGGGTCCTGGCCTGTGTCTACGGATAGGGTTGTATGGAGTCTTGCTGCCAAACAGTATTTTCTCTGGCATAGAGATAGGGAGTTTTTGAGCCGCGCCTATGAAGTGATGAAAAACACCGCCCTGGCTGATCGCCATGCAGCCTACGACAGAGAGACAGGGCTCTACTATGGTGAATCTTCGTTTATGGATTGGCGGGAACAGAGTTATGCCTCATGGATGAGTCCTGTGGATATTTATATGTCTTTTTCATTCTCAACCTGTGTGCTTCACTATCACCATCTTTCCACCCTCGCCTGGATGGCAGAAAAGCTCGGACGCCTCGACGAGGCAAAGCAGTGGAAAAGCTGGGCTGAAGAGCTGAGAATAGCCATACGAACAAACTTTATACATCAGGAATTGGGGACATATGCAAGCTACCTTTACCCTTCGCCTCTTCGTATTCCTGTTCTTAAAACAGACAATCTCGGACTTGCCCTCGCCGTCCTTACGGGAGTGGTTTCTCAAGAGGAGGCAGCAACAGTGGTGGCAAATATTCCTGTGGTGCCTTTTGGTGTGGTGTGTCTGTGGCCACAACAGCCTCACGCGGGATATTATCACAACAAAGGGATCTGGCCTTTTGTGAATGCCTACTATGTTCTTGCAGCAAGAGAGGCGGGTAATCTTGAAGCGGTTTCGTTTGGGATTGGGGCAATGGCACGTGCAGCGGCGTTTTTTGGCACCCATAAAGAAAACTTCTCCTACGATCGCGGTCATGTTGACAAGATGGCGGTGAACTCAGATAGACAACTCTGGTCGGTGGCAGGATATCTTGCTGTCGTTCAGCGGGTGATTTTTGGTATTTCCGTGGATGAAAAAGGACTGTTTTTCCGTCCCATGATACCCACCTTTATTGAAGGACCTTTAACCCTTAAAAATCTCCGTTATCTTTCCAGTACGGTTTCGGTGATGGTGGAGGGAACGGGCGATACCATTGAAAAGATCATGGTCAATGGAAATGTGGTGTCTCCCGATATTCGACTTTCTGGAGCGTTGCCTACCAACTATACGGTAGTGATTACCATGAAAAGAACATCTACCCCACAACCCATTCGCATGGTGTCCACGGAGGATATCTCTTTAAATGAACCAAAACTGAAACTCTCCAATACCATGGTAACATGGAAAGAGGTCAAAAATGCCCGTTTGTACACGGTTTTCTGGAACGGCAAAAAAGTAGCCACCACTCCCCAGACGACCTATATCCCTTCCTCTGGGAGTGGAGTGATAAACGTTCAAGCCAATCCAGCGGAGGGAATCCTTTCCTCCTGTCTGAGTGCCCCGATTTGGATTATCCCTGACGAGAGAAAAATAACTCTTCAGCTTGAGGATATTGCTGATCTTCAGCCCTATGTAACTAATCGGTACAAAGGCTATTCTGGAGATGGCTATGTGCTGCTTGATAACGAGGGCAGGGTCGTTCCAAAGATAGAGGTGAATATTCCCAGGGCGGGTACCTACCTTGTGCGATTCCGGTATGCCAATGGGAATGGTCCCGTGAATACCGACAACCGATGTGCCATACGAACGCTTCTGATAGATAATCGAGAGCAGGGAGTGATGGTCTTTCCCCAGCGGGGTGTCTGGACAGAGTGGGGGTACAGTTCGCATCTGATGGTAAAACTTACCCGAGGCAAGCATACCCTTACGCTGGTGAAACATGCTCTGGACGAGAACATGAATGGGAAGATTAACCATGCTGCTCTTGATAGTATTGAGCTTGTGCTCTGGGAATAGTATCTGTGGGAATTGACAGGATAGTTTCTTCTCTTGGCTTGAAAACTACCAATTACTGGGTCAGTCTGTTAAGGTCTCTTCCACCCCATGAGGTGGGGGTGATCAAGGTAAGTGCAGGGCTCTTTCGTTTTCGATTGCTTTTTCAAAGTTTTGTGGAAGAGCTTGCTTACCTTGTCAGAGAGGCTGGCATCATGCTTCCTCTTGTGGTGGAGGCACGAAAAGACACGCTTGATTTCTATCAGAAAAAGCTTTCCCTGGCCCTGCAAGAAAAGAACATACCAACCTACAATGTCCCCGTGAATGTGGTGTATCTGAAACCCTCTCTTGTGGAGAAGAGATGGACAGTGGAGACTATCTTTACGGCAGGTATTATCGAGGCAATTCTTTCTCATAGGCTTCCTATCCTTGTAGCAGCAGGGGTTTTTGAGAAGAGGGTTGTACCTCTCGGGGGTATTGTGCTTGCAAGAGAATTGGTCTATACCCTTCATGCAAAAAAACTTATCCTTGTCGGACATACCCCTATCTGTTTCAAAGATGGCAGATGTATCACTGAGATATGGCCTGAGGAGATCTGGCGGGAAAAGATTCGCCGAAAAGAGATTACGCCAGCGATGGCCCGTCGTGTAAGAACAGCGTTTGATATTCTCTCAAAACTTGGGCCGGGGCACAGTGTTCAGATTACGCGACCGCAACTGAGAAAAGATGGGATCTCTACAGGGCTTCTTGAGGAACTCCTGGGGAATGGAAGTGGAACCTATATTGCCCTTCCTCCTCAGATTACCGTCTATCCACTTGAGGCAGTGGATCGGAAATGGCTTTTTGGGATGATTGATGAAGCCTTTCAGGTATATGGGCGACGTCTCCGAAGCGACTATTTTGAGAGTATAGTGGACAAAAAGCCTCTCGTGTATCTGGATAGTCTTCAAAAAGGGGGAGCAGTGGTTTACCTCCTTGAAGAAGCCCCCTATATGTGCAAGCTCTTTACCCGTCAGGATTATGAAGGTATTGGTATCGGATCAACGGTGATACGTACGATTTACAAACATTTTGGGGGACTTTGCTGGCGAACATCAAAAAACAATGAACGTACCCCCGCCTTTTATCTCCGTTTAGTGGATGAATACAAAGGTGAGGTAGTAGAGACGGAGAAATTTTATATCTATTTTCTGGGAAAAATCTGTTCAAAAAAGGAATTTTTATCGTCCAGGATCAATGCCCTTCCCTCATCTTTTGAGGATTAGTCAATGATATCAATGATTTGACCTTTGCCTTCCTCGAGAGGTGCTTCGTGTTTTTCGGGGGTTGTTTGCTGGGGAGAGGATGACTGTTTTGTGGGTTGTTCATAGGATTGTGAAGAGGAAGCCTCTGGATCAACTTTGGTAAAGTCCTGGGCATACGCATCAAGCTGGGATACGGTATGATTGATCTCGATACTTTTTTGATGAGCTTGTTCACGAGCTTGAATCTGTCCTGACTGTGAGACCTGCTGTTGTCTGGCCACTAATTCAGAATGTTCGCCAATCTTTGAGAATAGAACCTGGAAATCTATAGGAAGTACCCCCATAGTGGACCTCCTTTTTTTAAACTGGGTGGGCCTGTAAGCCGGGTTCTGTCGCGATGGAACATCTCTCTTGGAAAAGCGTTACCACTTTTCTCAAGCAGCCTACCCGCATCCACTGAAAAGCCATCAGTATCGGATGCCTATTTGGCCTTGCATCACGGAGGGCATGCCATGCCACTCGACTTATGCCGACCGCGGTGGGCTCTTACCCCACCGTTTCACCCTTGCCTTGTGTGGCGGTCTGGTTTCTGTGGCGCGTCCATTGCCTTGCGGCATCCGGCTATTCGCCGGTCCGTGGCTTTTTGATGCCCAGACTTTCCTCCCGTCATGTGACGGGCGTTCCATCAGCCCACCCTTGTATGTATCGACGGAAATCCACAAAAATATAAATTATTCAAGAGAGGATAAGAGTTTTTTATAATTTTCGAACTTTATGAGAAAAAAAGTTTTTCTATGCTTTTTTGATAGGAGAATCTCTTATTGCCCTTACCTCAGAGGTTTTACTAGAGGGTTTTTATTTATTTCCACACCATGAAAAGAGTAGGGGAAAAAACTCACATAAAAAGAGATCTTTCCGGAAGGTTTACCGTATCGCTTTATACTACCGTTTTTTCAATTTTTAAGAAAAAATCCCCCCGAAAAAACCGGGGGGATGGAGAAAGAGAGATAAAGAGCTTATTGAGTCCACACAGCCCAGTCAGTTCCCGAAGCAGCCAGTGTCCAATTCGTATTGAAACTCATCCCTGGCCCGAGTTTGACAATGGTGTTACTGTTAATGAGGGCAACATATTCTGTTGCTTCTGCCTTGAGTATAGTTATAGGACTTGTGGCGTGGATACCTTGATTTTTTCGGATAGCGATGAGATTGGTGATCACAGTTTTTAGATAACTTCCACCGTCAAAAAAGTCATACCAGTACACAGAAGGTATGCCTGGATGGGTAAGAATGTAGGCATATCCGATCTCTCGTTTATCCTGAGGAAATGGCCAGTGATGTTGTCCTCCGCCGGGCGAGTATCCTGTATCATGATTGTCAATGAAGGTGACACTCATCGCAGGCCACCATCCTATAGCGCCGATAGGTTTACCGTCGGGATCCTTTAGTCTCCAGTACTCCGTGCGCTCGACAGCGAGCATGAGTTGCCACTTGGTGGTGAAGTCAAACACGGTTGAGCGTCCACCCGAAGCATCGATCCAGTTCATCAGGGCCTGACGGTGATAATTGATATTTGCACCTGAAGCATAATAATCCCCTGTGATATCTGGCCAGAGTTCTCCTACGGAGAAGTAGGCTTTTGTGGCTTCGTTGTAGTTACTGTTGTAATAGGGATTATAACCTTTGACGTAGTCGTACCTCCAACCGTCGAAACCAATCTGACGGAGCCATTTCATCCAGGTGATAATGGTAGCACGGACATTAGGATTACTGTGATCGAGGTCTCGTCCAGCGTTGTATCCTTCTCCTGTGTCGGAAGCCCCAGTTCCCTGTCCCCATTCATCGTCAGAGCATACAGCAGCTTTGTTGTCTGGAAAAGCAGGGTTACTAAAATCTGCCCAGTTGTAGGTACCAACACGGTGATTAATCACAATATCTGCGATTATCTTGAGTTCAGCATTTTTCAGGCTTGTGATGGCATTGGAGAGTTGTGTTCCATTGCCATATTTGGAAGACAGGTTATACCACTCTCTGGGGAGATAGCCATTATTGTCTCCACAGTCGGACAATGGGGGGAGCCAGACCATGGTAAATCCGGCAGTTCTTATTTCCTCTGCTTTATTGGCTATTTCGTTCCACCAATTGCCGTTTGTCGAGGCCCAGTGAAAACCTTGAAGCAAGATATCGTACCCATCACCGTTGTAGTGAATATTGGTGTACTCTCTATAGCCGTTTGTATTCGTATCAGTCTGAGAAAGAGCGACAGAGAAGGCAATACTGTTGGTGAGGGAGATATTGCCTGCGATATCCTTAGAATACACAGAGAGGCTATGATTTCCTTCGTTTAGATTGGAAAAGGTGTGACTAAAGGATGATGTGCCTACAAGGAAAAAGTTTTCACTATCAATCTTCACATACGTTCCTGCCACTCCTGTTCCCCCATTGTCGCTTGCTCCTCCTGTGGCAACAACGGTCGTGTTGGATACAGTGCCACTATTCGTTGGGAAAGAGAACCATGCTAGAGGACGCTGGGTATCAACTATGATGAAGATCTGAGTCTGGTTGGTTTTGCTTGTGCTGGAAATCGCTCGTACCCGAATGGTATTGGTACCTTCGTTACATCCCACAAGATTACTCCACATCGTTGTACCGGTTGCAGTAAGCCACGTGTTGCCGTCCAGACTAATCTGGACAGTGGTGATAGAGAGAGAACCAGAAGCAACCGATGCCGTTCCCCATACCGAAATACTGGAAGAATTAGTTATGAGACCATTTGCGGGATAGGTAATCTCCACAGAGGGTATTTCGTCGCTTGCATACAGAGTGAGCGTATTGGTTGTGGAAGTGTTGCCAGCTTCATCTGTTGCGTATAGGAAGATGGAATTTGTACCATTCTGGAGGGAAAGAGGAATTGTGAGATTGGTTGAAGGTGTGTGAAGAGGGATAGATGACCAGTTTGTACTATTGAGTTGATACCACAGTTGCGACAAGATGCCGTTATCTGAGAGAGAAACCACGAGGTCGAGAGAAACCCCCACTGTTTGTTCGTTGGAGGGTGAGAAAATGGTAATAGTTGGGGGTGTAGTATCATTGGCGGAGATGGTTATATTAGTTGTTACTGATGTACCTATGTTTGCGGCAGCATCTTGAGCCGTCGCAGCTACGTTGTAGGTACCTGTGGGTAAAGTGACAGAAAAGGTGTGGCTTCCTTCTTTTTGTGGTGAAGAAGGAACATAGGACACATTGGTTGTAAACGAAGCACTGAGAATCAAGAGTTCTACTTTGATGACGCCAGTGTCATCAGAGTAGGATACGGTAACGTTACAGGATGACGCCCCCGTATTGAGAGCACTGAGAAACACAACAGGGGGCGTGGTATCACTGTTCTGAAGTGTGTTTATGGCTTCTGTGGTACAGGATGAGAGCCAGCCTATGATCAGGATACCTATAAAAGTAAGAACAAGAAAAAATTTTTGGAGTGTTTTTAGGAACATAGAGAGTTCTCCTTCGATATTTTATAGTTATTATACGGTAAGAATAAACAAAAAATGAAATTTTTTGAAAAAATTTCATTTTTAAAAGAAAAAAATCTTATATTTTGTGCATTTCGCACAAAATATATGCAAAAAAATATCTCAAGAGGGGAAAATAAAGAATAGGTTTGCCTTTTTTGGTTTTGTTTCTTATAATATATTTTGTATTTGAAGGAGGAATTGGGATGGATGTTATCTCGGTAAATGGGAAGATGATTACTGATCAGGATATTGACAAGGCTATGGTAAGATACATTGTTCAGCTTGAAGAGGATGAGAAAGGGTATGAACCGACAGCTGAAAATCTCAAGTTTCTACGGGTGGAAGCCTCGAACGCATTGATTTCCCGGATACTTCTTCTTGAAAGAGCAAGGCGTAAAAATTGCGTAGTTTCTGATGAAGAGCTGGCCGTGGAAATCGAAAGAATCCGCTCGCATTTTGAAAGCGAAGAGAACTGGAAAAATAATCTTATGCTTTTTCAGATTACAGAGGATGATCTCTATGAAGAGGTGCGAGGGGATCTCTTGATTGAACAGTTGTTGCGCTTGGAGGAAAAAGAAGAGCCGGTAACTGAATCTCTGGTGACGTCTTTTTATGAGATGAATGCTCAGTTTCTTCGTGAACCCACCCTCTACAGTTTTTATGAGATCTCGGCGTCAAGTCGGGAACATCTGGAACAGATTGTTCATTGTCTCAAAGGGACAGAGATGGTCTTTGAGGTGGAGAATACGGTCAAAGAACTCGGAGAGACATTTCTTCACCATGTCGATGTGGTAGAGGGAAGCATTCCGGAAGAGGTACGGCAGGTTCTGGGAGATCTCGACATCAAAGGGATAGGAACAATGGTACTCCCGGATGGGGGATATGTGGTGTACAAGCTTTTGGCTCGTGTGGAGGGGAAGCAACGTTCCCTCGAGAGTATCAAAAAAGATCTCACGGCCTACCTGGAACACGAGAGACGCACCAAGGTATATCAGCGTCTCCTTGATGAAGAAATGGAAAAAGCGGACATCAAGTACCTTCATGTTGAGTATTTTGAAAAGCGTTAGGTTTGGAGATATTCTCTCATTTGGCTTTGTAATTGTCTTTTTTCTGGTTCTGGCATGGATAGGATGGAGCGGAGAGAGGGGCTCCTGGGTGGAGATACGGGTAGAAAATCGGATGTACAGGTATCCCCTGGATGAGGACAGGGTTTTCGCCTGGAAATCTTCTCATGGACGTGGTGTAGTGGAGATCAAAGGGGGCAAGGTGAGGATGCGAGAGTCGGATTGCCGGGATCAGATTTGCGTGCATAAAGGTTGGATTTCCCATCTCGGTGACGCGATTATCTGTATGCCGAATCGTGTGGTAGTGGAGATCGTGGGGGAAGAAAAGGCGGCATGGGATGGGATTACTGAGTGATATTGAGAATTTTGAGACTCTGGACGAGGAGAAACGAGAATTTCTCCTGGCATATCTTGTGGCCGTAGCCTCACTTCTGTCGGTTATTGATGGATGGTTGCCGAAACCTTTGCCCCTTGCCAAGATTGGATTGGCAAATATAGTCACCCTTGTCTTGGTGATGAAAAAACGCTATCGGATAGCGCTTTTGGTGGCGTTTTTACGTGTCATGGTAAGTCATGCCCTTGGAGGAACACTTATCACCTTTGGCTTTTGGCTTTCGCTTTCTGGGTCGGTGTTTTCTTCGGTGGTCATGGGAGTAACTCACCGTTTTTTTGGAAAATATCTTTCTCTGTATGGGATTTCTCTCTGGGGGGGATGGGCACATGCCCTGGCGCAGGGGGTTATGGCCTCTGTTTTTCTGGGATGGAATCGTGGAGTAGTTTTGTATGTGGCTTTTCTTATGGCGATAGGTGTAGGGACTTCTCTGGTTATAGCATGGATTGCCGATCGTTATTTACAGACCCAGTCCGAGGTAGACGAGAATCATCAGGATCAATAGACCGATGCCCCCCATAACCCAGAAGAGGAAACTCCCCGCTTGTGAAGGAATAGAGTTGGATTCTGCTACGGTTTCATTGGGAGTAAGCATAGGTTCAATTGTCTTTTTATTTTTTCGTTTGTCTTGATTACTATCATAAAGTTTGACTTTTACGGTGTCTTCATCGAGGGATTTTCCGTAGATACCCGGGCCGATCTCGACGAGAACAGTGTATATTTTGCCTTCTTTGGAGACTTTTTGGACGGTTGCAGGAACGGGCATAATTTCCCCGTCGACACTGGCGCCTAACAAATCATTAAAATATTGACCACGACTGGTTTGCTCGGTGATCTTGATAAATATCTTCGTGCCTTCTTTGAGTTCATAAATAGGTACCCCTGAAATAGGGGAGAGGACGAGCGAGACATCGAGTACTACAGCAGATTCTTCGAGTTTTTGTTCTTCTTTAGCAGAGGGTTGTTGGTTAGTTTGGGAAGTGAGGGCGCTCACCATATCGCGTTCTTCGCGCATGCGTTTGACGTTTTCGATGTCGCTTTTTGTGATCGTTTCAATAGAGAGTTCAACTTTAACACCCTTGTCTCCTGTTGGGCGGGCAAGAAATTCTTCAAAAAAGTTGGCGGCTTTGTTGAGGGTTCCTTTTTTGATTGCGCTCCAGATGTCAGGACCTCGTCCTGTCCCTGGTTGGAAGAGATCTTCCAGGGTTGCCTGGACATCGTGGGTAAGGCTTGTAGCGTATTCCCCTTTCCAGCGAAGTTTGGTGATCATGTCCTGAAGTTCACTCCAGGGCATAGAGATATTGGAGTCATAAACCGTGCTGAAGTGAGAGGCCACCACATCGATTTTATCTGAGTTCTTGGTAATATTGTCAAGAAAAACAACAAAGAGTCCATATGAGCTTGAAGCGGTAGCTTTGAAACGCCCTTTGATGACAAGGTAATTTGTTTCTGTTGTGAACTCCACGGTACACTCCTTTTCTTCTTCTTGCCTTTTTTATAGCTATATCATAGCACCAATGAGGCAAAAAGTCAAGAAAGTTTACTTCTTTTCTTTTTTGTTGTATAATATATCTGCTTAGGATTATCGGAAAAATTGGGAGAATACTTAAATGAATGTTGTAGTTTATCTTGCAACAAAATATCTCAAGTTTAAAGGAACCGATAGAGGGATTTCTCTGATCTCGGTGATAGCTCTTCTTACGATTATTGTGAGTGCTATGGCTGCGACGGTCATTCTTTCTGCAGCTAACGGTATGCACTATAATTTTATGGATAAGCTGGCATTCAAGGATTTTCATGCGGTGATCTACGGCTATGGTCGGGGAATACCGGAGTATGAGGCCCTTGGAACAGAACTCAAAAAATTACCCGGGGTAGTGGATGTGGTGCCTTTTGTGGATCAACAGGCTCTTATTAAGGGACCACTGGGAACGTATGGGGTGATAGTCAAGGCTTTTCCACGGGATTTTTATCAAAATGATAAAGAGTTTAAGAATCGGTTTTCTCTTAAACGTGGAGAAGAGACCAATGCTTCCTGGCGACACGCGATATTTATAGGGTATAATCTTGCTGATAATCTGGGTGTTTCTGTGGGGGATTGGGTGTATCTTACGCTGGTCAATGATGATATGCTGAGTCTTCTTCAGTATAAATTTAAAGTGGCGGGTATCTTCGAAGCCGGGTATGCCGAGTATGATACAAGCCTCGTTTTTGTCAATCTGGAGGATGTACTTGCTCTCGAAGAAAACGGCAGGGCATCCCTGGCTATAAGGGTCCAGGATCCTTTCAAGATAGAAAAGTGGCTTCCCCGTATACGAGAGGTTTCTCCTTTTTATGTTTATAGCTGGAAAACGCTCAATCGAAACAGTCTTGTCAATATCCGAAACGAGAAGATGATGATGCGAATTATTTTAACAATATTTTTCATTGTGGTGTGTTTTAATATTCTCTCGACGATGATGGCGACGGTTCTTGATAAAAGAGAGGAGATAGGGATACTCAAAGCGATGGGACTCAGGCCGAAATCGGTGATGACGGTTTTTCTTATGGATGGGTTTCTCATCGGGGTTATCGGAAGTGCTGTCGGGATCTTTTTGGGGCTTTTTTTTGCGTTGAATCTGAACAATATTCTCCATGGTATAGAGGGCTTTATTAACTTCTGGAATAATGCGGCGTATATGACACTTCGACCCTTTTTTGTGGTGAAAAAGCCTTTAAAATTTGAATTTTTTGACCCAACAGCTTATTATATACGCGAATTTCCAATGCGTATTCAGCTGGAGGATCTGATAGTGATTATGGGGCTTTCAGTTGTCTGTAGTATGCTTGCGGTAATATGGCCCGCCTATCGTGCGAGCAAACTTCGTCCCATAGAGGTGCTACGTAATGACTGAGATGATTGTAGGCAAATCGCTTTCTAAGACGTATCGGACTCTTGTGGATACCGTTTCAGTATTTGAAAACCTTGAGCTGAAAATAGACAAAGGCTCGATGGTGGCGCTTGTTGGTGAATCCGGGCGAGGGAAGACGACGCTTCTTAATATTATCTCGGGTCTTGATAGACCATCGACGGGTGAGGTGTGGTTTGGAGGAGAGAGGATAGATACACTGGATGAGGAGATGCTTTCGGATTTTCGTAACCGCCATGTGGGATTTATTTTTCAACATCACTATCTGCTGGAAGATTTTACAGCTCTGGAAAATGTCCTTTTGCCCCTTCGAATTGGCGGGAAAACCATAGGAGAAAAAGAAAAAGAGAAAGCCAAGGAATTACTCTCCAGGGTCGGTCTTTCAGATCGTTTACGTCATTACCCTGATCAACTTTCGGGTGGTGAGAGGCAGCGAGTGGCTATTGTGAGAGCGCTTATTCATGATCCGGATGTGGTATTTGCCGATGAGCCGACAGGGAGTCTTGATAGACGCAATGCCGACAGGGTGGAGGCAATTCTCTGGGAACTCTGTCGGAGTATGGGCAAGACATTTGTGGTAGCCACGCATAATATGGAACTTGCTAGAAAATGTGATGCAGTGATTTCTCTGTGATAATTTTATAGAATAGGTATAGAGGAGAAATGTATGGGAAAGTATGTGTATCTCAATGGAGAACTGGTTCCTCAAGAAGAGGCAAAGATCAGTGTTTTCGATCATGGTGTTTTGTATGGAGATGGGGTGTTTGAGGGTATTCGTGCGTACAATCGTCGTATTTTTAAGCTGGATGAGCATGTAGAACGCCTCTACAATTCTGCGAAGATCATTATGCTTGAGATCCCTATTTCTCAGGAAGAGTTCAAGAAGGCTATTATAAGCGTATGTAAGGCCAATGACATAGTGGATGGGTATATTCGCCCTGTGGTGACTCGTGGATCAGGTACCCTTGGGCTTTCTCCCTGGCTGTGTCCTAAACCGAATATTTTTGTGATTGCAGATACGATAAAGCTTTATCCTGATGAATACTATGAAAATGGTTTGCCTATTGTGACTGTACCGACGCGACGTAATCTTGCCGAGGCAGTGAATCCCATGGTGAAATCTCTTAACTATCTGAATAATATTCTGGCAAAGATTGAAGCTAAAAACGCTGGAGCGGAAGAGGCTATCATGATGAATCAGGATGGTTATGTGGCTGAGTGTACAGGAGACAATATCTTTCTCATCAAGAAAGGGGTGATCTATACACCGCCAGTGTATATGGGTGTTCTCCCCGGGATTACACGAGCTACCGTGATGGATCTGGCCGCTGAAATGGGGTTGAAGGTTGTCGAAGAACCACTTACCCGCGCGGAATTTTACGTGGCGGATGAGGTTTTCTTAACTGGAACGGCAGCAGAGGTAGTACCTATCTCCTCCATAGACGGGAGAAAAATTGGCAACGGTTCTGTTGGGCCTATCACCAGGAAGCTTATTGAGCGCTTTAAAGAGTATGTGAAGACGGTAGGAACACCTATTGCATGAAGATTTTCTCCTGTGCCAAGATCAATCTCTACCTTGATGTTGTAGGACGGGATACGGACGGTTATCATTTTATTGAGAGTCTCTTTCAGGAGGTAAGTTTGGCTGATGAAATTGAGGTAAACCCTTCTGAGAGTGATTTTATCTCTTTTGATGGTATGTTGGTGGAAGGGGATACGACGGTTCACAAGGCTTTGAGGTTGTTTCGAGAAAGTTTTGGAACAAAGTCAGGCTATACGATTCATGTGAAAAAAAGGATTCCTATGGGAGCAGGATTGGGGGGTGGGAGTTCAAATGCAGCGGCTGTTCTCTCGGCTCTTGCTGTCCTGGAAGGGGTGGAGAAAGCATCGCTTTTTCCTTTAGCTTCAAGGATTGGTAGTGATGTTCCTTTTTTTCTCTGGGGAGGTATGGCCTGGGTGAGTGGGAAGGGAGAAAAGATTACGCCCCTCTCTTGTAGGCTTGAGGATGTGTATTTTCTGATTGTGTATCCGGGGATTCATGTGAGTACTGCTTGGGCGTATAGTTTGATCAATGACTATCGACCTCATACTCATCCACAAAATATTTTGGATTCTCTGGGTGGGTCACTTGATTTTTTGCGAAAAATAGTGTATAATAAATTCCAGCCTTTTGTGTTTGCAGCAAGAGAGGACCTGGCGCGATGGAAAGCTATCCTGGACCGTGAGAGTGGAGCGGAGTTTTCTTTCATGAGTGGGAGTGGTTCTTCTCTTGTGTATGTGTATAGCTCGGCTGAAAGGAGAGATGCTGATAGAAAGTGTTTCTCTTACCAAAGGGATATCCAGGTGTTTAGTGCGGACCCTGTATATCGCCCGAGTGAAAAAGGCTAAAGAAGGTTTTTTAATTTTCTACTAGGAGGATAGACCTATGGAAATTACTGACATCCGCATCAAAAGGGTTGAAGGTGAAAACAAATTGAAAGCCTATGCTTCTGTGACCTTTGATGACAGCTTTGTGGTGCACAACATTAAGGTGATAGAAGGGAATAGTGGTTTGTTCATCGCTATGCCTTCTCGCAAAACTCGTAGCGGTGAGATGAAGGATGTGGCTCATCCGATTAACACTGACTTCCGTGAAAAGATGCAGAACGCGATTCTCGAGAAGTACAACGCTGAAGTCTCGGCTTAGACCACGAAGGATGTGAATGTATTCTGGGGCGTCGCCAAGCTGGCAAGGCATCGGGTTTTGGTCCCGACATTCGGAGGTTCGAATCCTTCCGCCCCAGTTTGTCTTTATAGTGTCGACAAAGTTGGAGGATAAAAAGTGCCCTCAGGGAATTTGAAGCTCATCGCTGGGCGTGCGAATCGTCCCCTTGCTGAAAAGATAGCTCGTTATGTTGGCGTGGATCTGGTGGATGTCTATATCACCGAATTTGCGGATAGTGAGATCTTTGTCAAGATCCGTGAGGATATCCGGGGATCTGATGTTTTTGTGATTCAGCCGACATCGAATCCAGGCTATAAAAATCTCATGGAGCTTTTGATTATAGTTGATGCTCTTAAGCGAGCTTCGGCTGCCAGTATTACGGCGGTGATTCCTTACTTTGGTTATGCGAGGCAGGATCGGAAGGCCGAGCCACGGGTTCCTATTACTGCTAAGTTGGTAGCTAACCTTTTGACGGTTGCCGGTGTTACACGAGTGTTAACCATGGATCTTCATGCTGCACAGATTCAGGGTTTTTTTGATATTCCTGTGGATCATCTCTATGCTACCCCTGTGTTCCTTGAGCATACTAAACAACTGGGAAATCTTTCTGAGTATGTGGTGGTGTCGCCTGATACAGGAGGGGTAGAGCGTTCGCGCTTTTTTGCTCGACAGATAGATGTTGGATTGGCTATTCTGGATAAGCGCCGTGAGAAGAAGAATGAGGCTGAGGTCTTGAATTTGATTGGAAATGTTGAGGATCGGCATGTCATTATGATTGATGATATGATTGATACTGCTGGAACGATTGTCCAGGCGGCCGATATTCTTAAAAAACGTGGGGCAAAAACGGTAACCGTGTATGCAACCCATGCAGTTCTCTCTCATCCAGCTGCTGAGAGGCTTCAGAACTGTGCCATTGACCGTTTGTGTCTGACAGATACGATTTACATGGACGAGAACAAGCGTAGTATTATTGGAGAGAAGCTTCATATTCTCTCGGTGAGTGAACTCTTTGGAAAGGCTATTGAGAGAATTCATCTCAATCTCTCGGTGAGTTCACTTTTTGTGAATATACCAAAGACATAATGTGATAGAGATTTGAGGAGGATACCACTATGTCGAAAACAGGACTGACACTGAAGGCAGAGCTTCGCAAAACGACAGGTTCTTCTGCTGCCCTTAAAGTTCGTGAGCAGAATGCTGTCCCTGCGGTTATCTACGGACCAGAACTGAAAGAAAATCTTTATATCGCTGTTGCGGCCAATGAATTTGAAAAAATCTTTCAGTCTGTGGGAACGCATAAACCTTTTACGATTCAGATAGGCAAGGATTCTTATAATGTGCTCGTAAAGGGTATTGAGATTCACCCGCTCTCGAGAAAGATTTTGCATGTAGACTTTTATGCGTATTCTGCAAAGAAGTCTTTTATCACAGAGGTCCCTCTTAAGTTTGTTGGCACTCCTGTGGGTGTAAAAGAGGGTGGAAGCATGTTTGTCTACGCGAGAAAGCTCAAGATTAGCACGACGATTGACAGGCTTCCTGAAGCAGTGGAGATTGATGTTTCTCAGCTTCGGGCGAAGGATTATCTGATTGTAAGAGATGTTAAGATAGACGGTGTAAAAATCTTGACACACGAAGGAACTACGCTGGTTGAGGTTCGATAAGTAAGGAAGAGGAGGTGTGCTCTTGAAACTCGTAGTGGGGTTGGGTAACCCTGGTGAAGAGTATGAAAAAACGAGGCACAACCTTGGTTTTATGGTGCTTGACCGTTTGGCAGCAAGGTATGATGCGGTAATTGATTTGAAGAAAAAGAAGTCGCTTGTTGCCCGTGTCAAAATTGACAAAGAAAGGGTCATGCTCCTGAAACCTCAAACATTTGTCAACCTGAGTGGAGAAGCGGTGCTTTATATGGCGAGCTTTCTCCGTATTATGCCGGAGAATATTATCGTGGTGTGTGATGATCTTAATCTCCCCCTAGGGAAGATACGGATCCGTGGCTATGGCTCAAGCGGTGGCCACAATGGTATCAAATCGCTCATCCAGTTTTTGAAGTCGGATAATTTTCCTCGGGTGAGAATTGGTATCGGTGCGCCACCGGAGGGGAAGCGTATGGAAGAGTATGTGCTTGAACCTTTTACTGACGAAGAGATGGAGATTCTTAATCCGGTGATTGATAGGGCGTGTGATGCTATCGAGATGATTGTGATGGGGCGCCTTGAAGAGGCCATGAGTCAGTTTAATGGCTGAAAAACCGGATCCCCTTGAGCGTTCTTTTTTGAATGTTTGGCGGTCTCTGGTAGGAGAAAAGGTTTCGTGTGTTGTGGGGTTTTCTGGGGGAGCAGATTCTACAGCGCTTCTTTTGTTACTTTCTCGTCTGAGGTCTTTTTTTTCATCTTTTTCAGTTGTGGCTTTTCATCTTAATCATGGCTTTCGAGAAACAGCTTCTCGCGATGAAGTTTTTTGTCGTGAGGTATGTCAAAAACTCGGTATACCATTTGTTGTAGAACACGCAGATGTTTCTTCTTATGCCAGGGAGTGTAATCTTTCTCTGGAAGAGGCGGGGAGACTCAGGCGCAGAGAAGGATTGGAGCGGGTAAGAGAAGCGCATAATCTGGATTGGATATGTCTTGCCCATCACCAGGATGATCAGGTAGAGCTCTTTCTTCTTCGATTGTTTCAGGGAACGGGGATAGAATCAGCTGGTGGTATGCGTATGAAAGAAGGATACTATCTTCGTCCTCTTCTTGGATTTTCGCATCGGGATATGGTGGACTATCTTGTTCGTTTGGGGCATTCCTGGTGTGAGGATGAGAGTAATGCTACTTTGCGTTTTGACAGAAACTGGATACGGCATAACCTTCTACCGGTGATAGAAAAACGTTTTCCCGCAGCCCGTGAAAAAATATCTTCTTTTATGGGATTTCTCCAGGAGATACATGCGAGTTTTGAGGTGTATGAGAAACCTCTCCTGGATGAAGTGAGGTTTTTTCCGTGGGGATGGAGACTGCCAAAGAGCTGTTTGGAAAGGTATGGGGTTTTTTGGGTTCGTCACGTGGTAAAAAAACTCTGGTACAGAGAGGGGATGATATTTGTCAGGGGCAGCTGGCTTGAAAGCATTGACGTTTATCCTTCTTCTGAGACAAAGGAATTGCTTGAGGTAAAAGGGAAAAAGTTGATACTTGATGGAACATGGCTTACCTGGGTACGTCTGGAAGAGTTGCCCAAAATTTTATATGCCGAAATACAACCCAAAAAAGAGGTTACCGTAGGGCCGTGGTCTTTTGAGTGGTTGGTTTGGGAGAAACCTGGAGATGGGTTTCCGCTGGCTACCGAAGAAAGGGTGTTTTTGCCCATGAGGGTGACATCCCTTCAGATACGTCATGTTCTCCCCGGGGATAGGATTCGATTGAAACACGGACATAAAAAAATCCACGATCTCTGGGTGGATGAACATCTTCCCTGGTTGGAAAGGCAATTCGCCTTTGTGCTGGAAGAGAATGGCGCTCTTGTGGCGGTGTATCTTCCCTCTCGAGGGTTTCGTGTGAGTTATGACTATTATATTGACAAGAGGGAAAACCAGCCTTGTCAGGGGATAGTGGTAACACCTTTCGTGAAGTTATGATTTTTTGTCTTTTTTGTCAGAGATGGTATTCTTCGAGGAGATGCTCGAGAAGATACCCAAAAGGCCATTTCACATTTTCTGGAGTAAGTCCACAAAAGATAGGTCGGCTCACCTCTTTCGGGAAATTGTAAACCGTTTTTTCGATAGCTTCGTCTTCAAAATCGACAAAAACCAGAACCTTGAAAGGATGGGCAAGAAATACTTCCCCAGGTCGTTTTGTGATGATTTCTGTGACGGTTGCATTTTCCATACTGCTTGCGGAGAGGATATCAATCTGTGTGTTTAAAAGATTTTCTAACTTTTTTTGCAGTTCTCTTGCTTCTGGTTCTTCATAACCATAGAGAATCATGGTTGGCATAGTATTACCTCCTTTTAGAAAGTTATCCCTAGGGATATACCTTCGAGGTCCACATGATGGGTGTACATAGCTATCCCTGTTTTGCTTCGGTCTGGATCGACAAAAGGCAGGAGAATGCTGACGTAGGGTTCGATAACGATTCTTCCAAAGGTAAATCGATATCCCAGGGAAAAGTCTACAAACGGGAGAAGAAAGTGATCAGACACCTCGCCTGTAGTAGGTTCGGCAGTAATCACCTGATCATAACCAAATCCTGTAGCTACAAACCAGCCCTGAAACCATTTTTGATGAAGTGCCCATGGTCTATAAACGAACAAAAGAGAAGATACATAGTTTCCGACTCGTTTACCTACCGCTGTTTTGCTTGTTTCTACTACCCCATGGCGAAGTCTTGCGGAAAATACAGGATAGAGTTCTATGTCTATAAGCATTCCCCAACCAACGCCTTCATTAAAAAAACCTTCCGTCGTCCAACCCAGATCTATAGCGATAAGGTTGTTTTGTGTACTCGTTTGTGTCCACCCTGTGGTAGCCAGGATAAACAAAATTCCGAAAAGGATCTTTTTCTTCATAGTAATATTCCCCTTCTTTTGATGAGAGAAAATAGTATACAGAGAAGAGAGAAATATGTCCAGAAAGCAACATTCCTCAAAAATAATCTCCGTGAGATTATGTTGTTTTTTCATAAGTGACAAAAAGGCTATTTTTCTTTAAGCCTTTTATGGGCATACTTGAGAATCAAAGACCTGGTTTGATAGGCGGGGTAGAGGAAAGGTTGGGGCAAGCTTGCTGCTCTTACCCTGTTGCAGTGAAACACCGGATAACGGTAACCTCTTCTCATGTCGTAGCAAAAACGTAAAGTTCAGGGGTTATTTCCTTGTTTCAGGTAAAAGAAAAAGCAAAAAACAAAAGCCAATCTAAGAGAAGGAAAAAATTCCACAGACAAGTGAAATTGTCAGAAGAAATGGCGTGTTTCGAGGAAAGACGGAATAATGGAATGAGCTAGGAGATATCGATTTCTTTGAGAAAGTTGCCTGGGGGATGTGTTTTAATATTTTTAAAAATTGCATTTCTATTTTTTTTGTGTTATACTAATTGACAAGGGTGGTAATCTTTTTGTATGTTGTTTGATAGTCATATTCATTCCTTTTTTTCTGATGGAATATACCCACCGGCAGAACTCTGGAAAAAGATAGTAGCGAAAGGGCTTGGGGGGTGGGCTTTGACTGATCACGATACGATGGAAGGGGTAGAAGAAGCCACACAACTCTGGCAGAAACATTATCCGGATAAGCTTTTTGTTGGGGGATGTGAGTTTTCTACCCATCATCCTGAAGTAGGAGAAGTTCATATTCTGGCGTATTTTGGGTCTTCCTATGAGAAGATTCTCCCTCTTCTTGCGATATACAGGCGAAGTCGTATTCGTCGAGCTAAACGTATGGTTGAGCTTCTCCGGAAGGAAGGCTACCATCTTGATTGGGATGAACTGGTGGTGAAATACGACGATAAGCCGTTGGGAAGGATGCACCTTGCGAGGGAATTGGTGGAGGCGGGGTATTTTTCCTCCCCTTCTCAGGTGTTTCATGGTCTTCTGGATAGTCGTGGGCGGTGTTATGTGCCTCGTGAGGAGATACGCACAGAAGAGGTGATACAATCTGTGGTTGCTGCAGGGGGGGTACCTGTTTTGGCGCATCCGGCATTTCTTTTTTCTGATGATACTCATGCGTATGTGAAAGAATGGATTCAACAGGGTCTCATGGGCATAGAATATCGTCATCCCCGCGTTCCTGAAGCGGTGAGTGCTTTTTTAGCGAAAGAGTATGGTTCGCTTTTTCTGGTATCGGGGAGTGATTTTCATGATGATGGAGGAGAAAACGACTTGGGGAAATATGGTATTCCTCTTGCAAAATGGGAGAATTTTCTTTCTTTGAGATAAAATATGCTTTTATTTGTGTTTTTTAAAGGCTATCCGTATAATATCAACGAAAAAATTGACGTGTGGAGGAACAGCGATGATTATAGTGCTCAAGCCAACAGCAACGCAGGAAGAAATTGATCACATTGTACAGATGATTGAGGGTCATGGGCTCCGGACGAATGTTTCTAAAGGGGAAAATCAAACGATTATTGGTGTTATCGGCGACAAAACAAAATTGGCCAATACACCTATAGCTTCTCTTGCCTGTGTGGAAGAGGTTTTGCAGGTTTCGAAGCCCTATAAACTGGCAAGTCGGGATTTCCAGCCATATGATACCATTATTGAGGTTGGGGGAGTGAAGATAGGTGGAGGCAATCTCGCCATTATGGCTGGTCCTTGTAGTGTAGAAAGTGAAGAACAGATGATGATTATTGCCGAAGAAGTGAAGAAAGCAGGGGCAAATATCCTTCGAGGAGGGGCTTATAAGCCGAGAACATCCCCTTACGCTTTTCAGGGTCTTGGAGAAGCGGGTCTTAAGATTCTTCGTCAAGTGGGGGATCGTTTTAACATGCCCGTCATTTCGGAGGTTATGGATACTCAAGATGTGAAAAAATGTGTTAAGTATGTAGATATTCTTCAGATCGGTACAAGAAATGCCCAAAACTTCGCCTTGCTTCGCGAGGTAGGCAAGACTCGAACGCCGGTTCTCCTTAAGCGAGGCATGAGCCAAACTATCGAGGAATGGCTGATGTCAGCCGAGTATATCATGTCAGAGGGAAACAAATCAGTAATCCTCTGTGAGCGGGGTATCCGTACGTTTGAGACAGCAACGAGAAATACCCTGGATATTCTCGCAGTACCCGTCATAAAGGAAAAAACTCATCTTCCTATCGTTGTGGACCCTAGCCATGCTGCTGGTGTATGGAAGTATGTGATCCCCATGTCTCTTGCGGCGATTGTAGCAGGAGCCGATGGGCTAGAGATTGAGGTACACCATGATCCTGAGAAGGCAGTCTCTGATGGGGCACAATCCTTAAAACCTCATAAATTTGCGACACTTATGGCAGAAATCAAAAATATTGCACCGGTGATTGGCACAGGAAAAAATCTCTAAATCGAGGATGCCATGGAGTTTAAAAAAATAGGTATCTATGGTTTGGGGCTCATAGGTGGTTCTATTGGACTTGCGGTTAAAACGTATCTTCCCGGCTATCAGGTCTATGGTTTTGGAAGGAATAAGGATAAACTTCAAAATGCCAAGGCCCTGGGGATGATAGATGGCTATGCCACGGATATGGATCTGGATCTCATAGAAACGCTGGATATTTTTATCATTGCCACACCTCCAGAGGAAGTAGCCGTGATTTTTGAGCGTTTTATGCCATCTTTGAAAGAAGATGTGATTGTGATGGACGTGGCAAGCATTAAACGACATGTTGTTGATGCTGTGGAGAAAGTAAATAGCCGGAGACTCGCCTTTGTTGGCACGCATCCCATGTCGGGGAGTGAAAAGGCCGGCCTTGAGTTTGCGAGGGCAGATCTCTTTGAGAAAAAAATCGTCGCTATTGTGGGAGACCATAACGATGAGGTGCTCGAAGTAGTAAGAGATTTCTGGAAAGCTTTTGGAGCTCAGATTGTTATTGTATCTGCGGATTTTCATGATGAGATCGTTGCAGCGACAAGCCATGTTCCTCATCTTGTGGCTGCAGCCATCTCCAGTTTTCTTGAAAAGGATGGATGGTCTGAGGTTCGGTTTTTTGGTCTCTATGGAAAGGGACTCCTTGATACAACGAGAATTGCTCAGGGAAACCCTTCTATGTGGGTGGATATTGTTTTTAAGAATGCCGATAATATTGAGCGTTCTCTCATGGATTTTTCTCGGGAGATTGATACGCTTCTTCATTTGATTCGAAATGGTAAAAAAGCTGAACTTGAAGAATATCTAAAAAAGGCGAAGGAATTTCGGGAAACGTTATGATTATCACTATTGATGGTCCTGCCGGTAGTGGAAAATCAACCATGGCGAAACGTTTAGCCAAGCGCCTGGGTTTTGGTTTTCTCAATACGGGAGCAATGTATCGGGCTGTCACCCTCTATTTTCTTCGCCGTCGTGTAGATATCAGCAATCAAGACATGGTAAATTCCCTTCTTCCTGATATTCATCTTGAATTTTCTGGAGAAAGGCTTTTCCTCAATGGAGAAGATGTTTCTGAAGAAATTCGTCTTCCTGAGGTGGAGCGGTTTGTGTCGGCTGTTTCTGCTCTCCCTGAGGTGAGACAGCGTATGGTAGAACTCCAGCGGGAGATTGCCAGGAAAGGAAATTACGTGCTTGAAGGAAGGGATACAGGCACGGTGGTATTTCCTGATGCTTTTTGTAAGTTTTATCTCGATGCCTCTGTTGAGGAGCGTGCCCGTCGTCGTCAAAAAGAGTTAGCAGAAAAAGGATTCTCTTATGAATTTACAGAGCTTGTCCAGGAGATAGAACGTCGGGATTATCTCGACAAAAATCGGGAGATAGCGCCTTTGATAAAACCAGAAGATGCTGTGGTGGTAGATACCTCATCCCTTACCCCTGATGAGGTGGAGGAGAAACTCTATCATGAGGTAAAGAAGAAAATGGAGCAGAGAGGATGAAGGTTATTCTTGCCAAAGAGTATGGGTTTTGTTTTGGGGTACGACGGGTACTCAAGATTCTAGATGAGCAGCTAGCCCAAAACAAGGAGGTTTTTTCCATCGGAGAGATTATCCATAACCATGTGGTTATAGAACGCTACAGGGAAAAGGGAGTTCGTTTTGTAGAAAAACCCACAGAGGTAGAGGAAGGGGTTGGAGTTGTTCGTGCTCATGGACTTCCTCAGTCGATGATTAGTGAGGCTGAACATTTTGGCAGGGAAATTATTGACGGAACCTGTGCTTTTGTTCGTCATATCAGTAAAATCATTCAAAAAGAACGAGAAATTCATCCTGATTTTTCTATTTACCTTGTAGGAGAACCTGAACATCCAGAGGTGATTGCGGCTACTGCTGATCTTAATGGAATGGTGAAGGTTATTGACTATCGTACTTTTGATCCAGTTCAATTTCGTGTTCCTCCACGAGCGGTACTTCTCTCTCAAACTACTCTCGAAGAAGATGTTTTTATAAAGATAGCAGGCTATTTTATCCGCGAAGGGCAGGAAGTTTTTGTCTACAATACGATTTGTCCTTCGACAAGAAAGCGGCAAAGAGCTGCTCGAGAGCTTGCTCAACAGGTGGATGCTGTTGTTGTTTTAGGAGGCAAAAAGAGCTCAAATACTCGAAGATTGTATGAAATATGTCAGGCCATCAAACCATCTTTTCTTGTTGAAAGGATTTTTGAGATTCCTGTCGAAGAGTTAAAGAAGTATGAAGTGGTAGGGGTTACGGCAGGAGCTTCAACCCCTGATGAGGTGATCCAGGAGGCACTTCACTATCTGCAAAATCTCTAATATGAGGAGTAGTATGTATGCCGAAGGTTTACGCTGTTCGTTGTGAATCATACCATCACGATGAGGTTTTGGCAGCAGTGAGAAATCTTTTTACTCTTGGAGGTTTTTTGGAAAAACTCCGTCAACGAGGACAAAAAATCCTTCTCAAACCAAATCTTCTCTCTTCGCAAGTGCCTGAACGAGCGGTGACAACCCATCCTGTGGTTGTGGAAGCAGTGATCGCGATTTTGAAAGAGGCTGGATTTTCTCTTGAGGTGGGGGATTCCCCTGCAATTGAGGATATGATGGCAGTGATGCGAAAGATTGGGCTTGATGAGGTTTTGCAAAAGTATGGGGTGGATCCAGCATCTTTTAAGGAGACAGTCTGGCAGGAAAATCCCCGTGGAGTACTTGTAAAGCGGTTTGAGGTAGTGAAAGCCCTTGTAGAAAATGACATGGTGATTTCTCTTCCCAAACTCAAAACGCATACACAGATGTTTTACACAGGGGCTATTAAAAACCTGTTTGGGCTTGTTCAGGGACTGCAGAAGTCTCGTTTTCATCTTCAGTTTCCGGAGCGCGAGCGTTTTGCTCAAATGATTGTGGATTTGTATCTTCTTGTCAATCCTGTCATGAGCTTGATGGATGCGGTTGTAGCGATGGAAGGCGAGGGCCCCCAGGGAGGAAGTCCTCGCAAAGTGGGATTGCTTCTTGCTTCGGATGATACTCTTGCTCTGGATATTGTGGCTTCACAACTTATCGGGTATAAGGTGGAACAGATTCCCATTCTGCAAAAAGCCCTTGCATTGATGCCAGAAGGATATAAAGAAAGCATTGAGATAGTGGGAATAGACCGGGAAGAAGCAAGAATAGGGGATTTTGTCCTGGTCAAAGAGGTTTCTGACACAGGCTTTATCAAAGAACGTTTCCCATGGTTGTTTGCACTCGCAAGAAATCTTCTTGTTCCCCGGCCATTTTTTTTGCATCAGAAATGTATCCGTTGTGGTCGGTGTATTCAGATCTGTTCGGCCCAGGCGCTTAGTTGGCGTATGAAAGGGGGACAGAAACAGGTTGCGATTGATTATACAAGGTGTATTCGTTGTTTTTGTTGTCATGAGATTTGTCCTGTCGAGGCTATAGAGCTTCGACGAAAGCTCTGGTAGTTTGTGGGTTATTTTTGTTTTTGATTTTCTGCTTCGCTTTTTCGCAGGTATCTTGGTTCTAATGTCGTGATCTCTTCTTTGGAAAGGGGGGGGTGGTTCATCCCATGATCGCGTAAAACCTCAGGTGTGATCCACAGAGGAAGAAAATGACATTGATTTTCACCAAGCTTCTCTGTGAGTTCCTTCTGGTAGAGGTTGTCGCCTACGAACCAGTAGGGGCCGGGGAGTTGGGTAAGTATTTTTGCAAGTTCTTCAGGGAAGAGATCGCTTTCTGAGATGATTTTTTGTTTTTTTTGATACACGCATGTGTAGATCTTTTTCATCCTGGCGTCTGTCATGGCGACGACAGTTGCCTGGGGAACACATTCCCACGGAAAAGAAAGGGCAAGGGTTTCCAGCGAAGAAACAGCATGAAGACGAAGAGACTGAGCCCATGCAAATCCCTTGGCAAGTGCCAGTCCAATCCTGAGTCCTGTAAAAGATCCTGGTCCTATGCCTATGACAAGATCTTCCACTGAGGAAAGGGAAATACCCAGGGTAGAGAGAAGATGATCAATACCAAAAAGCAATTTATTCTGTTGACTTGAGGTGATATCAAGGGTGATATTGAGACTCTGATGCTCATAGGTGAGGTTAATAACTGTTCGTCTTGGGTGAGAAGTGTCAAAAGAGAGAACTTTCACACCTGCCTCACAAAAAAGGAGAGTTGACTATCGCCATAGCTTTTGGTTTCCTGGTAGCCTGGAAATTGAGAGAGGTTATCTTTGGTGCCGTGTTCACAGACGAAAATACCACCAGGATTGAGTACCTGCCATACAAGATGATAAATGGTTTCAAAACCATCTTTGATATCTTCATAGAAGGGATCGGCAAAAATAATATCAAAAGTACCCTCGAGTTGTTCTGGTTTCATCGTAAAAATGTTTGTTTTGATCGTTTTATAGAGGTTTTTTTCTACCCCTAGATTGGAAAGGTTTTGTTTAAGTAAAATGTAGTTTTTTTCTGCTTTTTCCACAAAGCAAACAAAGCCTGCTCCCTGGCTGATGGCTTCGATTCCCACTGAGCCTGTACCACAAAAAAGATCAAGAAAGCGTGCCCCTTGAAGTTTTGGGCCAAGGGAGTTCATAAGCGCCTGTCTTACTCGCTCAGCGGTGGGACGGATACCACGGGTAGGTGTGAGAAGGACTTTTCCTTTGAGGCTGCCTGTGGTAATATGCATAGGTTATTCTCCGGAGTGAACCAGGGTACCGACGGGTTTTCCCATGATAGCATCAACAATATGACCTTGTTCAAAGATATTGAGCACCATGATAGGGAGGTTGTTGTCCATACAAAGGGCAATGGCTGTGCTATCCATGACCTGGAGCCTTTTTTCAAGAACGTTCCTGAATGAAATACTTTCAAATCGTTTGGCATCAGCATACTTTTTAGGATCCTTGTCATAGACGCCATCGACTTTCGTTGCCTTGATCATAAGATCCGCTTGGATTTCTATAGCGCGGAGAACAGCCGCTGTATCTGTAGAGAAATAAGGATTGCCTGTGCCTGCAGCAAAGATGACGATTCTTTTCTTTTCCAGATGACGGATAGCGCGTCTTCGGATAAAATCTTCTGCCACTGAGGAAACTTTGATGGCAGATTGAACACGAGTTTGAAGGTTATACCTTTCTTCGAGTACGGCCTGAAGGGCAAGTGAATTGATGACGGTAGCAAGCATGCCCATGTAATCAGCAGTTGTGCGCGCTACCCCAAAGTTTTGAGCTTCCGTACCACGGATGATATTGCCGCCGCCGACTACCAGAGCGAGATCTACCCCCGTTTTTGCAGCATCTGCTACTTGAGTGGCCACACTGTTGATGGCATCATAGTCCAGTCCACCATTTTTTCCCCCAAGCACCTCTCCACTGATCTTTAACAAGACCCTTTTGTATTTTGGCGAAGACATACAAACTCCTTCTACAAAGATTTCGTCCAAAATATTGAAAAAACGGCTGTCCTTTTTGAGTGGACAGCCGTTGTATGTTTACTGGAGAGAGAGGCGGATAAATTGGTAAACCGTTAAATCAACGCCTGTTGATTTTTTGAGTTCGGTAAGGAGATCCTTTACCTTCTTTTCCTCGTCAAAGATAAATGGTTGTTCCAAAAGGACAACTTCGGTGTAGTACTTTTCAAATTTGCCTTTTACGATATTTTCGATCACCTTTTCTGGTTTTCCTGTCGCTCTTGCTTCCTCTTCAAAGGTCTTTTGCATTTCTGCACGAACATCTCCAGGAAGCGAATCTACAGAGACAGACAGAGGATTCATAGAGGTAATCTGCATAGCAATTTTTTTGGCCACGTCCTGAACTTCAGCATTGTCTGAAAGATTGCCAAAGTCAGTGATGGAGGCTACCTTGTTGAGGTGAACATAAGGGAAAAGAGTTCCCTTTGCCTCAATCCACTGCCAGGACACGAGCACATTCTCTCCAAAGTTGGCTACAGCTTCTTTGCGGAGCTCTTCAACGTCTGCAGGCAGAGTATCGCTTGCAGGGTACGCTTTGGAAAACACGAGATCCATGATCTTTTCAGCAAAAGCCTTAAACTCAGGAGTTTTTCCCACAAAGTCTGTCTCACAGTTGAGACGAAACAAAAGTCCCTTCTTTCCTTCTACTTTATAGGCTACAATTCCTTCGACAGCTGTACGGCCTTCTTTTTTGCTTGCCTTCGCGAGACCCTTTTTCTTCAAAACCTCGATAGCTTTGGCAATATCACCATTTGTTTCGGCTAAAACCTGTTTACAATCAACAATGCCGGCTCCTGTTTTTTCTTTGACCTCTTTAATCATGCTTGCTGTAATTTCCATAAGAGCTCCTTATTTTACAAGACTATCTTCATCAACATCGAGATATTCATCTTCCGTGCTTGCTGTTTCCGTTTCTTCGCTCTCTTCAACGACAGTTTCTTTCTTTGCAGCCATAGTTGAACCTTCGATAACAGCATCAGCGATCAGAGAGGTGATAAGCTTCACTGAGCGAATAGCATCATCATTTGCGGGTACAGGATAATCAAGCAACTCAGGATCACAGTTTGTATCGGCAATACCAAAAACCTTAATTCCAAGCGAGCGGGCTTCAAGAACAGCGTTGATTTCCCTTTTTATATCAACCACCCACAAAGCATCGGGAAGACGCTTCATATCCCGGATACCTTCATAGAAGCCTTTCATTTTGGCAATTGTGCGTTCAATGTCAATAGCTTCTTTTTTGGTGATTTTATTACGCTCTGCTTCAAGCTTTGCTTCGAGTTTTTTCATCTTGTCGATGGATTTCTTGATGGTATTGAAGTTTGTCAGGGTACCACCAAGCCATCGTTTGGTGACATAAGGCATATTACAGCGGGTTGCTTCCTGAAGAATAGAAGACTGGGCCTGTTTTTTGGTACCAACAAAAAGAATAACCCCATCATTAGCAGCCAGATCTTTTGCCGCCTGATATGCCTTTTGAAGCATCTCCATAGTGTGCCGTAAGTCTATGATGTAGATGCCATTTCTTTTTGTGTAGATGAATTGCTTCATCTTTGGATTCCAGCGCTTGGTTTGATGACCAAAATGTACACCGGCTTCCAGCAAAGCATTCATGAGTTCTTTTTCCTGGTAAATAAGACTCGCCATACTCTCTCCTTACTCTCCTTGGGAGTTTTAGTGTAAAATTATAACATACTTCGGAATTTCTGTCAAATGAAAGAGGGGGTATTTTTAAGTATTTTTATAACAAAAAAGAGGAAAAATAAAAAATCATTGTGAATATTTTCTGGATTAAGAGGGAAAAGAAATTAAGTTGTATGGGTTTTTCTGAAAAAATGAGAAAATTCTTGACTTTTTTGTTTATTTGTGAGATAATAGAGAGGGAGGAAAGGATGAGGTTTTTAACCCATCGTTTGGTTCTTTTCCTTGCAGGTGTAGGAGGGGTGGTCTCTTTTTTGTTGGGTTTATTATCGGGTGTCGATATACTCACTGTGCTTCTCAGAGCGGCGGTGAGTGGTATAGGAATGGGGGGGATGGGTTTTTTACTATTATTTATTCTCCAGCGGGTTTTACCTCCTCAAGATTTTGAGGATATTATGATGCTTTTGGAGGGCAAGAGTTTACCTGAGAAAGAGCCCGCGGCATCGCAAACCTTCGACGAAAAAGGGTTTTCTGACGAGACCTCTCCTGGTGCAGGCAATAGGCTGAATATTGTTGAGGATAGCGAAAGTTGGGAAGATGTCATGAGTGGGAACGAGCAAGGTCATGCCTCCTTTCAAGGGGAGAAACAGTCCTCCGAAATGCCAGAGTTTTCTATCGAAGAAAGAGGCGTTTTTAGTCCTGAAAAAGCTTTATCCTCGGAGGAGGATGAAGAACGGGAGTTTTCCATTCTTTCAGGAGGTCATGGAGGCGAAGCTGTCTCAAGTCAAGAGGATTATATGCAGCTTAAGAAAGAGTATGAACAAGAAAAACCAAAATTTTCTGATAATACGATCTCTTTTAAGGTGAACGACAAAAAAATCAACACAAATCCTGAGATTGTGGCTAAAGCGATAAAAACAATTCTTTCGAAGGATAATAGTTGATTTTTTTTTAAAAAGCCTTATAATGTATTCTATAAAAATCAAGCCATAAGATTTTACCTGAACAAGGGGGATTTATGGGTGTAAAAGCGGAGATTCTTGTTAACAACTACGGAATCTCGCAAGAATTTGCACAGAACTTATTGGACTTTTTTAATGGTGATGTGGACAAAGTAATTCGGATCATGGAGTCTTCGGATAAGGACATCACTGTCCTTAAGGGCAAGTTTATAGCCTCTCGCCGTAATCTCTATGGGGCTTATGTGCTTTTTTATAATCATCAAACCCTTTCTCCTGATTATGTTTATGTTGTTTGTACCACAGACATGAATCTGAGTAGGATTCGTATTGAGGATCCATGGGAAGCCTATATAGAGATGCTTCGAAATTATCAGCTTGCATCCGAATCTGATCCAGATCTTGCGTCACGTATAGAGGCTCAAATCCTTTCGAAAGATAATGTCTCGGTACTGACAGGGTATTTCTCTGATAGAGCAAATCCAGATCTTATCAATCTCAAGCGTTTTTTCACCAATGAAGTTAATAGGGTTATCTATGATGCTAATGTTTTAGTAAAATTTGTACTGGAAGATGCAGATATTTTTCGCACAAGGGCCTATCTCAGCAATACTCATGATGGGCTCAAGGTTATTTCCAGTAATCCAGCCAATCTTGTCCTCATGAATTTGAAGATAGAGCCGGTACTCTCTCCTTTGGGAGGCAAAGATGCAGAAAGTCTTGCTTCTATGGAAGAAGTATATGTGAGGGTATTGGATGAGAGAGAAATTGTTCCTGAACTCGTGGAGAAGCTTAAGCCTGCCGATGTTCTATCGCCAAATATTATCGTGGGGAAAGTTTTGGAGAACCAACTTATGCCAGCTTCAGAGAATCGACGGATTACATTACTTTTTGCTCCGGGGATATTTGGTACCTTTGTGATTGGGGGAAAGGTAAGAGTTCAGACGAAAGCCCCTTCACAAACGACGCAAAAATCCTTTGATGAGGGGAAAAAGGCTTCTGATGCCCCGGTAATTTTTAGTCTGAATTTTGATGCCGAGGGTAATCCTATTGCTTCTTCAGAAGAGAATACTCGTTCTATTGTTTCTAATTCTTCTCCTCTCACTGAAGCCAAAAATCGTCCATCAGTCTCTTCAGCGATTATTGTGGGTATTGTGGGTATCGCAGTACTTACATTGTTAATACTTGTGTTTTCCTTTTTTCTTTATTAACACGACTTTTCTTTATTAACACGACGGGTGTAAAAATTTTTTGTTAGCCTCTTGCAATCAGTATATTTTCCCTTATAATATACCTCAGGAAAATGGGGAGGTAATCTATGGAAATTACCAGTTTACAACATTTGGTAAATTATTTGTCTATTTTTGGACGGAAGCCTGTTTCTCGCATGAAAGAAGGAAATACGTATCGACAGTATACGTATTATGAGTTTGTACAAAATGTACGCTCAGTGGCGGCATATTTACTTCGTTCAAAAAGATTAAAAAAGGGGGATATGGTCGCACTGTATTCTGAGAACCGTCCAGAATGGATGATGGCCTATCTCGGGATTGTTTATAATGGAGTATGGGCTGTGCCTCTGGATGCCCGTCTTTCTGATATAGAGGTGAAAAACCTTCTCCTTGATTGTGGGGCAAAGTATATTTTTACTACAGCCTCTCTTCTCGAAAATGTACTCTCTGAACCGGAGGTAGTAAAACAGCTTTCGGAGATTATTCTCTTTGATCGGGTAGATGTGCCTAAAGAAATTCAGAAAAAAGTGCGTTACTGGCAGGATATTCTCGAGGAGGGTTGGTCAAAAGAACACAAAGAGCACCGTGAACTGGTGGTGAATCCTGATGATGTAGCTTCTCTCATCTATACCTCAGGAACGACAGGGAAACCCAAAGGGGTGATGCTTACGCATGGCAATTTTGCAGCCCAAATCAATGCCCTTGCTAAGGCTGTACCATTACAGGATACGGATGTACTTTTGTCGGTTTTGCCGCTTCATCACACGTACGAGTTTTCAGTGGAATTGACAGTGTTGTACAAGGGAGCGAGTGCAACGTATGCTGAAAGCTTAAAGCCAAATAAAATGTTTGACAATATTCGGGAAACTGGTGTAACGGTGATGATCGGCGTACCTCTTTTGTTTGAAAAGATCTATGGCGGTATTATGCGTCAGGTCAGAAATCTCCCCTTTGGGGTGAAGCATATCCTTATGGGATTGTATCATTTTACGGCCGGGCTTAATGCCCTGACGAGGAAGAAAGCGGGAAAGGTGATTTTTTCTTTTCTTCGCAAGAAAGCCCATCTTGATGGGATACGGTTTGCTATTTCTGGTGCAGCGCCTCTCAATCACAAGGTTGCCAAAGGGTTTGAAGTTCTTGGTTTAACACTTCTCAATGGCTATGGTCTTACAGAAACCTCTCCGGTGGTTTCCGTAAACAGAGTTGGACGAGTGAATAATTATTCTGTCGGAGAGATCATCGATGGGATTGAGGTGAAAATTGACAATCCTGATAGCGAAGGCAACGGTGAAATCTGCGTTCGTGGTCCCATTGTGATGAAAGGCTATTATCGTAATCCCAAGGCAACCAAAGAAGTGATAGACAAGGATGGCTGGCTCCACACCGGAGATATGGGGAAATTGGAGAATGGCTATCTTTTTGTGACCGGACGAATCAAGAATATTATAGTCACTCCCGGAGGAAAGAATGTTTATCCTGAGGAGATAGAGGAGCTCATCAACGAGAGTGATTTTGTTCTCGAGAGTCTGGTGCTTGGGGGCCCAGAGAGTCAGCACTCCAAGGGTGAGAATATCTATGCCTATGTGGTACCAAATTATGAATTTTTTGATACGTACTGCAATCTCAATAACCTTGAACTCACGGATGATCTGGTAGAACAAATGATAGACAGGCACATGAGAGAGGTAAATGCCAAGCTCCCGGATTATAAAAAGATTCGAGGTTTTCGTATCCGACGCGAAGAGTTTGATAAAACTTCTACGAGAAAGATTAAGCGTTTCCTTTATTCTGGCAGTGATTTCCTTAACACATAAAAAGCGGGAGGAGATATGTTTCGCGGTTCCATGGTGGCTTTGATTACGCCATTTAAAAACGGAGAAGTTGATTACGAGGCTTTAGAAAATTTGGTCGAATGGCATATTGCCGAAGGAACGGATGCTCTGGTGCCCTGTGGTACCACAGGAGAATCGGCAACACTGAGCCATGCCGAACACAAAGAGGTGGTTTCTTTTGTGGTCAAAAAGGTGCGGGGGAGGATTCCGGTGATTGCTGGAACGGGATCAAACTCTACCCGTGAGGCTATAGAGCTTGCCCAAGCAGCAAAAGAAGTGGGGGCGGATGCGCATCTTTCGATCACCCCGTATTATAATAAGCCTACCCAGGAGGGTTTGTACCTCCATTTTAAGGCTATCCAGGATGCTGTGGCGCTTCCGATGATTCTCTACAATGTTCCAGGACGGACAGCAGTTTCTCTTTCTCCGGAGACGATGGGAAGGCTTTCTGAACTTCCTCATGTCATAGGGGTAAAAGAAGCCACGGGGGATCTCAAATACGCTGCTGAAATGATGGAAAAGGTAAAATCAGGATTTCTCCTTATTTCAGGAGATGATTTTACTGCTTATGCACTTCTCGCCATGGGGGGGGTGGGAGCTATCTCTGTCACGGCAAATATTCTTCCAAAACAAAACCATGAGATGTTTGCTTCGTATTTTGCCGGGGATCGTGAAAGGGCTCAAAAAATCTTTTTTGAGATGCTGCCTTTTCATCGGATGATGTTTGTGGAAACCAATCCTATTCCTGTGAAAGCTGCGGCTTACTATATGGGACGTATTCCGAATCTGGAATACAGGCTCCCGCTCTGTCCTCTCTCGTCGGCAAACGAGGCGAAACTTCGAGATTTTCTGAAGAGTCAAGGTTTGTTGAAAATTTCCTGAAAAGGTTTTATAATGTATTGAGAACTTCACAGCTTCTGTGCTGAAAGTATGAGGGTTTCTCAATAAGGAGGAGACGATGAAAAGGTTGATCGCAATTGTATTGTTGGGTTTTGTTAGTATGATTTCTCTGTGGGGAGAGACAGAAAAGGTCAAGATTGCTATTTTAAGGATAGAGTCAAGACTGGATTCGAGTGTGGATATGGATTTTCTGACGGAGCAACTCCAGATGGAGGTGGTGAATAAGCAGTATTTTCTTGTGGTAGAACGGAGTCAGCTCAATCGTATCCTTGAAGAACAAAAACTTAGACTTTCTGGACTGACGGAAGAGGAACAGGCTACGGAGATAGGGAGTTTTCTTGGGGCACAAAAGATATGGGTGGGAAGTCTTGCAAATTTTGGTGAAAAATACATGATCACGATGAAGTCAATTGATACCAAGACGGGAGTCATTGATTTTGCAGATCAGGTGTATGCATACGATCTGGAAAGTCTTCCGGAGATTATTCCTGACCTGGCTGACCGTATGGTAAAAAGGGCAAGGGGACAGAATGTTCCTGCGTATGTGGCAAAGCGGAAGCTCCCAAAAAAGGAGGTTGTTTCTTCCTCGGCGAATACAAGCAGTTGGAGAAGTCCTCAAACATGGGATCGTCCTGATGAATCGTTTGACATTGGATTTTATGGTCTTCGCTTTACCACCAATGATCAGGCAAGAGCGGGTGGAATGTTGTCTCTCATCCTGAAGGATCCTTCTGATAGAAATGGGGAGTTTTTTATGGACTTACGTTTCTATGATGGTGGGATAAGTTCAAATCTCAGTGCGACTGGTCTTATGTTTAATGTTGGGCTGAATCTGAATCTGTTGGCGAATGGGTATGTGCTTTTGGGTGGAGGCATTGGTATAGGTTTTGATATTCCCTCCTTTACCTACACCATGCCCAATCAAGAGTACTCTATCAGTTGTTTTGAGTGGACGATACCTTTTTCCCTTCAGTTTGGTATTCATCTGGGCAGATCCTTTATGCTCGTCGCGGAAGCGGGAGTAATTGCAGGACTCACGCCTTCGCTTTTAGAAAGTGACTATCCTGAAAATCTTCCTGGTCAAATGGTTGAAGATGTGTATATTCCAACGGAGCTTGCTTCTTATGTGAAAGATGGGCTTACTTACGGGTATGCAGGAGTGCGTCTCAGTTTTCTTTACTAACGTGGCTGGATAGTGAATGGCTGGTTCTAAGAGGTTTCTCTCGCTTCGTCACATAGGTACCAATAGCTTCTGGACATTTTTGTCCAGAGTTACGGGTGTGGTGAAGCAGATGATATTTACCTATCTTTTTGGTGCTTCAGGGGATACTTTCTGGGCAGCATTTCGTCTGGTAAATGCGTTTCGTCGCTATATTGGCGAAGGGGGGGCTCTCGGGAGTGCTTTTATTCCTGTGTTTAATCAGGTTCGTGAGCAAAAGGGAGAGGAAGAAGCGAAGCTGTTTGCCCATCGTGTCATGACAGTTTTTGGTATTTTTTCGCTTTTGCTTGCTCTGGTGCTTGGAGTGACAGCCTTCTGGTATGGTCCATGGCTTGCTTCTGGATTTGATGCTAGACGCATGCGGGAATATATCCTGCTTATGATCATTATGATGCCGTATATTCCGCTTATTAACTGGTATGCTCTTCGTATGGGGGTTTTGAATAGCTTTCAGATTTTTGGTTCCTCAGCGGCAGGTCCCGTGCTTTTTAATGTGATCTTTATCGGTCTTCCTTTATTTTTTGCGGGAACGGTGGGGATTTATGTTTCTGCCATCTCTGTAGTCCTGGGATCCCTGGTAATGGTACTTGTTCAGGGGAAGGATATTTCCCGACTGGGGTATGGGCTAAAATTGGTATGGCACGGACATCCTGCGGAAGAGAGATTTTGGAGGCTTTTCTGGCCAACGGCGGGGAATATGGTAGCGCTTACGGCAAAGAATTTTCTAGCAACATGGTTTTTGTCTTTTTTTGTGGGAGGGTATGTGGTCTATATGAATGCGTTTACTGTTTTGAGCGCACCGCTGGGGTTTATTGCGATCGCTGTTGGAACGGTGATGATGCCACTTCTTTCTCGTTTTCGTGAGAGGGGGAGTCGTGAGGAGTTTTCTCATGCCGTGGAGGAGGGTTTGCTTTTTCTTTTGTTCTGGACACTTCCTATGATGATTTTCTTTATCTTGTTGCCGGAAACGGTGAATCGTGTACTCTTTTATGATGTGTTTGTTGCTCTTATGGGGAGATCAGGGAGAATGACGCAGGAACTGCTTGCACTGTCGAATGAGGTGCTACGGCTTTTTGCTTTTTCGCTTCTCCCGATGAGTGTGGCTGTGGTTTTTGAGAAGATATTCTATGCCACGCATGATGCGAAAACACCTCTACGATCAAATCTTTTGACACTTTTTTTGACAGGGGGGCTTTATTTTCTCTCTTTTTTGCCAGCCCTGGGGGTAAAAGGGGTAATTCTTGCGGAAACGATTTCAAGTTATGTTGTTATGTTGTATTATTTTAAAGGTCTCCGTGGAGGGATGGTCGAAAAGAGGGTTTGGAAAACAGTAGGCGGCAAAACGTTGGTATGGTTTGTTTTTTCTCTTGTGGTGGGGTTTGGGGTGACGTGGGTTTACCGACGACTTGAGTCTCTGGTGCCTGTCGGTATAGGATATATTCTTTTTGCCGGTGTGGTGTTTGCCGTTTTTATGGGGATGTATTACCTTTTGACGAAAATATTTCGAGTGGAGTTTTATCGGTGAAGGCGGTAATTTTTGATATGGATGGCCTCATGGTTGATACGGAGAGTTTCTACTTTGAGGTGGAGCGTGATATGGGGCGGAAGAGAGGGAAAAGGGTGGAGGATGAACTTCTCCATCGTATGATGGGACAGAAACCGCTTGATTCGATGCGGCTGTTTGTACGTGAACTCGGGCTTGATGAGTCCCCGGAAACTCTTCTTGCGGAGAGGGATGAGAGGATTTTAGCGTGTATCCGTACTGGGCTTCAGCCTATGCCGGGTCTCTATGAGATTGTCAGAACCTTGAAACCTCTTGTAAAACTTGCTATAGGGACAGGAAATACAAAAAAGATGGTAACAGAGGTGTTGAAAGCCCTGGGACTTGAGGAAATGTTTGATATTGTTCAGACATCGGATGATGTGTCTTCGGGTAAGCCAAGCCCGGAAATTTTTGTAAAAGCTGTAGAAAAGTTAAACATTTCTCCTGAAAGAGCAGCGGTTTTGGAGGATTCAGCCAACGGGATTCGAGCGGCTCATGCTGCGGGGTGTCTTCCTCTTGCTGTTCCGAATGAATACACAAAAAGTCAGGATTTTTCTCTTGCGCATAGGGTTTTTGGGAGTCTGTATGAGGCGAAGGATTTCTTGATGGAGTGGGTAAGACAATGAAAATAGTTTCTCACATAGATGAGTTGCCAGTACTTACCAATCCTGCAGTGACCATTGGAAATTTTGATGGTGTGCATCTGGGACATCAACGGATATTTCGAGAGGTAATGCGTCGCAGGGGTCCTAAAGTGGTGATAAGTTTTGATAGGCCAACAGGGTTCTGGCTTGGCAAGCCTGACTATAGAGGTGAAATACTCCCGCTGGAAACAAAATGGAGAATTTTTGAACGGTTTGGGTTTGAATATGCAGTGAGGCTTTCGTTTCAGGAGATCCATTCACTTCTTGCTCTTGAGTTTGTGTTGCAGCTTGTTCACAGGATGAAAGATCCTCTGGTGATTGTGGGGGAGGATTTTCATTTTGGGCGGGACAGAACGGGGAATATTCACCTGCTTCGTGAGTGGCAAAATCGCTATGGATATCGTCTTAAAGTGGTTTCTTTTGTGAAAAAAGCAAAAGACGTGGTGAGCTCAACGGCCATCCGTCACGCTGTGGCAGCTGGAGATATGGAGTTAGCAGCAAAGCTTTTGGGGCGAGCGTACGTGTATCAAGGGAAGGTTTTTGAAGGAGATAAGATAGGGCAAAAGATTGGCTTTCCCACGATTAATATCGCTGTAGGAACGCAGGTTATCCCGAAAGAAGGGGTGTATGCGAGCTGGACACTCACTGAGGATGGCTGGCATCCGTCGATGAGTTATGTAGGATATCGTCCCACGGTTCATGGTAAGGATCTTCGGATGGAATCTCATGTGCTTTCAGGCATTCCTGTAGTTGGGAAAACGGTAGCCTGTGCCTTTGTGAAAAAAATTCGTGATGAAAAAACCTTTCATAATCTTGAAGAATTAAAAAAAATGCTTTATAATGATAGAGTGAAGGTTTTATGGACCTTGCGTTTTTATTCTATAAAGAAAACGTTGAAAGGTTTGGAGGATAGAAGTTTATGGCTGTAACTGCAGAACAGAAGAAAATGCTTGTACAAAAGTACGGCAAAAACGAAAAAGACACAGGAAACACTGAGGTGCAGATTGCTGTTTTGTCTGCCGAGATTAAGAATCTTAGTGAGCATCTTCAAAAGTTTCCCAAGGACTACAAGTCTCTGCGTGGTCTTCAGAGACTGATTGGTAAGCGAAAAGCCCTGTTGGTGTATCTTCACCGAAAAAATCCAGAGAGATACCATGCAATAACAAAGGAATTGGGGCTGTAAGGTTTAGATAATAAGGAGATACCTTCCATGAGTTTTTTTACAGTAAAAGGCAAAGTCGGGGATAAGGAGATTGTTCTCGAAACGGGAAAAATGGCCAAACAGGCTGACGGGGCTGTTCTTGTCAAAAGTGGCGGTAATGCAGTCCTGGTGACAGCGTGTATGTCCAAGGAGGTCCCGGAGGGAATTGACTTTTTTCCTTTGACGGTACACTATCAGGAAAAGTTTTATGCCGCAGGAAAAATTCCGGGTGGTTATTTTAAACGTGAGGGTAAACCTACGGAGAAGGAGATTCTTGTTTCTCGATTGATTGATCGTCCGATTCGACCTCTTTTCCCCGAGAATTTCTATAACGAAGTTCAGGTGATTGCAAGTACTCTTTCGGCAGATCAGGTGTATTCCACTGATGTATTGGGTATTATTGGGGCTTCGGCTGCTCTTTCGATTTCTCCTATTCCCTTTCTTGAGCCTATTGGGGCAGTGCGTATAGCGTATATGAATAATGGACGTTATATTGTCAATCCTTCCATGAGAGAGGTTGAGGAATCACTCCTTGATATTGTGGTGGGTGGCACCAAAGAAGGGCTTACCATGGTAGAAGGTGGAGCCCATGAAGTGAGTAAAGATGTTCTTTTGGAGGCTCTTCGTATTGCCCATATTCATATCAAGGAAGAGATCGCTCTTATCGAAGAACTGGTGGATTTGGTGAAGCCGGAAAAGCTCGTGATACAGGAGCCAGCAAAAATTCTCTCCGAGGATCTCAGAAAGCAGATACGAGAAGCATCGTGGAAGCCTATGCGCGAAGCTGCGTATGTCGTGGATAAGAAGGCACGCGCTGAGGCTGTTGATAACCTTAAGAAAACTCTTCTCGAGCAGTTTGGGATATCTGAGGAGCATGCAGGATACAACGAAGCAAAGACCTTGCTTGATGATATAGAGATTGAGGTAATTCGAGAAACGATTCTTACAGAAAGGGTTCGTCCCGATGGAAGAAAACCGGATGAAATTCGTCCTATTACTATTGAGCTTGATCTTCTGGAAAATGTGCATGGATCGGCTCTTTTTACCCGGGGTCAGACCCAGAGCCTTGGGATTGTAACGTTGGGGTCAACCTCTGATGTACAATACGTGGACAGCATGGAAGAAGAAGAGTCCAAGCGTTTTATGCTTCACTATAATTTCCCTCCTTTTAGCACGGGAGAGGTGAAACGAACCCTTGCTCCCTCTCGTCGTGAGATTGGGCATGGGCATCTTGCGTACAGGGCTATTGAACCTATTTTGCCCACTGAGGAGGAGTTTCCCTATACTATCCGTGTTGTTTCTGAGATTCTGGAGTCAAATGGATCTTCTTCGATGGCGACGGTATGTAGCTCAAGTCTCGCACTTATGGCGACGGGTGTGCCTATTCGCAAGCCTGTGGCGGGTATTGCCATGGGACTTGTCTGGAATAAAGAGAGAGGAGATTACTGTATTCTCTCTGATATCCAGGGACTTGAGGATCATTTTGGGGATATGGACTTCAAGGTTGCTGGGACGAAGGATGGAATTACGGCGTTTCAGATGGATGTGAAAACGATTGGACTTACGCAGAAAATGATGGAAGAAGCCCTTGATCAGGCACTTGCAGGGCAAGCGTTTATCCTTTCCAGGATGAATGAAGCCATTGCAGAACCTCGTCCAAAGCTCTCAGCCAATGCTCCGAAGATTAAAGTGATCTATATTCCTGAATCTACCATTGGACAGGTGATTGGGACAGGGGGACGTGTTATTAAGCGGATTATGGAGGAGACACAGACAACGATTTCTATCGATGATGATGGGCGTGTAGCTATCTGTGGTAAGAGAGACGAAGACATCGAGAGGTGTCTCTATATTGTAAATCACATTGTGAACGGTTTTGAGAAGGGTGAAAAGGTTGAGGGAAAGGTGATAAGGATAGAGGATTACGGTGTTTTCCTTGAGCTTATACCCGGAGAGAGTGCACTTCTTCACCGATCCAATATGAAAGAGAAAAAGCCTGTACGTTCTACCTATCAGCTCGGGCAAGTGGTGCAAGCGATGGTGACCGATATAGACGAGAAACATCGCATTGTTCTCAAGGAACTGTAATGAAAAGGTGGCACGTGATAGTTTTTTGGGTATTCCTTGTGACTGGCTGTGGGATTGAGAGTTTTGAACAGGAGATATCTCTCAATCCCCCTCTTGGCCTTGAGGCTACTGTGGACGGGAATGGGGATATTGAGCTAAGTTTTTGGGGCATGAATAATGAACCGTATTTTGAAGGGTATAATATTTATATCGCAGCGGCGATGGAGGATGCCCTTCAGGATAGAGGGGGAAGGCTTCCCGGTCCCTCGGAGAATCAGGCTACGATACCTAATATTTCTGTGATGAATGAAGCAAAGCGTTTTACCTATACCGTGACCAAAAATACGAATGGGGATCCCCTTCAGAGCGGGGTGACGTATTTTTTCTATGTGAAGGCTTACAGTGCTCAGTATAATGTGCAGAGTCCCAGGAGTAATATAACCAATGCAACAAAACCATAGAGGACAATGTATGAAGCGTTTTCTTATTGGTATGTTTTTTGTGCCGGTTCTTGTGTTTGCTCAGCAGGACAAGATTACGGTAAATACTCTTCTTCAGAAGATTCAAAATTATACCTCGACGATAAAGAGTTTTACGGCAACTTTTGTCTATGTGGTGAACAAAAAAACGTATAACGGGGTGATGTACTACAAGGCCCCTCAAAAGTTTGCGATGGAGTATTCGAGTGGAAATAGGATTCTTTCTGATGGGAAAGTGCTCTGGATCGTTATTAAAGATCAGAATATTGCTATTCGTGAGAATCTTGAAAAAACAAAGACAGCAACGCCACTGACAGGCTGGAATATTCAGAGGCTTCAGAAAGAGTATATTCCTTTTTTACCTAAGGATTATGTGGTCATGTTTCGTGGCAAACAGTCCTATCGTATAGAGTTTAAGCCCAAGTCGACGCTCTCTGCCTTTCGTTATATTGAGCTGGTTATCACCCCTGAGGGGCAGATCCAGCGTATGGTGGCAAAAAACCAGCTGGGCCGAGAGGTTCAGCTTGAGCTTTCTTATACGGGTTTTAATATGTCTCTGGGAGAGGATAGGTTTCTCTACGAACCAGATGAAAACACGTATATCTTTGATGATATTTTGATTTCGACTCCGGCTGAGTCGTAAAAGGGGAAAATATGAGAAAAGCGTGGGTTGTTTTATTGTTGGGGTTGGTGTTTGTCGGATGTGAGATAACAACCGTAGAACATCGCTACAAGCAACGCTTTGATCATTTTTATGGACTCCTCAATGATAAGGAAAAGGCGGCTTTTCGTGCGGACGATTTTGTTACGCTTGGGAAGTTGCTTGATGAACGGATGTCCCGGGATAAACAATTCAGTAATGCAATGGATGCGGTGATGTTTGATGAGGCTATTCATACCTTTCGTATGGATCAGGTGGGGATGTTTTTCAAACGATACATCCTCACAGGATTTCATCAAGATGATTATCAAACCTTTGTGAACATGATTCCTAAAGAGATGCTTGTAAAGTTTATTGAAAATAATTCATCGGTAGTTTCTGAACTTGAATCGTTGATGAAAAGAGAAAAAAAAGTGGCTTTGTGGTGGAAGAAGGTCCAGACAGATGGGCGGCTTGGAGACTTTTCTCCAGGTGAGACTCTTTCTTTTTATCGATGGTATATCTTTCCTGAGAGGACGAGGTCTCAAGTGTATTATGTGGTGAAGTTTCTTTCAGAGCAGAAACTTTTGGGTATGTTTCTCAAAGGGGACGAGATGTTTTTCGAACGTATACAGAGATTGACTCCGGTGGCAGCCACGAGAGAACTCAGGCTTTTGAAGTCTCGTGCTGGCCTTGAAAGACTCTCAGATGGGGAATTTTTTCGGGTGTATCGTGATATCGTGTTTAAAGAGATGGACCAGGTGGCTCTCAAAAAGACGCTGGCCATGTTTCCGGTAGAGTAATTATGAGAAAAAAGCTTTCTCTTCAAAAGATGCTCCCCCGTGTCATAGACGAGATTCAAAAGCTCAAAGTAAGTTCGCTACGTGTGGTAGATGCTTCGGGGTATTCGCTTCTTGCGGATGTTTTTATTATTGGGACAGTAGATTCTTTGGTGCAGCTTGAGGCAGTGCGTAATCGTGTTGTGGAAGAGATGGAGAAACATGGTTGGTATGTAAAAAATCCACTGGAACCATGGGAAGGTGGTTGGCTGTTGCTGGATTTTGGGGATATGATTATTCATATGATGCTTGCGGAACTGCGTTCGTTTTATGGTTTGGATAGTTTGATTGATGGACGTGAAATAACCCAGCAGTTTGTTTAAAGGGATGGAAGGGAGTATTTGCTGCGCGGGAAGCTGGTTTTAAGAGAAACTGGCATCGTGACGTAAAATATTTTTGGTGTGGTAGTTGGTGTATAAAAAGAAGGGGAAAAAAGGGCATGGAGTCTTTTTCTTCTTTAACCAAAGCAATTCTTTGGGATTTTGATGGAACGATTGCGGATACTTTTCCTCTTGTTTTTTTCTCTTTGCGCCAATCTTTTCTTTATGGGGATGGGAGATTTTTGACAGACGAGGATATGGCGAATATGTTTGGCCCCCCCGAAGATGAAATCATTCGTCGTTATTTTTACAACAGGGATGCTGTAGATTGGGGGATTGAGTTCTACCATCGACTCTACGGGGATTATCATGAGGTTTTTACGGTTTACCATAAGCGTTTACACAATCTATTAGAAAACCTTTATGAGAAGGGATGTGTACAAGGAATTGTTACCGGAAAGGGGAGGCGCAGTCTGGCTCTTTCTCTTGAGCATCTTGGAATTACAGGGTATTTTTCTACCGCAGTTACCGGGAATGATATCCTGTTACCAAAACCTCATCCCGAAAGCCTATTAGCAGCGCTCTATAAGCTTGGGGTTTCTCCTGAGGAAGCCATTATGATCGGCGATTCTGAGGCGGATTATCTGGCAGCCCAGGCTCTCGGGATGAGATGTATCGTCGTGGGATGGTACAGGATACCCTCTTTTTCAGGGAATTATCTTGCTATTCAGGATGTGGAATCCCTTGCAAATCTTTTTACTCACAACTATCGTTTTCCTCCAGGTCTACCCCATTAGTTTGTCCTGTTTCCAGGACACGGGCGAAATAGATGACTTTTTCGAGTTCGTTTTCCAGGTTGACGTTGTTAATATAACATGTTTTGGTGGGTCTGAGTCTCACAGGGGCGAAGTTTAATATACCTACGATTCCAGCATTGATAAGTTGATCAAGAACTCCTTGAGCGGCATGTTCAGGAACAGCCATGATGGCTACCTTGATATTGTGTTGTTTCACAAAGGTTTCTAACTCACTCATGGGGTAAAGAGGAAGTCCCGGGTTTTTCACGATTTTTTCCTGGAGAATGTCAAAGGCGGCTTTGATGTGGATGCCCTCTTTTTCAAAGCCACGGTAGCGTAAAAGAGCCATCCCAAGATTGCCAGCACCGATGATAATGACTTCCTGGGGTTTGTCTTTGGAAAGGATTTCCTGGATACGGGGGAGAATCTCGTCAATAATGTATCCCCCTTTCTTACTTCCTGAAATATTGAAAAGGGAGAAATCTTTTCGGATCTGGGCGGGGTTTATACCCGTTGCATCAGCAAGATTGTCTGAGAAGACCTTGTGAAAACCAAGTTGTTTGAGCCTTGTCAGTGCCTTGTTGTAGAGTATGAGTCTGGTAATACTTTTCTTTTTTTCTGCCATTATATTCCTCCACCTGTTGAATATGATATATATTATACATAATTTTTGAAAAAAAATCAAAAATTGTTTTTTTTCAAGTAGAGAAAATATCTTAAAAAAGAAAAATATGATTTTTAACAAAGGGGTAAAGGTGAGAGTAAAGAAAGAAAATTGACAATACGCAAAAATGAATTTTTCGAGAGAAAAAACCCCGTTGCGTCAAATAAAAAAGTACTCGAAATTCGAATCATTGCCTCATAAAAAAAAGTACTCAAAAATTCCATACAGTTTCCTCCAAATTTTTGTTTTTTACATTCTTTTTCTTTTGAAGGCTGAAAAGTTTTCTCTGGCAAGCTGTAATTTTTTGTCTTAGGTGAAACAAATCGAGAGCCTTATAAAGCCTTGTTAGGCGCCCCTTTGTGCCTCACTTACATAAGAGCTTTCTAAAAGCCGTTGGTAGGGAGTTTTAATATCATCATGCTTTTGCACCTTGTTTCCGGATTTCTTTTTCTGTCATTTCATATAACCGGGTTGAGTGCGTTGGCATAAAGCCTGAGATACGCATAGAGTTTGTCTCAAGTAGTAGACTTTTCCTCGGTATCGCAGCGAAGTATCCAACACTCTGAAGTGACTGGCGGAATGCTCTTCGCCAATAAGTTTTCTATAGCCTGTGGAGAACCGTGGAGATGTCCGTTTGCTAAGAGATTATCTAAAACTTCATTTAAAATTGGCTTTAAACGTTTGCCACACATGTAGTTTTCAATTTCCCAGACCTTTTTTAGAAGTTTTAGTTCCTCTTCGCCGAATTTTTTCTTTCTGCCAGGTCTTTTGCCCTTCTTGGCTATGTCGGCTTTAAGGTAATTTTTCTTGCCTACATAGATGGTTTTTCCGTGCTGCCTCAAGAGCCTGGCGGCATAGTTTCGGTTTTTTAAACCTGTTATCCTCACAAAGTAATCCAGTATCTCCTTTTTCTCCTTTTTGCTGGCTTTTTGATACTCTTTCGCCGTTTCCCTGTAAATAGGTCTCCTTTCAAACATCGCTAATTCCACCTTTTACCTCCAGTTCTTTGAACTGGATTATTTTACACAAATTTAAAGTACTTTTTTATTTTGAAGCAACGTTCCCTTTTCGAGTACTTTTATTATGAAGCAATTCGAAAACTTGCTTTTTTTTGTGTGTGTCGTTATAATGTATTTCACTTTAAAGAAACGGAGGAAGGTATGGCTCGTCGTTGTGATATTTGTGGCAAGGGTCCAGTTTATGGTAACAATATTTCCCATTCTCATAGAAAGACGAGAACACGCTGGGAACCAAATTTGAAAGTGATGAAGGTTTCTATGGGTGGGAAAACAGTGCGTATGAAGGTTTGCATGAGTTGTTTACATGCAGGCAAGGCTGATCAGTTTATTCATTAGGGATGTTTGTGATGAAAAGAGGAGCCTGTCCTTGGGACAGGCTTTTTTTTTGACGTGAGGGAAGGATTTTTGGGGTTTTTATTGAAAAAAAAATTGCTTTTGCCTATAATAAAAAGATAAGGCAAGAGAAAGGAGTGGAAAGTGATTACCATCGCGCTTCCCAAAGGAAGACTGGGTGAAGATACTGAGAAGATTCTTCTGGAAACGGGTATCATCAGTCAGGGAATTGAGAGGGATTCACGGCGTCTTATTTTTGATGTTGGAGAGGGGATTCGTGCTATCCTGGTACGTGCGTGGGATGTGCCAACCTATGTGGAAATGGGCACCGCTGATGTGGGGATATGTGGGAAAGATGATCTCATGGAACATGGTGCCGATGTCTTTGAAGTGCTTGATCTGGGTTTTGGGGGATGTACGATGGCGGTAGCTGCCTCTCAGAGTGTTTCAAGAGAGGAACTTTTGGGGAGACATTTTTTGCGGGTTGCAACGAAGTATCCCAGGGTGGCAAGGCGTTTTTTTGATAGTTTGTCTCTCCAGACGGAGATTCTCAAGTTGTATGGATCGGTAGAGCTTGCGGCTGTTACGGGTCTCGCAGATTGTATTGTGGATATTGTTTCTACAGGGGCAACGCTAAGAGAAAATGGGCTCCATGTGGTAGAGAGAATATTTGACTCGACAGCGCGCTGGATAGTAAATAGAAAAAGTTTTTATATGCATTATGATATCGTTTCACATTGGACTGCTATGATCAAAAACTATATTCAAGGAGCATAATATGATATCTCGTCGCTCGCAACAGCTTGAATCTTCTGGTATTCGGAAGGTGTTTGAGCTTGCCGCAAAGATTGAGAATCCAGTGAATTTTAGTATTGGGCAGCCGGATTTTGATGTTCCGGAGGTTGCCAAAGAGGTGGCGATTGAGGCTATACGCAAAGGCATGAATCGTTACACGGTGACCCAGGGTATAGATGAACTTCGACAAAAGGTGTTAGACTATGTTTTGCGTACACGGGGCAAATCCTACCAGATGTCGGAGGTGATGATTACTTCGGGCGTGTCAGGAGGTTTGATGCTGGCCCTTTTGTCAATCCTGGATCCTGGCGATGAGGTGATTATTTTTGATCCTTATTTTGTGATGTACAAGCATCTGGTTCATCTTCTGGATGGCAAAGCGGTGATTATTTCCACGTATCCGGATTTTCGTGTGCCGCTAACAGATGTGGAGAACGCTATAACTTCAAAAACCAAGGCTATTATTATCAACTCTCCGTCGAATCCTACAGGTTATGTCTATGCCAGAGAAGATATCGAGGGTATAGTAAGGATAGCAAAAAAACATGATATTCTCTTGATTACGGATGAGATTTATGATGGATTTGTCTATGATGGGGATTTCGTGAGTCCGGTAGGAATGTATGACAAACTTCTTCTGTTGGGTGGTTTTTCAAAAACGTATGCTATGACTGGCTGGCGTCTTGGGTATGCCGTTGGACCCTCTGATCTTATTGCGACGATGATTAAGCTTCAGCAGTATTCTTTTGTGTGCGCACCAGCACCCTTTCAGTACGCGGCAGTGGCAGCTCTGGATCTGGATATGACATCGTATTTTGATGCCTACAAACGCAAACGGGATATGATTTATGAGGGATTGAAAGACTCATTTCATATTGTGAAGCCCGGGGGAGCGTTTTATATGTTTCCAGGGCTCAAGAAAGGAAAAGCCTCAGAGTTTGTGGAGATGGCTATAGCGAACAAAGTGCTCATCATTCCCGGCAATGTATTTTCAGAACAGGACACTCATTTTAGAATTTCCTTTGCTACAAAAGATGAAACCATAGCAAAGGGGGTTGAGATTCTTAAGCGTTTGAGTGAGGCATATTATGCGAAAGTGGATTAGTTTTGGTTGTGTCGTCTTGCTTGTGAGTGTTTTCTTTACCGGTTGTGGACGACGGCCTCCAACGATGGGAAAAGAGGTGTTTCTGTATGTTTCTCTGGGAAATACGAATGGGTGCGTGGGGTCGAATTATGATCTCTTGACGAATGCCGGTATTGTTGATGATGTGGAAGTAAAAGATTATCTTGATGTGCCTACCAGTATTCAGATTATTGGTAAAAAGGTATACATTGCTGATAAGTATCGGGGGGTTATTTCGGTGTTTTCTTCGGGAAATTTTGGGAAGGCTGTTCCCCAGATGGAAATCAGCAATATGGGAGAGGGCTATGCCTTTGAGACAGTGTTTCAGGTTGCGGTGAATAAGTATGGAGAAATCTACGCCGTGGCAAGTTTGACAAACACGAATGTCTATGAGACGCAAGGAGCCACGAATGAGCGAGAGAACTACTTAATCTATAAATTTACCTATGATGGGCGTTTTCTTTATACGATAGGGATAAATGGTATCAATACGGCACCTATGCCCATGCCAGATTTTATCGATCTTGATTTGTTTGGAAATCTTTATGTGTATTTTCGTGAGGATAGAGCGGGAGAATTGTACTGGAAGGTCAAACGATACTCGTCCTCCGGAGAGTTGAATTTTGAATTTGACTCGCAGTATATTGCGAAGAAACATGAAATAGATGGGGAAATGTACCAGAGTGAACTTTATGGTATTGCGAATCTCAAAAACGATGAAAGGCTGATCTTTTTTACAGCGAATTATCTCTTTAAAAACCAGGGTGATAAGGGAAATCAGCTGGTGGGGTATAGGAGTATTTTGGAGATGTACAGTATCCTCAAAAATACGGTGAGTCGTCAGCTTTTGGATGAGAAGCAGCGCATGGAAGATGTTCTTGGAATAACAGCGGATGATACTATCGTACTTTATGGGTATGATGAGAAATATCGAGTTATACGATTCCATTTCTACGATATGTTTAAAAACCAGCATACCTATCAGTACGCCCCTGTTTTGAGTGATTATTACGCAAATTTTGGTTTTTATCTTGATCAGAATGGGGAGTTGTATTCCTTGGTTGTCAAAGAGAATAAACATTATATTCTTTTGCACTGGAAAAAGAAAAATCAAACGAAAGTGTTTGAATAAACGATGAGAATTGTTTTTGGGATCAGTGGTGGCATTGCTGCTTACAAGGTTGTCTCGGTGATTCGAAGGCTTGTTCAGCGCGGACATGAGGTAGAGGTTGTGATGACCTCTGCGGCAGCTCGTTTGGTGTCTCCTTTTCTTCTTCAGACGTTGACCAGACGGCAGGTGTGGGTGGAGGATTTTGATGCTCGCAGACCGCTGGCTCATATTGAACTGGGGGATTGGTGTGATGTGATGGTGCTTGCTCCTGCAACTGCCAATACCTTGGCCAAGCTTGCTCATGGAATGGCAGATAATCTTCTTACGGCGAGTTTTCTGGCATGTGATAAGAGGCGGGTGCTTTTTCCCGCTATGAACGTCAAGATGTATGCGAATCCACTTACTCAGAAAAATCTCCAGATACTTCGGGATGTCGGATATGAGGTATATGAGCCTGAGGTGGGAGAGCTTGCCTGCGGATATCAGGGTAAAGGGCGCCTGCCGGATGAAAAAACCATTGTTGGGCTTATAGACAGGGATCCGATGAAACCCCTCGAGGGAATGCGGGTGATTGTGACGACGGGAGCCACCGTGGAGCCTATCGATCCTGTTCGTTATATCTCTAACTTTTCTTCGGGGAAGATGGGTATAGCTCTCGCGAGGCGACTTTTTTTTCTCGGGGCATCGGTGTTTGTGGTGGCGGGGAAAACAGATGTTGCCGTTCCCTCGTATCTTCCAGTGCAGCGGGTGACGACAACAGAGGATATGCTTCAGGTACTTCAGAGAAGTTTTTCTAATTATGATGTTCTGGTTATGGCTGCGGCTCCTGCAGATTTTCGTGTCTCGACTGTGGCGGATACAAAAATCAAGCGGGAAAAAGAGTTTTCCCTTCAGCTGATTCCCAATCCAGACATTTTGGCACATCTGCGGCAGGACTACCCACAAAAGCAGATGATAGGTTTTGCCCTTGAAATGAGGGGTGGTGAATCGCATGCGAAAGAGAAACTGAAGCGCAAGGGCCTGGATGCGATCGTACTCAATATGGTTTCTCCTGAATTTCATCCTATGGGTTCTGACGAGAACGAGGTGTATGTTTACACGAAAGATGGAAAGGAATATTTCATTGAGCGGAATTCGAAAGAAGAAGTGGTGAAACGAATTATTGATTTTCTTTTTCTCGGAGTAGGGGCTTGAGAGTGATGGGAATAGATCCTGGTCTGGAAAGGCTAGGTTATGCCGTAATAGAGATGGAAAAGAATCTTTATCGTGTGCATGGGTATGGGTTGGTATCGACCCGGCAAGAGGATTCTGTGCCTCTTCGTCTGAAGACGATATATGATGATGTGAGACAGCTTGTGGAGAAGTACTCTCCGGAAAGGATCCTGATGGAACAGCTCGTTTTCGCGCGTAATGTTACCACAGCGATGGTGGTAAGTGAGGTGCGGGGAGTTGTGATGCTTCTTGCAGCACAATTATCTCTTCCTTTGGAGGAGATAGCTCCTTCGCAACTCAAGCGGGCTATATGTGGAAATGGTCGGGCAACAAAGTCTCAAATTCAACGATCTGTGCAGCGATTTCTTGGTCTGGCAGAGGTTCCCAAACCTGATGATGTGGCAGATGCCCTTGCCCTGGCAATGATAGGGGCTATGAGAAGATAGCAAAGGAGGAAAGATATATGTGTGGCATAGTAGGCTATATAGGTATGCGGGATGCCAAAGAGGTTTTGCTCGAGGGTCTTGCTCGGCTGGAGTATCGGGGATATGACTCCGCTGGTGTAGCTTTTCTTGATAATGAGAATAACCTTTATGTAGAAAAGCAGGTAGGGAAGATCTCTGTCCTGCGCAATGCTGTTTTTCGCAGATTTCATAATAAATGTTTCTCTCTAGGGATAGGGCACACACGATGGGCTACACATGGAGGAGTAACTCAGGAAAACGCCCATCCTCATGTGAGTGCTTCCGGGCGAATTGCGCTCGTTCACAATGGTATTATAGAAAACTATATGGCCTTGAAGCAATATCTTGTCAAGGAAGGGTATCATTTTGTTTCTGAAACGGATACCGAGGTTCTGGTTCATTTGATTGAAGATTTTTATAAAAGGGAGGGCAACCGTAATCTTCAATCGGCTGTTATGGAAGCTTTGAAGCTTGTGGAGGGAACCTATGGAATTGCTGTGATTTCTGTTGATGAACCCTACAAGATTGTCGCTGCACGCAATGGCAGTCCTCTTGTTATTGGTATTGGGGAGAAAGAGATGTTTGTTGCCTCAGATGTCAATGCTCTTCTGGCTTATACCAGGCATGTTATCTACCTTGAAGATAAAGAATTGGTGGTTTTGAAAAGTGAGAGGTATAAGGCATATGATCTTGATTATCAGCGTATTGATAAGGAAGTAGTCAAGGTAGAGTGGGATATTAACGCTATTGAACTGGGAAAACATGAAACCTACATGGAAAAAGAGATCTTTGAACAACCAGAAGCTATTCGCAATGCTTTGCGAGGTCGTGTTGTGATCGAAGAGGGTATGGTAAAATTTGGTGGTCTCAATATGACAGAAGAGGAAATACGCAGGATTTCCCGGATTGTGATCACAGCCTGTGGAACGAGCTGGCATGCTGCCCTTATAGGAAAGTACCTTATTGAACGTTTTGGAGAGATCCCTGTTGAGGTTGATTATGCCTCGGAGTTTCGTTATCGTAATCCAATCCTTAAAGAAGGGGATCTGGTCATTGTAATCAGTCAATCTGGTGAAACAGCCGATACCCTGGAGGCGCTTCGCGAGGCCAAAAGAAAGGGGGTAAGAGTTCTGGGTCTTACCAATGTGGTGGGGAGTACCATTGCACGGGAAAGTGATGGAGGCATCTATCTCCATGCGGGTCCGGAGATTGGCGTAGCTTCAACCAAAGCCTTTACCAATCAGGTGGTGAGTTTGATTCTTTTTGCGATCTATCTTGGGCGTTTAAAAAACATGAGTCTCTATGAAGGTCAGAGACTTTTAAAAGAACTCTCTCTTGTTCCGGAAAAGATTCAACAGATTCTTGAGCAGCAGGATACTATAAAAAAGATAGCCGAAAAGTATCATGAGGCAAAAAATTTTCTTTATCTTGGAAGGGGAGTTAATTATCCTGTAGCTCTGGAAGGAGCTCTAAAATTGAAGGAGATTTCTTACATTCATGCAGAGGGTTATCCGGCTGCAGAGATGAAGCATGGTCCCATAGCGTTGATTGATGAATTTATGCCCGTGGTTTTTATTGCCCCCAGAGATGCTTTGTATGAAAAAGTGGTGAGTAACATTCACGAGGTGAAAGCGCGTCATGGGAAAGTGATTGCGATACTTTCTGATAAAGACGATCACGTTTTACGGTATGTGGACGACGCTCTTTATATCCCCCAAACCATGGAAGAGTTTTCCCCTTTGCTTACCGTCGTGCCGTTGCAAATGATGGCATACCATATTGCTAGAATCAAGGGGCTCGATGTGGACAAACCAAGAAATCTTGCCAAATCCGTGACTGTGGAGTGATTGGTGCGATTGGATGTTATGTGTCTAGGTTGTGGAAAGATACTGGAAAATGATGATGGAAAACTGCTCTGTAAGGATGAATTATCTCACCTTGTGGGTGTGGGGGAGAAAACTTTTCGATGTGTTCGTTGTGACCAGGAATTGATAGCTCCCACAGAGGATATGCTTTGTTATGACTGCTGGCAGAGAGTAAAGAAAGGGGAAGTTTTTCTCAAGGATAGTCAGGCTATCTTTTTTTATAGGGGCGTGGGACGAGAGCTTTATCAACTCGCAAAATTTGAAGGCAATAAGCGGGCTCTTTTAGATATCCAGCAGCGAGCTAGAGAGGTTCTCCAAAAGAGAGATTTTTTTCCAGAGGTGGATGTGGTTACCCTTGTTCCTTCTCACTGGTATACGCTCTTGAGGCGAGGATATTCCCCTGTTGAATGGTTTTGGTCGCCGTGGTTTCCCAATGTTGTTCGAGATGTTTTAGTTCGACGCTGGACAGCAAAAAATCAAAAAAAACTGAGGCGGGAAGAGCGTCTTCGCATGGTTCGGGATCAGTTTATAGTGAAGCGAAAGGATCTCGTGGTAGGAAAACGTGTTCTTGTTCTGGATGATGTGTACACGACAGGGAGTACGCTTGAAGAAGTGGCGAGGGTTTTACGACTGGCTGGAGCTCAAAGTGTCCAGGCACGTGTAATATTCCGTGATTAAATTGGAGAAAACGTAAGGCAAAGAGATGAAATTGCCGATAAATACAAAAAAACTGCCATTGTAAGAGGTAAAGAAGAGGAGTAAATGGGCAGATTTGACAGTATTGAAAAGTTTCTTGGCAAGGAGGAGAATTTTTCCAGCCAGCAGATAGAAGCTGGTCTGGACTCCATGGACAATATACCCACACAGCTGTCAGAGGTCAATCCAGATGCCCTCGCCAATGTGGAGCGTCTTATACAGGGAAGTGATGTCCCGCCTTCGAGTGGAGAAAAGGGGGAAGCATTTTCTTTAGAAAACGCAGTGAGTGGTCAATCGGCTTCTCTTCCGGAGGAACTTTTAAAAGAACTGCAAGTATTAGATGGGCCACCTCCTTCTCTTGATGAACTGGATGCTCGTTTTAGTTCCTTACGAGAGATCATGAGTTCTCTGAGTGAAGAAGAAAAGGAAACTCCTGGGGGGGAGGAACTGCCTTTTGAAATGGAGTTTTCCGAAGAAAAAGTTTCACAACCTTTGTCTGAAGACGTTACCCTCTCTGTTCCAAGTGGAGAAGTAGACAGTGACTTAGCAGATTTATTGGGTCAGATGACCGTAGAAAAAGAGCAACCAGAATCAGAGATGACAGGTATGGAGGGGTTACTTTCCTCCCTGGGGATCTCTGACTCTCAAGCATCAGAATTTTCTGTCCCTTCTATGGAAAAGGCAGAATCTCCTTTTGAACCCTCATTAGAACCCTCATTTGAGAAAGAAATTTCGTCTGAAGAAGTGCCTATTGAGATGCCTTTTGCGGATAAAACCGGCGGAGGAGAAGAAGCTTTTGAAGAAATGCCTTCCCTTGAGGGATTTGGCGAGATTGGAGAAACAGGACCGGCCCCGGAACCGTATACTTTTCCCTCATTTGATGAGATTTCGACGCAGCCTTCCATGGAGGAGCCTTCACTGGTCGGGCCGGGAGAAGGACAGGAGTTGTCTTTTGAAATTCCTTTTGAAGAGGAAACCCCCGGGGCGGCTCAAGAGACTGGTGCGTTTGGGGGGGCAGACACAATTGGGTTTGAAACAGAATTTCCGGAGATTTCAGAGGGCGAACCTTCTTCAAAACCACCCTCCTTTGATTTTGATCTCGGGATATCTGAACCAGAACCTTCTCTACCTCCTTCTGGGACGGTGGGAGAGTTTTCTTCCCAGGAGATGCTTCTTGATCCCGAAAAGGCTGTGAAGATTCGCGATAGAATCAATAAAATTAAAAAAACCGATGTACGACAGAGGATTCGTGAGGCTATTGTTAAGGGAGGACTCTCTGAAGAACTGTTAAAAGAACTTCTGTTAAAACTCTTGCTCAATGAGAGTGATGCCAATCTCGAGGCTTTCGATAGACGTTATCTCCAGGGAGTAACTGTTGAGCCGAGGGTGACACCCTCTTTTGGGCAACCTACAAGACGCGTCATCTATACAGAAGAAGCCATTAAAGCAGAACAACTCAATAAACAACTTGGAAAGGTAGGTGGACTGAGTTTACTTCTTCTCTTAATTTCAGTAGCTCTTTCGGCTTTGATGTGGGTTGGGGTGATTCAACCCGTGCTTGCCGGCAGAGAATACGAAAAAGGACTCAAGGCTATAGAGCAAAAAGATTATGTTTTTGCTGAGAAAAAATTCCAACGTGGAAAGGAAATAGGTGGCTTTAGTGTCAAATGGCACAACATCTATGCTCAAAAGTACACAGAGGTCAAACAATGGGAACTGGCAAGGCAAAAATATGAAGCGGTACTTCAAAGGAAACCCCTGGATCGGAAAACCATTATAAACTATGCAGAGTTTAATAAACAGCTTTATCCACCTCGGTATGATGAGGCAGTTTCGCTGTATACTCGTTTGTACAAGCGATTTCCAAAAGATTTCGCGATAGTTGACGCCCTTGGGCAAACGTATGTTGAGTGGGCAGATCGAACCCAGGATACCTTTGATCGCCTGGAGCGCTTTAAAAAAGCCAATGACCTTTACGGGACCTACCTCATGAAAAAATCCAAAGATGTTGGTGCTCATTTTCGTTTGCTGGATATCGCTATTCGCGTCACCAATGAAACCCTCATTGATGGACGTTATCAAATCATCGAAAAGCTTAATAAAAAAGCGGTAAATTTTCCTATTCTTACCCGTCTGGCAGGTTATTACATTGATAAACGAAGGCTCTCTGATGCCGGAAAAGTCTTGCAAAAATTGATTCCCCTTATCAAGATAAAAATTCGAGAAAGTGATGGTATGTATGTTCTGGATGAATCCATGAATAAGTTTTCCAATCAAAAACCAGTATATGATGAAACGTTGTATCAGTTTGGACGACTTCAGACACTTCGGCTTGATTTTGTCAGGGCTTTGTGGGCACTTTCAAATGCCGTAGGACTCAACCCATCCAACGCGAAGGCATATAATCTCATGGGGGAGATCTATTATACCACCGATGAACGTCCCGAAGCCAAGAGGTTGGCAATTTCCCTTTTTGAAACTGCCCAGCGATTGACTCCCTCGTATTATAAACCGTATGTGAATCTTGGACATCTCTACTACTACAATGATCTGGGATTTAAGGATGAAGAGTCAGCTCTTTTTAAAGCCCTGGGGTATTACAAGGTAGCCTATCAACTCTATCAGATGGGCCAGGTGGATAAACTGAGTCCGGATCCCAAGCTTTTTTACAATCTTTCCTGGCTTTATTATAAATATGGAAACTATGAAGAGGCTCTTCGGGTGCTTTCGCAGATCTATGTTACCGATCCTCTGAACCCATATTATTCCTATGCGATAGGAAATATGTATCAAAAGATGGGTATCGGCGATCTGGCCGAGGTAAATTATATGAAAGCCATCGACTACTTTAATGATATTGTGAAGAGGATCAAATATATTAACCCTGATTCAACCCGTCATAGAGAGGTATTTACTCAGCTGGCTCGTGCCTATAATAATCTGGGAGTAGTGTATTTTTCTGCGGCAAGGTATAACCCAAAGATGGCTCAGGAGTATGAAGCTAAGGCCCTTCTTTATTTCTACAATGCAAAAAATATGGCTAATAAGATAAATCTCCTTTATCCTGAGGCAGAATACAACATAAAAGTGGTCCTGAATAAGGGTATCAGGGGCAGAGTAGCAAAACTTGATGAGACCCTGGTGAAACAAACCTCTCTCCATCGTATTTTAGAGGAACTTAAAAATAGCATGATTGATGAGCTGTAAACCGTGGGGACAAGGAAAAAATTTTTAGAATTTCATACCAAAAAATTGACTTTTTTTTTTTCTTTTCTCTATCATAAAAGAAGATGAAAAAAACAGAAAGTTGAGGTTTACTTTTTCACGGTAAACTATTTTTTATAGATCTTTCGTCAGAGAAATGGAGAACGGAAATCGAGAGGTATCGTGATTAACGTCTATATGGAAAAGTTGGGTGGGTGTTTTCTTTGTTTGTAGGGGATGCAAAGGGATTTATATTTTCTTAGAGAGAGTTCTGTGTTATTTGGACAAAAATTCGTGGTTTTTGAATAAGAGAAGGCAAAAGTAGAGTGAGACGTATTTTTTCTATCTGGAGAGAAAATACGAAAAAAAACATAAAGAGATACATTCTGTTTTGCGAGAGCAAGAACAGAAAGGAGTTGGTATGCCGAGAAAAAAGATTGTCTTAAAAGTCAACAATGCTGAGAAGAACGTATTGCCATCTTCTCAGCAGGAAAATGAGGCTTTTTCTTCCGAGGCGGTAGCTGTGGGCGAAGAATATGAGAATGAGGCAGTTCAAAACGAGACATCGTCAAAGACGATTTCTCAGGAGGAAAAACCGAGTTATAAACACCTGTTGTTTGCTAAATACGTGCCTTCGAACAATCTAGAGGATGTTCTTAAACAGATATTTACTGAGGATAGGACAATTATATTTTTGAATAAGTTAAAGCAGCTTTCTGTTACTGAGCTTTCTATGGTAGCGGAGTACCTGGAGATAGAAAATTATGCTGAAATGCATACTCAGGAACTTATCTATCAGATTCTTCGAAAGCACGCAGATAAAAATGGTATTATTTATGGAGGGGGCACTCTTCAGATTATTGAGAAGGAAAGGGATAATACCTTTGGTTTTTTGCGTTCCCCACGCTATTCCTATTATGCAAGTTCGGATGATATCTATGTATCCGGGCATCAGCTTCACAATTTTCGCTTAAGAAGTGGTGATACCATCGAGGGGCATATCCGACCACCGAAAAAGCCTGAGGAAGAAAAGTTTTTTGCCCTCATGCGTATTGAAAAGGTGAACGATCTTTCCCCTGAAGAGGCGAAACGTAGACCACTCTTTGATAATCTTACCCCTCTTTTCCCCAAGGAACGTTTAAAACTTGAGACTACCCCTCATGAAATAGCCATGCGGATGATGGATCTTTTTACTCCTATTGGAAAGGGACAGCGTGGTTTGATTGTCTCTCCTCCAAAAGCTGGTAAGACAACGCTTCTTCAAAAGATAGCTAACAGTATTGTCCAGAACCATCCCGAGGTAACGCTGATCATCTTTCTGGTTGATGAACGACCGGAAGAGGTGACGGAAATGCAGCGTTCTGTGAAAGCAGAGGTTATCAGTTCGACTTTTGATGAGCCTCCTCAGAAACATATTCAGGTAGCTAATATGGTTCTGGAGCGTGCAAAACGTCTGGTAGAATCCGGACACGATGTGGTGATTCTCCTGGATTCGATTACCCGTTTGGCAAGGGCATACAATCAGGTGGAGCCGGCAAGTGGTAAGATTCTCTCCGGCGGTATAGATGCCAATACCCTGTACAAGCCAAAGAAATTTTTTGGTGCTGCTCGAAACATTGAAGAAGGTGGAAGTCTTACTATTCTTGCCACTGCTTTGATTGATACGGGGAGTAAGATGGATGAGGTTATCTATGAGGAATTCAAAGGAACCGGAAATATGGAGATCCATCTGGATAGAAATCTTGCCAATCTCCGTATCTTCCCCGCGATAGATCTGAAACTCTCGGGAACGAGAAGGGAAGAATTGCTTCTTGATCCGATAACACTAGAGCGGGTTCATATGCTTCGTCGTGCCTTTGGAAGCATGTCAAATGAAGATGTTATCGATAAACTTACCGCAGCTCTCCGGAAAGCCGCAACCAACGAAGAGTTTATCCGGAATTTGCAGGTTTATGCCAATCTGAATGGGAAGAGTTAGGGAGATTTTTTACAAGGAGCAGGAATGCCAGATCAAAAAACCGTCCAGGTGGCAGTTGTTGGCGGGGGAATAGCGGGTATTGAAGCGGCAAAAAAACTTGGGAGTTTAAAAACAAGTCCTGTGGTTCTTGTGGAGAAAGGTGAAGATTCTCTTGGTGGGTATGTCTTGCACCAGGGAATGATGTACTTAAGGTTTTTAATGGGGCAGTATCAACACACGCAAGGGAAACCTCTTTATCAAGAGGTGAGAAGTCAATGGAAGGAATTTCAGCATTCTTTACGCAAGAAATTTCGTACCACTCTTGAACAAAATGATGTTTCTTTGGTCTACGGAGAGGCTCTTTTTCGGGAGCCTTTTGTGTTTGGGGTAGGAGATTCTATCTACCGTTGTGAAAATGTGATTTTAGCGACCGGCAGCCGATGGGAAAAACCTGTCCAGCTCGTTGGTGACCCCGATGCATGGGGAACATGGGAAACTCTCCCCCAATCCGTGGTGATTCTTGGGGGGGAAAAGGAGAGTTGTGAGGTTGCGTATCATCTGGCGCTTTTTGGATGTCAGGTGATACTGGTGGAGAGAAATGCCATCTTCCTTTCAGAGGAAGGAGAAAAATCTCGTATGGAGGTGAGAGGGCTTCTGTCCACAGTTGGAGTACACATCTATGAGGGGATGGAACTCAGGGAAGCTCTCAAAACTTCTTATGGCTGGCGAATAGAGCTAGAAGATAGTCTTGGAAATTCGCGTCTTCTTGAGAGTGAGGCTCTCCTTGTTTTCTGGGGAAGAGAGGGTGTGTCTCCACTTGAACTTGAGAGAGATGACCAAACAGGGGGAATAAAGGTCAGTAAAACGTATCAGACAAGCATAAATGGGGTGTTTGCGGTAGGTGATATGATTCATCCAGGAAGTGAGGCTCATGTTGCCAAACGAGAGGGATGTGTAGCCGCTGAAAATCTCTTTCTTCAGAAGATGCCCCCTCTGGTGCCCACAGTCCAGCTGCATAAAGATATTATTCGCTATGATGTAGTTCCCGGGGTATCGTATTTTGACTATCCTCTGGCTTCAGTGGGGATGAGAATAGAAGAAGCGAGACAACGATTTCAGCCCTTTGAGCTTCAGGTGATTTCAAGAAGCTGGCCTCTTTTTGGTCCTGAGAATCGAGAGGCATGGGTTTCTCTCTTACTCCACAAGGTACGTCAGCATATTCTCGGAGTAGTGGCGTACGGACCATCTGCAGAATCGCTTGTGCATCTTTTTTCTCTTGCGATGATGAAGGGAGTGCGTTTTCATGAGATAGGTGAAGTCATGTATACGGTTGGTTCTCTGGAGGATCTCGTCGGAGAGATAGCCCTGGAAATATGAGAAAGGAGGGTCTATGAGACAAGAAATTGATACGCTTATGGAGTATATTCAAAAGTGTAAATCAATGGTAGTCATCACGGGGGCAGGGATTTCCACCAAGGCAGGAATTCCGGATTTCCGCTCTCAGAATGGCATCTATCGTCAGGGCGGGGTAAATGAAACACTTTTTCATATAGAGGCTTTTCGTGAGGATCCGGCCACGTTTTATAAAACTTTTGCGCCGTTGTATACCAGTATTCTGAATGCTCAACCTACCTACACCCATCATTTTTTGAAGCGTTTAGAGGAGCTTGGGCGATTAAAAACAATTATTACCCAGAATATAGATGGGCTTCATCATAAAGCTGGATCGAAAAACGTGATAGAAATCCATGGTCATCTCCGGCAATGGGATTGTCTTGAGTGTCGGGCAAGTTATGATACCAGCGAAGAGATCGAAAAACATGTCCAGAAAGGCGAAATTCCTCGTTGTGTTGCCTGTGGTGGTGTTCTTAAACCTCATGTAGTGTTTTTTGGGGAGTATGTCATGGGGCTAGAAAAAGCCATGCAGGCAGTCCAAACTGCCGATCTCCTGGTGGTGTTGGGGAGTTCTCTTGTTGTTTATCCTGTAGCCGGTCTTCCCGGGTACCGAGAAGAGGAATCTCACTTTGTAATTATTAATCGTGAACCAACACCTCTTGATGAGGAGGCAGAGATTGTCATTCATGAAGATATGGACGAGGTTTTAAAACACCTGGGTTTTCTCTAAATGGGGAGAAAAACCCGTTGCGTCAAATAAAAAAGTACTCGAAATTCGAATCATTGCCTCATAAAAAAAAGTACTCAAAAATTCCATACAGTTTCCTCCAAATTTTTGTTTTTTACATTCTTTTTCTTTTGAAGGCTGAAAAGTTTTCTCTGGCAAGCCGTAATTTTTTGTCTTAGGTGAAACAAATCGAGAGCCTTATAAAGCCTTGTTAGGCGTTCCTTTTGTGCCTCACTTACATAAGAGCTTTCTAAAAGCCGTTGGTAGGGAGTTTTAATATCATCATGCTTCTTTTGCATCTTGCTTCCGATTCTCTTTTTCTCTGTCATTTTCATAACCGGTTGAAAAAAGTTGGCATAAAGCCTGAGATACGCATAGAGTCGGTTCAAGTAGTAGACTTCTTCCTCGGTATCGTAGCGAAAGTACCCAACATTCTGGCGGACTATGGAATAGTTTTTCTGCTCAACGTAGCAGTTATCATTGGAACGGGAGCCTTGTAAATTTTATCTGGTTCTTCTCACACCAATCGCGTAGAGGATGATTAATAAATTCAGCACCGGTATCAGAATCAATTCCCCGTAAATCAAAAGGAAGTCTTCCTTTGACTTTTTCTATGGCTTCTCTTACCCATTTTGAAGCTTTATTTTTGATTGCCACAAGTTCTGTCCAACCGCTCCAAACATCCACCATATTTAATGTTTGAGCAAAATCTCCCCGGCTATTTCCTCCCTCATGGGCAACCAGATCAATCTCCATAAAACCAGGGCAATTTTCATCCCACTCTGCCCACGTGCGTATAGCTATTTGTTACTTTAATAGCGTTCCAGGCTTTGTACCTTTTCGTCCTTTTATCTCAAGCTTTTTACGCTCATGCTTCAAAAGTCGGTCAATACTTGAGGCACTTATATGGCGCAAGTTTTCTATAGCCTGTGGAGAACCGTGGAGATGTCCGTTTGCTAAGAGATTATCTAAAACTTCATTTAAAATTGGCTTTAAACGTTTGCCACACATGTAGTTTTCAATTTCCCAGACCTGTTTTAGCATTTTTAGTTCCTCTTCGCCGAATTTTTCTTTCTGCCAGGTTTTTTTTTTGCCTCTTCGTCGAATTTTTTTAAGGTAATTTTTCTTGCCTACATAGATGGTTTTTCCGTGCTGCCTCAAGAGCCTGGCGGCATAGTTTCGGTTTTTTAAACCTGTTATCCTCACAAAATAATCCAGTATCTCCTTTTTCTCCTTTTTGCTGGCTTTTTGATATTGTTTTGCCGTTTCCCTGTAAATAGGTCTCCTTTCAAACATCGCCACCCCAATTCCGGTTGGCGAGCTTGTCGAGCCACGGTTGGCGAGCTTGTCGAGCCATGAACTGGATTATTTTACACAAATTTAAAGTACTTTTTTATTTTGCAATAGCGTTCCCTTTTCGAGTACTTTTATTATGAAGCAATTCGAAAAATTGACTTTTTTGCTTTCGCGGTGTATAATGAAAGATATGAGAAGAGGAGGAATACATGCCACCTAAAATTGAAGGACAGTTGAACACAATTATTGGCGAAGGTTCAGCGTTTCAAGGAAAATTTTTTGTTCATGGTTCACTTCAGCTTGATGGTAAATTTGAAGGTGAACTTCGTGTTGAGGAACATCTCTACGTTGGTGAAACAGGAAAAGTCAAGACCCAGGTTTTGCGAGCAAAGAAGATTACCGTTGCGGGAGTAGTTTTAGGGGATCTGGAGGCACTTGAAGAGGTAAAACTTCTCTCCACCGGTCGTGTTCTGGGGAATATTACGGTACCGCAACTCTCTATGGAGCCTGGTGTCGTTATCAAAGGAAGTATTCTTATCACTGCCGGGCAGAAAAAAGAGGTCGAAAAACTTATTGAGGATGCTTACAATTCTGGTCCTTCGATAAACTTTGATGCTATGTTTGAGGAAAAGAAAGAGAAGATACCAGAGATTCTTTCTAGTAAAGAGAAAGAAAAAGACAGTAAGTTCTTATGATTCTCCTTAAAAATAGTGTGGAGATTGAGTACATTCGGAAAAGTAACCAAATCATTGCTTCAATTTTCCGGATGCTTCATCCGTATATTCGCCCTGGAGTAAAAACAAAGGAGATAGACGAGATCATTGAGGATGCTATTCTCTCTCGTGGTGCTCGTCCCTCTTTCAAGGGGTATACGCCGGGTGGAGGGTTTCGACCGTATCCAGCGGCGAGCTGTATCTCGGTAAATGAGGTGGTCATTCATGGTATTCCCGGAGAGTATACTTTGCGAGATGGGGATATTGTTAGTATTGATATAGGAACAGATTTCCACGGCTATTATGGAGATGCATCCTATACGTATCTCGTGGGCAATGTATCCGAAAAAAATCGCACTCTTGTAGAAGATACGAGGAAAGCTCTTGATCTTGCGATTGAAGTCTGTCGTGAAGGGGTCTACCTCAATGAGATAGGAAGAGTCATCTCTTCTTATCTTTTACCGAGAGGGTATGGTATTCTGCGTGATTACTGTGGTCATGGGGTAGGGAAAGCTCTCCATGAGGATCCTCCCGTGCTTAATTACTACGATCCCAAACGCAAGGGACCAAAGCTCAAAAAGGGGATGGTGATAGCGATTGAGCCGATGGTTACCCTGGGAACCCATGAAGTTACTGTTCTTAAAGATGGTTGGACAGTCGTAACGAAAGATGGAAGTTGGGCGGCCCACTGGGAGCATTCAGTGGCGATTACAGATGGAGAACCGATAGTTCTTTCTGCCTGGGAGTAAACGATGTGGGATGCATTGGTTATTGGAACAGGGATTGCAGGTTCAACGACAGCATATCTTCTGGCAAAACAGGGGTTTTCTGTTCTTGCCCTTACGAAGACGAATGATCCCCTTGAGTCCAATACCTATTATGCTCAAGGGGGTATTGTGTACAAGGGCCCAGGAGATTCTCCTGAACTCTTGATGCAGGATATTTTGCAAGCCGGGGCTGGGATTGTCAATCCTGAGGCAGCTCGCATAGTTGCGACAGAAGCACAGGTTGCCGTGAATGAAGTTCTTATTGAGGCTTTTGGTATAGATTTTTCCCGTAATGATACAGGAGGGTTTGATCTTACCGAGGAGGGGGCTCATTCGGTCAGGCGGATTCTTCATGCCCTGGATAGCACGGGAAAGACTATTCAAGAAGCGGCGATTTCTGCGCTCAAAAAGATAGGGATAGAAATTCGATCTAGCTATCATGTGATTGATATTATTACCCTTGATCACCATACTCGTTATCCCCAGAGAATGTACCTCCCCCCGACAGTACTGGGTGTCTACGCCTACAATCAAAGTACGGGTAAGGTAGAGAAGCTGTTGGCGAAGAATGTTATTCTTGCTACAGGAGGCATGGGACAACTCTATCTTCATACGACCAATCCTCGCGGTGCGACGGGTGACGGCTATGCGATGGCCTATAGGGCAGGGGCGAGGCTGATCAATATGGAATATACCCAGTTTCATCCCACGACGCTTTTTCATCCCAAGGCGGATAATTTTCTGATTTCGGAGGCGGTGCGAGGAGAGGGGGCTGTACTTATCAATAAATATGGAGAAGCCTTCATGGGGCGGTATCATCCTCAAAAAGATCTGGCACCGAGGGATATTGTGACAAGAGCAATTCTTTCGGAGATGTATGCAACTCAAGAACCTTGTGTGTATCTTGATATTGCTCGTCTCGGCAAGGAAAAGATACAGTCTCGTTTTCCGACAATTTATCGGAAGTGTTTGGATTATAGGATTGACATTACGGTTGATCCTGTTCCAGTGGTGCCAGCGTATCACTTTTCCTGTGGGGGTGTGTATACGGACATGGAAGGGCGGACAACGATTCAGCGACTTTATGCAGTGGGGGAGGTGGCCTGTACAGGGCTCCATGGTGCGAATCGCCTTGCAAGTACGTCACTTCTTGAAGGAGTGGTGTTTGGGAGGAGGATAGCTCTTTTTCTTGGTCGAACGAGAGAGAGCTGGTATGAACAGCCGTATCAGGATATCCCGGAGTGGAAAGAGACAGGAACAGAAGAGCTTGATCCTGCCTTGATTTATCAAGACTGGGCTCTCTTGAAGAATATGATGTGGAATTATGTGGGTGCGGTTCGGACGAAGAAACGGCTAAAAAGGGCTCTTGTGGATCTCAAAAATCTTCGGGAGGATGTTGAGGACTTTTATCGGGATGCGAGGATTTCGCCGGAGATTATTGAGCTGAGAAACGCGGTACAAACAGGACTTATTGTAGCCCAACATGCCTGGACGAATAGGGAAAGTAGAGGAGCTCATTATCGACTGGATAGCGAAGAAGAGCGATAAAGTTTTTTCAAAAAATTTGAAGGTAATAAAAATTTGATTTTTTTAAAAAATGATAGTATAGTTAATGCAAAGGAGGTGATATGCGTTGGTTTAGTCTTGAAGCGTTTATGGTGTTCTGGGGAGTGTTGTTCATTCTCTTTGGTCTCTCTCTGATTCTCAAGTCTTTTTTCAACATTGATCTTCCTCTTTTCAGGATAGGGTTGGCTATTTTTCTGATTTATTTGGGGTTAGGGCTTATTTTTCAGTCTCCATGGAGGTGGGGAAAGGGAGAAGGGTATGTAGTGAGAGAGGGATCTGAGCGATCCTGGGTTTTTGCCTCGGCGGAGATAGGACTTGACGAGGGTGCCTCGACTTTTAATGCCATTTTTAGCTCTGTTGAAGCGGATTTTTCTTCACTTCAACCAGAGGAAAAGCGTGTTATTCAATGTAACGCAGTGTTTGGATCGATTGAGGTGACATTGCCTCGGGATGTTCCTGTTCGGGTAGAGGGGCATGCTGTCTTTGGAAGCGTGGAATTTCCTGACAAACGAAGTGTGAGTTTTGGATCTCTTTCAAGTGATCAGGACTCTGGTGTTATAATTATAGCCAATGCGGTGTTTGGTTCGGTGGAGTTTAAGGTAAAATAAAAGGAGGTAAGCTATGAAACGGGTTTGTGGAGTAGTGATGGGTTTATTGATAGCGGGTATGGTTTTTGGTACGGATTTTGATACTATGACCAATGACCTTTCCAAGGTGTTGAGAGATGGTTCTACGGCTATAGCTCAGTCACTTGCCAAAAATGTGGGATACTATACAGGTTCAGGAAATGTAACCGCAGCAAATGCTTCTGGTTTGCCGGGTGTGAAGATGGGTGTGGGATTGGGTACAGTGATGCCTGGTTACGTATGGGCAGCGTTGTTTTCCAGGGATCTCTCCGCGTTTGTAGGAGGTCTTGATGCGAGTAAAAACGCTGAGGGTGTGAAGCAGGTTGCTCAGGTGGTTGGAGCGTTTCCTTTGTCTTATGATGAGATCTATGGCAAGATAGGGGTGCCGCTGGTGCCTATGGATATTGGACTGAGGCTTGGGTATTTTCCTACAATCACTTTTGGTACAGCTGATGCCAATGTAGCTATAGGTTTTTTCCATTTTGGAGCAGAGGCTCGCTATAAACTGGCCGGTATTAATCTCGTGTTTGCCAAGAGTCAGATTGAGGCAAGGCTCTCTTATGACTATGATACAGGGGTCATTGGGGCAGCCCAAAAAGTTTCTTCACTTGCCTATGAACCAGTTAATAACACGGTAATCGGAACGAATGAGATGACCATGACTATGGATAATAAATGGTCAGGGTCTTCCTTGGGGCTTAAGGTAGTGGGAGGACTTTCAGTCTTGATGTTTGATGTCTATGGGGGCATTGGTGGTAATTTTAACTTTGGTGAGGTGAATACGACGCTCACAGCTCAGGTGGCGTTTAAGGATACCACCGGTTCTCTTGGTAATCAGGAGGTAACATTGACTGGCTCGGGGAAAAGTAACTATGACCTCTTTGACTTACGATTGCTTGTAGGAGCACATTTCTTTGTCTCTGATATTGCTGTAGAGTGGAACCCTCTGAATAACGCTCTGGCAATTACGGTTGTTCCGGTTTCTATTGCTTTCTAAAGAGAAGAAAAGGGGTGTTGGCGCCAACACCCCTTTTCTTGATTTTTTAGAGAGCTTGCTTTATACTTTATCTTAGGAGTTGGTATTTATGGAAGATAGTGATCCCTTACCAGTGAGATTTTTCCCTCTTGAAGGAGGGAAAGTATGATCTGTGTTGTGGTGAATAATACGAAGGATTGGTTTTTTCATTCACCACATATCAAGGTGGTTTCTGCTCGTGACTATTTAACAAAAGAGGAGTATATTCAGGATAAAAACATCAAGGTTTTTAATCTCTGTCGTTCGTATCGTTACCAGTCTATTGGGTATTATGTATCTCTTCTGGCCGCGGCCAGGCAGCATCGTGTTATGCCCACGGTAGCAACCATTCAGGAGATGAAAACCCAGAGTGTGGTTAAGGTCTTAACAGCGGATCTTGAGGATTTGATAAGAAGTGTTCTCAATAAAACCCCTCCTTCGGTTTCTCAGGAGATGAAACTCAGTGGAAAAACGGTACCGACCTTTACCATGCGGATTTATTTTGGTCATACGATTCGCAAAGAATATGAGCGGTTGGGACAGGCTGTTTTTGGTATTTTTCAGGCGCCTCTGATTAAGGCGGTTTTTATAAAACCGAATGGGCACTGGGAGGTTCAAAGCATCGTCCCTATCTCGGCAAATGAGATCCCTGACGACGAAAAGATGTGGGTTGTCGAGTTTGCTGACATGTATTTTGAGAGTAAAAGTTTTTATCATAAAAAAAGGCACTCGGCTCCTTATGATATGGCGATACTGGTGAATCCTGATGAAAAGGGGGATGCTCCATCCAATGCAAAAGCATTAAAAAAGTTTGAAAAAACAGGGGAGGAAATGGGGTTTAATGTTGAGTTTATTACGAAAGAGGATTATAACAAGCTTGCGGAGTTTGATGCTCTTTTTATCCGGGAAACGACACGTGTCAATCATCATACCTTTCGTTTTGCTCAGAGGGCGGAGGCAGAAGGATTAGTCGTGATCGATGATCCGCTTTCCATCATTCGTTGTAGCAACAAGGTGTATCTTGCAGAGTTGATGAAGCGTGCCAGGATTCCAACACCAAAGACCTGGATTCTTCATGAGGACAACATGGAAAGAATCTTGCGGGAGGTTTCTTTTCCTTGCGTGATGAAACAGCCAGATAGCTCGTTTTCTCGAGGAGTAGTCAAGGTGGAGGACGAAGCAGCGTTTCTCTCTGGAAGCAGCGTTTCTCTCTGAAGGAGAAAAACTGCTGGATATGAGTGATCTCATTGTTGTGCAGGAGTTTTTGCCAACAAGCTTTGACTGGCGGGTTGGTGTATTGAATGGCGAAGCCCTCTACGTTTGCAAATACTATATGGCGAGAAAGCACTGGCAGATTGTCAATTATTCCACAGAGGGGCAGGATAAGTACGGGAGATTTGAGACGTTACCAGTTGAACTTGCTCCACGCAAGCTTATCTCTATGGCACTCAAGGCAGCACGGCTGGTGGGTAAGGGTCTTTATGGGCTGGATATAAAACAGGTAGGAGAACAGTTTTATCTCATAGAGATCAATGATAAACCCAATATTGATGCAGGTATAGAGGATAAGATACTCAGGGATCGATTGTATCGGCGTATTATGCGGCATTTTGCTCTAGAGGTGAGTCGCAAGAAAAACTTCCTTTCCTCACAGGGATAGGAGGTATTCTGAATATGATGGAATTTTTTTTGATGTTTATGATTTCTATGTCTGCTACTGAAACATCCTGGTGAGAGCTCATCAGAAAGTTTACGGATTCGCTCTTGACCAAAACGTGTTTTATTTCGAGGCAAGTTTTTCCTGGAAATAGGCAATCGTTTTGGTAAGGCCATCTCTTACAGGTACGGTTGGTTCCCAGGCGAGTTCTTTTTTTGCAAGAGAGATATCAGGACGGCGTTTTCGAGGATCGTCCTGGGGAAGAGGATAAAAGCATATTTCAGAACTACTTTGAGTTAATTCTTTTATCAATCTCGCGAAATCTGCAACAGTGTACTCTTCGGGATTACCAAGGTTGACAGGACCTGTAAAATTATCCTTGGTGCACATGCGATAGATGCCCTCAACAAGATCAGATATATAACAGAAGCTTCTCGTCTGAGAACCATCACCATAGATAGTGATAGGTTCTCCCTTGAGTGCCTGGACAATGAAGTTCGAGACTACCCGACCATCGTTTTCCAGCATACGTGGGCCGTAGGTATTGAAAATGCGGATGATCTTGGTATCAAGCTGGTAGAAACGATGGTAGTCCATAGTGAGAGTTTCGGCGATACGTTTTCCTTCATCATAACAGCTTCGGATACCAATAGTGTTGACGTTCCCGCGGTAGGTTTCTGGTTGGGGGTGGATTTCAGGATCTCCATAGACTTCACTGGTCGAAGCAAGAAGAAAACGGGCATGATTTTCCCGTGCAAGTTCGAGAAGATTGAGCGTACCCTCAAAACTTGTACGTGCCGTGAAGATGGGATCTTTTTGATAGTGAGGAGGAGAAGCGGGGCAGGCAAAGTTTAAAACCAGCTCACAGGAGATTTTGAGAGGTTTGAGAATAGAATGTTCGAGGAAATGAAATCTTTTTTCGTGTTCGAGATGTTTAATGTTGTCAATTGTTCCTGTGTAGAGGTTATCAACACAAAAAACCTCATACCCTTCACTCAGAAACCTATCGCAGAGGTGACTCCCAATAAACCCTGCTCCACCAGCAATAAGTACTCGTTTCATCGTGTTACTCTATTTATTGTTTTCCATAGTTTCGAGGACCTTGCCCTTACCGATGGGGAAATAACGGAAATTGTGTTTGATCATATCCTCTGCAGGGAAAAGGTTTCGCCCATCAATCACGACAGGGAGTTTCATTTTTTCGTAGAATTTTGTGATAGGGATCTTTTTAAATTCTGCCCATTCTGTGACCAGAAGGAGAGCTTCGGCATTCTCTACGGCTTCAAGCGGAGAAAGGGCATAGTGGACCCTGTCGGAGGGTGGAAAGAGTTTTTGGAAGTTTTCCATCGCTGCCGGGTCATAAAGATGTAAAATCACACCTGCATCGAGAAGTTCCTGAACGATTTTGATAGATGGGGCTTCTCGAATATCGTCAGTGTTGGGTTTAAAGGCGAGTCCCCACATAGCAATATGCTTGTTTTTTAGGATCCAGAGTTCGTCTTTGAGGATTTTTATCATTCGATGGAAACGTTGAGTGTTGAAGCTGTCTACCGACTGAAGGATTGATGCGTCGATGCCATACTGTTCCATAACATGGATAAATGCTTTTACGTCTTTTGGAAAACAGCTTCCTCCATAGCCTATTCCTGCGTTAAGAAAAGCTCTCCCTATCCGTTTATCAAGTCCCATTCCTTCGGCAACCAGAGAAACATCAGCTCCTGTTTTTTCACAAAGATCTGCAACCATGTTGATGAAAGAGATCTTGGTAGCGAGGAAGGAGTTTGATGCGTACTTAATGATCTCAGCACTCGAGGGATCAGTAATGAGAATCTTGTCTTTAAAAGTACTGTAGAGTTCTATCATGAGATTTTTTGCTTCTTCTGTTTCTGCTCCTATGACGATACGGTCAGGATGGAGAAAATCGTGAATAGCATCTCCTTCCTTGAGAAACTCGGAATTAACAACAAAATCGAATTTTGCCTGCGACTTATTGTACAGACGGGTGATATTCTTCAATCGTTTGTGGGTACCTACCGGAACAGTACTTTTTTCGACAATAACTTTGTACGCTCCGGCAGGGGTGTTTTCAGCTATCTCACGAACCGCTGCTTCTACTTGCGAGAGATCAGCAGAGCCGTCCGGGAGCGGAGGAGTCCCTACGCAGATAAAAAGAACGTCTGACTCTTTGATCATCTCGGTGATAACGTCAGTGAAATGAATACGCTTTGCAGCAATGTTTTTTGCGAGGAGTTCTTCGAGACCGGGTTCATAGATAGCGGATTTACCCTGTCTATAAAGTGAAAGCTTATACTGGTCTACATCGAAGCATACTACTTGATGTCCCATGTCGGCAAAACAGACACCTGAGACAATCCCTACATACCCCGTCCCGATAATTCCAACCTTCATATTTCCACCTTTAAAATATTTCAATTGTAATATATTGTACTATTCTAAACGAGTCTCAAAATATCCTGCACACGGTCAGTTTTTTCCCAGGGGAATTCTTCTCTTCCAAAGTGGCCATAGGCAGCCGTTGCCTGATAAATAGGGCGACGAAGATCCAGTGTTTTGATGATGCCTGATGGGGAGAGATCGAAAACTTTCTGGACAATCTCTGCGAGTTTTTCTTCTGGTACCTTGCCTGTTCCATAGGTATCTACCATCACTGAAATGGGAAAAGGAACCCCAATAGCATAAGAGACCTGGATTTCACATCGTTCACAGAGTTCACTGGCTACGAGATTTTTGGCTATATAACGAGCCATGTAAGCGGCACTTCGGTCTACCTTTGTCGGATCCTTACCACTGAAAGCTCCACCACCATGTCGTCCCATACCACCATACGTATCCACAATGATTTTTCTCCCCGTGAGGCCGGTGTCACCATGAGGACCCCCGATAACAAATCTTCCAGTGGGATTGATGAAATACTTGGTATCACTGTCTAATAAACCAGTGGGTTCAAGAATAGGTTTGATCACTTTTTCGATGAGTTCTCGTTTGAGTTCTTCATAAGAGATATTTTCATCATGCTGGTGGGAAAGAACAACCGTATGGACACGGATAGGTTTGTGTCCTTCGTACTCAAGAGTGACCTGACTCTTGGAATCAGGTCTGAGCCAGGTGAGTTCACCACTTTTTCGAAGCTTTGCGGCGTACATGAGGATCTTGTGAGCGTAAATGATGGGAGCAGGCATGAGTTCTGGTGTTTCACGGCAGGCAAAACCAAACATCATACCCTGGTCACCTGCACCCTGTTGACCTTTGAAAAGACCTTCTCCCGAGACTCCTTGAGAGATATCGGGAGACTGGCTATGAACCGTGTTGATGACCGCCATAGATTCATAGTCGAGTCCAAATTCAGGTCTCGTGTACCCTACTCGTTTTGCAACACCTCGAGCAACCTCCTGGAAGTCTACATAGGTGGAGGTAGTGATTTCTCCACCGATAAGTACCATACCAGTTGTTGTAAATACCTCACAGGCAACACGGGAATTGGGATCGTCTTTGAGACATGCATCGAGAACGGCATCGGAAATCTGATCTGCAAGTTTATCCGGGTGTCCCTCACTTACCGATTCCGAAGTAAAAAGGTATCTTTTTGCACTCATAGGGTTCTCCTTAACGAATCTTTCAAAGTGGTTTACTATTATAGGAAAAAAAGATGTTTTTTGCAAATTTCTTTTAGTATGAATTCTTGGGGTATGAATTCCCCGTTGCGTCAAATAAAAAAGTACTCGAAATTCGAATCATTGCCTCATAAATAAAAGTACTTGAAAATTTCATGCTGTTTTGTCCGAGTTTTTGTTTCCGTGCTGCCTCAAGAGCCTGGCGGCATAGTTTCGATTTTTTAAACCTGTTATCCTCACAAAATAATCGAGTATCTCCATTTTCTCCTTTTTTCTAGCTTTTTGATACTGTGCTTCGACAAGCTCAGCATATCACTTCGCCGTTTCCCTGTCAATAGGTCTTTTTTCAAACATCGCCAACCCAATTCCTGTTGGCGAGCCTGTCGAGCCACGGTTGGCGAGCTTGTCGAGCCACGGTTGGCGAGCTTGTCGAGCCACGGTTGGCGAGCTTGTCGAGCCACGGTTGGCGAGCTTGTCGAGCCATGAACTGGATTATTTTATACACAGATTTGGAGTACTTTTTTATTTTGCAATAGTGACCCCTTTTCGAGTACTTTTATTATGAAGCAATTCGGAAACTTGACAAATAAAAAAAACGCCTTAAAATCACCCATGTTAAAGAAGAAAATAAGATTAAAAAAGGAGAAAATCATGATGGCATGGGAATAAAAATGGAAGAATTTCACCAAAAGGGTGAGGGGGTATTGTAAGTGGTATCGGCTCACGGCTATTGTTACCCTTGTGAGTATGATAAACCTCTCGTGTTCGTTTCAATCCCCTGGTGTTGTTGTTGAAAAAGAGGAGGCTAAGTCAGAGGCGGTGGTAGTAGAGGTAAAGATGGAGCCGTTGAGTATCACGGTCGAGACCAATGGTACGTATTATGCTGTCCCGAGGGTAGAGATGGGTTCTCTTGTGTTGAACACCAACCAACCCTGGGAGACAAACGAAGCGCTGGTTATCCCGGAGAGTTTGCGTTCACGGGCGATGAACACCCTCTCCCAACCGCGCCTTATCAATGGTAAGGTGGTTGTTTTTGATTTGCCGACGAATGCCTCTGAGTTCGACCGTACCTTGAACGAAAAGATTGCCGAACACATTACGGCTGCGGTAGGAAAGGATACCGAGAAGCTCTCAAGAGAGATAGTCGAGGGCATAAAGTTAGATGAAACGGTGGCAAAGCTTTCTCGCTACGTGAATACCTCGAGTAATATTTCGATGGAGGAGGTAAGTAACATCGTGAACGAAGTAGTTACAGTTCTCAGGAGTGAGGTGGCGTCCAAGAGCCATGTTGTAGGAGGAGAACTCCAGAGACATGCAGAGAGCGAAACAGAAGCCTTTCTCAACGAGGGGGGAAGTAATATCCAGGTGGTGCAAGATCTTCATGAGGCCCTCGAGAGGGACGTGAGAGCCTATGACATGAGAGTGACATCTTCGGAGGCAGGGGGATCTCATAATAATCTTCCTATTTCTAAAGCACTTTCTTCAGGGGCTACCGTTGTCAACAAGGAAGAGGCTACCGAATGGGTGATAAGTCACGCCAAGAGTGGGGACATCCTCTGGTGTGCTTATAACGACCCTATAAGCTCTGGGGTTCTATCGGGTCATACGGGAACGTATTACTCCCAGGCAGGGGAAACACCCCAAGTTTTCACCACTATGGGACCAGGAGAAGGAAAAGAAGTAAAATTCCACTCTCTGGACAGGCATACTGAGAATAATGTTAAATCAGGGAAGCTCCTGGTAATAGGAGGGAAAACTGCGGAAGTGGGGCGAGCTCAAGTTGAGGAGATGTATAGAGGGAGGACGGTGGGGGGAGTACTATGACCATCCGTAAGAATAGCGCCAGGGTAGGAATTGCCGTGCTCTTCCTTCTTATCATCGTTATCAACCTGCTGGCTGTGCTGGTGCTCGTTACTCGATGGGGAGGTAGAGCCTCTGGAGATGAAGCCCTTTGAACCCTTTTCTCTCAAGAGCACATGCTCCTTTTCACAGAGACCGGCGACGGCGAAAAATAAATGTGATTGATACTGATACAGACGAGATTGTTCGGAGGATCGTCTTCAGGGAGAAGGATAGTGAATATGGCTATGCTGACTATGCCGTGAAGGCTGGCAGTAAGATAGCCGTGCTGGAGAGTGGGAGCCCTATTCGGGAGCCGAATTATATCTATATCGTCTATCCAGAACAGGTGAAGTGTAAGGTGATTGAGCTGGAAGAAGTCAATCCTTACTACATGGTATATAGTCCCTACAGCAAGCTTCTTGTCCAACATGGGTTGGGGAGCTACCCCTCTTCGGTGATTGATATGGAGCACGATCGTTTGTACAAGACCTTTTTTCTTGAGAACTTCTTCTACCCTAAGGGTGGGGTGGGGGGTGATGGTCGCTTCTACGGGCAATATGCCACAAGTTTTTTTGCTCCCTATCACATAGCGAGCCTGGATATTGAGACCAGAAAGATTACTATACTAGGGTCCAATCTTTCTGCAGGTGGTGGAAATAGTGGATGGAGTGACCATGAGTACCTTGCACTGGTTTGGGCGAGCAATTTCCTCTATGTCCCCGTACACGATTCCAAACAGATTAGGGTATATGATACAACCACAGGGAAACTGAGCTATAGTATTGAGCCTACAAACAGCAAAGGCGAAGAACTTTTTCCACAAGGGGCTGTTTATTATTCACCCTCAAATTGGTTGATTGTGGGAGGTGATGAGGGAAAAGTGAATAGCTGCATTGGCATCATTGATCTCAATACCACTAATATGGTGGGGTATATCACCAACTACAAAGCGAGGTTTAAGGTCAATAATCACAAGGTTTATGTTCTGGATAGTGGGGCCCGGGTTATAGCGGTTTTTAGCCTCACGAATGGGCTCAAGCTTGTGAAGAAGATACCGTACTGAGGGGGGATTATGACCATCCGTAAGAACAATTGGAGGGCGGGCATTGGCCTGCTCTCTCTTCTTTTTCTCTTCCTGACGGGCTGTTCGGGGTGTTTTATAAGCTGAATTTTTCAGCTTATGGAGAAACCACTCCTTTTTTGAATTGGAACAACATTTCCCTATACACTAACCCCAGAAAGGGGGCTTTCTTTTTCCCGTTGCGTCAAATAAAAAAGTACTCGAAATTCGAATCATTGCCTCATAAAAAAAAGTACTCAAAAATTCCATACAGTTTCCTCCAAATTTTTGTTTTTTACATTCTTTTTCTTTTGAAGGCTGAAAAGTTTTCTCTGGCAAGCTGTAATTTTTTGTCTTAGGTGAAACAAATCGAGAGCCTTATAAAGCCTTGTTAGGCGTTCCTTTTGTGCCTCACTTACATAAGAGCTTTCTAAAAGCCGTTGGTAGGGAGTTTTAATATCATCATGCTTCTTTTGCACCTTGCTTCCGATTCTCTTTTCTCTGTCATTTTCATAACCGTTGAAAAGTTGGCATAAAGCCTGAGATACGCATAGAGTCGGTTCAAGTAGTAGACTTCTTCCTCGGTATCGTAGCGGAAGTATCCAACATTCTGGCGGACTATGGAATAGTTTTTCTGCTCAACGTAGCAGTTATCATTGGAACGGGAGCTTCTCCCCCTTGTAAATTTTATCTGGTGCTTCTCACACCAATCGCGTAGAGGATGATTAATAAATTCAGCACCGGTATCAGAATCAATTCCCCGTAAATCAAAAGGAAGTCTTTTGACTTTTTCTATGGCTTCTCTTACCCATTTTGAAGCTTTGTTTTTGATTGCCACAAGCTCTGTCCAACCGCTCCAAACATCCACCATATTTAATGTTTGAGCAAAGTCTCCCCGGCTATTTCCTCCCTCATGGGCAACCATATCAATCTCCATAAAACCAGGGCAATTTTCATCCCACTCTGCCCACGTGCGTATAGCTATTTGTTGCTTTAACAACGTTCCAGGCTTTGTACCTTTTCGTCCTTTTATCTCAAGCTTTTTACGCTCATGTTTCAAAAGTCGGTCAATACTTGAAGCACTTATATGGCGCAAGTTTTCTATAGCCTGTGGAGAACCGTGGAGATGTCCGTTTGCTAAGAGATTATCTAAAACTTCATTTAAAATTGGCTTTAAACGTTTGCCACACATGTAGTTTTCAATTTCCCAGACCTGTTTTAGCATTTTTAGTTCTTCTTCGCCGAATTTTTTCTTTCTGCCAGGTCTTTTGCCCTTCTTGGCTATATCGGCTTTAAGGTAATTTTTCTTGCCTACATATATGGTTTTTCCGTGTTGCCTCAAGAGCCTGGCGGCATAGTTTCGATTTTTTAGGCCTGTTATCCTCACAAAATAATCCAGTATCTCCATTTTTCCCTGGTTTTTTGATATTGTTTTGCCGTTTCCCTGTAAATAGGTCTCCTTTCAAACATCGCTAACTCCACCTTTTACCTCCAGTTCTTTGAACTGGATTATTTTACACAAATTTAAAGTACTTTTTTATTTTGAAGCAACGTTCCCTTTTCGAGTACTTTTATTATGAAGCAATTCGTTTTTTTGCAAAAAAAAACATTTTCGTTAAAATATATATTCAAATTTTTGTAAAAAAATAAGGGGTATGTATGAAACGTTTTACCAAAATTGTGGCCACCATAGGGCCAGCATCACGTAACTATCCGACTATATACAAGATTCTTGAGGCTGGGGCGAATGTTATTCGATTGAATTTTTCTCATGGGTCGTTTGAAGATCACCTTGAGACGGTGAATTATGTACGTAAGGCTTCCAAAGAGTTAGATAAAACTGTGGCTATTTTCCAGGATCTGCAAGGACCAAAGATTCGAGTTGGAAAACTCGAAAGTGACTTTATTGAACTTGTGGCGGGGGATACACTGGTGATTACCACGGATCAGATTGTAGGCGGGGTGATCAATGGGGAGAAAAAGGTTTCCATCGACTATCCGAATCTGCATAATGAAGCAAAGGTAGGAGGTCGTATTCTTCTTGATGATGGGCTTATTGAACTGCGTATTCAAAAGATCGAAGGAACCAACATTTATACAGAAGTCATTAACGGCGGTAAACTTAAACCGAGAAAGGGTGTCAATCTTCCCCATATCAAGCTCAATATTTCTGCTATTACGGATAAGGATAGACATGATCTTAAGTTTGCTTTTGAACACGAACTGGATTATGTGGCGCTCTCTTTTGTTCGCAGTGCAGACGATGTGAGAGAACTTATTGATATTATGCTGAGAGAATATGGTCGACGTATTCCTATTATTTCCAAAATAGAGAAACCTGAGGCAGTGGAAGATATTGACAATATTATTGATATGAGTGATGCTATCATGGTAGCAAGAGGAGATCTGGGAGTGGAGACTTCTCCTCAAGAGGTTCCTGTTATTCAGAAAATGATTATTCGAAAGTGTAATATCGCAGGTAAGCCGGTAATCACTGCAACCCAGATGCTTGAATCGATGGTGAATAATCCCAGGCCTACCCGTGCTGAGGCCAATGATGTGGCCAACGCTATTTTTGATGGGACAGATGCGGTGATGCTTTCTGCGGAGAGTGCTGCTGGACAATACCCTGTAGAAGCGGTTCGGATGATGGCTCAGATCGCTTCTCAGGTAGAGAATAGTGAGCTTTTTGAGAAGATGCTTGCCGGACGTACGGTGACTCAGGTAGATCTGATGAAACGAGCGCGCAAGAACGTGATGGAGTCCATTACGTTTGCAACAGTGGAGCTTGCTCACAAGATCGGGGCTAAATATATTGTGAGTTTTACTCACAGTGGTGGTACAGCCAAAAATTTGGCGAAATATCGTTTTCCTATTCCTATCATAGGATTTAGTCCCTCTGCTGCAACGGCAAGAAGACTTGCTCTTGTATGGGGAGTAATACCTTATGAGCTGGGCGAGGTTTCGACGGTGAATGAACTTCTTGATGGAGCGGGAGAAGTGCTTCGGTTTAAACAACTTGTTCAGGAGGGGGATTTTGTGGTGATTACAGCAGGTGTACCAGTGGGTATTCCTGGAAGTACGAATATGATTAAGGTATGGCAGGCATAGTTTTGTCTGAGATGTTGATTTTTTTGAGTTCTACCGGTATAATGGTGTAATGATTACGGAGATGGAGGAAAACAATGTGGAATTGGCTTTGGTTACAAGCTCAACCAGCGGAGGGAGGTGGACTTTCACTTCTTCTTATGCCGCTCCTTCTTTTGGTTTTTATGTATGTGCTTATTTTTTTGCCGGAGAGAAAACGTCGGAAGACGCTTGAAAAGCAAATTGCGAGCATGAAACAGGGCGATCGCGTGATCACCAATGGCGGTATTGTAGGTACTATTGAGTTTATTGGAGATAAGACGGTCTATATCAAAACAGCCGATGCAAAGATAGAGGTTCGTAAGGATTTTATCGCGGCTGTGATTACACCAGAGTTGGATAAAAAATAGGGAGGCTATATGAGCAAGCTGGTACGCCTGGTTCTACTTCTTATTTTAGTAGCATTGGGCTTCTGGGGAATGTGGCCTACGATCCAGTGGTATTTTCTTTTGCCAGAAGACACCAAGGAGCTTATCAAGATTTCAGAAGAAGAGATGGATAAACTTTCACCTGAGGTTCGAAAACAGGTTATTGATATCAAGGCACTTCGCAAAAGAGTTATGAATCTTGGTCTTGATCTTCAGGGTGGTGCAAACCTTTTACTTGAGGTGGATGCAGAGGAATTGAAAATTCAGCTGGCCGATAAGGGAGGAGAGAGTCTCTCGGAAGCAGCTTTTCGAGAAGAGTTTGACAAGGCTAATGAGCGTGCCGTTGAGATTCTCAAGAATCGTATGGATACTTTTGGAGTGAGCGAAGTTTCTATTGCCAAGACGTTTGATGGGCGTATCAGTGTGGAGCTTCCTGGAGTGAGTGAGCCCCAGATTATTCGGGAGTCACTTTCTCGTGTCGGTCGTTTGGAGTTTAAGCTGGTGGACGAGGAAGCGATGAAAAAACTCCAAGAGTTAGGGGTTCAAATGGTTCAGGGTGCAGTGGTAAGCCGTCAGAATATTCCAACGAATTTTATACTTTCGAGCGACAGTGATTGGTATCCTCTCTATGAAAATGATGAGTATGGCATTCCCCGGCTTAAGGGCTGGTATGTGCTAAAAAAAGAAACGGTGCTTGATGGTACCTACATGGACAAGGCTCAGCCAGACATGAACCCGACAACGGGGCAGCCTGTTGTCTCTTTTAGTCTTACCCTGGAAGGTGCTGAGATCTTTGCCGATGTGACACGAAATAATGTTGGCAGACGTCTTGCAATTGTACTAGATGGCCGTGTTAAAAGTGCACCGGTGATTAATTCTGAAATTCCCGGTGGTCGTGGGGAGATTTCAGGGAAGTTTACCTACGAAGAAGCTAACTTTTTGGCAAATATTCTCAAAGCCGGCTCTTTACCTGTTCGCCTGAATGTTGTTCAAGAACAAATTGTTGGGCCTTCTCTTGGTGCTGATGCCATTGAAGGGGGTACAAAAGCTGTTGTGATTTCTCTTATAGCAGTGGCAATCTTTATGATTGTGTGGTATAAAGTGAGTGGAGTGATTGCTGTTATTGGGCTAGTGTTTAATATTTATTTCTTGTTTGCCATTCTTTCAGGAATATTTACAGCAACACTTACCCTTTCTGGTATTGCTGGTATCGCTCTTACGATAGGTATGGCTGTGGATGCGAATGTGATTATTTTCAGCCGTATACGGGAGGAGATGAGACGTACTTCAAATTTCCGTCATGCCCTTGAAAACGGCTATAAGCATGCTTCTGCGACAATCTGGGATTCTAACCTGACAACATTCTTTGCAGCTGTGGCGCTCTCACTGTTTGGTACTGGAAGTATCAAAGGTTTTGGTATGACGCTTGGGGCTGGTATTATTGCGAATATGTTTGCTATGCTTTTTGTGACAAGATTGGTGTATGACTTTTTACTTGAGACGCTTAAGCTCAAAAAAGTATCTATCTAACTAAGTCTCACAAGGAGAAAAGCATGAAAGAGAAAAAACCTATTCCGTTTATGAAGGTGACGCCTCTGGCTATAGTTTTGTCGCTTTTGATTATTCTTGCGGGAGTCGTGGTCTATGTGGTTAATGGTGGTTTTGAGGTTGGGATTGATTTTAAAGGGGGAAGCCGGGCCGAGGTAGCACTTCAGCAAAAGGTATCTGTGGGAGAGATTCGCTCGCTTTTTAAAAACGTTGGGATAGATGCGAATGTAACAACAGTTGGGTTAGTTGAAGATAACCGTTTTGTGATTACGGTCCCTTATGAGGAAGGTAGGGATGGTATTGAGTTGATCAAGAAAACGCTTTATCAGGCCTATGGAGAGGATAAAGTTTCTCTTCTTGGTGTGACGGTGGTTGAGGCCAAGGTAGGAAAATCCTTTGTCTATAGGGCGTTGAATTTGATCTGGGTTGTCTCGCTTATCATTCTTGTGTATATTGTTATTCGCTTTGACTTTAGTTATGGTTTTGGGGCTGTGGTAGCTCTATTGCATGATCTTTTGATTATGCTTGCCTTTGCGCTGTTTCTCAGGATTCCTATTGATATTACTATTATTGCTGCTATATTGATGATTCTCGGGTACTCGATTAACGATACGATTGTGGTATTTGACAGGATCCGTGAGAGAAAAGCTTTGCACAAAGAGGAAGATTTTGTCTTGGTGATTGATCGTTCGGTGACAGAGGTTCTTGATAGATCGATTATTACTTCTCTGACAACGTTGTTTGCAGCTGTGGCTCTTTATATTTGGGGCGGGGAAGTTTTACGGAACTTTAGTGTGATTTTGATAGTGGGTCTTATAAGTGGTACTTACTCCTCCGTGATGATTGCTTCTCCTGTTACAGCGGGGGTGAGACGCTTGACAAATCGTGCAAAATAGTGTATAATATATCTCCTTCATGGAGTGTGTTCCATGAAGAGGTTGGGCCGCTAGCTCAGCAGGTAGAGCATCACACTTTTAATGTGAGGGCCCTGGGTTCGAGCCCCAGGCGGCTCATTCTGGCTTATCCGTGAGGGTAAGCCGTTTTTTTTAGGAGGGAGTATGCATCCGCTTTTTCTTGCTTTGCTGGCGACCTTGTTTACGTGGGGGATGACTGCTCTGGGAGCAGGCCTTGTGCTGGTAACTCCACGGATGAGTCAGAAGTTTCTTGATGCCATGCTGGGGTTTGTCAGCATTTTTTGAAAGAGGATGCAATTGTTTGTTAAAGTTGAAATGAATATATTCCGAAAAAAATAATTAAAGATATTTATAACAAGGGGGTTTCAATGCCTTTAGCAAAGATAATTGATGTAGACCCTGAAAAATGTGTGAATTGTCATCGATGTATCTCCGTTTGTCAGGTAAAATACTGCAATGATGGTAGTGGTGATTATGTCAAGGTTATTTCAGATCTTTGTATTGGTTGTGGTGAGTGTCTTTCAGCGTGTACTCATGGCGCAAGAGTAATAGTGGATGATTTTGAAAAAGCCATGGAAGCACTCCGGCGAAAGGAACCCATCGTTGCTATTGTTGCTCCTGCTGTATCAGCAAATTTTCCGGAGAATTTTTTACGACTCAATGGTTGGCTCAAATCGATGGGAGTGAGTGCGATTTTTGATGTGAGTTTTGGAGCTGAGCTTACTATAAAATCGTATCTTGAATATATAAAAGAGAAGAAGCCCACAACGGTAATCGCTCAACCCTGTCCTGCTTTAGTGACATATATTGAACTTTATAAACCTGAGCTCTTGCAGTTTTTAGCTCCTGCTGATAGTCCGATGATGCATACCATGAAAATGGTGAGAGAGTTTTATCCTCAGTATAGAAATCATAAAATGTTAGTTATTTCACCCTGTATTGCCAAGAGGAGAGAGTTTGACGAAGTGGGTATTGGAGACTATAATGTAACCATGAAACGTATTCAGGATTATTTTGAAGCCAATCATATTGTACTCTCGAGTTATCCTGAAGTGGATTTTGATAATGATCCCGCTGAAAGAGCAGTGTTATTTTCTTCTCCTGGTGGTCTGTTGGAAACGGCTATAAGAGAAGTTCCTGAAATACGCTATAAAACTCGAAAGATAGAAGGACCTCATATTATTTATTCTTATCTTTCCGAGCTTTTTAGCAGCATAGAGAAAAAAGCAGCCCCTCTGTTGGTTGATTGTCTTAATTGTGAAATGGGTTGTAATGGTGGCACCGGGACAACAGCGAGAAATCTTCCTATGGATCAAGTAGAGCACTACGTGAAGCAAAGAGCAGAAAAGATGATACAGTTTTATAAAAAGAAGGGAACTATCAAACGTTCTGAACGACCAAAACTTTTGGAGAAATTATTGGATAAATACTGGAAACCAAAAATATATGATAGACAGTATGTCAATCTCTCGTATATTGTAAAAGAATATGTGAAGACGCCTTCTGATAAAGAAAAAACAGAGATATACTTTTCAATGCAAAAGAAAGAAGAAAAGGATTTTAAAAACTGTTCCGCATGCGGATACAACAGTTGTGAATCGATGGCTGTAGCTATTTTTAATAAATTTAATAAACCAGAAAATTGTCATTTCTTTCTTGTCAAAGAAGAAGAACTCAATCGGCAGTTGATCCTCGAAGACCAGAAGAAAAAAGAACAAATTATTCAATATTTAAATGAGATTTTTGTCAATATTGACGAAGGTATTAATAAACTTACTGCTGTGGCGAAAGAGCTTGAGGCTTCAAGTCAAGAACAGATCAGTGCTGCTACGGAGCATTCGAGTGGAATCACAGAGGTGAGTGCTACTATAGAAGAACTCTCTGTTACAGCGAAACAAATTGCGGATAGTACGGAACAGTTGGTGCAATCTACGAAAAATATGGTAAGTGTTCTTTCGAGTAATAAAGTTTCTCTTCAGGGAGCTTATGAGAGGATTATGAGTATTAGTGATCTGATGGGTCAGAATGCGCAAGAGATTATAGATCTAAACAAGAAATCAGTGTTTATTAGTGAGATGGTAAAAATCATCACCGATGTGGCAAATAAAACCAATCTTCTCTCTTTGAATGCTTCTATAGAGGCGGCAAGGGCAGGAGAGGTTGGTAAGGGATTTAGTGTTGTTTCTGCCGAAATCCGGGAGCTTTCGAAAGAAACAATTGCCTCGGCTAAGAAGGTGACCGCAGCGGCTGAAGAAATCAAGAATTTTATTGAGAAGATAGTCGAAAATTCTAACAAAGAAGTTCAAGAGATGAAAGAGAGCGTCTCCAAAGTAAAAGAAGTTGTTGATACTACCGAGAATCTTGTAACAGAGATAAACAACAACTATTCTTTTATGAGGAAAATTGAGATTTCCACCAAACAGCAAGAGATTGGATCCCAGCAGGCAGCGGAAACCATGAAACAGATGTCTGAAATCTCTAAACAATCAGTCGAAGTTTCCAATCAAAGTTTGGGGGCTATCAAAGAGCTTGTTGACTTGGCTAATAGTTTAGGGAATATTCTCAATAAATACGAAAATTACAAAAAATAACATAGGGGGGAGCTCTGTGATTAAGGTTTTACTGGTAGATGACTCCCCTGTTGTTCACGAGGTGCTAAAAAAATTTTTTGAGAAAAAGACAGAGATTGAGATTGTGGGCAATGTTTACAATGGCGAAGAGGCGCTTCATTTTCTTAAAACCATGACCCCTGATGTTGTGATCATGGATATTGAGATGCCGGTCATGGATGGGCTTACTGCTATAAAGAAAATTATGGAAGAGAAGCCTTTGCCGATAATTGTTTTCAGTGCTGCTACCAAGAAAATCGCGGATCTTGTTATGAAGTCTCTTGAAGCTGGGGCGGTCGATGTTGTAGAAAAACCTGAAAATATGACAACGGCAGGAATCGAGGAATATTTAGAAAAAAATCTTTTTCAGAAGATAAAGATTTTTTATGGTTTTAAGGTTGTGAAAAGAATAAGCGATTTAAAAATTAAAGAGCTTGCTGAAAAAAAAGAACGGCTTGAACTTCTCGCAAAAAATAAGTCGTTACGTTCTAAAAAAGAACTTTTTCCGGTGGTAGGGATTGCTTCTTCGACGGGCGGTCCCCAGACCCTGAAGAAAATTTTTTCTCAAATCAAGAAACCAACTTATCCTATAGTTGTGATCCAACATATTCCCCATAATTTTGTAGAAAGTTTACGAGAATGGCTTATGTTACATACGCAGGCAAAATGTGAGTTTGTACAAGAAGGAGGACTCCCAGAACCTGGCAAAATATATCTTGTAAATGTGGATCGTCATTTGACATTTTCTCCAGAGGGAAGGTTTAAGTTTTTTGATGCTCCTCCAATATATGGAATCAGACCATCTGCTGATTATATGTTTGAATTTCTGGGAAAAGTTTATAAAGAAAGAGCAATAGGTATCGTTCTTACCGGTATGGGAGAAGACGGTAAGAAGGGGGCAAAGTTTATCAAAGAGAATCAAGGGACTATTATTACAGAAGCGGAGGAAGATTGTATTATTTATGGAATGCCACGGGCAGTTATAGAGAGTGGCTTGGCAGATAAGATCATGAGAATCAATGAAATAGTAGATTTTCTTAATCAACTTACAGAATTTTTTTAAAAAACACGAAGGGGGTGTAACACTTTATGGAAAGGTATTTGAAAGAAGCAAAAAAAATTTTGAAAGAAGTGACAGGTATTTCGCTTACAGAGGAAAAAGATAGTTTTTTGTTGTCTATAATTAACACCATTCTTCAACGAGAGAATTTTTCTCCTGATGCCTATCTTGCTCTTCTTCAAAGTGATTTTCGAAGAGTTATAGAGCTTGCCACGTATTTTACTGTTCAAGAAACAAGTTTTTATAGAAACCGGGATCATTTTAGAACCTTGAAAGAGATTATTCTCCCTGAACTTATAACTCTTAAAAAAGATAAAAAACTTTCCATACTCTCTGCAGGGTGTGCTACAGGAGAAGAGCCTTACACCATTGCAATGATTCTTGATGATAGTTTTCAAGATGCTTTAAAAGATTGGGAGGTTACTCTATGTGCGGTTGATATATCACAGGAGGCTATAAAAGAAGCTCAAAAAGGAATATACTCAGAGTACAAAATGAAAAATATTGATAATTATTACATAGAGAAATACTTTGAAAAAGAAGTTAGGAACTTACGAACACTTTATCATCTCAAAAGTCATATAAAATCAAAGGTTCTTTTTTTCCATCAGAATCTTCTTGCTCCTGGTGGGATTCTGGATTCGATGAAATTTGATATTATCTTTTGTGAGAATGTAATTATTTATTTTGATAATCTTTCTATTGAAAAACTTATTCAAAAATTCTATAATAGTTTAAATACCCACGGGTATCTTTTTTTAGGATATTCAGAAACTCTCAATATGGTTCATCATCGTTTTGCTCTGTGTTGGCATGATCATACCTACTATTACAAGAAAGAAGAGCAAAAGAAAGAGGAGCAAAAGCTTGAAGTTGAGATAAAGAAGACAGAAAATAAGAAGTTGTCGGTTTGTGAGAATCACGTCTTATCGACTAGTGAGGAAGGGGTAAAAAAAGAGTTGTTTGAATCCTACGATGAATTTTTGTATCATATTATGAAAAACTATCTTACAAATAGAGATGCCAAGATGATGGAGCTTTATTCTTGTTTTTTCCAGATGTACTCAAGGGATCCTTCGTTTATTCAGGATGAGAAGGCATTTCTTTTGTTTGGAGAGTTTTTTATAGACAAAAATAATCTAGCAGAAGCGCAAAAAATGGGAGAAATGGCTGTCGAAAAAAGAGCTAATTCTCTAGATGCTCATAACTTGAATGCTTGTATATTTTTGCTTTCGGATAGACCGACGGAAGCCTTGTTATCTGTAAGTATTGCTTATAGATTGAATCAAAACAACAAAATTACTTTGTACCTTATGTATAAAGTTTATACAATGCTTAATAACAAGACAAAAGCTAGAGAAATTTTTGCCATTTTAAAAGAGGTAGGAGACGATGGAAGTGGAAGTTTTTTCCCCTATAATCCCAATCGTAGAGTACAGTTTTATACTGCGATAAATAAAATTATATCAGAGGAAGTATAGATGCAATTGCTAGAGAAAATATTTGACAAATATATCTATGTAGTCGACGACTCAGAAGTTATCAGGACAGTGATAGCGAATTGCTTAAAAGAGAAAGGCTTTACTCAATTAATTACTTGTGAAAATGGAAAAGACGCATTAACAAAGATTGAAAAGTTTCAAAAGGTCGATATGGTGATTACTGATTTTGATATGCCAGAAATGAATGGAGAAGCGTTGGTTAATGCTTTACGAGAGAAATTTGGTGATGAGGTGTTGATCATTGTTTTAAGTGCTCAGGGAAGTAAGCAAAAAATAGTAGAGATGATGAGAAAAGCAGACGATTACATTATAAAAGACGAAATAGATCTCATTAAATCTGATATTTTCTTTGCTATTGAAAAATGTTTTATGAATTACCAACTCAGGAAAGAAAACGAGAGACTTCTTGCAGAGCTTAAAGAAAGAGATAAACGGATGAAAATGGAATTGGAGACAGCACAGAGTCTTCTGGCCGAGTTTAAAGAACTCAAGAATGTTCAAAGTTCAGTTTTCAAGATAGCGTATTATAACAAAATGTCAAATATAATAGGAGGAGATTTTTTTACTCTTCGCAGGATTGACAAGGATAGAATAGGCGTTTTACTTGGGGATATTTCGGGACATGGTATTCCTGCGGCTCTTCTTATGCTTGTGTTTAGAAATGCTGTGATTGAATCAATAGAGAATAATCCTTCTCCCGATAAAGCAATGGCAGATCTTAATACAAAACTCTCTTCTATCTTTCCGGAGACGAAGTATGCTACTGTAAGTTATCTTGTTTTGGATGAAACGAAACATTCGGTATTGTATACCAATGAATTTCAAAATCCTATCGTGCTTTTAAAGAGTTCAGGAGAACTCTTGGAATTAGATAATGGAAAGTACAAGCTTATCGGTATTTATACCAAAGAGCTCCTTGGAGAAGAGCCAGAATTTAGTGTGGATGAGTTTGTTCTGGAGAAGGGGGATAAACTTTTCTTGTTTACCGATGGTATTATAGAGGCAACTTCTCCAGAGAGTGGAGAACAATACGGGATTGAAAGAATAGAGGAAGTAATGAAGAAAAATTATAAACAAAATATGCCGACAATATTAAAGATGGTTCTTCAAGATTTTTATAATTATACCAAACAAATGGTATCGGATGATGTGACTATTTTTGGAATAGAGTTATTTTAGAGGAGGCGGTATGTCATATGTAAAAGAGGTGATACAAAATATTCTTGGGAAGAAAGAAATCAAAGAGGATGAGAATCTTTATTATAGTTTTCTTGTTGCGAGAGAAGGGAGCGAATACTATGCAGTTTCTATAGAGTATCTTGTGGAGGTAAGTGAAGCAAATATCCAAAATATGGTGAATATTCCTCTTGTAGATGAGTGGATACTTGGACTTTTAAATGTTCGAGGAAACATCATACCTGTGATTTCGTTGAGTAAAATATTAAATTTATCTTCTTCTAGAGAGGGGATAAAATATGCTATTATTGTAGAGAAAAATTTTCCCGTTGCTTTTGGAGTAGAGGAGATTAAAGATTTATATCAGGTGTCTTCGAAAGCGCTTAAACCCATCTTTCATTTGCAGGAGAATAAAGTATTGAATATTATATCGTATGAATTTGATATGGAAGAAAAGCAAGTGGCAAGCGTGGTAGATATTGAGGCATTGTATGATTCGGATTTTATGAAGTGAATCTATGAGTAACCACTATGGAACAGAGAAGTTCACTTTTCCTTTTTTGAAAGGAGTGTACAGTGGAAAGTAGGGAAAAGGAATATAATTTTCTTGTGACGAGAATTGAGAATTATTTTTTTAGTATTTATTATGATGAAATTAAAGAAATTAGTTTGCTTTCAAAAGAGAGGTTACAAAGAAAACGATTGGCTGATACGATGTATGAAGTTCCCCACATTTATTCAAGTAATGATGAGTGGATTCCTCTTTTGGATTTCCAGTTGTTGTTAGATGTTGAAAAAAGAAAGGTACCACAATTTGCTGCCCTTATCACTGATAATGGGAATAAAGTAAAATATGCAGTTTGTTTTCCTCATTCATTTGATGAAAAAAAGATAGCCGAAAAAGATATTTTTCTTTTTTCAGAATTTTTATTGAAAAAGCAATTTTTGCCTGTTTTTTACGGGTTGGTGTATGTTGATGGTATATCCTCGTTATTTTTAAGTTTTTGTGAAATAGTGACAGCTGTTGAAATTGTAAACGGTATTTTCTATAAGAAAAAAGGAGTTTCTTATGATTCTCACAGAAGAAATTAAGCAAATTTTTAGCCAAGAAGCTCGGAATATTTTGGGTTCTATAAATAATCTTTTGCTGGAACTTGAAAGTAATTCTGATCAAAAAGAAGTTGTTGTGGAAATAAAGAGAAAAATCCATACCCTTAAAGGGTCCAGTAGAATGATAGGAATGAATAATATTAGTAAAGTGGCTCATCAGATAGAAAATGTTTTTGAGTTTCTTGAGACAAAAGATCAGAAGATTACAAGCTCTTTTATAAATTTTATTTTACAGTGGTTGGATTGGATACAAGATACTATAGAGAAAATACCAGAAGAAACGGTTTTAGAAGAAAATTTTGAGGAGATGTTTCAGAAAAAAATTGAGGAAATTTTTAAAGAGACTTCGGAAAACCAAACAAGAGAAGAAAATGTTTCAGACAATATTCCCGTCGTTCTTCAAAAAGAAAGTCCCCAAAAGGCAGGGCAGCACATAGAAAAAAAAATAGAAGAGGTTCAGAAAAAAAAGGTCGACTATCTTTCTATAAAATTTGACAAAATTAAAACTCTTCTTGATCTTAGTAATATTTTTACCAACTACATTGGACGGTTTAGATACTTGCTAAAAAAATTACAAGATATTGATTTTGAAAATATAAATAAAAATACACTTGCTTCTCTGATAGAGATTGTAGAAAAAGTAAGAGATGAATTTTCTTATGAGTTGCATTTCTATGAATTGTATACGAAACAATTTCAAGATCACGTTTCTTCCCTTATCCTTGTGCCATTAGGAACAATTTTTAATAATTATCCAAGGCTTGTTCGAGATATCGCTGTTTCTACGCAGAAAGAAGTGAGTTTTACTATGGAAGGAGAGATGGTTGAGGTAGATAAACAGCTTATAGAGCATATTAACAATGTCCTTATTCATCTGTTAAGAAATTCTGTTGATCATGGTATAGAGTCGCCCGAAGAGCGAGTAAAGTTAGGGAAGTCACGCACTGGAAACGTTATGTTAAAGGCGTATCCTCACATGGATAGAATTATTATTGAGGTAAAAGACGATGGAAAAGGGATAGATTTAGAAAAGGTGAAGGAGAAAGCTTTACGAAATGGTATAGTTTCTCAAGAGGAAATAAATGGGCTCACAGACGAGGAAATTATGCAGTTTATTTTTAGACCAGGATTTTCTACGAGGGAAGATGTTAATGACTTTTCCGGGAGGGGTGTTGGTCTTGATGTGGTTGCGGATACCATGAAGAAATTTAATAGTGAGGTTGTAGTTCACTCTGAAAAATATAAGGGTACAACTTTTTCTTTGAGTTTTCCCCTCAATGCCTCTGTTATGTCAGTGACTATCTTTCAGATAAGGGAAGATATCTTTGCTATTCCCTCACTCAATATAGAAAAAGTTCTCCTTTTAAGTGAATCAAAGATTGCTATGATAGAAGGCGAAGAAATGCTAGAATACGAGCATAAATGGATTCCTGTGGTAGATCTTGCTAGACTTTTTTATGATATCTCTTCTCAGGAGGACATTCATAAAGAGAATATTATTATTATTTCTCATCATAATAGGGATTATGCTCTTCTTGTTGGGAGGATTATTGGGGAAAATAGAGCAGTGATAAAAAGTGTGTTTGGTATGAATAATAAGCTTGCTATAGTTGCTGGGGTTTTGACCTTAAGTAGTCGGGATGTTATTGTTTTAAATTTGTTTGAACTGATAGAAAAGTATCGGGATCGTCAGTCTTGAATACTTTATCGTTCTCGAAGGTAATTTTTTATCTTTCTTGTGGTTTTGTGAGGGTATCGTTGGTGTTACACATGCTTTGAAAAAGGCAATAAAGAGAAGGGTGTTTTTGTAAAAATTGAGGGATTTGATAAAGAAGTTTTGTGAGAGTCTTAATGAAAGGTCATCTCTATATTGACTTTTTTTCCTTTTATCTTTATGATTTAAAGAGAAAATGGAGGATAACTGGTACCGATGAAGATTACTGTTGAAGAAGCGTTACGTATTTGTGAAAAGTACGGAACAGAGGAAATCCCTATAATCATGCTGAAGGATGTTTATCTCCGGCATGGGAGTCAGGTTCTTCAGGTTTCTGCGGGTATGCGTTTTGATCCTTCACAGTATGAACTTTTTGTAGCATCCCAGGTGAATGAGATTGAAGTTGTGTTTACTGAGCGGCTTTTTGCCAAATTAGCGACGAATTTTCCCGCTAAGTACCGGTTGCCGATAGGACAGAAAAGTATTATAGAAATGGATCGACTCCTGGAGAAGATTGACGGGGCAAATGCGATGACGAAGCGTAAGCGACACGTGATTGTTCTTGATGAGTTTTATCAGAAGAATGCACAAGGTGCCTTTGATGTGGTGTTGCCGTACGGCACAGAGTTGACCTACAAAGAATGGAATATGATAAAGCAAAAGCTGAGCCGAAATGCCGTGATCAATTATCGTATTGATGAGACAGGGGTGATTGTTTTCTCTCTTCTGGATGCTCAGGATCCAAAATACCCTCAAAAATTCATGCAGTATACTGAGGTTGTAACGCTGCTGGTGGAAGGGAAAAATCTCGGGATCTCTTTAGCCCCGGATTTTTATCCTGAGGGGGATGTGTATACCATAAATGATTCTACAAAACTGTTGACAACCTATAACGATAAGAAAGTGGGGCTTATCCTTGTGGTTGATGATGAGATCAATGACGAGTACAAGCGTGTACTTGCTCAGTTGAAGACCTTTGACCGTTATGCAAAGATGTTGTTTATAAAAAAGTTTGATCCTGTCCAAAAACTGGAGATATTGAAAAGTATTAAACAAGCGTATACTCAGTTTTTGTGGCAGGAGGAATAGGTGAAAGAAAGCTCTGTCTCTGTTTTCTGGACGAATTTATTATGGCTTAATCTGAAGCGTTTTCGTAAGATGTGGTTCTGGCGGTTTCTTCTGGTAGTGGTCAATAGTGGTATTCTCTTTGTGCTCGGGCGATTGTCATCACCAATTATCTGGTGGGTCCTGTTAGGGGTGTTTGTTTTCTTTCAGCTAATTGTGGTTAATCTTAAAACCCATTTAGAGGCTCGTTCTACGGTGGTATTGTTGAGATCTCTTGGAGCTTCTCGATTTTTTCTTATAGTCAATATGTTTTTTGAGTTTCTTTTGCCGTATGTTGTTGGTTTTTTTGTAGCTACTTTTGTGTTAATGGTTATGAGGAACACAACCTTGACTGCTATGGGGAAAAATATACAAGGCTTTTTCTTTGCCTCCGGGGTAGGTTTTTTGCTGTTAGTTATCGTTATTCCCATTGCGGTACTTGTGCAGGTGTATCATCAGGAACGGTATCTTAAGGAGTTGTGATGCAGATCCGTTTGATTAATATTACGAAAGAGTACAAGGTCACGGAAGATAAAAAGCTTACTTCTCTCAAGAGGGTGAATCTGGATATTAACGAGGGCGATTACATCAGTTTGGTAGGACCTTCGGGAAGTGGGAAAACCACCCTTCTTCACACCACTCTCGGGCTCTTGCGTCCTTCGGAGGGGGAGGTTTTCTGGAATAAGGTTTCGCTTTCTCTTGCGACAGATACGACGGTCTGTGCTCTTCGGAGGCGCTTTTTTGGGATTGTGTTTCAGGAATCCCAGTTTATCGATGATCTCAGTGTTGGGGATAATATTCTTCTTCCCCTTCTTATTAATGGTATCTCTGTACGAGCAAAAAAGGAGTATTTCCGTACCCTTTGTGAAAAGCTCAAGATTTCCCATCTCCTCCATCTCTATCCTTATCAGCTGAGCGGTGGAGAAAGGAAAAAGGCAAGTATTGCCCGGGCACTTATCCATAGTCCTGAGATTCTGGTAGCTGATGAACCGACGGCGAATCTTGATGAGAAGTCTGCCCAGGAGATCTATCATATCTTCCAGAATTTGAACCAACTCGGATTAACGATTCTCGTGGCCACGCATGATATACGCTTTCGAGAATACTGTCGAGAATCGTACTCTATTCAAAATGGAGAGATTACAGGGTTTACTCATTTCCGGTAGGAGGAAGGGGAAGGCCTTTTTGTTGATTGACAAAATGCACAAATCTGAGAAGCTCTTCGGGGTTCTTTCGAGCCTCTTTGAGCCATCGTCCGGTAATGGTAAGGATTTGTTTTTCTCGTTCCCGATTGAGTGTTTCTATATCACTCATGGCCTTGCGTTGAAGAGCGAAAATTTCCCGGTTGATGTCAGTTATTTTTTCTAAAAGGTTGAGCATTTCTTGTTGTTCTGAGGGGGAGGGAAGTGGTTTCTGGCAGAGCTCAAGAAAACGTCTCTCGTACGTGGCGAGTTGTGTTTTGAGAACGGAGCTTTTGTTTCTTGTGTTTTCTGAGATTTGTTTTACTTGTGCCACGTAGTTTTGTTGCACCGAGCGCAGATCCAGGTACTGAAAAAGCATCACCTCGGTGAGAGAGGGTGGTTGTTTTGTTGCAGGGGGAAGTGGCAGGCGCATTCGTCCTCTTCCTCCCATCTGAGCGTACGTGAGAAGAGGAACAATCAAAAAGAGAATGGTTATCCGTTTCATAGAGAACTCCTTGTTTACCACAAAAGGGCAATTTCTGTATAGTAATCGATGGTCTGGGTTGTTTCCATGGTGGGCGCCGTATCAGAAAGGGTGATGACGGAAGAAGGACGGTTTAAGGTGAGGAGTCCTATACCGATACCCAGGCTGATCACGAGGGTTGCTGCTATGGCCACAACCCATCTCACGGGGTGGTTTTTGTACTCGGCAACGACGGGAGGGGTGAGAGGCTGAGGAAGTTTGTGGTGTTTCAGAGAGAGATTTCTCAGTCGCCTGGAAAACATGGCATAGTTTTGGCAGTGAGGACATGTAGCAAGATGCTCCTCTACCCACACGGCCAAAATATCTTCAGGATGCTCATCCAGAAAGTCCATGACTCTATTGCAGATTGTCTTTTCCATAGGTTTCCTCCCATAATTTGAGAAGTTTGAGTTTTGCGCGGCGGTAGTGGGACTTGGCTGTGGAGAGGTTCATTCCCAGTTTTTGTGCCAGTCCTGCAAAGTCCATCTCTTCTATGTCTCGCAAGAGAAGTACAGCCCTTTCTTCTGGCTTGAGATGGTCTAGCATGCGATAGATCCACTCCTCTTGCTCTTGTTGTTCCAGGGTGGAGTCCATTTTGTTTTCCTCTGAGAGGTTTTCCCAGCCTGTGTCATCGAGGAAAACAGCTGCGGGACGACGGGCCTGTTTTTTGGCGAGGTTGGTGATCACGCGAAGCATATATCCCAGGGCGTTGTCCATATGCTGGATCCTTGACCATCGTTTTGCTACGATCATTGCTGCTTCTTGAACAATGTCTCTCGCGTTTTCTCGTTCACGGGTATGGCTATAAGCCCATCGGTAAAAAAGGTCCTGGTTTTCGAGATAAAACCTCTCAAATTCCACCTAGTCCGCCTTGTTTTTTCTCCTCTGTATACTAAGATAAGTCTTTTGTTTTGTCAAAAGTTGCAAAAATTTCTCTCTTGATTGCATTTTTTTTCTTTTTTCTCCGTATAATAAATTATAGAAGTTGTCAAAGGGAGGTCGTGGCTATGAGAAAATGGCTCGTTTGGTTTTTAGCAATAAGTATTGTTTCGTGTGCTGTGTCAGGAGGAGGTTCTGGAGAAGTTAGTGGGGGAGAAACAGGAACTCCTCCTGGTGATACCACTCCTCCCGAGATCGTGCTTGTGAGTCCCACGAATGGACAGGTGTTGACGTCGAGTGTGATAGAGGCGCAGGGAACGGTAAAAGATAATAGCGGGATTTCTGAGGTCAGATTTTTCGTGACTACCAATCAGGCAACCTTCACGAATGTTTATTCTGCGCAGGTAAGTGGCACAAACTTTACGGTAAGTAATGTCAATCTCGACAAGGGCAATGGTGACTATATCCTCTGGGCACAGGCAAAAGATACAGCCAACAATACCGCCAGGACAGAGGCTATTACGGTTACCCTTAATGCCGCTGTAACGGTAAGTGCTGATCTTTCTTCTCCTCTTCACAAAACCAATCTCACCATTTTTACTCTCACAGGGACGGCAGCAACAACTTCTGGAAGTATTAGCGGTGTGTATGTATCCGTGAACGAAGGGGTCTATACCCTTGCTACAGGAACAGCAACCTGGAGTTATGATCTTTCTCTCTCTTCTCATGTCACTAATGTGGTAAAGGTGTATGCACAGAATAGCGGAGGGGAGAAAAGTAGCACCAATGTTTATCTTATTTTGCACGAGGGATTTTTGGCTGTGGATGAGGCTTCATGGGGTTCTGCAACGTGGGGACCAGGGGGACGTTTTGTCTCGTCAGATGAGGCTACGTTTACTGTGTATTCCAAAAATGCCACAAAAATTGTGCTGGAAATCTATCGTGTACCGTATGGGGAGGATGCTGTCTATCGCTATGAGATGGCAAAGGGCAGTGATAATTATTGGCGGGCAAAACTCAAGTATGTGACCAATGGAACGGTCTATGCGTTTCGTGCGTGGGGACCAAACTGGCCGTATGTTTCCTCCTGGCAACCGGGCACAACCGATGGTTTTCTCTCTGATGTAGACAGTCAGGGCAACCGTTTCAATCCCAACAAGGTACTCTATGATCCCTGGGCTTGTGAGATTACCCATGATAGAAATAATCCTACTGCTTTGGCAAGCGCAGGAGTGGATGGCAACGTCTATGGAACGGGGAGTTATGTTTATAATGGTAAACCCAGGCGAGCATGGGATACAGGAAAAGTTGCTCCCAAAGCCTACCTTATTTTGGATAGTACCCCATATGGCACAAAACCTAATATTCCGGAGAAGGATAGTATCATTTATGAGGCGCATGTGCGAGGACTTACCAAACACCCTTCAAGTGTGAATCTCGCTACGATTCTGAGTGGTTTTTCTGGGTTTGAAAGTGTCGTGGGAGTTCCCGATCAGTATCGTGGAACCTACAAGGGAGCAGCGTACATGGCAAAATACCTCAAGGCACTTGGGTATACCGCAATCGAGCTTCTTCCTGTCCATGAGACGGACAACGACCACAATCCTGATAATCAGTCAGGGGGAAATTTCTGGGGATATATGACGTACGGCTATTTTGCTCCGGATAGGCGCTATGCGTATGATAAGTCTCCTGGGGGTCCAACAAGGGAATTTAAAGAGATGGTACAGGCGTTTCACAATGAGGGGCTTGAGGTCTACCTGGATGTGGTGTACAATCACACTGGGGAGGGAGGCCTCTGGGGAGATACCAATACGGCCGAGCTTACCTGTTTTCGGGGTTTTGACAATAGTGAATTCTATGCCCTCGTGCAAAATCAGCCATGGTACTACTGGGAGAGCACAGGATGTGGAAATAACTTTGGTACGTCAAAGCAGGTGGTAAAGGATCTGATTACCAATTCGCTTGTGTATTGGAGTGACGTGATGGGAGTGGATGGTTTTCGTTTTGATCTTGCTCCCGTGCTTGGAAGGGATCAAGTCTCGAATTTTAACAGTAGCGCCCAGCTTCTTCTGGATATTGCGGCTATTGGGGCAGCAAAAAATGTGAAGATGATTGCTGAGGCATGGGATATAAGCGCCTATCAGGTGGGAAATTTCCCTTCAGGATGGGCTGAGTGGAATGGACGCTACCGCGATCAGGTGCGGCGCTTTCTGAAAGGGGATGGGAATACGACGGGGGACGATTCTAACCCAGCTTTTGTTCAGGTGGTGAATGGGGACTATGGCTATTTTAATGATAATGGTGGTCCCCACAAGTCTATAAACTTTCTGGTAGCTCATGACGGATTTACCCTGATGGATCTGGTAAGTTATAACACAAAAAATAACAGCGTTCTCTGGCCCTTTGGTCCTTCGGATGGGGGTAGTGACAATAATGATTCCTGGGATAGCGGGAGTGATCAACCTCTTCGCCGGAAGAGGCTTCGCAATTTCTGGGTGATTCAGATGTTTTCTCGGGGAGTACCAATGACAGTGTACGGGGATGAATTTGGTCGAACGCAAAACGGGAACAACAACCCCTACAATGTGGATAGTGTTGCCACATGGAATAACTACAACATGATTAATACCGATAGTCCCCATTTGGTTTCTACAGGGGGAAGTGGTATTTCCTATCACAACAACTATGGCACGGATAACGCGACAGGAGATCTCAATGGTAAAAATGATCTTTTCCTCTTTGCTCGTAAGGTGATCCAGCTTCGAAAAAACCATGTGGCTTTACGGCAAAGTGATTATTCGGTTGTTTATGAGTTTAAAAAGGAGGATGGAGCTGCCGCCCTCTCATGGGGAGACCGTTGTGTGTGGCTGCGGATTCATGGAAGTAGTGTGGGGGATAGTGATTTTCTTGTGTTTATCAATATGTGGACGAGTCTGGTAAACTACACCGTACCTTCTGCTTCTGTTGGGAGGAAATGGGTTCGGATCATTGATACCGATTCCTGGGCTGAACCAAACAATAACTACTGGGATGTATCGAATGCCACGCAAATTACGGGTATTTATGGGGTTAATCCCTGGAGTATTGTTGTTTTGCAGGAGGTTCCTCAGTAAGAATGTGTGGGTTTTCGGGGTATCCAGTAAAGGATACCCCGATTTTTTTGAGAAAAATTGCAACCCAATCTATAATATAGGACCATATTTTTTTAAGGATGAAGGAAAGTGTTTGTTGTTTTTGAGGGGATTGAAGCCTCGGGAAAGTCTACCCAGGCAAAACTCTTGTATGAGAGGCTTATCCGGGAGGGATGGGGTGCCATTCTGACGCATGAGCCTGGGGATACTCCTGTGGGGAAAAAACTGCGGGAGATTGTCCTTTCTGAGCCAATGGATAGACTTACTGAACTTTTACTTTTTCTTGCTGATAGGAGGGAGCATGTGATGAGGGTCATTGCTCCGGCACTTCATGAAGGGAAGGTGGTTTTGTGCGACCGTTATCTCTATTCGACGGTTGCCTACCAGATGTATGGGCGTGGGTTGAGAAAAGAGTTCGTAGATGAGCTTCACACTGAAATAGTAGGGAATATTTTTCCCCGGCGGGTGTATCTGCTGGATATTGATGTTGAGGAGGCATTTCGGCGAAAAAAGGGAACGCTGGATAGGATCGAACAGGAATCGCTTGCGTTTCACCAGCGTGTGAGGGAAGGATTCCTAGATATGGCGAGAAGGGATCCTGTGTTCTGTGTGCTGGATGGGAAAGAGCAAGTTGAAACTCTCCATGAAAAAATCTGGGGGGATTTCCATAGGTTTTTAAAGGAGGAGAAATGATGACCTCAGTTGCGGAACTCTTTCGCAACGGTTGTGCAAAGGTAGAATGGGAGACCCATCTTTTAGATCAGCAATGGCCGACGCTTGAGATGGCGAGACTCGCGGCAAAAATCGAGGATCAGTTTTACTGGTACTGTTTTGTGCGGAATTTTCGATGGCCATGGGGAAGAGAGTTTTTTTATCGTCGGGCAAAGAAAAAGCATCCCCAGGATTTTCCTCAGATTATTCAGTGGGATCATTTGAGGCTTGAGAATCTGGGAGAGCTTGTTCCAGGGAATCTTCTCTCACAGACGGATCTGTTGGGGTATATTTGTGATATTTCTTCAAATTTTCCACCTGAGCTGGGAACATCACCTACGCCTCTTATGGTGGAGTGGCTGCCTCTCAAACAGGCACTCAATGATGTGATTGGAGCGTTTCAAAGGTTGGCAAAGAAGCCTTCGTGGTTGGGGGATCTGGAAAATCTTAGTATAGATTTCGCGTATTGTTATGATCTTTTGGTGTATCTTGGTCAATTGTGGCAGTATGCATCTCAGAATAAAAAGAGTTTTCTTCGGTCGGGGCATGTTTTTTGGTGGGTTGAGCAGAGTTATCTTTTAGGAACGAATATCTACGAGATTCTGAAGCGCGAGGGGATACTGGCTGTTTCTGTAGGAAATCAGACGTTGTATGCGGTTTTTCAGAGCTGGCTTGAGAAGATGCGGCGATTTCGTCTCGGGGTTCTGGTGGATATGTATGGGCCGGTATTCCTTGATCGGGCGTTAAGGATTGTTCTCGAAGGGGAAGAAATAAGTATTCGGGATATTTCTCCACTTCCCACCACGTGGATTTCAAAGCTGATGGACAGGCTTTTTCCTATGGCGGTATTGCCGCGTATTGCTACGGTAAAACATGGGAATAAAACTCCAGAACTTCCTCAAAAAAGGCTGGAAGAGGTTGTGGAAGAGGTAGCAAATCGTCCATCCTCTGAAGAACTCAATTGGGATTTGGTTGTTTTTGAGGCGAAAGAGTTTGTCAGGATGAGGCAGCTTCTTAAGGATTTTGTGACAATGATGGTGGCAGATCTTTCTCCTCACTATAATGCAGTGGGGGAACTGGTTGAAAGCAAGCATCGTTTTGACCAGTTTGATGTTCCCCCACTGATGCGTCGACTTGAGAGGGAACGTTTCATCCTTAAAGGGAAGATTAGGGGGCTCTCTCCTCTGGAGTTAGCAGAAAAAGATGAGCTGGTTATTAAGTCAACGCACTGGTTGTATGACAGGATCCACGATCTTCTAGAGAGGTATGTTTTTTCTCAGTCTGGTGTGAGGGGGGAGATGGGAAAACATTTTATTGAGGAGCTTGAAGGGCTGTTTACTACCTCGAGTGAAGAGTATAATGAGATTCGCAAATACGGGACTTTTGCCCAGTTCCGGTTTAATGTGAGACGAATTTTTTCTTCGGTTTCTCTTCAATCGAAATATCTTTCTCATATTCAGCAGATGGAACAGTCTCTTTCGAGATTGAAGGAGCTTCTTGCTCATGAAGAGGTGAGGTTGATGAAGGGGGGATCAAGTACGTTGAATTATTGATGTTAAAAAGAGGCTGGGGGATGGTAGGGGATTTTGGGGCCTTGCTCTTTCCTTGTTGCAGTGGGGGACAAGGGGATTTGGGGGACAGCTATTACTTTGTTGCAGTGAGATTTTCCAATAAGGTGACTGTGATAAGGAAAGAGCGGGGATTTTGGAGTTTTCTTTTTTCTCCAAAAGTATCGTCGGGGGATGGTAGTATAGACGCTGCTCTTACCTTGTTTCAGTTTTTATAATTCTGGAGACTGTGAAAAGGTAATAGCTACTCTCAAAAAAAAACACGAAGAGGAAATTGGTGAAAGGTTTCACCTGAGAAAAAAGATGCTATTACTCTTTTACAGTCTTGGATCAGAGGAAAAACTGTGAAAAAGGAATAGCAAGAACGTTTTTTTCACTGCAACAAGGAAAGAGCAGAGGTTTTTTATCCCTTTTTCCACTTCTTTTTTTTAAGAAAAACACTTTTTTGCCTTTTTCGTAGAGGACAACGAAAAGTTTTCCAAAAAAACAAAAGGAAACAAAAACTTTTAGTTTTCTATTTGACAGACGCAGGAAATGTGTTGAGAAAGAAAAAACGAAAACCTACGCCCAGATGGGAAGAATAAGCGGCTCGGTGACGAGTTTTTTCCACGGGAGAAGCTGGCGACGTTTGCCAAGCCTTCTTAAAAGCTCCTCAAGCCTGGAAGAAACCCCCTCGATGTTAAACCGAAAGCAAAACTCATCAAGATAGCGCTGCATGTGCTTTCGACAACCATAGTGATAGACGTCTTCAAGAAGGTTTTTCAACCCATCGTTAAGGTGGGAAAGCCAGGGTGTTCTTTTTTCCACCGAGGTGTGGCGGAAAAGCTTGCCAAAAAAGTCTGAAATCCAGTGATGACTTACATCATCTACAAGATGGATGTGAAGTTTAGAAGGGGTATCATCCGCATCAATTTCGACAACCTGCATGGGGGAAAAGTTTTTTCTTTGGCGGCGTTTGATGCCGGAGAGAAAGAAAAAGGTTTTGACAAGCTTTCGGAGGGATTTCGTGTGATGGCGAGTGGTAAGCCGCATAAGGCTTCGCAGTTTTTGAAGAAGAAGCCAGCTTGCCTTGTAGCTGATATGAAGAAGTTTCGAGAGTTTGACGGCGTTTATGCCACCATCCTGGCAGACAAGAAACATGGCAGAAAGCCAGATTTTTGGCGAAAGGTGACTTTTTCGCATGATGGACTGGCTTTTTAAGGAAAATTGTCTGCCACACTTGGGGCACTGATACACGAGCCGGCACGAGAGAAGATGCGCCTTTGCCTTACACCGTGGGCAAATAGGTCCCTCTGGCCAGAGGGTTTTTTCGAGAATCTGGTAAGATTCTTTTTCTGAGAGTGTGAAAAAATCCTTTTCCATGGTTTTCTCCTTAGAGGAATTTTTTCATACTATATATATCGAAAATTTTTAGTTATATTTGTCAAGAAAAATGTTTTGTTTTTTTAAAAAAGGAGATTGTAAGAAAAGTTATTAGTTGAGAGAAAAATGCTCTTACCTTGTTGCAGTGTGTGGGACAAGAGATTTCCTAAGGTCGGGTAAGAGAAAGTTTTTTCTTTACTGCAACATGGTAAGAGCAAATCTCAAAGTAAGTGAGATTGTAAGAGGGCATATAAAGATTAAACGTTTAAGCTGGAGTTTTCGACATAAGCTCTTCCCTTTTTGCAGTATTATCGCGAGGTTTACCACTGTGAAAAAGTAATAGCTGGAATTTTTCCCACTGTGACAAGGTAACGGCAAGAGTTTTTTCCTGCAACAAGGGAATAGCTTAGGATCCTTACTGTGATATGGTAAGAGCTAGCACGGTTTCTAGACTGCAACAAGGTAATAGCCTACATGGGAGGGACACTGCGACAAGGTAATAGCTATAGCTCCCTCTTCCCACTGCAACAAGGTAATAGCTCCCATAACAGACACACTGCAACATGGTAAGAGCAATACACCTTCCCAACACACCACTGCAACATCGTCATAGCTTTCCCTACTTTCCCACCACCCATAGGACATTTAAAAAATTTAAACAGCAGCCATTGAAAAGGGAAGAAAGTAGCATCGTTCTTTTGAAAAAAATTTTTTATGCAAAATGGCTCAAATCGCTTGACTTTTTTCAAAAAATTGCGTAATATATTTGTGCACCAAACGTCAATAAGTAATAGTATATCGCACCTCCGCTAACGGGCGGCACCTTTTGAGGGCCGCCCGTTGGTATTTTAAGAGTTTTCTTGACTTTTTCAAAAAATCTTTCTATTATGATCCTAACTGTATAATCCTGGAGGTTTGTATGGTGTCCGAAATTCTCGAAAAACGCCGTTCCTATCGTTCACTTGACGCTGTCTCTTTTTCAGATGAAGATGTCAAAAGATTAGCGCATGCCGCATCTCTTATGCCCTCGTGTTTCAATAATCAACCATGGCGCTTTATTTTTATACGATCAAAAAAGCTTCTTGAAGGTCTCAAATCGGTTTATAGCAAAGGAAATGAGTGGGCATATAGAGCTTCGATGGTGGTTGCAGTGGTTACTCGCAACAAAGATGATTGTCAACTTCAAGGGAAAAACTACGCTGAATTTGACACAGGAATGGCTGTGGGAGCGATGCTTCTCCTTGCTACAGAAATGGGGTATGTATTTCATCCTATAGCAGGATTTGATACTGCGAAAGCAAAGGAGCTTCTCGGTATTCCGGAGGACATGACGTTGATTACTCTTATTATTTGCGGCAAAAAGAGTCCTACGATTCATCCCGAGCTTCTGGAACATCAAATAAAGGCGGAGCAAGAGAGGCCTATCCGTAAACCGCTTGAAGAATTTGCCTTTGGTGACAGGTGGGGCAATCCCCTTTAGGGTATCTCATAACGATATTTTTTTATCATTTTTAAAGGGGCATAACTCTTTTTCGCTTTTCTTAAGCCTTCAAGACCGAGGTCCTGCTCACGATTTACAAAAAGATAGGATGGTGCGATAATATGCTGTGCCATTTGTTGATTAATCATCTGATAGACGCCAATATAAGAAGTGTCTGCTTTTTCACAGTGGGTCACAAAGGTCGTTTCGTTAAGTTTTTCTCCAAAACTAAACGCAACAACCTTGTCTTCTACAAGAAGCACTCCCCCCTCTAGGTGAAAATCTCTGGCACAATCAAGAAGAAGAAGGGTAGCCTCGTATTCTTCTCTGACACCTGGTATTTCTTGCTTTTCTGCAAGCCAGTGGTCAAGAAGTTTTTTGCAACCTTCAAGATAATTCGCCGTGAAGGGAATAAATTTCCAGTTGGGATAATTTTGGATAAATTTACGGACAAAGGCACGTTTTCCATCAAGTCTCCATCCTTTAAGTTCAGCCAGTTGGGAGGCCTTATAAATATAATCAAAATGTTCTCGTTGGGGATGAAGTACACCATGATGGGGAAGAAAACGTTTTGCCCATTCGGGAATACGAACAATAGCCATGATGTTCTCTGAATGAGCTATCTCTATCACTTCCTTGAAGATTTGTTCACAGTCTTGAAAACCTACGGGAGGAAGAAGAACGGTTTCTCCGTTTTCTTCACGAATGAGAAGGGCTCCCTCTTTGTATGGTTGCCAGCGAATATTTTGAGCTTTTTGCCAGATGAAGAGATTGGTAAACGTAAACTCTGAAATCTTTGGCTGCATCTGACGAAACCATCTATCAAAAAGGATTTTGTCTTCTTTGGTGAAAGAACTCCAGCTCATACGTTTTTTCCTTTGAGAGTATTGTCTATCCACTTACCATAGAGGGGAAAGGCCTTATCTACAGGTATGAGAAGAATCTCTGGTATTTCATAAGGATGATTATTTCGGATGAGATTTTCAATGCGGGAATAGTATTTTTTCTGGGTCTTTATAAGCATGAGTATTTCTTTTGCCGTTTCTTTCTTCCCCTGCCAGATGTAGTATGAAGTAATGGGAAAAAGCTGAATGCAGGCGGCAAGTTTTTTTTCAAGGAGGAGGTTGGCGATGTTTTTTGCGTTTTCTTCGGTATCTATACTTGCCATGACGATAGCGTATTTCATAGGTTCTCCTTTATTGATTATACGATAAAAATGTTTTTTTTACAAGTAAAGAGAATATTTTTCTGTCAAATAAATTAAAATGTCACCTTTTTATTGAAATAGAAATGTCACTTTTTTATGCCGAAACTCTACGACCATAATCATCTATTTCAAAAAAGTTCAATTCGATATTTTTCTTAAAAATATGTATACTTCCATCAAGCCAGGTTTTTAAGATAACATTGTCCCCGGGTTTTATGGCTATAGGTTGTTTCTTTTCAATCTGGTATATTCTTTTAGAAAACTTTATTGTATAATCTCTATAGACTTTGCACTCGGCCGTATAACAAACATAGTTCCTTAAGTCCTGATCAGGCATTAATGCAATATGAAAATCTTCATCCGACAGAGGTTTTTTACTAAATTTTCGGTTATTCTTTTCCCAGTAATATTCTTTCAAAAAACAATTGGCACTGTCAATATCCTTTATGTTTTTTAGTTTCATTTCTGCTATTAACCTGTCCTGATGGATCCCATTCCATCTCTCTACGCGTCCTTTTGCCTGGGGACTATGGGCATATATCATTTCTATCCCCAGCCTATGGCAGACCTCTCCAAACTTTGTTAGAGGCAATTTCCCTGCAAGCTGTTCTTCTATGGTCGCTTCCCGTTTCGTATAGAACAGGCTTTTATAATCACAATAGATAGAATAAGGAATACCGTATTTCATTATCCAGTCAAACAAACATTGCAGCGCTACTTGTGTCGTTTCTCCTGTGTCGAAAAGACCGTAAGATGTGCCTGTAGCATCATCCACCATATTCATCAGACAGACTTCTTTGCCTGTCCCAAACCAGTCGTGAATGCTGCCGTCCATTTGAATCATTTCTCCAAAATGCTCTTTTCTCGGCCTTCTGGTACGGTGTTTCGCAGTTTTTCTTATTTTCTTCCACAATCCTGTTTCCATCATCCATAAACGAAGCGTTGATGCTCCTATTTTATATGATGTTCCTCATAAAGCTTTTCAGCTATAAATGTCGGCTTAAAACCTTTATAATTATTCCGTACTATCTGCATAATTTTCTCTTTGATATCACTGCTAATTCTGTGATTCCCCGGTTTGCCTATTAATTTGTGATTGAGGGCTTCATCACCCTTTGATAAATATTCTTTAAAAATTCGAATAAGTTGCCTTCTGCAAATCCCCAGTATTATTGCAGCATCTTTCTGCTTGATTTTCTTGTTCTTTACCATCTCCAGTATTTTTGCCCTCTTCTGTGCTTTAAGTGTCATCGTTATCACCTCTCTCATCTGCAACCTCTCGTTTTTTTAGTTGCAGTATTTTAAAAGGTGACATTTCTATTTGCACAAAGTGTGACATTTTAAATTGTTTTCGACAGTAAAGAGAATATTTTTTATAAATCTTAAAAGGTTTATGGTTAGGAGAAAAGAGAAAATCGTCTAGGTTACATTGTGTCAAGAAAATTGTGTCTAGTCATAGGATAACCTCGCTGTGAATATTTTCTTTGGTGTATGAGTGTTGCTCACGATAGAGTTGAAAGTAATACTCCCAATTTTTTAACTTTCTTTTTAAGAACTTCTCATTTTGGTATCTTAATAACAGGTAAAGATATTTCTCAGCTGAAGCCTCGCTTTGACACATTTCCATTGTTTTTAATCTCCTTTTAAGTTCTTTAAAGAGTCTTTCCAGGGCATTGTTTGTATACACCATGCTTCGTATTCCTTCAGGTAATTCCATGTAAGTGAATATATTCTCTCTTATTGTCAAGAGGTTATTCATTAAGTTGGGATAGATATTTTTCCATTTTTGTGTAAATTTCATAAACAATTGTTCTGCCTCCTGTTTGTCTTTGGCATGAAATACCTCTTTTATTTCAGTGGCAATGATATTTCTGTGTTGAACTCTCACTTTAGCCAGTATGTTTCTCATGACATGGACTACACAGGGCTGATACTTTGGGGATATATTTCTGTTATGACGTTTTCATACCACTTAAGCCATCAGAGACAATAAAATGAATCTGTTTGACACCTCTTTCTCTTATATCTAAGCAAAATTTCCCGCCAGTTATAAGCACTTTCCATGCCTCCTGGCAGGTAGTATCCTAAAATCTCCGTCTTCCCTCAGGTGTAATGCCTATAGCTACATATATTGATTCATTTTCTACCCTGTCTCTCTTGATAGGAAACACCATAGCATCCAGAAATACCACGGCATATTCTTCCATGAGAGGGCGACTACGCCACTTCTGAATCTCTTCTATGCCTACCTGGCTTATCCTTGAGATGTTAGCATAAGAAATCTTTATTTCATAAAGCTCTTTTAAAACTTCTGCTTCCTTGTTGACATTCCTGATATCAACATAGCCCTGATTAATGCATCTAAGTCTTCTGTGATGCGCTTGCGATAGGGAAGAAGGGCACTTTTAAATCCATTATCCCTTGTTCTTGGAACACGTATGGCTGTAAGCTCGCCAAAAGCTGTCTTTAAATCCCTTTCGTAAAAGCCATTGCCTTTTGTGGGAGGATTGTTTTCCAGGTAAATCTCTTCCTCTTTTAACATACTCTAATACTTCCCGTTGCGTCAAATAAAAAAGTACTCGAAATTCGAATCATTGCCTCATAAAAAAAAGTACTCAAAAATTCCATACAGTTTCCTCCAAATTTTTGTTTTTTACATTCTTTTTCTTTTGAAGGCTGAAAAGTTTTCTCTGGCAAGCCGTAATTTTTTGTCTTAGGTGAAACAAATCGAGAGCCTTATAAAGCCTTGTTAGGCTCCTTTTGTGCCTCACTTACATAAGAGCTTTCTAAAAGCCGCTGGTAGGGAGTTTTAATATCATCATGCTTCTTTTGCACCTTGCTTCCGATTCTCTTTTTCTCTGTCATTTTCATAACCGGTTGAAAAAAGTTGGTATACAGTCGAAGATAGGCATAGAGTTGGTTCAAGTAGTAGACTTCTTCCTCGGTATCGTAGCGGAAGTATCCAACATTCTGGCGGACTATGGAATAGTTTTTCTGCTCAACGTAGCAGTTATCATTGGAACGGGAGCTTCTCCCCCTTGTAAATTTTATCTGGTTCTTCTCACACCAATCACGCAGAGGATGATTAATAAATTCAGCACCGGTATCAGAATCAATTCCCCGTAAATCAAAAGGAAGTCTTTTGACTTTTTCTATGGCTTCTCTTACCCATTTTGAAGCTTTGTTTTTGATTGCCACAAGTTCTGTCCAACCGCTCCAAACATCCACCATATTTAATGTTTGAGCAAAATCTCCCCGGCTATTTCCTCCCTCATGGGCAACCAGATCAATCTCCATAAAACCAGGGCAATTTTCATCCCACTCTGCCCACGTGCGTATAGCTATTTGTTGCTTTAATAGCGTTCCAGGCTTTGTACCTTTTCGTCCTTTTATCTCAAGCTTTTTACGCTCATGTTTCAAAAGTCGGTCAATACTTGAGGCACTTATATGGCGCAAGTGTTCTATAGCCTGTGGAGAACCGTGGAGATGTCCGTTTGCTAAGAGATTATCTAAAACTTCATTTAAAATTGGCTTTAAACGTTTGCCACACATGTTTTTCAATTTCCCAGACCTTTTTAGAAGTTTTAGTTCCTCTTCGCCGAATTTTTTCTTTCTGCCAGGTCTTTTGCCCTTCTTGGCTATGTCGGCTTTAAGGTAATTTTTCTTGCCTACATAGATGGTTTTTCCGTGCTGCCTCAAGAGCCTGGCGGCATAGTTTCGATTTTTTAGGCCTGTTATCCTCACAAAATAATCCAGTATCTCCATTTTTTCCTTTTTGCTGGCTTTTTGATACTCTTTCGCCGTTTCCCTGTAAATAGGTCTCCTTTCAAACATCGCTAACTCCACCTTGTACCTCCAGTTCTTTGAACTGGATTATTTTACACAAATTTAAAGTACTTTTTTATTTTGAAGCAACGTTCCCTTTTCGAGTACTTTTATTATGAAGCAATTCGATCTCTTGACAAATGATGCAAAATAGTGTATACTGTACTTCCTTCATGGAGTACGTTCCGTGAAGAGGCTGGACCGCTAGCTCGGTAGGTAGTGCCTCGGCAATGTGAAGGGGCCTTGATGGAGTTGGAGAGATCTCATTCTGGCTTATCCGTGAGGGTAAGCCGTTTTTTTTAGGAGGGAGTATGCATCCGCTTTTTCTTGCTTTGCTGGCGACCTTGTTTACGTGGGGGATGACTGCTCTGGGAGCAGGCCTTGTGCTGGTAACTCCACGGATGAGTCAGAAGTTTCTTGATGCCATGCTGGGATTTGCTGCGGGTGTGATGATCGCGGCGAGTTTCTGGTCGCTTCTTTTGCCAGCCCTTGAGCTTGCTGAGGAAAGTGGTCAGATCCCCTGGTTGGTGGCGGGGATGGGCTTTGTCCTTGGGGGTGTTTTTTTACGGCTTGCTGATAATTTTCTTCCGCATCTTCATATTGGGCTCCCTGAAAGTGAGAAAGAGGGTTTTCCCACTCACTGGAAAACCAACGCTTCTTGGTGTATAAGGTTCAATTCCTGGCAATAATATTTCCTGAGGGACTGGTAGTAGTAGGAGGGTGCTTCGGGATCTTTCTGGGGATTCGTATAGCCAAGAGTCTCAGCAAAAGGGAAATTCGGATATTGCAACGATGGGTACGATGCTGGGGTTTCTGGTGATGATGGTTCTCGATGTTGCTTTATCATAAAAAAAATTGCAAAAAAGAATTTTTGTTTGTACAATAAAAATGCCTGATGGTACAAAGGAGGAGAGTATGAAAAAGTTTTTCATGGTTTGTTTAAGTGTATTTTTTCTTGTAAATAGTCTTTCTGCCGTGTCAAGTGAGGTGCGGAAGTATCTCGAAGAGGGGCAGCAATATGCTAACCAGGAAGAGTTTGATAAAGCAATTGCTTCTTTCAAAAAATGTATTGAGCTTGACAAAAGTTTTGCTCCTCCCTATTTCAATATTGCCCTTCTTTCTTTTTGGATGGAGGACTACGAACAGGCAGATTTTTACCTTAAAGAGTTTATTAAACTTAGAGACAATGAACCTCAAGCGTATACTCTTGCGGCTCATATTGCCTTAGAGAGAAAACGATACGATGAAATTGAGCCAGCGTTGCAGAAGGCTTTAGCTCTTGATGCTGAGAATCCAGCCATTCTTTTCAATGCAGCAGATATCTGGCTTCGAATGGAACAAGGGGAAAAGGCATATGCGATGGCAAAAAAAGGGACATCGCTTCTCTCGAAAGAGGAGATGTCATCCGAACTCGGACAAAGTTTATGGGTGGCTTTACTTTTTTCCGCTATGACGACAGAGCGTTATGATGAAGCCATGAATGTCTCTGAAACGATCCTTAGGCTTCCTCTTGAAAACGAACAGCGAGAGATGGTAGAGATGTATAGAGAGGACATTCGTTTCTTTCAAGCAAACAAGAAAAAACCTCTCTTTATTCGTTCTTATCAGGTTGCCACGGGGATTTTTCGAGATCAAGCTCAAAGATATAGTGACGAGATAGCAGAAACTATCTATATGGTTACTGAAAAAAGCAAGGGAACAGAAGGAAAAGGTTTTTTGGTTCCACTAGAGACAGTTGCTTTTGTTTTAAAAGGTTCCAAAGTAATTGGGGTCGAAGAGGCTTCCAATATGGCTTCACGTTCTCAGCTCCAAAAGATCTTTGGATCTATGGTAGGAACAAAAACGATTGTGGTAGAGTTTCAAACACAAAAGAACGAGAAGGGATACATGATTTTTGAACCGGTAGGTCAGAGGGTTCTTCTTAAAGCTGTGTATTCATCGGGTGGAATGATGTTAAAGTTTTAGGAGGATATATTGGTTTTACTCTTAGAAACACACGAACATGTACATTTTTCTCCTGTAAGTTATACGCGTTTTGTATGGGATATTACTCTCGGTGTTATGACTCCTTTTGAACGTGCGAAAAGGGAGTTCGGGGATGTTAGGTGCTGGTCGCCACGGTTTCGGGATGAGGTGTATGCTCTTTTAGGTTATGAATTCACATGGAAGGGAGAAGAAATTTTTCTGGTTCTCAATTCTCAATTTGTGTATCCTGTCGGTTTTTCTTTTGAAAAGGGTTTGGGGATAACACCAGCAGGGCAGTGGGTGTATCTTGTGACAGACAGGCTTTCGGAGGAGGAGCTGGTTGCTTTAGAGGGGCAGAATGTGAATTGGCTGGCGCAGCGGTTTCCCACGAGGGAGGTAACCGAGGGAGTGTACTACCGGGATGTGGCTGATCTCGTCAACCAACTTGAAAAGAGTATCCAGCTCTTTGAACCTTATTTTGCAGAAAGTAGTGAATACACATCCCCTCAGGAAGGGGTCTATATCCATAAGACGGCACGTATTGATCCGTATGTGGTGTGGCATGCAGAAGAAGGGATGATTGTGGTGGAAAGGGATGCCAGGGTGCGTGCCTTTAGTATCATTGATGGGCCTTCTTATATTGGAGAGTCTTCTCTTGTGGATAGTGGACGTCTTCGTGAGGGGACAGTGATTCGCTCCCACTGTAAAATAGGGGGTGAAGTGGAGTGGAGTGTGGTAGAATCGTACTCCAACAAACACCATGAGGGGTTTCTGGGACACAGCTATGTGGGAAGCTGGGTAAATATTGGAGCCATGGCAACGACGAGTGACCTTAAAAACAATTACCGTCCTATTACTCTTCAACGTCGGGAGGGAAAGCTTGATACACGAACCAACAAGTTTGGTTCTCTGATAGGAGATTTTGTGAAGATTGGGATAGGTGTCATGATCAACACGGGAACAGTGATTGAACCAGGGGCGAACATCTTTTTAGAGAAGGGACAGGTACAACCTCCCAAGTACGTGCCGGCCTTTGCATGGGGGAGTGAAGCAACCTACGAATGGGAAAAATTCTGGCGGGATCTCACCACCATGATGCGCCGGAGAAAGGTTTCTCCCTCTCAGGGGTATGCTTCTTTTTTGCAGGCGTTGTATCAGCGGCTTGTTCAGGCAGAAGGGATTCTTTAAGAAAAGCTATCAAAAAGTTGAAAGAAACCTCTACTTTCATTATACTACTCAATAAAGAAGCAAAAGGAGGCCATATGGCTTTTTTGGGAATGATGATCATTTTGGTAGGGATGCTCCTGGTGGCAGGTGTTGTTTCTAGTCGTTATGTTTGGGAGAGCAAGGTTTCTCGTGTCCTTCTCCAGGTTGTTTCTCGTGTTCTGATGGTTGTGAATGCACTGATTGTGGTAGGATTTCTTACCACCCAGACACTGTATGCACAGGAAAAATCGGTGGGCGAAGCTGATACCCATATCATCGCGGTGGAAAAAACAACACCTGGCTACGGTATGGGGCTTTTGGCGGCAGCTATCGCAGTGGCTGTTGGGGCCCTGGGAGGAGGTATTGCCGTGGGAATGGCGGCTTCGGCTGGTATGGGCGCACTCTCTGAAAACCCGAAGCTTTTTGGAAATATTTTGATTTTTGTAGGTTTGGCCGAGGGTATTGCTATTTATGGTCTTGTGGTCGCACTTTTTATTCTTCAAAAACTTTAGTCAAATACTATGAAAGCCGAAGTGGTGGTTCTGGGGCATCGTGAGTTTGTACAGGCACTGGCTCTTGGAGGTTTGCGGGGGTGGGAGGTTTCTTCGGCTGAAGAAATTCAACGGGAGTGGAAACAGCTACTTCGGCGTCAGGGGATTGCGCTTGTGATTATCCCCCTATGGATAGAAAAAATCCTTGAACAAGAGATTCTTTCGCAGAAGATATCTCGCCAACCTCCGCTTGTTCTTTCTCTTCCTGATCCTTTTTCGGGAGAAGCGGGAGAGGTTATTACGACAATTTCTGAATATATCCGTACCAGTCTTGGGGTGAAGATTTAGGAGGTTATATGGCACTTGAGGATATTCTGGCTTCTATTCGCGAGACTCACGATGTTACAAAAGCACATCTGCTTTCCCAGGCTGAGTATCAAGCTGGACAGATTCTTTCGCAAAAAAAGGCTCAGCTTGAGGAATGGAAACAAAAGGAAGAACGTCTCTGGAAGGAAAAAATAGAACGGGAATCAAACTCTAGGCGACAGCATGTCGATATTCTTCTCGAACAGGAAAAGAAAAGGGCTTTTTATGAGGGGGCGCTCGCTCTCTACGAAGAATCAATTCAGACTGTTCTTGAAGATCTTCATAAGGAAAAATCAAACTATCTTCGTTTTTTGACAATGTGTATTCAGCGTGCTGCAAGAGAGTGGACAACTCAAGAGATGACGATTGTCCTTGCTGAAAAAGAGGCCAATCTTTTTGAAGACATCAAGAAAAAGATACCCTTGAAACTCTCTTTAGAAACATTGCCTGGTCTTTTGGGTGGAGTGATTTGTCGTTATCACCAGGAGGAAATCAATTTTTCTTTTGAGGAGATTCGAGAAATGATGCGAAACCCTATGATACAATGGATCTACCAAAAAGTAGGAGAAACTCATGAATCGAGAAATAATGGTTAATCCTGGTAAAACACTTCGTGTGACAGTGAATGGGAAAGTATACAAAAGAATACCAGTGAAGACTCATGTGGTCATGCCTGGAGAAAACCTCATAGAAGTGGTAAAAAAATATACTGGGGGCCTTTTACAGGCAGGGGATGTGCTTTTTATTACCGAAAAGATCGTGGCAGTAAGCCAGCATCGGGCATATCCTGTCAAAGAAATCAAACCAAGAAAACTAGCCACCTTTCTTTCCCGTTTTGTGACAAAAACAAAGCATGGGATAGGACTGGGTATCCCGGAAACGATGGAGATGGCACTTCGAGAGTGTGGGGTTTGGAGGATCCTGTTGGCAGCCGGGGTTGCTGCCATTACCAAAGCATTTGGAAGAAAGGGTGATTTTTATCGCATTGCGGGATATAAGGCTTCTTCAATTGATGGGCCGACTCCGAATACGATACCTCCTTATAATGAGTATGTGGTACTTGGGCCTGATAAACCCAATAAAGTGGCTCGAGAGGTGAGTGAGGCTCTAGGTGTTCCTGTTTTGATTGTGGATCTTAATGATTTAGGGGGGAAAATTCTAGGGGTTTCTGGTAAAAATTTAGACAGAGATTTGTATTATACTATTCTGAAAGATAATCCCCTTGGACAGAGTCGGGAACAGACACCTCTGGGGATTATAAGACTTGTAAAATAGGAAGGTAGCGTATGGGAAATACCTACTGTGGAAAGGTCAAGAAGGTCAATGGACCCCTGGTGACGGTGTCTCTGGAAACAGGTCCCCAGATGATGGAGGTGGTGTATGTTTCCCACCTTCAACTAATAGGTGAGGTATTGCATATCTCTGGAGATGAGGCGGTTGTTCAGGTTTATGAGGATACATCAGGGGTGAAACCGGGGGATGATGTCTTTCAATCAGGGCTACCACTTTCTGTGGAGCTGGGTCCAGGTATTATTGGAAACGTTTTTGATGGTATCCAGCGTCCTCTTGAGGAGATTGCAAAGATTTCTGGTATTTATATTGGTCGTGGGATTAACATACCTGCCCTCTCTCGAGAGAAGAAATGGGAGTTCGTCCCCAAGGTGAAAGCAGGCATGCGTGTTTCAGGGGGGATGGTTCTGGGAAATGTACCTGAGACGCCTCTTGTTGAGCACAGGATTCTTGTTCCTCCACGTGTAGAAGGAGAGGTTGTCTGGGTGGCATCAGCAGGATCCTATACGGTGGAGGACACCATTGCCGAGATAAAGCTTTCTACAGGTGAAAGAGAAAAGTTGTCTCTTTACCATCGCTGGCCAGTGAAGTTTCCCAGGCCGGTGAAGAAGCGATTGGATACAAAGGAACCTCTTTTGACGGGGCAAAGGATTATTGACATGTTTTTCCCTCTGTCGAGAGGAGGAACAGCTGCTGTACCCGGCGGATTTGGCACGGGGAAGACTATAACCCAGCATCAACTTGCCAAGTGGGCAGATGCAGATATTATTGTTTATATTGGATGTGGGGAACGGGGAAACGAGATCACCGAGGTGCTTGAGGATTTTCCTAAGCTTATCGACCCAAAAACGAACCGTCCTCTGATGGAGCGTACGATCCTGATTGCCAATACCTCAAATATGCCAGTAACGGCCCGTGAGGCATCGATTTATACAGGGATCACGCTTGCGGAATATTATCGGGATATGGGATATGATGTGGCTCTGATGGCTGATTCCTCTTCGAGATGGGCGGAGGCACTTCGTGAGCTTTCTGGTCGATTGGAAGAGATGCCGGCTGAAGAGGGTTTTCCTGCTTATCTTGGGTCAAAGCTTGCAGCGTTTTATGAGAGGGCAGGAAACTTTGTGACCCTGAGTGGTGAAGAGGCTTCAATAAGTGCGATTGGGGCTGTCTCTCCTCCGGGGGGAGATTTTTCTGAGCCAGTGACCCAGAACACCAAACGTTTTGTTCGTTGTTTTTGGGAACTTGATAAGGCTCTGGCATCGAGTCGCCACTATCCTTCTATCAACTGGATGAGGAGTTATAGTGAGTATGCCGATGAATGTGAACAGTGGTGGGTTGCAAATGTCGATCCCGAATACCGTTCGATTCGTCTTGAAGCGTATAGCATCCTTCAAAAGGAGGATAAGCTCCAGAAAATAGTGAAACTTATTGGACCGGATGCTCTTCCGGATAGTGAAAGGCTGTATCTGGATATTGCTCGTCTTATCAAGATAGGGTTTCTCCAGCAGTCGGCATATGATCCGGTGGATACCTACTCTACCCCTGAAAAGCAGGTAAATCTGCTGCGGCTTATTCTCCAGTTCAAGAGAAAGGCAGAAGAGCTGGTAAAAGCGGGTGTGCCGTTGTTTGAGATACGAGAGATGCAGAGTTTTGCGGATATTATGCGGGCAAAACTCACTGTTCCAAATGAGGATCTCTCCGGACTTGATCGTCTCAGAGAGGCTATGGAGCAGGAGTTTGCTGATATTGAGACTGAGTATCTGTAGAGGGGAGCATTATGAAAGAAGCGAGAAGAGAGTTTTTGGGTGTAGAGGAGATGAATGGTCCCCTCATGGTGGTCAGAGGTGTGCCTGGGGTTGGCTACGATGAACTTGTCGAGATTCGGGCACAGGATGGTTCTCTTCGCCATGGGAAGGTTTTGGAGGTTTCCCATGAAGCGATTTTAGTTCAGATCTTTGAGGGAAGTACAGGAATCAATCCAAAGCAAACGCGTGTCCGTTTTTTTGGAAAACCTCTCGAGATTCCACTTTCCGAGTCGATGCTTGGAAGGGTATTCAACGGTGTTGGAAAACCTATTGATGGGATGGGAGAGGTTGTCCCGGAAGTAGAAAGAAATGTGAATGGAGAACCCTTAAACCCTGTGGTTCGTGCTTATCCCAGGGAATACATCCAGACAGGTATTTCTGCCATTGATCTCATGAATACCCTTATCCGTGGGCAGAAACTCCCTATTTTTTCGGCAGCTGGTCTTCCTCATAACCTTTTGGCTGCTCAAATTGCGGCTCAGGCAAAACTTCCTGGTGAAGAAGCAGGCAATTTTGTCGTGGTTTTTGCCGCTATGGGGATTAAGTATGATGATGCCTCGTTTTTTATCCAGAGGTTTGAAGAATCAGGAGCCAAGGGGAATGTTATCCTTTTTCTCAATTTGGCAAGTGATCCCCCCATCGAACGTATTATTACGCCTCGGGTGGCTCTCACAGTAGCAGAGTACCTTGCCTATGAAAAGGGGAAACACGTTCTTGTTGTTATGACGGATATGACAAACTACTGTGAGGCTCTTCGTGAGATTGCGAATGCGCGTGGTGAGGTGCCCGCGAGAAAAGGCTTCCCGGGATATATGTACAGCGATCTGGCTACACTTTATGAACGAGCAGGACGTGTAAAGGGACGGCAAGGTTCGATTACGCAGGTGCCAATTCTCACCATGCCCAATGATGATATTACCCATCCAGTACCGGATCTGACAGGATATATTACCGAGGGCCAGATTGTACTGAGTCGTGAGCTTCATGCCAAAGGGATTTATCCTCCGATTGATATTTTGCCATCGCTTTCTCGTTTGATGAAAGATAGTATTGGAAAGGGATATACCCGTGATGATCATCCTCATCTTTTTATGCAGCTTTACGCGAGTTATGCTCGTGTTAAGGAAGTGAGATCAATCGCTTTCATTGTAGGAGAAGAAGAGCTTTCTCCTATTGATAAGGCATATCTCAAGTTTGGAGAGGTGTTTGAACGAGAGTTTATCGGGCAGAGTAATTTTGAGGATCGCAGTATGGAACAAAGCCTTGCTAAAGCCTGGGAAATTCTTTCACTTCTTCCGAGGTCGGAACTCACGAGCATGAAACCGGAAGAGATTGAAACATACTACAAGCCTCCCGCAGAGGAAAATTCTCAAGAACGGTTGATGGAGGAAGACCGTGCGCTATGATATAGCACCAACCAAAACAGCCTTGTTTGATTACAAGGATCAGTTGTCTTTTTCTCAAGAGGGTCGTAATCTCTTGGAGGAAAAACGTGAGGTTTTGGTGATGCAGCTTTTGGGCATCCTCCAAAAATACAAACATGCTCGTCATCAACTTGAGGAAAAGTGGACGCATTTTTACCAGGAGTTTTTGTTCCTTAAGGCACTTTCTGGAGAGGAAAGTGTTGCTGAAATGACGTGTGTTGATTTGAGTCATCCTCTTTCCTCGGTGGAAATGACAGAAAAAGCTATTATGGGTGTGGTGCTTCCGTCATTGAAATCTTTACGGACAGGGCAAATTCCCGTGAAAAACTTTTTAGCAACGAACGTTTTTTATGATGAACTGTATTTGCAATTTCAAGATCTTTTTAGTCTTTTACTGGAAGTAGCCCAGCTTGAATCGGCCGTATGGAGATTAGCAAATGAGATACGGAAAACCCAGCGAAAGGTGAACGCGTTAGAGAATATTTTTATCCCTGAGTTTAAGGAAATTGTGAAGTTTATTGCAGACACTTTGGAAGAAAGGGATAGGGAAACCCTTTTTCAAATGAAAAAGGTGAAAAAATCTCAGGGAGGTAAACGATGAAGCGTCTCTATATCTCCATGAATCAAACAGAGAGCAGGCTCTATCGAGGGTTACCTTCCTTTGTCTCTTTAGCGGAGAGTTTTGGGGCTGAGATTGTTGCCGTTTTTGTTGTGGATAAAGAATCTCTTTTGAAGCTTGAACGCTACAAGATTTTTGTAAGTGATGAGGTTGCTCATCTGTCTGAAAGTCTCTCTCAAGAGGGAGAAAAACGCTGTCAAAAGCTTCAAAACCTCTGTGAAGAACGAGGAATAAAGATGTATACCATCATTCTGGAAGGAGAACCACTTCATGATTTTCTCCGCTATGTCACAGAGGATCCCTGTGAGGAGAAGCTCATAGGAGTTGTCCGAAGGGGATGTGGAGCGATGTTTCGAGATATTTTTGATCCCCTTTCCAGACAAATCCTTCTTGAGACACCGTATGATGTTTTTGTGGTAGGAGTACAAGACCATGAAAGAAGCCATTGAAAAGATCCTCGAACTTGAAGGCAAGTTTCAACAGGATATGGAGGAGGCACGTCAGAAGGCTGATGCCATCATTGCTCAGGCGAAGAAAGAGGCTCAGGAGATGGAGGATTTATATCGTCGCGCTTTTGAAGAAAAAAAGAAAGCCGACCAAGAGACTCTCCTGAAGGATATAAAGGCTTATGAACAGAAAAAACGAGAGGCAAGAGAAAAAGAGATAGACGAATACCAGAGGTTTTTTGCTTCTCTGCGAGAAGCTGTAAAAAAAGAGATTGAAAATCGTTTATGGGAGGAATAGGATTGGCGTATCATGGAGCAACCTATCCCAAAGTTATGCGTTGGCTTAGCTTTTTTGAGGGGAAAAAGAGACTCGAAGATGTTTGGAGAACTTCTCTTTCTGAGATGCTGCAGAGGCTTGAGTTGCCTCGTTCTGGAAGAATCGGGAAAGAGGGTATTCTTGATGTAGAGAAAGCAATTCATCAGGAAAAGATTCTTTTGATTCGTAGTTTGATGCGTTATGAGTCAAAAGTTACCCAGGATGTCTTGAGGGTGTATCTTTCTCGTTATGAAATAAAAAATCTGGTGAATCTTGTGCTCTCCTTTGTCTATCATCGTCCAGGAAGTATACTCTATGAATTGGGAAAAGGGTTCCGTGTTCAACCGCCTTTTGTTAATGATCTTAAGGATCTCAAGGAACTACAGTCGTTTCTCCTCGGTACGCCATACTATCGCCTGGCTCAGCAGATTTTTCCAGAGATCGAAAAAACAGGTGAGAGTTTTGGGTTGGAGGTGAGGTTATATGAGATGTTTCTTGAGTCACTTGTTGAGGCTGTAAGAAGAAGTGGTGAATGGGATGCCTGGAGAGAGACACTTCTCTTTGGAATAGAAATGGAACGAATCATGTTTGTGGCTCGTATGAAGTTTGGATATCGACGGAGTGCTGAAGAGGTTTTGGCGTATTTTCCGGCGGTTTTTGAGGAGAGAGGTTATTGGAGGAGACTTTTGAATAGCGAGAGTCTCGAGGAATTTATACGTCTTCTGCCTTCTTCCCTGGGTTTAACTGGCGGTGAGAATCTTCAAAAACTTTCTCAAATAATTCAACAAAGAGTGGTGACACTTCTTTGGCCTATGGTGAGAAGAGCAGGGTCTGCTCGTTTTCTGGGAGCGTTTCTTGTGATTCAGGAGATAATGACGCAAAACTGGCAGATTGCTTTAGAAGCGCAACGCTATAAACTTCCCTGGGAAGAGGTGTCACCATTTATTGTGGAGGGAGGTGGGCATGTTGTTTTCTGAACGCTTGAAAAAGATGGATCTTTTGGTTCGTAAAGAGGATGTAGAGAAGGTAATGGACTGGCTTGCCCACTATGGGCGATTTGAGCCAATTATGATTGACGAGAAGCGAGCCAAAGAATACCATCTTCAGCATGAGAAAGATGTTGATCTTGCCCACAAAATAGCGAATCTGACGCATCGTACTGAAGATCTTCTTATGCGGATGACAGGGGGTGTTATCCCTTCTCATGCTGAACTTAGCCAGGATTGGCACAAGACGGTTTATGAGATTGAACAGAGTCTCACTGAGATTGAGAAACGCTACCAAAAGATCCTTGAGGAGATGGCGGAGGTCCAGAGACGCAAAGTTGATATTGAGATTCGGGTTGCGAGACTCCAATTTTTTGCAAATCTGGATATTCCCTGGCAAAAGTTGAAGAATACAGCGCTTTTTTATGTTGGTTTTGGGGCTATTTCTGAGGATCAGTATGATGGTTTTGTACAGGCTATGGCGCAGCTTCCTGTCGAAATCCGTTATGTAGACAAAATCGGCAAAGATGTAGTTGTGTTTTTCTTTTGTGATGTGAAATACCGTGAGAGTGTGGAAAAGGTTCTTAAAGCTGTTTTTTACAAGGAATATGGATTACCCTTTGAGTCTGCTGATAATCCAAGACAGAAACTGCTTCAATATTCGTTTGATTTAACGGCAACCCAGGATGAAGAGGAGTGGCTTGAACGCCAGAAAACAAAACTGGAAAATCTCTTTTTGCCGGATCTTTTGATGTTTCAAGAGATTCTGGCGTACAGGAAGCGGCTTTTGGATATTCGTGAGCAGATGGTGAGTTCTCAGACAACAAGTCTTCTTGCAGGATGGATACCGGCAAAAGATGAGGCAGTCATACGATTTAATATAGAAAAGATAACAGCGAAGCGTTGCACTATAGAGACAAAGGATGCTTCCCGGGCTATGGTTGAAGAGGGATTGGAGCCTCCGACACTTTTTCAGCATCCCGAGGTTTTGAGGCCGTTTGAAACACTGGTGAAAACGTATGGGATGCCACGCTATCAGGAGATTGATCCGACGCTTTTTTCGGCGATTACCTATGTTCTCATGTATGGGGCGATGTTTGGTGATGTGGGACAGGGTTTGGTGTTGTTTGGTATTGGATTTGTAGGAAGTTTTTTGAAGGCTTTTCGTAAGCTGAAGAGCCTGATGCAGATTATCATGTGGGTTGGGATGTCTTCAGTTTTGTTTGGGTTTGTGTATGGGGAGGTTTTTGGGAAAGAGGATATTATCCGGGCATTGTGGTTTTCACCACGAGAAAACGTGTCTCAAATCCTTCTGGTGGCGATTGGGATGGGGGTGGTGTTGATTTCAATCGCCATGATATTGAATGTTGTCAATAGCTTTCTTGAAAAAGATTATGCTAAAATGCTTTTTTCCTCTTATGGAGTGGCGGGAATTCTTTTTTACTGGGGAGTGCTAGGAGCGGTGGTATCTGGTTTTTTAAAACAACCGTGGTCACAGTTTTTTATTCCCATGGCAGGTGTGGGGATTCTCCTTATTTTTCTGGAGAGACCGCTTGCCTATGTCTTGTTTCATCATGGCAAAAGTTTCCCCAATCCTGCCATGGGAGTCTTTGATCTCTTTGAAACAGCGATTACCTTTTTAAGTAATACGATTTCTTTTATGCGTATAGGGGCTTTTGCCCTTAACCACACGGCGTTGATGGGGGTTGTGTTTCTGGTAGACAATATGGTCACGAATCCTTTTTTGAAATGGTTTATTCTTCTCTTTGGAAATTTGTTTATCATTGGTTTTGAGGGATTTGTGGTGGGAATTCAAGCACTGCGTCTTGAGTATTATGAACTTTATGTCAAGTTTTTCCGGGGCACAGGTCAGCCCTTTGATGGTTTAAGTTTGTACAAGAATCGAGAAGAATAATCTGGTGAAAGGTGGATTTGGAAGAGAGTCTCTCAGGGTAAAGAAGAGGGAAGGAATGGTGAGGAGTCTGCTATTCCCTTTTTGCAGTTTGGGTTCGTAAATTTGAGCTGCGATAAGGTAATAACACGTTTTTAAAAGTCAGACCAGATTACTATCGATTGAGTTAAACGTTTAACCTGAAATGTTTAGGGTGCGCTATTCTCTTTTTTTAGCTTTTGAAATCTTGAAAATGCACAGGGACAAAGTGATAGCCAGCTCTCTTTGATTTTAAAGAGGGAGTATAAAAGCTTTTGAGCGTAATGGTCTGTTGCACCAGGTTAAGAGCAAATATTTCTTGCTTTTTCTAAGCATGGTAACGGCTTCAAAAAGCACTATTGTTTTCGCTGTGATAAGGGAATAGCATGGCAGACTTTTTCTAGCTGCGAAAAGGTAATAGCATATAGAAAAGGGGAAAAGACCAAAACTGCGAAAAGTTAACAGCTTTGTTTCTCACAAAAAGACTTTTTTCATACCGGCGTTTCCATGATAATAAACGATACCGAACAGCTTTTTTGATATTTGATTTTTTCTTTAACCCTTGCTACAATAATTACGGTAATAAGAGCAACTTGCAAGGAGGAGATATGGTACCATCAAAGCATTTTCAGGCAGGGGAATATATCATCCGAGAGGATGATACCGATAAAACCATGTATATTATTATAGAGGGAAAGGTACGGGTAGAAACCAAAGATCCTGCCTCTCAACAACCCATTGTCCTTACAGAACTCGGTCCAAAAGATTTCTTTGGAGAAATAGCCCTTCTCTTGAATCAACCACGAAATGCGAGTGTGATTGCTATAACACCGGTAAATGTTTATCCCATCTCAAGCCTCGACATGTTAGCGGATTATCTCGAGATTCATCCTCAATTTGCCCTCAAGATGATCATGATCATGGCCAAACGGGTTGACCAGATGAAAGATGCGTATCTCAAAACCTATGGACATCTTCAATACGTCAAAGAGCTCCTTAACGTTATGCAAGAGGAATAACATCATACCTTTCATAGTTGAAAAATGTATCTTTTTTTCTCTTTTTTCTTGACGAAAAAAAATTTTTGCCGTATAATGTTTCTATATATAGAAACATTGGAGAAAACATGAAGCACGTACAATTACAACGCTTTGTGAGGGAGATTCCCTCGGATATGCTTACCCCTGTTGTTGCCTTTCATGCCCTCAGGGAAAACTCTACGCAGGCTTTTTTGCTTGAAAGTGTAGAAATGGGTGAAATGCTTGGAAGGTATTCATTTCTTGGTTTTGAGCCGGCCTACATCTTTCGGGCAACAGGGAACGCGGTAGAGATTATTACCAGAGGGGAGGTTCAACATTTTACCCCCGATAATGTGTTGGGACTTTTGAAAGAGTTTATTTCTTCATTTTCAGAAGAGGGCGAGGCCACTCAGATTCCCTTTACCGCTGGGTTGGTAGGCTACCTGAGTTATGATGCTGTTCGCTATATGGAACGTCTCCCCGACATAAAACCCTATCGTTTCCGTGTGCCTGATATTTATTTTGTTCTTCCGAGAGTTCTTGTGGTTTTTGATCATATCAGACAGAAGATCTCTCTCATCACCTATCGTTTTGATAATGAAAGTATTGATCCCAATGAAAAACTCAAACGTTACGAAGAGCGGCTTTATCAATCTCATTCTCTCCCGAAACTTTCTTCGCAACGGCCTGGGGAGCAAAAACTCCTCTCCAATTTTAAACGAGAGGATTTTCTTCAGGCTGTACAGAAGGCTAAAGAGTACATTGTTGCAGGTGATATCTTTCAACTGGTGCTTTCTCAGCGATTCCGTATGGCTCTCCAGGAACCCTCCTTTTCTATTTACCGAAAGCTTCGTATGATTAACCCTTCCCCATACATGTTTTACATGGAGTTTGGAGATTTTCAGATTGTTGGTTCATCACCAGAGGTGATGGTGAAGCGTACCAAAAGAAACGGTATCGATGAAGTCCTTCTTCGTCCTATTGCTGGCACTCGTCCCCGTGGTAAGACTCGCGAAGAGGACGAAAAACAAGAACAGGATCTGTTATCGGACATCAAAGAGCGTGCAGAGCATACCATGCTTCTTGATCTGGGGCGCAACGATTTGGGAAGAATTGCCCAGTATGGTGGGGTTCGTGTTGAACGACCTTTTCATATCGAACGGTACTCTCATGTGATGCATATTGTCTCGGATGTGATTGCTACCCCCCGGGACAACATTCATCCCCTGGATATTCTTTCAGCGACTTTTCCAGCGGGAACAGTAAGCGGTGCCCCAAAGATCCGGGCTATGGAGATTATCGAGGAGCTTGAACCTGAAAAACGCGGGATCTATGCCGGAGCGGTTGGGTATATTGACTTTCGGGGGAATCTTGATACAGGAATCACTATCCGTACAATTGTCTGTCGGGATGGCATGGCATACTTTCAAGCGGGCGCCGGTATTGTTTATGATTCTATTCCCGAAAGAGAATACGAAGAAACTATAAACAAAGCAAGAGCTTTGATGACAGCCCTTCTCTAACTTTTAAGGGAGAAAGAGATGAAATTGAGAGGACAATTTACCGATGCAGATATTCTGATTCGCGATATTGATGATGCAACCAGGGCGCAGATCAAGACACTGGTGGATTGTCCTGCCTTCGCTGGGAACAAGATCATCATTATGCCAGACTGTCACTCTGGCAAGGGAAGTGTCATAGGCTTTACCATGAAGCTAGGGGATCTTGTAATTCCCAACATTATTGGAGTAGATATAGGGTGTGGGATAGAGATCTATCGGATTAAGACTGACCACATAGATTTTGAAAAACTTGACCGTTTTATTCGCCATAGAATCCCAAGCGGGTTTGAGAGACGAAATCACAACCCTCTTGCGGGAAGTTATGAAGAAAATTATTACACCTCCAAACTCGAAAAACAGATCGAAAAGATCTGCAACAAGATAGGATTAGATCCATCGGTGGCCTTTTTTTCCATCGGAACCCTGGGAGGGGGGAACCATTTTCTAGAGATTGATCAGGACGAGAGGGGAGGGTTTTGGCTTTCTCTCCACAGTGGAAGCCGACACTTTGGTCTTCAGATTGCCGCCTATCACCAAAAGAGAGCCCGTCAATGGATCTCTCAACACGAAAAGGGGTGGCATTTTCGCGATCTTGAGTATCTTCCTCTTGGACAGGGTGGAGAAGAATACCTCGAAGATATGCGGGTTGCTCAAAAATATGCCGAGATTAATCGTCGAACCATGACGAGAATCCTTCTCGAGGAGTTTTTCCATCAGGATATTAACGAGACCGAAAGTATTAAAAGTGTGCATAACTATATCGACTTTGATGATGGTATTATTCGCAAAGGAGCCATACGTGCCCATGATGGAGAACGTTTGGTTGTTCCTCTCAACATGAGGGATGGGGTAGTCATCGGGCGCGGCAAGGGAAGAAAAGACTGGAATCTCTCTGCTCCCCACGGAGCAGGGAGGAGAATGTCTCGCCACCAGGCGAAAAAACAGCTTTCTCTGGAGGAATTTCGCAAAAGTATGGAAGGCATATGGTCATCAACAGTAAACGTTCACACAATTGATGAGGCTCCTATGGCCTACAAACCAAGTAAGCTCATACTTGAGAGTCTTTCTGAAAATGTGGACATCGAACAGATCATCAAACCTGTTTACAACTTTAAAGCAGTAGAATAATGACGGAGGATATATGATTCTCGTTATCGACAATTATGATTCGTTTATTTACAACATTGTTCAGTACCTTGGAGAATACGAAAAAGAGATCCAGGTGTATAGAAATGATGCCATTTCCCTTGATGAAGCCTTAAACATGAAAATAGACGGCATTGTAATTTCCCCCGGTCCAGGAAGACCAGAAGAATCCGGGGTTTCTCTTGACATGATCCGTTATGCTATAGATGAAAACATTCCATTACTTGGGGTATGTCTGGGGCATCAGGCTCTTACGATTGTTGTGGGAGGACAGGTAAGTGGAGCTACCCACATCATGCACGGCAAGGCTTCATCCATCACCCACAATGGGAAGGGCGTATTTGAGGGTATTCCATCCCCCTTTACCGCTATTCGTTATCACTCCCTGGTGGCGGTGAGAGCCTCTCTTCCCGAAACACTTGAAATTACTGCCGAGAGTGATGATGGGGAGATCATGGGACTCGCCTACAAGGACAAACCTATCTACGGCGTTCAGTTTCATCCAGAATCTATCCTCACTGACTATGGTAAACAGATGATTGCCAATTTTGTCCGTATTGTTCATCAGAAACAACAGGAAAAACTCGTTGGAAAAGTGTCCTCTCTTTCAAAGAATATTTTTCAACGTCTCTCCATGAGAGAAAACCTCAGCGAAGAAGAAACTGAAGCATTTACTGATCTGATGCTCGAGGGCCACACTACGCCTTCTCAGATAGCAGCATATTTGTCCCTTCTTCGCATGAAAGGAGAAACCGCTGCTGAAATCGCAGGAAGTGCTCGTTCCATGGCACGACACTGTGTTTCCGTTAATCTTTCAGACGAAAAGGTTGTGGACACGTGTGGGTCAGGAGGGGATAAGTCAAACACCTTCAATATCTCGACAGCGGCAGCCTTTGTGGTTGCCGGGGCTGGCTACAAAGTAGCCAAACATGGTAACCGCTCGATTACCTCGCAGAGTGGATCAGCTGATGTTTTAGAAAAACTTGGATTCTGTGTAACTGCAGGCCCTGATGTGGTAAAACGCTGTATAGAAAAAACCAATTTTGGTTTTATTTTTGCACCGCAGTATCATCCCGGCCTTAAATATGTTATGCCCGTTCGAAAAGAGCTTGGTTTCCGTACCCTTTTTAATATCCTTGGACCACTCGTTAATCCCGCTCATGTGAAGTATCATGTTATGGGGGTTTTTTCAAGAGAACTTTACGAGCTTTTACCCGAGGTATTTGTAAGGCTTGGGTACAAAAGAGCCCTTGTTCTCCATGGAGAAGGTGGACTCGATGAGGCAACCATCGAGGGCAAGACCCTCATTACAGAGATCAAAGAATCAACCACAAAAGAGATGATTTTAGACCCTGCTGATTTCAACCTGGCTGGTAAACTTGAAAACTGCCGTATTTCCTCTCCAGAGGAAAGTAAAACCATCATTGAGAACATTCTCCAGCGAAAAGAAACAGGAGATCCTTCTAAAGCTGTTATCCTTAACGCGGGTCTTGCTATCTATATTCTCGATGATATATCCCTCGATCAAGCTTTCACAAAGGCAAGACAAGCTATTGAAAACGGCCGGGCATGGCAAACCCTCCTCCAGGCGCGAGAACTCTCCTGGGAGAAAGCATGATGAATATTCTTAAAGAAATCTTAGAATACAAAAAAAAAGAAATAGAAAATTTTCGCCAGATGGCAATTCGCCCTCTGGCAAAAAAAACCTCGGAGGGTTTTCTCTTTCAAAACAAGCTTTCGGAAACCAGAGGGATTTTTGTCATCGCCGAGGTCAAAAGGAAATCCCCCTCTCAGGGGGCTATGGCTATGGAAAGCGATCCCATCTCCATCGCTCTTGAGTATAAAGAAGGGGGAGCGGATGCTATTTCCGTTCTGACAGACGAACATTTTTTTGGTGGGAGTTTTGCTTTTCTTCAGGAGATCAAAGAAACTACGGGGCTCCCTGTTCTTTGTAAAGACTTTATTATTGATGAAAGCCAGATCGATATGGCAAGTTTTTATAAAGCCGATATGATTCTTCTTATTGCTGAAGCTTTTGACCATCTCGAGCGTCTTGATGAACTTTTTGACTATGCCCGTAGCCTTGGACTGGATGTTCTTGTTGAGGTTCATGACCCGAACAATATCCTTGCCCTACGGGACAAAAACTACCCCATTATAGGGATCAACAATCGTGATCTGCGTACCCTTAAAGAAGATTGGCAGTATAGTCTTCAGGTAGCCGAACTTCTTCCAAAGGAAAGTTATAAACTTAGCCTCTCAGCATTTTCTCAGACCGACGAGATCACTCACGTTATTGATGCTGGTTATGATGGCATCCTGGTGGGGACAACCCTTGTCAAAAATCCTCATCGAATCTCTCTTCTGAGAGAGTGGAAGTCTCTCTCGAAATAAAAAAAGGAATTTTTCAAAACGATACATTTTTCAAAGAAAAAAGATCTGCAGTGTGTCATTGTGATACAATTTTTGAATACTTTTCTCTCTTTTGAGAAAAAGAATCCATAAACCTTACTCGCTTTCGTTTCAAATTTTCTATTTCCTTATTTTTCATGAAAATAAAGAATGCTAAAAAATGGCACGATTTTTGCAATTAAAATAATACATAAGACGAGGGATCAAGGAGGTCTTTTATGGTAAAGACAAAAGAAGACAAAAAAACTGCTTCCACTTTGAAAGAGCTTTCCCAGATGATATATCATTCTGATACATTAGCACTCTATATTCGTGAGATAGAGAAAATTCCTCTCCTCACACGTGAAGAAGAACAAGAGCTTGGTAAACGTGTCCTGGAAGGAGACAAAGAGGCTCGTGATAAACTTGTTTTGGCTAATTTAAGGTTTGTTGTCTCTGTAGCAAAGCATTATCAGGGCCTGGGTCTTTCTATGACTGATCTTATCAGTGAGGGGAATATTGGGCTTATCCAGGCTGCAACACGATTTGATTATCGTCGTGGATTTCATTTTATTTCTTATGCAGTTTGGTGGATACGTCAGTCTATTTTGAAGGCTATATCCGAAAAAAGTCGTATGGTCCGTTTACCTATGAATAGAAATAATCAGCTCCTCCAGGTATGGAAATACATTAATGAATACGTTCAAAAAAATGGAAGACAACCTTCTCTGGATTTAATTGCTGAGGCTACCAAAATTCAGAAAAGTGAGATTAGCAAGATGCTTGATATGTCTACCAGTGGTATAGGACTGGATCAAATGATATCCGAAGATACCGAGGTAACACTCGATGAGATGCTGGAGAAGTCCTACTTGAATGATGCTGCCAATAGTCCTGATGAAGCTGTTTTGCAAGACGTTTTAAGAGAAAAGATCAATGAGGTGTTGGATAAATTTCCTGAGAGAGAAAAAAAGGTTATAGAATATCGTTATGGTCTCAATGGAGAGGAACCTCATTCTCTTTCTGAAGTAGGGAAAAAGCTTAATCTGACGAAAGAACGGATTCGTCAGATAGAGAAAAACATGATGGTCATGATGAGCCAGGATTCAGACATGAAGGGGCTTTATGCTTATTTGCAGTAATTGTTAGATGCTGATGTGTGTGCATGTTGTGAAGGGTCTGATGTCCCTTCAGTAAGAAAATATTACCACTTTTTTGCTTCCTCAAAGGGAATACGATATCCCCACAATAAAGTGTGGGGATTTTTTTTGCGTATTCCTCTTACTACCACGTTTGTCGGTTTTCTGGTGGTTTGCCTTGGGGACTTGCTCTTCCCTTGTTGCAGTGGGGGATGCTATTACCTTGTTGCAGTTTTGAGGAAGTACGAGAGAACGGGCAAACTCGTGGGGGAAATTTTTTCACTGTAACAAGGGAAGAGCTAGAAATTTGCCGTTTTCCACTGCAACAAGGGAATAGCTATAGAGCTATTGTGCTAACTGTAAAATGAGAATAACCTTGAGAGGAATAACTGCAATAAGCTCAGAATAAGAGATAACAGTAACCAGGGAAGAGCAACTCTCAAAGCACGTGTGAATGTGAAAAGAGATATATGAGTTAAACGTTTCACCGGAAATTCTCCACGTAAGCTCTTACCCTTTCACAGTGTTATCGGATGGTTTAACACTGTGAAAAAGTCATAGCTTGGAATTTTTTCCACTGTAACAAGGGAAGAGCAAGGGTTTTTATTACTGCGATAAGGGAATAGCTTTTGTTTTTTCACGCTCACTGCAAAAAGGTAATAGCACCTATGAGAGAGGCAGCTGCAACAGGGTAAGAGCTGCACATACCGCAAGTTTAAAACACCCCTTAACGTTTCACGCAAAATGACCGTTTGCAGTGGTTATAGACAAAAAAATGTCACATAGATTGTTTTTGAAAAATTCTGACTATTTGACAAAAAAAATTTTTTCCACTAAAATAATAAACTTTTTAAGAAGCTAGAGGTGTAAGAGCATAGGAGGAAAAGTTAGAAAACATGATGCGCACAGGTGCACTGACCATACAGACAAACGGAACCATTCTTCTTGATACTCATCACAAAGATTTTGAGATGGTTCAAAAATACCTTTTTGCTTTTGCTGAACTTACAAAAACCCTCGAACATGTTCATTTTTATCGTATTACTCCTATCTCTCTCTGGAATGCTGCTGCTAACAAATTTCCTCTTTCGCAAATCATTCATACTCTCGAAGATTTCTCCCGTTATCCTGTACCCAAGCCTGTTATGGAATTTATTCAACAACATTATAATCGGTATGGAGAGGTGATTTTTCATAGATGGCAGGATCAACTTTTCATTGAGGTGAAAAATGCCGGTCTCAAGGAAGATTTGATTCGTTATCTCAAGGATTTTCAACTTAACGAGAGAGAAGGTGGGTTTCTAGCTTCTTTTTCGGATCGTGGCCTTATTAAGGCTACTTTGATCAAACATCTGATCCCTGTTCAGGACCTTGCCGGTTATGAAAGGGGAGAGAAGATTCCTTTTACTTTGAGAAAGGTTACTCGTAGTGGATCTGAGTTTGCTCTGCGTTTTTATCAGGCAGAAGCAGCGTATCTTTTTTCCCAATGGAAGGAGGGTAGTGGGGTAATTGTTCTCCCCTGTGGGGCAGGAAAAACTATCGTAGGCATGGCGGTAATGAGTGACATCCAGGAAAATACGCTAATTATTGCAACGAATCTGGAAGCTCTTCATCAATGGAAGCGTGAACTTCTTGATAAAACAACTCTCACTGAGGATGATATTGGTGAATACACTGCTCAGACAAAAACAATAAAACCAATTACCCTTACAACATACTACATGCTTATTCATCGAAAATCCAATAGTGAGGAAAGACATATCGATATTCTTACCCAGCATCAATGGGGGCTCATTATCTATGATGAGGTTCATATTCTTCCCGCACCTATTTTTCGAATGACCACCGCCATTCAGAGCAAGAGAAGACTTGGTCTCACAGCCACTCTTGTGAGGGAAGATAACCGGGAGGGGGAAGTGTTTTCCCTCATTGGTCCTAAGATCTATGAATACGGGTGGAAAACCCTCGAGCAAGAAGGATGGATTGCCACAGCCCGATGTTATGAAATACGCGTTCCTCTTTCTAACGAGGATTTTGAAACCTATCTCAACTCTTCTCACCGATTGCGTTTTCGTATAGCGTCTGAAAACAAAAATAAACTCGATGTTCTATCTCACCTTCTTACACGTTTTTCTGATCAAAGTATTCTTATTATTGGACATTTTCTTGATCAGCTGCAAGCGATATCAGAGTTTTTTTCTATACCACTGATCACAGGTCAGACGCCATCGGAAGAGCGTGAGAGGCTTTATGACGCATTCAGGAGACGGGAGCTTACCGCTCTCATTATTTCACGTGTTGGGAATTTTTCTATTGATCTTCCTGGGGCAAATGTTGCTATCCAGGTTTCAGGGATATTTGGATCGCGTCAAGAAGAGGCGCAGAGACTCGGAAGAATCCTCAGGCCACAAGCACAGGATGTCCACTTTTTTACAATTGTTTCTCAAAATACTATCGAAGAAGAATTTGCTAAAAGACGCCAAATGTTTTTGATAGAGAAAGGGTATACCTATGAAGTACTCTATTTTACACCAAAATCAAAGACTCTTATCCAAGAGGTTACTTTGCCATGATGAGAACAATGTATAGAGAGGTAGCTCTCAAGTGTTTAGAAAACGAACCAGAGTTTATTGCCAATCTTTACTATGAAGTTACTGGTGAAAAAGTTGATCCTTCTTTTGATACGCCTACAAATCAAGAGAGAATTTCTCGTATCTACGGGTGGTGGAAAGAACACTTTTCTGAGGTTTTGTCTTCTCTTTCGGAAAACGCAAGATTAGTCTTGGATATTGTTATGAAGAATTTTGGCTGGCTTGCTTATGATTCTCTTGATAATCTGATTCGTTTTATAAGCTCGGTCTTTTTCATAGACAAAGAAAATCTTCGCCAGGGTTTTGAAGAGTTGGGGAAGAAGAGGATTCTTTTCAACTATGAACCGCTTACCTATTTTTCTTTTCTTTTTCTTTCTCCCTTTATTGAACTTCAACTACCTGAAAAACCTTCAAATGAAAATCTTGAAGAAACGCTCTACACACTTATTCCTCAACTCATTGGAGTTTTGGCTTATCTTGTCGCGTATACCCCACGGAGTTCAGAAGCAAATGAAATCCATCGTATAGACTTTCAGAAATTTGCAGGATTTTTTGAGCACTCCATCCCCCCTCAGCGTCTTGAAAACCTTATAAAAAGTTTCTCCCATATAGGTCTTGTTCAAAAGTATAACAACCGTATTCTTGTACAGAAAAATATTGTTGAACATCTACGGAGTTTACCCGTCTCTTCTCTTTTTTCGCTGACTTTTCTCTATGAAACACTAGAGAAACTTGAATTTCAGAAAAGCACGTTTCTTACCTTGCAATGGTTGGCATATACTCGACATGAATCTATTTCTCTTCGAGAGTTGTTTTTCTTTTTCTGTCAGCATATTCTGGCCACCCTTTCTCGTAATACCATAAAATCTTTTAAATTGTTTCTCCAGCGAGAGGAGCAGAACTTTATTCATTTGCTTAAGCTTCTCGAGAAGCAGAATATTGTTACTATTCATAGAAATCATCCTCTTCAGATATCGCGACAGGATACTCTCACATTGAATTCGTTTTATCAGGCGCTTCTTACCAATACTGAGCTTTCTTCTTTCTTTGTGAAACAGGATTTTATTGTGGAGTCCAATGGTGAAATTATTGTTGAACCGGATCTCCATCCTGCTACTCATCTTGAACTTATCTTTATGGCAGAACCAAAAGAAATTCATACGATCGCTATCTACCAGATTACGAAAAAGTCTATTTACAAAGCCTTGGCTTATGGCTATACTGTTGAAGCAATTGAGGCTTTTCTTAAGAGTCATTCTCGGCATGAACTTCCTCAACAGGTTATTCAGAATATTCGATATTATGCAGAACACTATATTCACCCGTCGGAGGAGCATCTCCATATTCTCCAATTTGCTTCTACAAAATCAAATCTTATAGCCGATCATTTTTCCAGGGAGAGCATAGAGATCGAACCTCATACCTTTCTCTTTTTTGACGAAACTACCTATGAACAGGTCAAGAGCTTTTGTGTTCAAAATGATATTTCATTTAAGGAGAATATTAACTTTCTTCAAAAAAAGATTTTTCCTTATCCGAATTCTCTCGAACATCATATTAAACACCTTCATCGTTTTTTGAATATGCTCGAGAGCGATAGTATCTTTTTTCCTCAACGTGACATATTAAAGATACGTCCGCTGGGGGACAAGGATTTTCAACTCCTTTTCCCAGAAAAATCTTCAGAGCACCCGTTGTTTCCAAATAAAAAGTACTGAAATTGAATCATTGCCTCATAAAAAGTACTCAAAAATTCCATACAGTTTCCTCCGGGTCGAAGGTGGCTCTCGTTAAGGAGTTGTACGGGTCTAAAGCCCGTACCGCGGGTTCGAATCCCGCCCTCTCCGTTTTGTCTTAACTTTTTTCAAAAATTTCCGTTAAAAACAACAGTCTTTCATTAAAATGGGGTTGATATGCGGATGGATTGTTTTTTTTTCTTTGCCATGATGTCTACAAATATGATTTTTTCAGGAAGTGAGGCGACGAATGCGGTTATCTTCTCGAGAAACCTTCAAGAAGAGATGAATAATCCTTTTGTTCATGTTATGCGTCCTGCTGTGTTGGAGTGGGACGTTACGAATACCCATATAGTCGCTTTTTACGGTCATCCAAAATCCCGTATTATGGGGATTGTAGGTCGTCTATCAAGAGATGAGCTTGCTATCGAACTGAGAAAATATGCTCAGGAGTATGAAAAAGCAAGTGGTAAACCTGCTATTCCCGCTGTCTATCTGATCTACGGTACCTGTCAACCTGGTGGGGAGATCGGTATCATGTCTTCTCAGCTTGTTCAGGAGTATATCACTTTTACAGAGACCAATGGTTTTCTTCTTTTTCTTGATCACCAGATAGGAAAATACTCGGTTGAGCATGCTGTGACTCGTCTTCTTCCTTTTATGAAATATCCTCATGTTCATCCCGCTATTGATCCTGAATGGAGAACCCTTCGACCAATGAAGGAGATAGGAAGTATCACTGCTGATGAACTCAACAACGCCCAAAAGATACTGAGTGATTATTTGGTGAAAGAAAATATTTTGTTACCCAAAATATTTGTGGTTCACCAGTTTAACTGGAAAATGATCAGAGAAAGACAACGTGTGAAGACTCATTATCCCTATGTTTATCTCGTCCATACGGCTGATGGTTTTGGTTCACCTGATCTCAAAAAAAGCACCTATGCTTACAACGCTCAGGCAACGAATATGCCCTATAAAGGTTTTAAGCTTTTCTTTTATTCAGGCTACAAAGGGGCAGGGTATGATCAACCTCTTATGAAACCAGAAGAAGTGGTAAATTTAAAACCAACTCCTTTTCTTATTATTTATCAGTAGAGGGTATACATGGAAAACTTTTGGTTTTGTTTTATTCCTATTTTTGTGGCCATTGATCCCATTGGTATCCTGCCTTTTTATCAGAGTTTTACCTATTCTTTTTCATATACAAAGAAACGTTCTATCGCCTGGCAGTCTGTTTTTACTGCTTTTCTTGTGACAATTGTTTTTATCTTTGGTGGGAAACCGCTCCTTCGCTATCTTGGGGTGAGTGTGGGGGATTTTATGATTGCCGGGGGAAGTGTGCTTTTTGTTATCTCTCTGAAGGATCTTCTCTCTTCTTCCACCCAGGGACAGACACTTGATGAAGAGACACTTGGCGCTTTCCCTATCGGTGTCCCTCTGGTAGCTGGTCCTGCTCTTCTCACGACGGTTCTTCTCACCCGTGAGAAGTATGGGGCTTCCATGACAATCGGAGCCTTGTTTCTCGCTCTGACAATTACCTGGCTTATGTTTACCTTTTCTCAGAGACTTTTTGAAATTATTGGTAAAAACGGTGCCCAGATTGTTTCAAAGATAGCCAACCTTCTCCTTGCGGCTATTGCGGTAATGCTTATGAGAGAGGGATTACTTCTCCTTTTAGGGCATCTCTCATGAGAAACGTTGCCTTTTGGAGTTTTTTTCTAGTCACAGGTCTGATATTCTCTCTATCAAAAGAAGAGCTGTTGGGAAAAATTGATCCTTCGGTGCATCCGGATTTTGTACGGTTTTATTCAGATGGACGACAGTTATACCTCAGGAAAGAGGTCTATGAGGCACTTCAGATGATGATACAGGATGCGCGAAAAGATGGTATATCTCTTTTTGTCGTTTCTGCCTTTCGCAGCTTTAACGATCAGAAAAATATCTGGGAATCGAAGTGGCAGCGTTTTGCTCTTTCCCATCCTGAGCCAAAAAACCGATGCCTGTGGATCCTTCGCTACTCCTCTGCTCCTGGAACATCTCGTCATCACTGGGGGACGGATGTTGATCTTGTTTCCGTTGATCCGGCTTTTTTTCAGACCTCTCGTGGAAAAAAAATCCTCTCCTGGTTGGAAAAAAACGCTTCTCGCTATGGATTTGAGAGGCCGTATACGAGTCTGATAGAAAGGAAAAAGGGATACCAGGAAGAGCCTTGGCATTGGTCTTACGCGCCTCTTGCAAAAGGGTATCTGGCGCTTTACACGAATTCGATCCAAAATGAGGATATTACCGATTTTGCAGGGAGTGAAGTACTTAAAGAAATTGATCTATGGGAATATGTTCTTGGTATTAATCCTTTACTCTTGCCCTGACTCACGAAAAAATTTGTAGCCTTCCTCTGGTGAGGGGACAATTTGTACAATTTTATCAATATTAGAAACAAAAAGGAGTTTTTCGACCTGAGGTCCATCATACATAATACACACACGAGAATTTTGCTTAAAGGCATGAGTGGCCAAACGGATAATCAAACCTAACCCGGACGAATCGATATAGGTTACTCCTCTCAGGTCAACAATAAATTTATAAAGTCCCATCTTTATGTATGCCCCGATTTCCTTATGAAGCATGTCATACTCTTCTGTAAATATGGTGAGTTCACCGTCGATCTTGATGAGGACAATATCATCCTCAGCGATCGATACCTTAACCTTCAATGCCCCTGAAGACACATTGCACCTCTCTTTTTACAATCCTTAATCGATATTGTTTATTCACGGGGTCTCTCCGTAAATTTCTTTTTTAAATAGGTAACATTGCCATCCTCTAAAGGAGTAAGAGAAAAATCATCTAATATCTTGCTCATCATGTAAAGCCCTCGTTTGCGCATTTGAAACTTGTCTACTGTTTGGGGGGGAGTAATTTTTTTGGGAATGGGAGGACCAAAATCTTTAATAGTGACTTCGCAGAGCCAGCCATCTTTTTCTTCTGAGAGAACAAGACGAATCTCAAGTTTTTGATTCATATCCCATTTATAGGTATGCTGAAGAATATTAAGAATAGCTTCGTGAATACAAAAGTGGAATTCGTGAATTTCCATCATCCCATCGGGTGTTGTTCCTACAACGCGAGATGAGACATCCATGACTTCTTTCTCAAAAGCGAGAATTTCGCTTTCTGTGCAGGGTACATTAAACTGGAATATCATCACACACTCCATGTAAGGATATGATTTATTATAGGCAAAAAATAAAAAAAATCAAGTATTTTTAAATTAAATATGAATTTCTTTTGTTTTGTGTAAAAACTCAACACAAAGCAAGGCTTGATCATCTATGGGTTTCTCTCCCCATCCGAAACGTATGACCTCCTGACGAATGGCATCTACACAACGATCGGGAGAAAGATGGGCATGGTGGAGAATAACCTTTTCCAGATTTTCAACCCCAAACCACTGGCCTTCTTTGTTTTGGATTTCGACCAGTCCATCGGTAAAGAGAAAGAGTTTGTCATGTGGTTCGAGGTGGATGATTTTGCTTTCAAAAACTGCATCAGGAAAAATGCCAAGAATGGTGCCTTTTGTATGGAGTTGTTCGATGGTATGGTTTTTGGCACGATAATAAAGAAGGGGCATATGTCCTGCTGAGGTATACTGCAGGATGCCTTTCTCAAGATTAAGAAAAGCATAAAAGGCTGTTACGTAAAATCCCACATCGAGTAACGTTTTAAGAAAATTTTTATTGACATCAGAACATACCTGTGTCGTATCTTTTCCCCAGGCAGAATGATTGATAAATGCCACTTTTGTCATCGAGGTAAGAAGCGCAGAGGGAATACCATGACCTGAAACATCCGCTACTACAAAAGCATACCCGTTTCTTCCCACTCGGATGATGTCCAATAAATCTCCCCCTATGGTTTCTGCTGGCTGATACCAGAATGCCCAACGAAATTCCGAGCGTTGGATCATTGATTTTGACAAGGGCATAAAGGAGATTTGGACTTTTCGAGCCATTTCGAGTTGTTCCGTGAGATTAAGATTAATAGAGGCTAGCAAAGAAGCTGTTTCTTTCTCTTTTTGCTCAAGGAGATCTTTGAGTTCTTGGTAGTATTGTTGGAGCTTTTGGTCAGCCACCTGATGATGGGAGAGATAGTTCCGAAGAGTTTTAAGAAATCTTCGGTATTCAAAAGATTCCTCTGAGTCTTTTTCTTTTGCTTTTTCTTGCCAGATCGATATTCCTCCAAGTGTTATATTCAATGCCAGTAAACCAACCAACCATGGGAGGGCTTGTTGTTTATCCACGAATAGAATGACTCCTATCCCTACTAAGAACAAGAAGGCGGCTGTTCCACATACCCCACAAACTCTCATATTTAGTCCTCCGCTACCATAGAGCGTAGTATGGTATTTTCTCGAATGAGCTCGAGAAGCTTTTCCACACTTCCTTTTTCGGAAAGGATAGTATAGTAATTTTCCTTCATCTGGGGTGCAAGTTTTACCGCTTCCTCAAATGTTCTGAGAGAGAGAGGATGTTCTTGCATAAAGGCAAGAAACCCTGATTCTTCTATGGCTTTCCGAATCAAAGGCTCTGTTTTCTCCTGGAGAAGACTCACCGCATAGCTTGCTACACCCACCTGGAGTCCATGAAGGTTGGGTTTTTCGGAAAGTCTATCATACGCGTGAGAAATGAGATGTTCACTCCCGCTTGCGGGACGACTGGAACGGGCGACCTCCATAGCTATCCCGGACATCATGAGAGACGTCGCAATGACCCGCAAAAAATCTGGATTTTCCAGACTTTTGTCATCATAGTAGAGAAAGGTATCAGCGGCACTTCTGGCCATATTTGCTGCGAAGTCATTCACGGGTTCGCGTACCTTACGGTAGGCGAGTTTCCAATCATAGACAGAGGTGATTTTGCAAAAAAGATCACCCATCCCCGAATAGAGAAAACGGACAGGAGCTTTTTGAAGTACCTCCGTATCGACAATCACTGCTTGAGGCAGTTCTACACGAAAACTCGTCTTTTTGCCCCGAACTGTGAGAGAGGCCATGGGAGAGCAAAAACCATCGTTAGACACAGCCGTGGGAACAGAGAAAAGGGGCAGCCTCTTGAGAAAAGCAAGGTATTTTCCAATATCAATCGCTTTTCCACCTCCGATAGCAACAATAGCTTCTACCTGTGAGGGAAGTTCTACCGCCATGTGGAAAATGGATTCTACCTCTGTGTCCGTCACGGTGGTTTCAAAAAGCACCTCTATCTCAGCGGAAAGAAGGCTTACCTCCACGATAGGTTTCAAGAGTTCTGCGATCCCTTCTCCCCAGAGAAGTACAACTCGCCTGTGATCTTCATCCCGGAGGTATTTTCCTATTTTATAAAGCGCCTTTGGTTTGATACGAACAAGTGAAGGAACAGAAATCTCCATCTTTATTCTCCCAGTTTTTCGATATCTATTTCGCCAACATGATTGAAAACATAGTTTGGTAGATAGGGGAAATCGTTTATCATCTCTTTTGTGGTCACTCCCGAGAGAACAAGGGCGGTTTTCATGCCTGCTTCCATCCCTCCTACAATATCCGTGTCCATTCTATCGCCGACCATCAAGGTTTCTGCCGCATGACAGCCGAGGTGACGTTTGGCTACCAGCATCATCATGGGATTGGGTTTACCCACGATGTAAGGTTTTTTCCCGGTAGCAGCTTCGATAGCAGCAAGGAGAGTTCCACACGCTGGTTCTATGCCTTCCTCAGCGGGGTCAATAACATCAGGATTTGTTCCTATAAATTTCGCCCCTTTTTCAATCAGACGAACTGCCTTTTTGAGCATTTCAAAATTAAAAGTCGATGTTTTACCTACCACCACATAATCGGCATGTGAGTCACTTAAAGAAAATCCAGCTCTATACATTTCACTGGCGAGTCCACCGCCACCAATCACATAGATGGTTGCACCAGGTTTCTGAGAACGAAGAAACTCCGCGGTTGCCATGGCAGAGGTGATGAAGTTTTCTTCTCTTACTCCCTCGATACCCAAGCTCTCTAACTTTCGTTTGAGATCAATGGGGGTTTGTTCAGAGTTATTGGTGAGAAAGAGAAAAGGGGTTTTTCTCTCCAAGAGACGGGTCACAAAATCTTTTGCCCCGGGAATCAAATTTTTGCCCCTATACAAAACCCCATCCATATCCGAAATGACTGCACGAATCATTATCTGCTCCTTAAAGAAAACGCACGATATCTTTGAGGTCTTTACGTTTTTTGGGTCCTGGATTCGGATAACCTGATTTTGGATACCCGAGAGGAGTGAGTCCATACACCTCTTCATGGGCTTCCAGACCTAATACCTCTCTTACTACCTCAGGCTGAAAGGCGGCAATCCAGCATGTTGCTACCCCTTCGTTAGCTGCAGCAAGAATCAAAAACGTCATAGCTATGGCCAGATCTGTCTCGAGGGAGCAATACCCATCCTGGAGTCGGCGCCATGCCTCGTTCCTGTCACCAACAACAACGAGTATATGGGGGGCATCATAGAACCAATCTCTCACATAAGCATGTCGAAGGATCGAAAGCTTCTCGGGAGAAGATACTACCACAAATCGCCACGGCTGACGATTCCCTGCCGAGGGAGCCAAACGTCCTGCTTCTAGAATCCGGTACAGTACATCCTCTTCAACAGGACGTTGTGGATCATAGCTTCGAATGCTTGCTCTTTGGTGAATTAAATCCCAAAAATCCATGGAAAACCTCCGATTTTTCTTGATTGAGTATATCACAGGCTTGTATTTTCGTCAAACTTTTATCGCTTTTATCTTTCTCTTATGGGAAAAAAATATTAAAAATTTCCTTAAAAAATCTCGATTGATGGTTGACTTTTTTCTATTTTTGGCTATAATAAAATACAAGAGAAGAGTATGAGAAAAGCTTTCTTTTGCTTTTTGTTGTTTGCGAGTTCTTTTAGTTTCTTTTTTGCTGAAGCGGGGGTATTTGATCTTCGTGATATAGAGTGGACACAAACAACGGTTGTGCGTTTGTCAGGAGAGTGGTTGTTTTATCCTATGCGTTTTCTCGATCCCACAAAAACAGTGTGGGAGGAACAGACTTCGCTTGTTATCCGTGTGCCGGACTCATGGCATCGTTACCAATGGGAGGGACATCGCCTTTCTCCTTATGGGTATGGTACGTATCGGGCTACCATCTTGACGACGAATCTTCCCATGCTTCTTGGTCTTCGTATTCCTTTTATTACAAGTTCTTATGAAATCTATATTAATGGGAAACTGATGGCCTCTATGGGGAAGGTGGGGACAAATCGCCAAACCTATATCCCCCGTATGCTTCCTCAGTATATTACTTTTACTAATACTTCTCCTCTTGAGATTGTTATGCATGTTGCAAACTTTTATGATAATAAAGGGGGTATGTACAATAGTCTTGAAATGGGTTTATGGGATACTATAGTAGCAAAAAAAAATATAAATATTGCATTTGACATTTTTATTATTGGGGCTCTTGTGATTATGGCCTTGTACCATTTAGCACTTTTTACCCTCCAAAGGAAAGAATGGGGTCTTGTGTATTTTTCGTTACTAGCTCTGATGTTGGCCTTTCGTACCTTGACGAATCATGAATGTGTTTTCCCCTTATATATCTATGAATTTTCATGGCAAACACAGGTTCGTATGGATTTTGTTCTGGTTAATCTGATCACTATCTTTGTAGTAGCGTTTATGCGCACGGTTTTTACAAATCCTTTCTATAGAAATGTTCTGAGCTTCAGTATACTTTTTTATGGTATTTTAACAGCTATTGATCTTTTCTTTCCTGAAGAGGTTTATTTCCATACACAGATGATATTTATCTTTTATACTCTTCCTCTTGGTTTTTTTATTCTTTTTGCTCTTATAAAAAACATGTTTTCTAACAAAGATGCTTTTCTTTTGTTGTTAGGTTTTTCAATTTTTTTCTTGACAGCTCTGAACGATATTTTTTATGCCATTCAAAAGTTTAATGTCTTTGAAATTTATCTTACTCCTTTTGGTCAACTTGTTTTTGTGTTCTTTCAGGCTTTTGTACTTTCCCGGAGGTTTTCTGTTGCTTATCAGATCTCTGAAAGACTTAAGCAAAACCTGGAAAAGGAAGTCGAAAGGCAAACCATAGAACTTCTTAAAGAAAAAAACAAACTTCTCGAAAAAAATCAGCTTATTGAGGAAGAGCTCGAGTTAGCCAGACAAATTCAGCTTCAATTTATTCCCTCTAAACCACCTTCTCGACATTTTGCTTTTTATTTTCACCCGATGATTCAGATAGGGGGAGACTTTTTCGATATTCGGCGGATCGATACCTACAAATGGGGTGTCTTTATCAGTGATGTTTCTGGTCATGGTGTTCCTGCTGCTTTTATCACTTCTCTGATCAAAAGTCATCTTCTTCAAAGTTCACAGATTCATGATCCTGCAGCTTTGTTTTATGGGTTAAATGAGTTTCTTTTTCCTTTTCTTGCGGGAAATTTTGTTACAGCTCTTTATATTATTTACGATGAAGAAAAACAAACTCTTACTTATGCGAATGCAGGGCATCTTGATCCTCTTCTTGTGTTTCCCTCTGGCTCGCTTGTTCCTCTTCCGTTTTTTAAGAGGGGTATACCACTTGGTGTGCTTCGCAACCAAGAGATTCAGGCTATTGATAAAGGGTATACGAATCATACGTATCATTTTACAGAAGGCAAACTTCTCCTTTTTACGGATGGTCTGATTGAAGCGGTGAGTGAGAAGATTCATGTTCCTTTTGAAGAAATTCTCTGGAGTCTTCCCTGGAAGGAAATCAGTAAATTTTCTGCACCTGAAATTGTTATCGAGATTATCGAGAATTTTAAACAACATGTTCAGCTAGAGAAGTTGAGTGATGATATATGCCTGGTTTGTTTTGAAAAAGGGGATGACCATACTACCCTTTTGCCTTTTGTGGAGGAGCGTGCATGAAAAAGATGATATTTCTCTTTTTTTTGCTGTTGGTAACCTGTGGGAAAACACCAAAACCTGTTCCCCAGGGTCCGAAACCTGGTGTTTTTATTCTCGGAGAGATTGTGCTTTTTGTGTATCAGGCTCGTTCCACGAATATTACCAATGTGGCGCTCACGGGAGACTTCTTCGGATGGAAAGCTGAGGGATTTCCCCTTACCTATGATTCTAATGTCAATCTATGGCGCATCTCTATCATTCTTTCACCGGGAACCTACCAGTACAAATATATTCTTAACGGTACCATCTTTACTAACGATCCTTTTAATCCTCTCGTCTCTCCAGATGGTAAAGGAGGACTCAACTCTGTAATTGAAATCCGTCCTTAATTCTACTCATAGATGAAGGACAAAATACCTGAAATAGACGTATAGAGATGATACGAGAAGGCTTAAAAGAGTGTAGAGAAGGCCGTACTTTGTAAAATCCCAGAAACTTATCGCAATACCACTTTTTTTTGCTATCCCTACACTTACCACATTTGCAGAAGCACCTACAAGGGTCCCATTTCCACCAAGACAGGCCCCCAGGGCTAAAGACCACCAGAGGGGATCAAGGCTTTGACCGCCCAATGAGGCTCCCATCTCCTTGATAAGAGGGATCATGGTCGCCACATAGGGAATATTGTCTACAACGGCAGAAAAGATTCCAGACATCCATACCAGGAGTATGGCTGTAGAATTTATACTCCCTCTGGTGAGACTTACTATTCTTTCGGCGAGGATCTTCATTACACCAATCTCTACCAATCCTCCAATAAGGATAAAAAGCCCCACAAAGAAGAGAATAGTTGCCCATTCTACTTCATGGAGGAGTTCTTCAATCTCATGAGGAGTAGCTAAAAGCATCAAAAGAGCTGCTCCAAGTAAAGCAATCATGGAAGGTTCAAGATCAATCACCCCATGGAGGAAAAATCCCAAGATCACCATCCCGAGTATAGAGAGTGATTTTATTATCAATGCGGGATTGGTTAAAACTTTGGTTTCGTCAAAATTCATAATACGAGCACGCTTTTCATTGGAGACACGCATCTGCTTGTGAAACAAAAGCCAGAGAAATCCGCAGAGACTTATCAAGAGGAACAATGCCACGGGGGCGAGATGGGCGAGAAAACTGTTAAAAGAAAGTCCAGCAGCACTTGCTATCATAATGTTCGGTGGATCACCGATGAGGGTCGCTGTTCCTCCTACATTGGAAGCCATAGCAAGGGCAACGACATAGGGAAGAGGGGAGATATCCAACTCCTGGGCAATGAGGATAGCAACAGGGACAAAGATGAGTACGGTGGTCACGTTGTCCAAAAAGGCAGAAAACACCGCTGTGGCCAGAGAAAGGAGGACCATGATGGTCATGGGGTTCCCTCTCGAGAGTTTTGCAAGCTTAATGGCTACATACTGGAAAATTCCGGTTTGTTTGGTAATCGCCACAATAACCATCATACTTACGAGGAGAAAAATCACATTCCAGTCTACAGCGGCGAATACCTTTTCTCCTTCAAGAAAATGAAAGAGGACAAAGATTCCTGCCCCTAACAGAGCAAGAATTGTTTTGTTTACCTTTTCCAGAGAAATCCCAATATATAATACAACAAAGATTCCAACAGCTATCCACATTGGCCACGTCATTGTTTACCTCCGCAATACCTTGTTGAGCATGTCCATGTAACTCACCACCCCAAGGATCTTTCCATCCTTTGCCACCGGGAGATGCCTTCTACGATGATTTGTGAACTCAAAAATTGCCTCAACCAGACTGGCATCGGGTTTAAGGATAACATGGGGTTTTCGCATAATCTGTTTCACCAAAATATCCTTTTCGTGTTTAAGAAGCTCCTCAAAGGGTTCAAAAGATGAGAGAAAATTCATGTTGGGAAGAGCGGCAGTGTAGGCAGGCATTCCCACCTTCATGATGTCGATGAGATTAATTTCTGCTACAAAACGCTCTTGAGTATCAACAACTGGAGCATAACTAAGTTGATGTTTAGAAAAGATGTCTAGAACCTCTTCGAGATTTTGATTCTCTCGTAACACATGAATATCTGTTGACATAATATCGGCGACGGTGAGAACCTTTCCCACACGGAGATTTTTACTATCAAGAAAATGACAAAACCGTTCAAAGTCCGGGGTTTTTTTCATCAATTGACAAAAATCACTATCCTGAACGAGAGAGGCTATTACGGAAAGGGCGTTGAGGTAGAGTGTAGATCGTGTTGGACCCGTCAATACTAAGAATACCATTTGTACGTTATGCTCTCCCATAGATATTGGTTTTTTCAGAAAACTTATCGCGATAATCAGATCCTCCAGATCGGGGATACGGAAATGGGGTACCCAGAAGCAATCTCCCACAAGGGTTGGTTTCTCTAATTCCCTCTGCAATATGCGATCAACAATTTCCTTGTCTGTCATCGAAAGAGAAAATTCTCTAGATATCCCCCTGACCATTTGGTTTAAGAGTTCTTCTTCATTTTTGATCTCTGTTTGTATCCAGTACAACTCCGGATGTAAAAAGCTTGAAAATAACATTTATTCCTCCTTGACGGTAATGTATCGGTTTCGATAATACAGAGCTATGTCAATCGACACCATCATGAGATTAAGACAGTAAAATACAACCACATAATCCCAACCATGGACGTATTTGTTGAGAATTCCAAAGATATATCCAAGCCACACAATCCAGAGAAAAATCACACTTTTGCCCGCTGTTGAACGAGAGCGGTAAGAACGGTAGATAGAAAAGGGCCACGCAGCACCAAAGCAAAGAAGCATCAATATTTCAAAGATTGCCATAGATTGTCCTCCGTATACTCATAGCCCAAAAAAGAATAACAAAATTATAGAGAAACAGAATGAAAAAAGCAAAAATACGAATTGCTTCATAATAAAAGGCAGTGTATACTTAATTGTGTCTGGTAGGAAAAAGATAACCTCCTGTGATAATATAAATAAAACTATCACAGGAGGCCAGATATGATTGAGACGAAGAATATTTTAGAGCTATTCAAACCAATTGTCAAGGAAGTATTAGAGAGTATGTTAAAAGAGGAAAGAGAGATTTACCTGGAAAACAATCCACCCACAAAAGGCAATGGCTTTTACGAAAGGGATTTAAAGACAGCTTTTGGCGAGCTTACAGCCATACGTGTTCCAAGAACAAGGGATAATGGATTTAAAAGTGCCCTTCTTCCCTATCGCAAACGCATCACAGAAGACTTAGATGCATTAATCAGGGCTATGTTGATATCAGGAATGTCAACAAGGAAGATAGCAGAAGTTTTAAAGAGCTTTATGAAATAAAGATTTCTTATGCTAACATCTCAAGGATAAGCCAGGTAGGCATAGAAGAGATTCAGAAGTGGCGTAGTCGCCCTCTCATGGAAGAATATGCCGTGGTATTTCTGGATGCTATGGTGTTTCCTATCAAGAGATAGGGTAGAAAATGAATCAATATATGTAGCTATAGGCATTACACCTGAGGGAAGACGGGAGATTTTAGGATACTACCTGCCAGGAGGCATGGAAAGTGCTTATAACTGGCGGGAAATTTTGCTGGATATAAGAGAAAGAGGTGTCAAACAGATTCATTTTATTGTCTCTGATGGCTTAAGTGGTATGAAAAACGTCATCACAGAGATATATCCCACGCAAAGTATCAGCCCTGTGTAGTCCATGTCATGAGAAACATACTGGCTAAAGTGAGAGTTCAACACAGAAATATCATTGCCACTGAAATAAAAGAGGTATTTCATGCCAAAGACAAACAGGAGGCAGAACAATTGTTTATGAAATTTATACAAAAATGGAAAAATATCTATCCCAACTTAATGAATAACCTCTTGACAATAAGAGAGAATATATTCACTTACATGGAATTACCTGAAGGAATACGAAGCATGGTGTATACAAACAATGCCCTGGAAAGACTCTTTAAAGAACTTAAAAGGAGATTAAAAACAATGGAAATGTGTCAAAGCGAGGCTTCAGCTGAGAAATATCTTTACCTGTTATTAAGATACCAAAATGAGAAGTTCTTAAAAAGAAAGTTAAAAAATTGGGAGTATTACTTTCAACTCTATCGTGAGCAACACTCATACACCAAAGAAAATATTCACAGCGAGGTTATCCTATGACTAGACACAATTTTCTTGACACAATGTAATAAAAGTACTCGAAAAGGGAACGTTGCTTCAAAATAAAAAAGTACTTTAAATTTGTGTAAAATAATCCAGTTCAAAGAACTGGAGGTAAAAGGTGGAGTTAGCGATGTTTGAAAGGAGACCTATTTACAGGGAAACGGCAAAACAATATCAAAAAGCCAGCAAAAAGGAAAAAATGGAGATACTGGATTACTTTGTGAGGATAACAGGTTTAAAAAACCGAAACTATGCCGCCAGGCTCTTGAGGCAGCACGGAAAAACCATCTATGTAGGCAAGAAAAATTACCTTAAAGCCGACATAGCCAAGAAGGGCAAAAGACCTGGCAGAAAGAAAAAATTCGGCGAAGAGGAACTAAAACTTCTAAAAAAGGTCTGGGAAATTGAAAACTACATGTGTGGCAAACGTTTAAAGCCGATTCTCAATGAAGTTTTAGATAATCTCTTAGCAAACGGACATCTCCACGGTTCTCCACAGGCTATAGAAAACTTGCGCCATATAAGTGCTTCAAGTATTGACCGACTTTTGAAACATGAGCGTAAAAAGCTTGAGATAAAAGGACGAAAAGGCACAAAACCTGGAACGTTGTTAAAGCAACAAATAGCTATACGCACGTGGGCAGAGTGGGATGAAAATTGCCCTGGTTTTATGGAGATTGATCTGGTTGCCCATGAGGGAGGAAATAGCCGGGGAGATTTTGCTCAAACATTAAATATGGTGGATGTTTGGAGCGGTTGGACAGAACTTGTGGCAATCAAAAACAAAGCTTCAAAATGGGTAAGAGAAGCCATAGAAAAGTCCAAAGAAGACTTCCTTTGATTTACGGGGAATTGATTCTGATACCGGTGCTGAATTTATTAATCATCCTCTACGCGATTGGTGTGAGAAGCACCAGATAAAATTTACAAGGGGGAGAAGCTCCCGTTCCAATGATAACTGCTACGTTGAGCAGAAAAACTATTCCATAGTCCGCCAGAATGTTGGATACTTCCGCTACGATACCGAGGAAGAAGTCTACTACTTGAACCGACTCTATGCGTATCTCAGGCTTTATGCCAACTTTTTTCAACCGGTTATGAAAATGACAGAGAAAAAGAGAATCGGAAGCAAGGTGCAAAAGAAGCATGATGATATTAAAACTCCCTACCAACGGCTTTTAGAAAGCTCTTATGTAAGTGAGGCACAAAAGGAACGCCTAACAAGGCTTTATAAGGCTCTCGATTTGTTTCACCTAAGACAAAAATTACGGCTTGCCAGAAAACTTTTCAGCCTTCAAAAGAAAAAGAATGTAAAAAACAAAAATTTGGAGGAAACTGTATGGAATTTTTGAGTACTTTTTTTTATGAGGCAATGATTCGAATTTCGAGTACTTTTTTATTTGACGCAACGGGAAATATAAATGGAAGATAATATACGGTGTATTCTGTATGCAAAAAAGAGAGGGATGGTTGGCTGGATTGCACGTTGAAAGCCTTATTTGCTCTAGATAGTCTGATCAACTAAGCTTTGCTATACTTTAAATTTTTTGTCTTTTTTAGTAGTAGAAAGGGAAAAGGAGGAGTTGATGATAAATGGGATCTGGTCTTAAAAGAGCACACACCAAGGTTTTTTATGGTAAGAAGTGGTCTTTTTTTGAAGGGGAAAAACGGAGGGATAAAGTACGGGGCTTGCTCTTCCCTTGTTACAGTGGAAAGCAAAAGAAAGCTCACCAGCTTTTACCCTGTTGCAGTTAAAAACCACCAGTGTGATGGCTATTCCCTTATCGCAGTTAAAAAGACTGCCATGCTCTTTCTTGTTGCAATAAGAGTGAAAAAATAAAAGCTGTTACTTTATCACAGTAGGGAAAAAGCCTTTACTCTTCCCTTGTTGCAGTACAAAAAACGCTAGCTATTACCATTTTGCAGTAAATGTGTGGGACCTGAAGGCTGTTTCCTTGTTGCAGGAAAAAACTCTTGCCGTTACCTTGTCACAGTGGGAAAAATTCCAGCTATTCCTTTTTCACAGTGATAAACCTCGCAATAACACTGCAAAAAGGTAAGAGCTTACGTCGAAAATTCCAGGTTAAACGTTTAACCTTTATATCCCCTCTCACGCTCTCACGTGCTTTGAGATTTGCTCTTACCATGTTGTAGTAAAGAAAAAACTTTCTCTTACCCGACCTTAGGAAATCTCTTGTCCCACACACTGCAACAAGGTAAGAGCATTTTTCTCACACCCCCAAAATCTCCCCATCGATCTTACTTTTAAAATATATAAAACATCTTTTTTAACAACTATAACAAAAAATTTTCGATATATATAGTATGAAAAAATTTCTCTAAGGAGAAAACCATGGAAAAGGATTTTTTCACACTCTCAGAAAACGGGGCCTACCAGATCCTCGAAAAAGCCCTCTGGCCAGAGGGACCTATTTGCCCAAGGTGTAAAGAAAAAGCGCATCTTCTCTCGTGCCGGCTCGTGTATCAGTGCCCCAAGTGTGGCAGACAATTTTCCTTAAAAAGCCAGTCCATCATGCGAAAAAGTCACCTTTCGCCAAAAATCTGGCTTTCTGCCATGTTTCTTGTCTGCCAGGATGGTGGCATAAACGCGGTGAGGCTTTCACAACTTCTTCATATTAGCTACAAGGCAAGCTGGCTTCTTCTTCAGAAGCTACGAAGCCTCATGCGGCTTACCACTCGCCATCACACCAAATCCCTTCGAAAGCTTGTAAAAACCTTTTTCTTTCTTTCTGGCATCAAACGCCGCCAGAGAAAAAACTTTTCTCCCATGCAGGTTGTCGAAATTGATGCGGATGATACCCCTTCTAAACTTCATATTCACCTTGTGGATGATGTGAATAGTGATTGGCTTTCAGACTTTTTTGGCAAGTTTTTCCGCCACACGCCCGTAGAAAAAAGAATGCCGTGGCTTTCCCATATTAACGATGGGTTGAAAAACCTTCTTGAAGACGTCTATCACTATGGTTGTCGAAAGCACATGCAGCGCTATCTTGATGAGTTTTGTTTTCGGTTTAATATAGAAGATGCTGCCACAAGGCTTGAAGAGCTTTTAAGAAGGCTTGGCAAACGTCGCCAGCTTCTCCCGTGGAAAAAGCTGGTGGCTGAGCCGCTTATTCTTCCCATCTGGGCGTAGGTTTTCGTTTTTTCTTTCTCAACACATTTCCTGCGTCTGTCAAATAGAAAACTAAAAGTTTTTGTTTCATTTTGTTTTTTTGGAAAACTTTTCGTTGTCCTCTACGAAAAAGGCAAAAAAGCGTTTTTTCTTACAAAAAAGAAGTGGAAAAAGGGATAAAAACCCCATGCTCTTCCCTTGTTGCAGTGAAAAAGCCGTTCACAAGCACCATAAAAACTGAAACAGGCTAAGAGCAAAGTCTCTAATACCATCTTTCAACGATACTTTTGGAGAAAAAAGAAAACTCCAAAATCCCCGCTCTTTCCTTATCACAGTCATTTTATTGATAGACCCTTACTGAAACAGGATAAGAGCAAGCCCTTTGGTACTGCGACAGGGTAAGAGCAGTTCTCTCCCACTGCAACAAGGTAATAGCTACACCGTCTACTGAAACAAAGTAAGAGCAAATGCCCGATCCCTTTTTCCACATTTTCTTCTTCTCAACTAGTTTTAGAAAAAAAACAAAGTAAAAAGTATTACCTTATTCCATCCCTTGTTTTTACCACAACCACACTGTGAAAAGGTAATAGCTCTCATACCATCCAACCCACTTCATAACCAATACAATTCTCTCTTCCTATGTTATCCCCTTTATCTAAAATTAGATTTCCCTAAAGACATCATTAAAGAAAAATATAAGCAAACAGTGAGCTACGTAGCTAGTTTCTGTAAAAATTTTCACATTATCGTTTGTAATGTTTCTTTTTATAAAAACAAAATATTAAATATTTGCGAAAAAATCTTTTTTGCTACACACTATATCTCCCTTTTTGAAGGGCAAAGAATGACAAGGAGGAAAACTATGATGAAGCGTTTTCTGTGTGCGCCTGGGCCGACGGCTGTTCCCAGTGAAGTGCTGGTAGAAATGGCGCGACCACTCATGCACCACAGGACCCCTCAGTTCTCTGAAGTTGTAGCAGAGAACGCAGAAATGCTGAAGAAGGTATTCAAGACATCGTCTCCGGTATTGACGTTGACGGCATCGGGGACGGGGGGTATGGAGGCATCGATTACGAATTTTATGTCACCTGGGGATACCATCATAGTGCTCTCTGCGGGGAAGTTTGGGGAGAGGTTTGCCGAGATAGGGCGAGCGTATGGTCTGAATGTTGTAGAACTGAAGGCAGAGTATGGGAAAGACATTAAAGCGGAAGAGGTGAGGGAAGCGCTGAAGAAGTATCCTGAGGCGAAAGGGGTGTATACGGAGTACAGTGAAACTTCGACGGCGGTTGCTTTTGATGTGAAGGGTATAGCGAGTGTGGTGAGGGAGACGTCTGCCATCATGGTGGTGGATGGGATTACGGCGATTGGTGCGATGGAGTTTGAGATGGACGAGTGGGGTGTAGATGTAGCGATTGCTGGTGCGCAGAAGTCGTTTATGATACCGCCGGGTTTAGCGTTTGTTGCGTACTCTTCGAAGGCTGAGAAGCTGATGAAGGAGGCGAAGCTCCCACGTTTTTACTTTGATTTAGCCAAAGAGAGGAAAAATCTTGAGAAGAAGACCACAGCGTGGACGCCTGCCATTAGTCTTTTTATGGGGCTTAATGTAGCGCTGAAGATGATGCTTGAGGAAGGCATGGAGAATGTGATCAAGCGGCATTATCTTGTAGCGGAGACGTTTCGTCAGGCTGTACAGGCGATAGGGCTTCAATTGTTTGCGGATGTACCGAATGTACGTCCTTCGGATTCGGTGACAGCGATTCGAGTACCTGAGGGTGTGGATGGTGCAAAGATTCCGGCGTATATGAGGGACAAGTATGGTGTGACGATTGCTGGAGGCCAGGGTTCGATGAAAGGGAAGATCTTTCGCCTTGGGCATCTTGGGTATGTGGATAAGTCGGATATTGTGGTTGAGCTTCAGGCGATGGAATTAGCGTTGAAAGAGCTCGGGTATACGTTTGAGCTTGGCAAGTCTGTGGCAGCTGCGCAGGAGTATATTCTCAAAAACTTTCCTGTGCCAAATGTAGCTGTCTCTGAGGCAGGAGACTGATATCGAAACCAAAAACCCTCCCGTTAAGGGAGGGTTTTTTCTGAAAAACAAAAAATTCTTTTTATGTTGAGAAGGCTTGATGGTTATAAAACCTCGTTTTTATATTTTTTAGCTCTTTTTTGTTTTTTTATTCAATTTATGGTATAATACATTGCATATTTTTATGGAGGATGGTATGAGACGAAGCCAGATGCTTTTACCGACACTTCGTGAGGATCCCAAGGATGCCGAGATCGCATCGCATATTCTTATGATGCGAGCAGGTATTATCCGCAAGCTTGACGCGGGTCTTTATACTTTTTTGCCCCTTGGACACAGGGTACTTCTTAAGGTGATCAATATCATTCGTGAGGAGATGAATAGAGCAGGAGCCCAGGAACTCTTGCCACCAATCCTTATTCCTGCTTCTCTCTGGAGGGAATCAGGGAGATACGACATCATGGGCAAGGAGATGATGCGGCTCCAGGATCGTCATGAGAATGACATGGTTCTTGGCCCTACTCATGAAGAAGTTTTTACTCATATTGTACGGGAGAATGTACAGTCGTATAGGGATCTTCCCCTTAATCTCTATCAAATCAACACCAAATTTCGTGATGAGATTCGCCCTCGTTATGGGGTAATGCGATGTCGAGAATTTATCATGAAAGATGCTTATTCATTTGATATTGACGAGGCCGGTCTTGAAAAAAACTATCAGGCTATGCGAGAGGCTTACCGTCGTATTTTTGCACGATGTGGGTTAGAGGTAGTGCCGGTTCAGGCAGATACGGGCAATATGGGAGGTTCCAATTCAGAAGAATTTATGGTGCCTTCTTCCGTGGGAGAAGAAACAATTATCCACTGTCGTTCATGCGGCTATGTAGCCAATGTTGAACGAGCGGAGTCGAAACGGGAGTTTTCATCCTCATCAAAATCTATGCTTCCTCTTGAGGAAATAGCTACTCCTAACGTGCGCACAATAGAGGAACTGGTGGCGTTTCTCAAGGTTTCGGTCGATCGTTTTATCAAAAGTCTTGTCTACAAGACTGACAAGGGATTTGTTCTCGTTCTTATTCGTGGAGATTTTATGGTCAATGAAACAAAACTCAAGCATGTTCTCGAGTGTGTGGAGCTTGAACAGGCGTCGGAGGAAGAAGTCTTACAGATAACTGGAGCACCCATTGGCTTTGTATCGCCGGTAAACCTCAAGCAAAAAATAAAAATTGTTGCTGACGAGTCTATTCCTTTTATGCGCAATGCTATTTCTGGAGCAAACAAAAAAGACTATCACCTCAAAAATATCAATCCTGAGCGCGATTTTGTCTGGGATGTGGTGGCAGACATTCACGAAGTAGTGGAGGGAGAAAAGTGTCCAACCTGTGGTGAAGTCCTCCGTAGTTACAAAGGGATTGAAGTTGGACATATCTTTAAGCTTGGGTATAAATATACTGAGGCGATGAATGTTCGGGTTCTGGATAAAAATGGTCAAAGTATTACTCCCATCATGGGGTGTTATGGGATTGGTGTGGGAAGAACGATCGCGAGTGTGATCGAACAAAATCATGATGAAAATGGCATCATCTGGCCTATGAGTATTGCACCTTTTCACGGGATTATTGTACCGGTGAATATGTCCGATAGCAGAACAGTCGAAGCAGCAGAAAAACTTTACCAGCAACTTTCCAGAAGGTTTGAGATTCTCCTTGATGATAGAGATGAACGTCCTGGAGTAAAGTTCAAGGATGCAGATCTTATTGGTATTCCCATTCGTATTACCATTGGTAAATCTTTTGCTGAAGAGCAAAAGGTAGAATTAAAGTTGCGGCGTTTAGAAGAAAAACACCTCGTGCCTCTTGAAGAGGTAGAGAAAGTTTTTGAGGAGTGGTATGAGAAGGAAATGGCTCCTTACCTGTTGTAGTCTTTTGGTACTGCTTTTTGCGTCTTGTGGGCGACTTATTCGTCCTGTTGAGCCTTTTGTTTATCAGTTTGAAGTTGGGAAAACCTATCGCTATCATCTGAGTATGGAGAGTCAACTTTCTCTTGAGGCTGGGCTTGTCGGATATCAGGGGACGGTAAAACTCACCGCATCTCTGTATATGACACCTCTAGCATTTTCCAATGGGCAGTATCTTTTTCAGCTTCTTATCAGAGATGTTTCTCTTGAAAATGCAGACAAAAACCTCTCCGGAGCGGTGTACAGTTATCTGAATTATCTCAGTACCGTTTTTTATGAATGGTATATGACACCAGAGGGACGGGTGACGGTGTATTATCGAGATCTTCCCATTTATCCCCTCCAGTGGTTGGCAGGGATGGTTCTGGTAGATGTTTCCCATTGGGACGAGATAACAGGCAGGGGAGAGGAGAAAACAACAAACTTCCAGGCAATGTTTCAGAATCAGGAGATTACGGTAGAAACTTCGCTTTTCCAGCGGCTTGTAGCGATAAACTCAGAGAGTTATACTTTAGAGCAACGCTATACCTACAATGCCTACAAGCAAAAAGCTTTTCCTATGGCAAATATTGATTTCCAGATGGAGACAATCTTAAACAGGAAAACAAAAAGAATTGCTACCAAGACGGGGTATTTTCAATTCCAGGGGAGTGTTCCGTTTTTGCAACAGGGCTTTTTAAGCCTTTCAGCTCGTTTTCAGGGTATGGGAAAGTTTATTTTAGAGGAGGAGCCACTCCAATGACCAGGGAGGTGCTGAATCGGGAGATTCACCGATTTCTTGATCATTTGACGGTGTCTTTTATTATGATTCCCCGTTCTGAGGTGGTTCTCCTGGATATAGGGATGTCTCTTTCGGAGATAATACAAACGATCCAGAGAGAGGGATATTCGCGCTATCCGGTGTATGAAAATCACGTCGATAATGTGGTAGGTGTACTGTATGCGAAAGATCTTCTTTCTTCCATGTTGTCTGGTGATGTTTCTCTCAAAAAAATCTTAAGAAAACCCCTCTTTGTATCCGAAAATAAAAAGGTATCCCAGCTTCTTGCAGAGTTTCGCCAGACGCATATCCATCTGGGGATTGTTGTGGATGAGTTTGGAACAATGGTAGGAATTGTTTCCCTGGAGGATATCCTGGAGGAGCTTGTTGGTGAGATCGAGGATGAGTTTGACCAGCGCGCAGAAGAAAAGGAGTATGAGATTTTGCCCGATGAGAGCGTAGTACTTTCTCCCAAGATGGCTATTAGCAAGTTTAATGAGATATTCAAACAAAAAATTCCTGAGGATGAATTTGAAACCATCGGGGGATTTCTCATGGGAGAGAAGGGATATGTCCCCTCAGTTGGTGAGAAGCTGGAGTACAATGGTCTTGTATTCACTGTGCTGGATGTAAAAGGGAGTCGGATACAAAAAATAGGGATGAAGAAGAAATGAGGGTATTTATTGCCTTGGACATCTCTGAGGAATTGCGCCAGATGATTGCTGAAGAAGTCAAAGGATGGAAACGGCGTTTACCTGAGCTTAGCTGGACTACTCCTGAGCAATGGCATCTGACACTGGCTTTTCTGGGTGAAGTGGCTCCTCCCCGTGTAGAACGTATTCGTACGGAACTGGAAAAGTTTTCTCATGAGCGTTTTTCTCTTGCAATTGGAGAGACAGGGGTTTTCCCTTCCTGGGAGTCTCCGAGAGTGTTTTGGGCTGGAGTGAATTGTCCAGAGACGCTTCAAAATTTTTATGATACACTATGGGGAATGTTGGAGAAAGAAGGGTTTCCAAGAGAGGAAAGGGATTTTCATCCCCATCTCACACTTGCTCGTATAAAACATTCTCTCACCACCAAAGAAAAAGAAACACTTCGATCTTTTTCATTGAGAACGTTAGAGGAATCCGTTGCTACCTTTTCTTTTTACCGTAGTGAACTTCATCCAGCAGGGGCAAGATACACAAAACTGGCGACTTATCCTTTCAAGGGGAAAGAGAATGGATAGAGAGTTTCAGGCCACCGTTCAACATCTTATAGAGAATCAGCAACCGTTTACGCTGAAGTTTTATGTGATTAATGAAGACATAGAAAGCAAAGTAGCGACAGCAATTCAGACCATATTTCATTTTTACAATCGCCAGGAGTATTCGGATGTTATCTATACCTGTGTAAAGGAACTCATGATCAATGCGACGAAAGCAAACCTCAAACGGGTGCTTTTTGAGATGAATCATCTGGACATTACAAACGAAAATCACTATCTGGAGGGCATGCTCGCGTTTCGTAACCTTCTGGCAGAGAGAAGTTATCAAACATTTCTTCCCCATCTGAAAGAAAAAAATTATTGGGTAACTATCCGTTTTACCCATTCTCCTGATGGGGTGAAGGTAGAGGTAATCAATAATGCGAGTATGGCTTCGATTGAAAACAAGCGATTGCGAGAAAAACTGAAAAAAGCCATGCAGTATGAGAGTCTTGCTGAGTTTTACCTGGAACAGGGAGACGAGATGGAAGGAGCCGGTATGGGTATAGCGCTGATAGTGATGCTTCTCAAGGGACTTGGCCTTGATCCAGCGCTTTTTCGTATCGGAACGACCCTGGATGATCAGACCTTTGCCAGGATAGAGGTGCCGTTTTCTCTTCAGTATAGACATGCCCGAGAATAGGGGGAAGATATGGAAATGGAACTTTTTTCCCATACGATAGCCGAAATTGTGGAACAGAAACAACCCTTTAAACTGCGGTTTTACGTTCTTAATGAGGATGTGGAGCATCGGGTTGAAGAGGCAATTAATTATGTGTTTTCTTACTATGGCCATGGAGAGATGGTGGGTGTGATCTATACGTGTGTTAAGGAACTCATGATCAATGGAACAAAGGCAAATCTTAAGCGAGTCCTTTTTGAAGAGAATAATCTTGATATAAACAATGAAGAAGCGTATATTCAGGGTATGATATCGTTCCGTAATTACCTTAACGAGGCTTCTTATGCGGATCATCTTCCGGCACTGAGGAGCAAGGGGTATTGGGTAGAGATTCGTTTTGAATATAGCGAGGATGGGGTAAGGATTGAGATCTTTAACCATGCGCAAATGACAGATTTAGAGAATAAGAGATTGCGAGAGAAACTAAAAAAAGCGATGCAATATGAAGATATTGCTTCTTATTATATTGAACAGGGGGATGAGCTTGAGGGGGCAGGGATGGGTATAGCCCTGATAGTGATGCTTCTCAAAGGGATAGAAGTGGATCCTGCCTATTTTCGTATAGGGAATACCACGCAAAATACGACGGTTGCTCGTCTTGAGATTCCCTTTACAGAGAATTTCCATAGTCTTCGAGACCGGAAAGGGGTCCAGGGATGAGGCTACTTCTTACCAATGATGATGGTTATAGTGCTGAAGGCATTCAAGTACTTTCCCGCGTTTTGGGAGAAGAACACGAGGTTTATATTACAGCACCTCTCTCTCAGCAGAGCGGTACGAGTCATGCAATGAGCCTTTTTCGTCCGATGGAGTTTCGCCAGGTTGGGGAACGAGCGTACGCACTTGCCGGGACGCCTGCGGATTGTGTGAAGGTGGCACTTCTTCATTTTTTTCAGGATGTCAAGTTTGATATGGTGGTATCGGGTATCAATCATGGACCAAACATGGGAGAGGATATCTTTTATTCGGGGACAGTGGCAGGTGCACGAGAAGGAACGCTCAATGGTTTACCTTCTGTTGCCCTTTCTCTCAATGAATGGGAACATCCTCTGTATTTTGAGCAGGCCGCTCGTTTTTTTCTAGGTATTCTTCGTTGTTTTGATGAGGATGTGTTACAACCGGGTTTACTCCTCAATATTAACTTTCCGCACCAGACGGTATATCGAGGTATAAAAATTACCCACCTCGGCAAAAGAGTGTACCGGGATACGGTAAGTGTGTTTTCACAAGACGGGAAAAACTGTGTCACTATAGAGGGCGAATGGCCAAAGTTTGTTCCAGAGGAAGGGACGGACATGAGTGTGGTTGAAGCAGGTTTTGTTTCATTGACACCACTTGCTATTGAGAGGCAGGACAAAAGGTTTTTGGTTCATATCGAAAAAATCTTGAAAAAATATGAAAAAAGAACTTGCTTTTCTTTATAAACATGCTATAATAAAGAGCACTTTTTCGCAAGGAGTAGGGGATGGCATTGTCTCTGGAAGATCAGTTGCTCTATGCTGAGAGTTTGGATGCAAGACGTGATGCAGCTATTACCCTCAGTAAAAATCCAACAGAAGAGATGGTGCCAGTTTTTTTGCGGGCACTTTCTGATAGCGAAGATGTTTCTATATTTGCCATGTATGCATTGGTTAAGATAGGGGTTCAGGCTGTTCCTAAGATTCTTGAGGCGCTTCAAACAACCACCCATACAGTGACGCGTGCGAGTTGTGTTGAAATTTTGGGGGAGATTCATGATCCCAGAGCGTTGCCGATTTTGCTGGAAATCGCCGAACATGATTCTAATACTTGGGTACAGTCTGTGGCTATTCAGGCTTTAGCAGCGTATAGAGATGAGAATGTGGATACGCTTTTTGAAAAGCTTTTGACTCATAGGGACTCATGGATTGTAACTTTGGCTGCTGTTTATCTTTATAAACGTCACTATAAAAAACAAGATCTCTTTCGTTTTCTTTTGGAGAGGTTTATTCAGCCTGATGAGAACAAGCGAGGTGTGATGGCTTGGGGACTTATCGAGATTGGTGGACAAAAAGATGTAACAACGTTGAAGCATATGATTCAGCAAGCGCAGGATCCCCTTCTTCAAAAGATGCTTGTGGAAATTCAGAAGCAGATTGCGTGGAAAAAGTAGAGGTTTGCGAGATACCTGCGGTTGTCTTACCATGATAAAGAATTTATGGATATATATTTTTTTTAAATACCAGAATTTTTGTTTCGGTTGGTAATAATATTCATCTTTCTTGAAAAAAACTGGTCTTTGTGTTACAATAAAACTCCTTGAATTTTATATAAGGGAGGAACCTATGGCAGTAAAGATTGACCAGGGCACCTGTATTGGCTGTGGTGTGTGTGAGAGTATTTATGCGGATCTTTTTGAAATGCGTAGCGATGGAAAGGCTCACGTCAAGGAAGGTGTTGACTACGACGCTGCTCTTGCTCAGGATGCGGCAAATCAGTGTCCTGTAGGAGCCATATCCGTCGAGTAAAAGGTTTCTTCTTTTCTTCAAGTATTCTTGTGTCTATGGTAGTGGAATTTTTTTGACAAAAAATAAGGAGTATGTATGTTTCGTATTCTCGTCACTGATAAACTGGACGCTGAAGGGGTAGAGATCCTCAAGCGTTACAAAGAGTTTGATGTTGTAGAAAAGGAGACTCTCAAGGGAGATGCCCTTATCCAGGAGCTCAGGGGTTACGATGCAATTATTGTGCGCAGTGAAACCAAGCTTACCAAAGAGGTTTTAGAGGCTTCTGAAGGTCTCAAGATTATTGCTCGTGCAGGAGTGGGGGTAGACAATATTGATGTCCCTACGGCGACCAAAAAGGGTATTGTGGTGGTGAATGCCCCCTCCGGTAATACTATCTCTACAGCCGAATATACCTTTGCTATGATGATTGCTCTCGCAAGAAAGATTCCCTTTGCTCACGCTTCCATGCAACAAAAGGTATGGGATCGTAAGAGCTTTAAAGGTGTAGAGCTTTTAAATAAAACGCTGGGAGTTATCGGGCTTGGTCGTATTGGTACCGAGGTTGCAAAACGGGCACAGGCATTTGGTATGAAAATTCTGGGATATGATCCCTATCTCTCTGAGGAGATGGCCACAAAACTTGGTATTGAGTTGGCTTCTCTTGAAAGAATTTATAAAGAGTCTGATTTTATTACCGTTCATACCCCTCTTACCGATGCCACAAGAGGTCTTATTGGCAAGAAAGAAATCGAGATGATGAAGAAATCTGTTCGTATTATTAACTGTGCTCGAGGTGGTATCATTGATGAAGCTGCCTTGGCAGAGGCTTTGAAATCCGGGCGTATTGCGGGGGCAGCTGTGGATGTGTACTCTAAGGAACCCCCTTTTGATTCGGCAAATCCCTTGCTGGATGCTCCAAATTGTATTTTGGCTCCTCACCTGGGCGCTTCTACAGCAGAGGCTCAGTACAATGTGGCTATTGAAAGTGCTGAGGCAGTGGCGAACTTTTTACTTCATGGTATGATCGTCAATTCGGTCAATATGCCTTCGGTAAGTAAAGAGGAGTTTAACAGATTGAAGGCTTTTGTTCAACTGGCAGAACGTCTTGGATCTGTGGCAGCACAGATTCTCGGCAACTCCGTCTCAATCTGTCTGTTGACACGATCCTTTTTGAAGGGTCTTTTTATGCCTTTTCTTGGGGATACCGTGAATTATGTAAACTCTCTTCCAACTGCTCAGGCTCGAGGTGTGAAGCTTGAAGAAACGATCGATGACACTCCCTGTGAATATACCAATCTTCTCAAGATTATTGTAAAGAGTGACAAAGAACAATTGGAACTCTGGGGAACAGTGTATGCTCAAGTGCATGGGAAGATGGTCAACTTTAACAACTATTTCTTTGAGGCTACACCATCGGGGAACATGCTATTGATTGCCAATGATGATGTTCCAGGGGTTGTGGGACGTGTTGGGACCATTTTAGGAGAGAAAAATATCAACATTGCGAGTATGCATGTTGGGCGGAAGAAAGAAACGAGAAAAGCCTTGATTTTGGTGGCGATTGATCAAAAACCAGAGGCCAATGTGATTGAACAGCTTGCCAAAGTTCCAGGTGTGAATAAAGTGAAGTTTTTGTATGTAGAATAGCAGAGAAAGGAGGTGGCTATGGCAAATGCAAAGGATGTTGTTAGTCTTTTAAAAAATGAGCGTATCTTACCAATTGTACGTGGTATAGAAGCGGAATATGCCCTCGATCTTGCCAGAGCCACCTTTAACTCTGGGTGCAAGATCATGGAATTTACGCTCTCTATTCCAGGGATTTTGCGGCAGGTTGCCAGGGTTAAAGAAACTTTTCCTGATATGTATATTGGTGTAGGGACGGTACTCACCAAGGAACAAGCAAAGGAAGTAGTAAAGTTAGGGGTTGACTTTGTGGTGAGTCCTATTTTGAATCGTGAGATTGCCGATGAAGTAAAAAAGGCCAATAAGATGTTGGTTCTTGCAGGATTAACACCAACAGAGCTTTATGAGGCGTACCGGTTAGGATCGGATGTTGTGAAGCTTTTTCCGGCACGGGAGATGAATCCTTCGTATGTGCGAGAGCTCCGGGGACCTCTTCCTGAACTTGAGATTCTGGCCACGGGAGGGTTATCCCTTATCATGGCTATAGAGTATATTGCGGCAGGAGCAGTAGCCGTGGGTCTGGGAAGTACCCTCTACAAAAAGGAACTGATTGTCCAGAAGAAGTTTGATCAAATCACGGAAATTATCGAAAATGCGTATACACGAATCAAGATGGTGAAACTCTAAAAATAGGATGGTGAAGTGAATCGTATTTTGGTGTTGGGTGTCTTTTGGTTGGTGATCCTGGGTAATATGTATGGACAGAGAGAGCAAGGGCAGCCTCTTCCCAATACCAATCAAACACCAAAAACGACGTCAGATGTTCCCGGTGTCCGTTTTGAGGGTGGGAGATCGCTTGTTTTTGAGAGTTTTGACCGTGTTTCAGTGAAAAACTACGAAAAGGTTTCCATTCAAGAAGTGATGTTCTCGGGAAATGTTCATATCATCTTTGATGGGAAAAAGCTCAAGGCTCAGCGTGTGTATGTCACTATTCAGAGCAACAAAAATGTTCTTCATATTGCAGCTTTTGATGAGGTGGAATTTCGAGATGAGAATGCCATTTATCTTGCTCAGAGCTTTTTCTATGAACCAGAAAAAAAGACAGGACGCATGCGTCAGGTGAGATCTTACCTCAAGGATACGACAGGAACAACCACTTCTCCAGGACTATTCTACCGTGCGGAAGAGGTGGAGATTCTCTCAGAAAAAAGAGCTATCTTTAGACAAGCTCACCTTACTTTTACCCCAGCGGACATTCCTCATTATGAACTCTATGCTGATACGGTGTGGTATTTTCGGGATGAGGTGATTTTTGCGCTTCACACAAGCTATATGGTGGGACAACAGAGACTCTTTTATTTTCCCTTTTTCTTACGTCTGGAAAAGATGACAGGAATCAAAACAGTAGCAGGGATTGAAAAAAGGATAGGCTGGTATGTGATGAATACATGGGATTGGTCTTTTGCCTTTGGAACCATGCAATTCGGATTAGATTTTTACGAACGCCTGGGAGAGTATGGTTTTGTTCGTTATGCAAATAAGAATGGTGTGGGCCCTTTTCAGACCCTGAGATTTTTTGGTGAGACGGCAGACGATGTGAGGCTTTTTTATGATCCGGTGAATGATCGCTACAGTCAGTGGATCCTCATCAACAATGAGTGGACAACAATCAGGCAATGGGGATGGCACTATATGCTGGAGGGAGCTGTCCAGAGGGAGAATTTTACTTTGACTTTTTATACGGAAGACCTCAATGATCCTTTTTTTAGCAAAAAGTACGCTCAGCGACGGGAAACCTTTACCATCCAGAATATTCTTCAACCGGAGGAGAACAAGTTCTTTTCTCAAAGTGACAATTCTGCAGGCTATTCCTCTCTCAATCGCCGTTTTGCCATCACGTCTCCGCAGTTTTCTGTGAATGGTCAATGGACGTATCAGCGGATGCGAAATCCAGAGGTTTCTAATATTTACCTAAACGATGCCTACACCTATTATCTCTATCAAATTTCTTTTCCCAATATGACTTATACTTTGCCAACGATTCCTCTGATTGATGGATTTGTTGTAAGCACGTCCATGGTTGAAACCAATAGGCAGCATGTTGGGAGAGTTTCTGTGTCTGCGTCTTCTAACGGCGATCTTTCTCTTACTCTCTCGTCACAGGATAGCTCTTTTTTGCCGGTAACGAATAGCGAAACTTTCTCTTTAGAGACAAACGAGGGAGAGACCAATCGTGTCAGTTTCTCTTCCATCTTAGTTAAAACCAACACTTTTGAATGGTTGAGTGTTTCATCAAGTGTGAATGGAAATCTTTCTTACGCTTCTTCTGAGACCCTGGAAACGAATGGCATGCCGATTTCTGATTCGTATCATCATCAGGAAAATGCTTCTCTTTCGTTTAATACCAGGCTTTTGAATAGGGTTATTTCGTGGGATCACATGTTGAGTGTGATGAATAGAAAACGCTGGTCAAGTTTTGAGATAAATTATTCTAATAATGTATTGTATTCCGGGGCACAGGTGGACTATACGATGAGGACTTCTGCTGGAACTACTCCTGGTTTGGGCAAACACCCCTTCTGGAGGGTTCAGTTTCCTTTGCGGTTGTCGCATACTTTTCAGTATCAGCTCTTCCGTAGCATTTACCAGCTTGCTCCCCGGGAATACTCACACGCGGTGAGTGTCTCAGCTGGAGCTAATTGGCTCTCAAATATTATGGTGTATAGTTTATCCTACAGCTATCAGACGACTTATCGTATCACCAATGGAATTGAGGATGACTATATCAACAATCAGATCAGGGAGACGATGAATCTTTCTACAAGCCTCGGGTTATGGTGGTTTTCTTTCTCAACAGGGATAACCATGGATACACTTAACCGAAAAACTTCTCGTATGGATTGGCATTATCCTGCCTTAACGAACCGTATTGTGGGGAGTGTTGTTTTAGAAAATGCTTTTACACCGGTTACTCCGTGGACGTATATTCCTCAGATCAGGTATCGTTATGATCTTCTCAGACAAACCAATCTCTCTCTTTCTCTATCTTCTTTTGCAACACTTTCCACGTGGTATCTTCCATTTCTCTACAAAGTCGATACCTTTGCCTACAAAGCGGATCTTTTTATCGACTACCTCAGTCCTCGTTCGAGTTTCTTTTCGTTGAATTTGGGTATAGTTCTCTGGCCCCAGAAGTACTGGAAGGTTGATTTTACTACCCAGATCATCAACAGAAAATTGTATCGTTATGATTATGAAGCCTGTGGAAAGTTTAATGAACCCTATGTGGATTTCTGGCAAAACCTTCGAGATGGATTAAGTATTTTTGATTATCAGGCTCTTAAACGAAGTTTTTTTCAATTACAGGCTTTGAACTTTGCCATTACGCACTATATCAATGAATGGGAAATGCGAGTAGGGTTTACTCTTCAGCGACAACTGGATACGCTCCGTCGTATTGCTTATTGGGAACCCCAGATTCGTGTGGAGTTTATGCTCTCAGGAACAAGAGATCAATTTCCGCCTTACACGAAGCGGTTTATACCCGAAGAATTGCAGTGAGGAAATCAATGAAGTTTCATGTGGTAGCGTCTGATGGTTTTGCGAGGGCGGGGGAGATGGTGCTCTCCCATGGGGTCGTCCATACCCCTGTTTTTATGCCTGTTGGTACCCAGGCCACGGTAAAAACCCTTTCTCCCCAGGAACTTTTAGAGGCTAAAGCAGAGATTATTCTCTCGAATGCGTATCATCTCTACCTGAGGCCTGGGATTGATCTGATTCGTGCCGCCGGGGGTATCCACCGTTTTATGGGATGGGAGAAACCTGTGCTTACGGATAGTGGAGGTTTTCAGGTATTTTCTCTAGCAAAACTGCGTAAAATTACTGATGAAGGGGCGAGATTTCAATCTCATATTGATGGATCGTATCATTTTCTTACTCCTGAAAGGGTGATGGAGATTGAAAGTGCGATTGGTGCGGATATTGTGATGGCGTTTGATCAGTGTGTGGCTGCTGATGCTTCCTATGCGGAGGTTTTCGATGCTCTTAAGAGAACGACTCTCTGGGCGAAGCGTTCAAAGGAGGCGTTTGAAAAAGTGGGACAGTCTTATCAGACGCTTTTTGGGATCGTTCAGGGAGGAATTTTTGAAGATTTACGCAGGCTTTCGGTTGAGGAGATTGTAGGTGTGGGATTTGAAGGGTATGCTATTGGAGGACTCTCTGTAGGGGAAACAAAACAGGATATGTATCGTATGCTCAATGTGTTAAATAGCGTTCTTCCCTTTGATAAACCGCGTTACCTGATGGGGGTGGGGGTGCCAGAGGATATTCTCTATGGTATTGAGCTTGGTGTAGATATGTTTGATTGTGTTTTTCCCACACGTGCAGCGAGAAATGCGCTGGTGTTTACTCATGATGGAAGACTTAATCTCCGGAACAAGGCTCTTGAGTACGATTTTCGTCCTATTGATGAGGAGTGCGATTGTTATGCTTGCAAAAATTTTACCAGAGCATATATCAGGCATCTTCATCGTAGTGGTGAGATTCTGGGACTCAGGCTTGCCTCCATACATAACGTGACCTTTCTCATTCGTCTGGCTCAAAGGGCACGGGAAGCCATCCTTGAAGGAAACTTTGCTGAATTCAAAAGGACATTTCTCTCGCGTTATCAACAGGGGGCTTTTCTTCACATGATGGAGGGTGAGGTCTCATCGGGAAAGTAGGTCACGATCTCCAGAGTATGAGAGAGAATATACTCCTGGTACATGGTTTCCAGAAGGTTAAGGATATTGGCGAAGTTTGACTGAAGGTAAGAGGCATTAGATGACACGGCAACGATGGCAATTTCAGTCATAAAACTGTCGTAGTTTCCATCTGATACATCGGCAACAGAAACGTTGAACTTCTTGCGAAGGGTATCTTTGATGCTTCTTACGATATTTCGTTTTTCTTTTATGGTTTCATCATAGGGGATGCTCAGTTTTAACGAGAGGATAGCGACAAACATAGCGAGCCTACTGGGGTGGTGTGTTTTTATTCTTTTTGTTTGCCATTTTGGCGAGTTTTTCTCGAAGTTTTTGTTCCTTTTTGTGATCAACGCGGTAGTGGATGTAGTTCCCGTTTTTCATCTTGACCTTGAGATCAAGAAAGAGGATATCATCAGCGTGATCGATAAGACCGTTGACCATGGCCTTGAAGTCTTCTAATAGAGCCATACGATTCTCCTTTAACTCCAGAATTTATTGACCTTGATGTCCCAGATAAGGTATTCAAGTTGTTTACGAACTTGTTCGGTAATATTTTCAAGGGGCATATCGGGGGGGAAATACATGGGTTTTCCTATATTAGCATAGTATTTTCCCGAGAGGACAGTGAGGGTTTCATACTGGTTTTCTCCGACATGGATGGTGGCAGATTTTCGTTTTACATGACTTCGAGGTGATACGATGCCAATGGGAATAATAGAAGCCTCTTGATGGGGAAGAGAACTATTTTCTTCTTGGGAAAGTTGTTGAGAAAGACGGGATTGAAACTCTTTGTAAATTTTGGCCATCCCGTGGTAAAACTCTCGAAATTCTACCTGATTATTGAGATCCCCTTCGGGAAAAATGTAGATAGATTCTTTTTTCAAGAGATAAAAAAGAGCCTGGGGAATAACTTCCTTGCGGTGTTGGGGAAGGGCGTTGATCTGTTCCATCCATTTGAGAAAGTGTTTGACAATGGGGACAGAAAACCCCGGTCCTATGACCATATGGACAGGCTCTTTCATGAGGGTAATAACGAAAAAGGGATCGGTGGATGAAAAATGATTGGAGCAGTAGATGCAAGGAGTTGGGGTCTCGCTGAGATTCTCTTGTCCCCAAACCTGAAACTCTACAAACGTTCTCAGGTACAACCGTATAGCTGTACGATATACTTCATACATGCTTCTGGCTATCCAGTGCATGGATCTCTCCTTGTGACTGATGTAGTATGCAGAGAAAAAGAGAAAAAGTCAAGAAAGGCGAGGAGGTTTTCTGTCAAATAAATTAAAATGTCACCTTTTTATTGAAATAGAAATGTCACTTTTTTATGCCGAAACTCTACGACCATAATCATCTATTTCAAAAAAGTTCAATTCGATATTTTTCTTAAAAATATGTATACTTCCATCAAGCCAGGTTTTTAAGATAACATTGTCCCCGGGTTTTATGGCTATAGGTTGTTTCTTTTCAATCTGGTATATTCTTTTAGAAAACTTTATTGTATAATCTCTATAGACTTTGCACTCGGCCGTATAACAAACATAGTTCCTTAAGTCCTGATCAGGCATTAATGCAATATGAAAATCTTCATCCGACAGAGGTTTTTTACTAAATTTTCGGTTATTCTTTTCCCAGTAATATTCTTTCAAAACGATTGGCACTGTCAATATCCTTTATGTTTTAAGTTTCATTTCTGCTATTAACCTGTCCTGATGGATCCCATTCCATCTCTCTACGCGCCTTTTGCCTGGGGACTATGGGCATATATCATTTCTATCCCCAGCCTATGGCAGACCTCTCCAAACTTTGTTAGAGGCAATTTCCCTGCAAGCTGTTCTTCTATGGTCGCTTCCCGTTTCGTATAGAACAGGCTTTATAATCACAATAGATCGAATAAGGAATACCGTATTTCATTATCCAGTCAAACAAACATTGCAGCGCTACTTGTGTCGTTTCTGTGTCGAAAAGACCGTAAGATGTGCCTGTAGCATCATCCACCATATTCATCAGACAGACTTCTTTGCCTGTCCCAAACCAGTCGTGAATGCTGCCGTCCATTTGAATCATTTCTCCAAAATGCTCTTTCTCGGCCTTCTGGTACGGTGTTTCGCAGTTTTTCTTATTTTCTTCCACAATCCTGTTTCCATCATCCATAAACGAAGCGTTGATGCTCCTATTTTTATATGATGTTCCTCATAAAGCTTTTCAGCTATAAATGTCGGCTTAAAACCTTTATAATTATTCCGTACTATCTGCATAATTTTCTCTTTGATATCACTGCTAATTCTGTGATTCCCCGGTTTGCCTATTAATTTGTGATTGAGGGCTTCATCACCCTTTGATAAATATTCTTTAAAAATTCGAATAAGTTGCCTTCTGCAAATCCCCAGTATTATTGCAGCATCTTTCTGCTTGATTTTCTTGTTCTTTACCATCTCCAGTATTTTTGCCCTCTTCTGTGCTTTAAGTGTCATCGTTATCACCTCTCTCATCTGCAACCTCTCGTTTTTTTAGTTGCAGTATTTTAAAAGGTGACATTTCTATTTGCACAAAGTGTGACATTTTAAATTGTTTTCGACAGAAAGGCGAGGAGGTTTAAAAGTATCTCATGAAGAGAGATTTTTCTCCCGTTGCGTCAAATAAAAAAGTACTCGAAATTCGAATCATTGCCTCATAAAAAAAAGTACTCAAAAATTCCATACAGTTTCCTCCAAATTTTTGTTTTTTACATTCTTTTTCTTTTGAAGGCTGAAAAGTTTTCTCTGGCAAGCCGTAATTTTTTGTCTTAGGTGAAACAAATCGAGAGCCTTATAAAGCCTTGTTAGGCGTTCCTTTTGTGCCTCACTTACATAAGAGCTTTCTAAAAGCCGCTGGTAGGGAGTTTTAATATCATCATGCTTCTTTTGCACCTTGCTTCCGATTCTCTTTTCTCTGTCATTTTCATAACGGTTGAAAAAGTTGGCATAAAGCCTGAGATACGCATAGAGTCGGTTCAAGTAGTAGACTTCTTCCTCGGTATCGTAGCGGAAGTATCCAACATTCTGGCGGACTATGGAATAGTTTTTCTGCTCAACGTAGCAGTTATCATTGGAACGGGAGCTTCTACCCCTTGTAAATTTTATCTGGTGCTTCTCACACCAATCACGCAGAGGATGATTAATAAATTCAGCACCGGTATCAGAATCAATTCCCCGTAAATCAAAAGGAAGTCTTCTTTGGACTTTTTCTATGGCTTCTCTTACCCATTTTGAAGCCTTGTTTTTGATTGCCACAAGCTCTGTCCAACCGCTCCAAACATCCACCATATTTAATGTTTGAGCAAAGTCTCCCCGGCTATTTCCTCCCTCATGGGCTACCAGATCAATCTCCATGAACCCAGGGCAATTTTCATCCCACTCTGCCCACGTGCGTATAGCTATTTGTTGCTTTAACAACGTTCCAGGCTTTGTACCTTTTCGTTTTATCTCAAGCTTTTTACGCTCATGTTTCAAAAGTCGGTCAATACTTGAGGCACTTATATGGCGCAAGTTTTCTATAGCCTGTGGAGAACCGTGGAGATGTCCGTTTGCTAAGAGATTATCTAAAACTTCATTGAGAATCGGCTTTAAGCGTTTGCCACACATGTAGTTTTCAATTTCCCAGACCTGTTTTAGCATTTTTAGTTCTTCTTCGCCGAATTTTTTCTTTCTGCCAGGTCTTTTGCCCTTCTTGGCTATGTCGGCTTTAAGGTAATTTTTCTTGCCTACATAGATGGTTTTTCCGTGCTGCCTCAAGAGCCTGGCGGCATAGTTTCGGTTTTTTAAACCTGTTATCCTCACAAAGTAATCCAGTATCTCCTTTTTCTCCTTTTTGCTGGCTTTTTGATACTCTTTCGCCGTTTCCCTGTAAATAGGTCTCCTTTCAAACATCGCTAACTCCACCTTTTACCTCCAGTTCTTTGAACTGGATTATTTTACACAAATTTAAAGTACTTTTTTATTTTGAAGCAACGTTCCCTTTTCGAGTACTTTTATTATGAAGCAATTCGTTTCTTTGCTATTTTTCTTTTTTTGTGTTATAATAAACGGAAAGAGGCAAAGGGAGGAAAACATGGCTCGTCAGATACCACAGAACGTCAGGATGTATAATCTTTTTCCTCGTCTTGTCGGACGGATGGAAAATTGGAGCATTCATTTTGATCGTATCAAAGAAATGGGTTTTGAGTGGATATACATCAATCCTTTTCATTATCCAGGATTTTCTGGCAGTTTGTATGCGCCAAAGGATTACTATGATTTTAATCCGATGTTTATAAATCCAAATAGTTTAGTTCCACCGGTGCGTCAGATGGAAAACATGATAGAAGAGGCGCATAAGCGCGGTCTCAAGGTGGTGATGGACCTTGTGATTAATCATACAGCAAAGGATCATCCCTTTGTTAGGATTCATCCAGAGTGGTATAAGAGAGATGAAAAAGGAGAGGTAAAAAGCCCTGGCGCATGGGATAATGGGCACTGGGTAGAATGGGGAGATCTCGCAGAGATAGATAACGAAAATTCACCTGATCGAGAAAACCTATGGAAATATTGGGAAGATCTTGTCCTTTACTACACTGACAAGGGATTTGATGGTTTTCGTGCGGATGCAGCGTATCAGGTGCCGTCAGAACTCTGGAAGCGCCTGATAGAGGTTGCTCATACCAAACGGGAAGATGTGGTGTTTTTTGCCGAGAGTTTGGGGTGTACTCCTCAGCAAACCCTGACCCTGGCAGAATCTGGATTTGATTATATTTTCAATTCGTCTAAGTGGTGGAATTATAGAGATCCCTGGCTGTTTGAGCAGTATAATCAAACGAGGGTCATCTGTCCCTCCATATCCTTCCCTGAGTCACATGATACCATGAGGCTTGCGATGGAGATGAAGAATCACCTCCCTGCGATTAAACAACGTATTCAGTTTACTGCGTTTTTCTCATCAGGATGGATGATACCAGTAGGTATGGAATATGGTTTTCGTAAGAAAACAGATGTGGTGTTTACAACCCCTCATGATTGGGAACCGGTAAATTATGATCTTACTTCATTTATTACTCAGATAAATCGTATACGGCAAAAGTATTCCTTGTTTGGTGAGGAAACTGAAAATATTATTATTTCCCATGATAACATGCATAATGTGTTGGTTATGCTCAAGGTGAGTAGTGATAAAAAGACGAAAGCTCTCGTGATTCTTAATCAGGATACTTTTAATATGCAAAAGGTAAATCTAGGACATCTTGGTCAGTATTTTGGTCCTTCGCTTGTGAGCCTTGAGGATCTTTCTCCTGAGAATCCCCAGTCGTATGTTCCTGGAGAGAACTATGAGTATTTACTTAATCCCGGAGAGGTAAGGATTATCCACTGGAGGGCTTAAGAGAGGAGTATCGATGTCTTTGTTGGGAGTTAATAACCATCAAGAGTTTGTGAAAAGTCTTCTCGCTGAAGAGTGGTCTGGAGTTCTTTTGGAGGGTGCAGGGAAAGAAATAGAAAAAACTCTTGTGGAAAGAGCTTCTACACAAGGTAAAGTTTGTCTTGTTTATGATTTTGAAAAAGAGGATCTTCTCTATCCCTATGCTCCGTGGTTATCTCTGATTCTTGTGGAGTTAGAAAAGCTTTCGGAACCTCAAAGACAAAAAATCTATAAAGAAGAAAAAATCTACTTTTTCTTAGAGCAGCTTCTTGAGTCTCATCTTCGAGATGGTATGCCATCTCGAAGAGAACCTCTGATTGAGGAGGAAGTTCAGTATGAGAGGACAGAGCTGTTTCAAGGTATGAAACGGCTTTTTGTTCGTTTTTTTCCTCAGGATTCAAAGCAGATCATAATTCTCACCAACCTTCATTTTGCCTCTTATTCTACAATTGATTTTTTAAGATTTCTTGGCGAGAATGATATCTCTTTGCCTATTTATGCTCTCTACAAGAGAGAGAATGGGGGAGAAGCTCTAGAAGAAATTGTCTCAGTTTATCGCGAGAAGCATCGATTCTTTGAACTTTCTCTATCGGAAAATCAAGATTTGGGGATCTCTCCATGGAAAAAGGTATCTCAGGATAAGGAAAAGGTAACACGGCTTCAGAGGATGTTTTTTCAGTATCATGCTTTAAGGGATGTGGTGCGACTCGGGCAGTTGTTTCTTGATCAGAACGAGATTCTGGAACAGAATGATGAAGCCTATGTTCAGATCAACTGGCAGGTAGGAAAGGCGCTTGCTATTTTGGGGGATTACAACGAAGCCGCCGTGTATTTGAATAGAGCCTTTATTTTGATGAATGGACTATCTTTTTCTCTTGAAAACTGGGCTCTTTTCTACCGGGACATGGCGTATCTTTTCTTTATGAAAGACGCCATACCCGAAGCTCTCGAGATGGTGGAGAAGGGATTCCATCTTCCTGATGTTGAAGAAAATACAAAAGCATATTTTGAGCTCTTTTTCCTCTACTTTCAGATAGAAGACAAGAACCGTAAACAACAACCCCGACCATGGAAAGAGATTTATGATAAGATTATAGAAATTACGAGTAAGCTTGGGTATGAGAATCACCTTGCTTTGATCTATATCAATCCTTATGGAATTTATTCTGAATATGCCTCAGATGTGGATAAATATAATACCCTTGCTCTGAATGAAAAGGGAATAGCCATAGCCAAAAGGCTTCGAAATACGTATCGTCTTAGTCATGGTTATCAACTTCGTGGTCTTATTTATGCAGTCATGGGAAACTATGATGAGGTGATTCAGTGGTACAGAAAAAGTCTCGTGCTTAAAAAACGGATGGGTTTTCCTCGAGAGATTGCTTATGGGTATAACGGGGTAGGATTTTACTACTACATGACAGGGAGATACGTTCAAGCCTATGAATATTACAGGGAGGCTTTAAAGTATCTCTTTTCTCTTAAAGATTTTCATGAGATAGCCATGACGTATTTTAATCTTGGCGCAAATTGTCTACTAGCTCTTGATGAGAAATGTGCTATTGTCTTTTTTGAAGAGGTGTTAGCACTTGTAGAAATCTTAGGGATGAATGGACTTGCCTATCATTCACTGTTTGGTATTTATGCTATATTGGGAACGGCGTATGCGCTTCATGGTGATTGGCTAAAAGCGTATGACTGCATCAATCGCATACGGGCCAAAAAACTTCTTCCTTATCTTGAAAAAAATGAAGAGTATTTTTTCATTGCTATGCTTTTGGGACTTTTAGCGTTTCATGAGGGAAGGTACGAGGATACTTTCCAGCGTTTTCGTGAGGCAAATTACTATCTTCATCGAACCAATGATAATATTGGTTATATGATTCCGTGGTATTGTTTTGTGACGGCAAAATTTTACCATGAAATGGGGGATGAAAATCTTGGGACAAAGATGTGGCACGAGGGAATGAGGCAAAGTGAAATCCAGGAGTCTCCTTTTTACAGGATGATTTTTTTAAACCGAAGACAGAAAACGTATGAACCTGCTTTTACAATTGAAGAGATGCCAGCCTTTGATCATATTCGAGAGCTTGCTCGTACGGAGTATAAGATTGCCTCTATTTATCGTCAGATGCAGGATATTCATGTCTTAAATATTTTGCAGCAAGATTTTATCTGTATCACTGATTGGTACGGCTTGATAAATGCTACTCTGGAAAAGCTTGTAAGTAATTTTTTAATAGATTTTGCGTGTTTTTTTAGCTATGAATCAGGAAAATGGAAAATGGTAGCTCATCAGGGTAAGGACTTGTCCTGTGAGGATGCAGAATCCCTTGTGGTGAAATTGTCGGCTTCTTTTTCTGAGGTTTTGTTTCGAAGTGATGAGAAGACAGATAGAGAATGGATATTTGCTACAGGGATCTCTTCTTTAGCTTATCTACCTCTGGTATGGGACGAGCATAAGGTATGTCTTTTATGCGGCACAATGCAAGGACAGACGCTTCTCACTCGAGATGATATGCGAGTGCTTCGTCTCATTGTACAACAGATGAGATCAAGTCTTCAGCGTTTGGTGTATCTTGAGCAGATTGAAAAACAGAAGCAAGAGTTAGCGGAAGCGTATAAGAAACTTCAGGAAATGGTAGTACATGATGTTCTCACAGGGGTGATGAACCGTTTGGCTTTGTCTCAGCGTCTGGGTGAGGAAATAGCTCGTGTAAAACGTTATAAAAATCGTGTGGAGAGGGGCTTTGTTCTGGGTTTTTTGGACATGGACAATTTTAAAGGAATTAACGATACCTATGGACACACGATAGGAGATAAGGTGCTTGCTCTTACGGCTCAGGAGCTTGTGAGATTTTTGCGCAAGGTGGATCTGGTATTCAGGTACGGAGGGGATGAGTTTGTGCTTCTTTTCCCTGAGACGACAGGGGAGGCAGCACAAATAGTTGCAGAAAGAATTCTTAAAGAATTGCCTCAAAGGGTTAAAAACGCTCTCAACAAGGATCTTTTACCCACGTTCTCTTTGGGGATGGTTGTTTACACAGGTGAAGAAGATTTTCAACTGGAAGATCTGTTGCAAAGGGTTGATCGGGCGCTTTATGAGGCGAAAAGTCGGGGAAAAAATTGTTTTGTTCTGAAGTAAGAGGAGATTGTTGTGTTTTTGTTTCCTGTGAAGTATGATGTGATCGTGATTGGTGGGGGACATGCAGGGATTGAAGCGGCGTTGGCTTCAAGCCGGATGGGATGCCATACGCTTCTGCTCTCCTCAAATATTGATCTCATTGGACAGATGCCCTGTAATCCGTCGATTGGTGGTATTGGAAAGGGACAGCTTGTCAAGGAAGTGGACGCCCTTGGCGGGGAGATGGGACTTGCTGCTGATGCGACAGGTATGCAATTTCGAACGCTTAATATGCGTAAAGGTCCTGCTGTGCGTTCTACAAGGGTTCAGTCGGATAAAGCTCGGTATAGAGAATACATGCAGCATGTTGTTTTGCATCAAGAGAATCTTGATGTAAAACAGGATCTTGTCGAGGATATATGGGTGGAAGATAATCAGGTTCGTGGAGTTACTACGGTAACCCAGCTTCTTTATGAAGCAGGATCTGTTGTTATTACCCCCGGGACTTTTCTCAACGGCAGAATTCATATTGGGACCACCATTTATGGAGCAGGGAGGCTGGGAGAAGGTCCAGCTATTGGTTTGTCAAAAACCCTTCGAAGTCTTGGATTTAAAATGGGACGTTTCAAAACAGGGACACCGGCTCGTTTGGATGGTCGTACCATTGATTTTTCAGTGATGGTTCCTCAGCCAGGGGATACTCCTATTCGCCCTTTTTCTTTTTGGTCTCCCCGATCGAAGGAGTTTCTTTTTCAACAGCAGATGCCCTGTTACCTTACCCATACTACTGAAAAGACCCATGAGATTATCCGGAAAAATATTCACTTTGCTCCTATGTATTCTGGTCAGATTCAGGCTACAGGGGTGAGATACTGTCCTTCGATTGAAGATAAAGTGATGAAATTCCCTGAGAAAGAAGGGCATCATGTGTTTCTTGAACCTGAGGGGAGAAATACTATTGAGTATTATCCCAACGGGATCTCCAATGGTTTTCCTGTTGAGATTCAGATGCAGATTCTCGCCTCTATCCCTGGACTTGAGAGGGCGGTCATGCTTCGCCCTGCCTATGCGATTGAGCATGATTACGTGGATCCTACCGAGCTTTTTCCTACCCTGGAAACCAAACGGGTGAAGGGACTTTTTCTTGCAGGGCAGATTAATGGGACAACCGGATATGAAGAGGCGGCAGCTCAGGGCATTATAGCCGGGATCAATGCGGCTCTTTTTGTGCAGGGAAAACCTCCTTTTATCATGGACCGATCCATGGGATACATTGGTGTGTTGATTGACGATCTGACCACGAAAGGGACGAATGAACCGTACCGGATGTTTACTTCTCGGGTGGAGTATCGTCTTGTCCTTCGTGAGGACAACGCGGATAGAAGACTTGCACCGGTGGGATATAAACTTGGACTTTTACCCTCCGACAGGTATGAGAAGACGCGAGCAAAATATGAGAGAGTAGACCAAGAGATTGAAAGACTGAAACACGAGCGTCTCTATCCCACAAAAGAGACCAATGAGTATCTCAAAAAACTTGGCGCAGGGGAGATCCATAAGCCACTATCCCTTGCTGAGCTTTTGCGAAGGCCTGGGGTATCGTATGATCTTTTGGCAGAACACTTTTTCCATGAGGCACTTACTGATCCGGAAGAGAGAGAGGCCGTGGAGATTGAGGTGAAATATGAGGGATACATCGAAGAGGAAAAACGGCTTGTGGCGCAGTTTTCTGAGCTTGAGTCAGTGACTATTCCTGAGGATTTTGATTACAAGGGCATACCGAGCCTTCGTCTGGAAGAGGTGGAAAAGCTTTCTGCCATTCGTCCTCTTACCCTGGGACAGGCATCTCGTATTCCAGGGGTGAGACCGGCAGCCATTCAGGTGCTTTTACTTTATCTGAAGCAGAAGCGGGAGGAAAAATGATTATCGGAAGTATGGTCAATGCTGCTACAGTTTTTGCAGGAAGTCTTGTGGGGATTTTTTTGAAGCGTTTTGTTTCTGATAAATATGAAGAAATAGCGTTTCAAGGGCTTGGACTTTCGACGATAATGCTGAGTCTCTCCATGATGTTGTCTATCAAAAATCCGCTTCCTGTGATTTTTAGTGTGGTTTTGGGAGGGCTTGTAGGAGAGTGGCTCCAGCTTGAAAATCGGTTTCTTATCCTTGGAGAAAAACTGCGGGAAAGACTGCCCGGGATGAGGTCAAACTTTGCCGAGGGAGTTGTTTCTGCGTCGGTACTTTTTTGTGTGGGCGCCATGACGATTACAGGATGTCTTCAGGAGGGGGTGACGGGGGATTTTTCCATTTTGCTGACCAAGGCACTTTTGGATGGTTTTGCTTCCATTGTTCTGGCAACGACGTGGGGATGGGGGGTTTTTGCTGCTGGTTTTGTGGTTCTCATTTTCCAGGGTGGGCTTACCCTCCTTGCTCGCTGGATTGGGCCATGGATGAGTGATTTTCTCATTGCTCAGCTTGTGGGAACGGGGGGTATCCTGGTTTTGGGGATTGGGATGAAGCTTTTGGGTATTAAGCCTGTGAGGACGCTTTCCCTTTTGCCATCACTACTGTTTATTGTGATTTTTTCGCTTGTTTTTCCTCACTAGCCATGCATCCTCTTGATGAGAAATATATCGCTTTGTATCAACAAAAGCGCTTTGAAATCGAAGAAAGACTTGAGAGATTTCTGTGGGTAAAAGAGCAGGATGATGATAAGCTTTTTTTTGAGGAGCTTGTGTTTTGTACCCTTACACCCCAGGCACGACCGCTGGAAGCCCAAAAGACCCTCGACCATCTCAAACATTTGGGACTCTTGTGGGAGGGCGTGGAGGAAGAATTGTCCCACCATCTTCATAGGGTGCGTTTTCGTTATACGAAGGCAGCCTCTCTTGTGTATAACCGAAAGGTGTGTATGGAAGCCGGCTTTTCTCTTGGGAAAAAGTTAAAAGAGCTTGGAGATGCTTTTTCCCAGCGAGAATGGGTGGTGACAACCATGAAGGGCATCGGATGGAAGGAAGCAAGCCATTTTCTCAGAAATATTGGTTTTGGACTTGGGCTTGCTATTCTTGACAGGCATGTCCTGCGAACGTTGAATGAACGTTTTGGGGTGCCACTTCCTTCTTCTCTCTCTGAGAGACGGTATCTTGAGTATGAAAGGCTTTTGCATCAGTGGACAGAGGATATTGGGGTGCCTTTTGCGGCGATGGATTTTGTGCTCTTTTATGACAAGACAGGTTTGATTTTTAAATAAAAAGGGGACTGGTAATATACCAGCCCCCTCGTTTTTAGAATCCCATTTGTGTGGTGATACCAAAGGTATCTTTGGCTGTGAGTGCGCCGGTGAGTGGATCGATTTCGTAGTATCGTTTAAATTGAATTCCCAGAAAAGCTCCCGGAGAGACAGCGTAGTAGACCTGAGCACTGACGATACTTCCCTCGCCCGGGAAGGAGGTGAAGAGATCTCCCAGGTTGAAGTTGACTCTGTCGTAAGCTATACTCCCGTATCCCCATTTGATCACACCCTTTTCAAGGCCTGCTTCCATGTGGAGAGTATTCATGTTGACCGTGAGGTTGGTTTCATAGAGAGGGAAAAGATGCTCATAGCGCATACTTACCCAGCCGAGTCCTTTGAAGGTTTTGCCTGCTTCGAGGAGAAAACCAGAGTAGTCTTCACTCTCCGTAAAAAGAAGCCGGGCATATTTCTGACTACGGCTTGCATCATAGAAACTATCCACATAACTCATGAGAAATCCCTCTTTGAGGTAACGGTATTCTGCTCTGAAATCCAGCACAACAAGACTTCCCTTGAGACCACTTGCCCAGCCAAAACCCTTCATGTTTGTGCTCATCCCAAGTTCCTTATCTTGGTAACCAAGAGTCGCAATATCAGAATAGAGCACCATGTAAAGGTCTTCGCTTATCTCAAATACTGGCAGATCTATATCGGCTCCGTAGCCAAAAACGATTTGCTGATTGGTGTATAGAGCCACAGGAATACGATCGTAAAAACCAGAAACCCCGATTCCAAGCCTTCCTATAAATGCTGTTCCGTAGAAGGGACGAATAAAGAATCTTGCTCCTGCCATATCCCAGGAAAAGGCGTTGCCGGTGAGAATCTCGAATCCTGCTCTCTGGAAGTCAAGATTGAGTTGACCTCCAATCTTGCGAACGGCGGGAAACTCGAGGTCGTTAGCGTAGTTGTTGATGAGAATTCCATGTCCGAGTGTCATGTTGGGTAGTGATCCTATCCTGAAAAATAACCACTTGTTTTGATACTCGAGGAAACGTATCTTCAGGAAGAGATCATGGAGACTATCAACAGGGGAGGCAAAATCCCATTCATTGTAGTTGTACCATCGGGATGGATATCCGAAATCATCAAGTGAGATAAAGTATATGGGAATGTAAAGTCCAACCCCAAAACCTCCCAGCCTTAAAACAGGGCTTAACACTATCTTGTTCCAGATTTGACCATCGATATTCTCTCCTCCCAGAGCCCAATCAAAAGAGAATCCTCCCTTCTTCGGTTGAGGGGCAGGCGTTTCTTTCTTTGGAGAAGGTTCGGGAGAGGGAAGAGGCGTGGTGGGTTGAACGGGTGGGGATGGTTCTTTTTGAGGAGTTTCTGTGGGTTTATATTCCTCGTCGAAACTTATGATTTCCTCTGGGGAAGCGGGTTGAGGATTAGGAAGAGGAGCTACCGTAGCGGGAAGAAGAAGCTTTTCACCTGCTTTCAAAAGTTTTGGAGTTTGCGTACGCGCAGGATCTACAACCTCAACACTTCCTTCAGAGACGACAACAAGCCCCCCTTCGCTTGGGAAAAAACTCACCCCAAACCTTGTTCCTCGGACTGCGGCTACAGCTGTTTCTGTTTCTATTTCCAGCACCACTCCTTTCTTTTTTGGAATTTTTGCAAAGAGCTTCCCAAGCACAAGTTTTAGCATACTTTTCGAGGAGGCATCTTTTTGAATACTTGCTACCTGCAGAACAGTGTTGCCAATCAGCTGGATCGAGCTCCCATCCCCTAAGATAAGTTCGAGCGAGTCATTATTTGCCGGAACACGCACATACGCCGAAACAGGTATCTCCATATCGTATTCGACATTTTGCCAGTTTTGTCCGTCGAGACTGTACTGGCAGTTTCCAATAAAGTTTCCTACTTTCACCGTATTTCCAAAGAGAAGACCAATCAGAAAGAAACTCGCTATTATAGCTCTTTTCATATGTCACCTCCTTCAGCACTAAAATGTTACCCGTGTGCTGACACTGGTTGTGGTGAGGCTTTGAATGGTACCGTTCTCATCAAGTTTAAAGGTGCGTTTGTACTCGATAGCAAGAATGAGATTCTGGCTTGCGTAGTAGTTGATGAGAAGCCCGAGTTGAGAGTTTTCACTCTCATACTTAAAGACATCGCTCCATTCGGCAATATTTTGTCTTGACCATGTGGCTTTGATGTCAAAGAGTTTAAGCACCTCTTTTGTTGCTCCGAGAGAGAGGTTGAGAGTGGGAAGAGAAGCATCTCCCCAATCATCCTCGATTGTGAAATCAAAGAAAAGAGCACCATTCATCAAGGAAAGCCCTGAGTTGAAAGCCCACCCCGCGTAGTGATTGCTATAATTGTCGAGGGAATCATATTTGGTAGAACGGATACTCTCATAGTAGGAGTCGAAGTAGGTTGGTACAAACCGAGGCTGGAGGATGCGCACTTCAAAGCGGTAAGGGATGATGGAAAGAATACCACCCTGCAAACCTACTGCCTCCCCTGTTCCCTTCCCGAGAATAAAGGCACCATCGAGGTAGGGGACAAGGCTAAATACAGGCGAAGAGACAACGGGAAGTCTCATGTCTGCTCCTACCACGACCACGGGCTTTTGATTACTGTCTGTAAACTGGTAGGGTTTATCCGCAGGGGGAGTGGGGTTGCCTGGATCAAGATCTGCAGCAACCGTCGTTCCTATTTCGAGTTTTTCAATGAGGAAGATTTTGGTGGGTTGCAAGGGGCGTACATAGGCACGCAGTCCCATGATATCCCAATCCCAGATGTTGTCCACGGCAGACTCAAAGCCCGCTATTTTGAAGTCCATGTCAAAAGCAAGCCCAAGTTTTTTTACAGAGGGGAAATCTCTCATGTTTGAGAATCGGCGCATGATCCAGCCATTCCCGAGGGTGAAATCGTCAATATTCCCAACCTTGATGTAGAAGGGATCGTTTTTCAACCCGTAACGAATGTAGAGAATTTTCGAAAGAACAGCTTGCCATGTGTTCCATTCACTCGTACGGAAATTCCAGTTGGGATCAAATTCGAGGTTGAGATCCAGACCGATACCAAACTTACCAAGAGAGAGATCTGGCTGGAGTCTTAGAGAGAGATAATTCGTTCCATCGATAGTGATATTCCCTACCTGGAAACCAAAATTGAAGGGAAGGCTACTCTGCGAGGGTGCAGATTGGGTTGCCGTTTCGTTGGTTTCCTCTGCCCAGAGATTACCCGTTAGTAAACCAGCCACAACAAGAAGAACGAAAATTCTCCGTTTCATATAACCTCCTTTTTGAGAATTTCCTACCTATATAATACGGATATTTTTTCTGAAAGTGAAATTTTTTATTAATTTTTATACACCATGGCGATGTTTTTTCCGCGTTTTTTTGCTTCGTAGAGGGCAATGTCGGCGTATTCAAGCAGATGGTTGAGACTGCCCGCCTGTCTATAGTCGGCAATTCCCATGGATATGGAGAGTTTTTTATTTTCTGGTATGGGTTCGGTGGTATGTTGGCTTATGATACGATCAAAGAATTTGTTTTCTTCGAGAGCCTGGTAGAGACGATGGATGAGCCTCAGAGCTTTTTGTCGGTTCGTGTTGGGGAGGATAAACACGAATTCATCTCCTCCAAACCTTCCTAAAAGGTCAACCTTACGTATGTGCTGACGGACGAAAATAGCAAACTCCTGGAGGATAGTATCTCCTAAACTGTGGCCAAAGGTGTCATTGTAGTACTTGAAGTTATCCATGTCTGTGAAAACTATCGAGAAGTTGTAATCCTCTGAACGTTTGACACGCTCTTCTTCCTCTTCGAGCCGCCGGGTAAGCGCGAGTCGATTGGCGCATCCTGTGAGCATATCAGTTTGAGCCGTGTAGTGAAGCATTTCAGCATAGAAGATATTGGTGAGCATGGTGTTTATCTGTTTTACTGCCATCTGCATGGATTGAAATGTCTGCTCTGAAAAAGCGTTTTTTCTCTCACGGTTTGCGAAAAAGATACAACCTGCTGCCTGTTCTTCGATAAAAAGAGGGAAATACATAATGCTATCATAACCTGGAAAGAGGAGTTTCATATGATGGGCCTCAAGATCGACAATGAGCTTTTCTTTGCCCATTTTGAAACATCCACGGATGTTTTCATAAAGATCGGGGGGAAAGTATCGTGGTTCATGTGTTGAATAGATGAGATCCCATTTTTGAAAATTGTCTTTGAATGAACCAAGATAACATACAACAAAATCAACAAGAAAATATCGTTTGATGAGTAGCATGGACTCGGTTACAAGTGTGATTTTTTCCTTTTGTCGGAGGAGTGTTTTCTGGAGCTGGTTCATGAAATCAAGGGATTCCAGGGTTTGCTGGATATCACTGATTTGTGCCGAAAGCCTTGCTGTTTCAAGTATATGTTTTTTGGGGATTTGATAGTGATGTCGTTGGGGACGAACATGGCGTTCTGTGAGGTAATTCTGGTAGTAGAAAAGTCGGAGGGAGTCAAGACGGTTTTTAAACTCGTTTTTCTTGGTTTCAAAGAGAGAGGGCTGATTCGTTTTTAACCACGAGAGATAGTCATACCAGATTTCTAGTTCATTATAGTTGAATTCTTCCTTTGAGATGTATTGGAGGGCATTTTCATAAGCATTGATGGTTTTGTTCGTATCGATATATCGTTGATAGTAACGGGCAAGAAACCATTGGAGGTAGGCATACTCTTCATTTGTTTGAGAAGAGAGTTTCTTTTCCTGAGAAAGCAGAACATCGTTCATTTGATGGTAATACGGGACAAACTTTCCCAGCTTTTCCAGAAGATAGGTGTGAAGGGCAAAAATTTTGGTGTTTGAGTGGATGGGTAAAGAGGCAATGCCGAGAACTGTTTTCAGATCGATAAGAAAGGAGAGGAGATCCTCGGCTGTGTCGTAATTATGGAGTATCATTTCTAGCTGGACAACGTTCATCAAGCTCATGCAGAGTTCCCGATAATCTCTGATATCTATATTCAGTTTGAGCGTTTTTGTATAGTAGTAGTGAGCTTTGCTGAAGTTTTCAGCAGCAAAATAAACGTATCCAAATCCATTATAGGCATGACAGAGTCTTCGGAGGTCACCAAGTTTTTGGCGAATTTGAATAGATTTTTTGTAGAAGCGAATAGTTTTTGGATAGTCATAGATTCTACTGTAAAATATGGCAATATGGTGGAGGAAAAAGGTTTGACGGTACAGATGGCTATATTTTTTGCTAAAAGAGAGATATTTTTTTATCAATGGGATGGTTTTTTCCGGTGGATAAAGTCCACCGAGCATCATGCTAAAATAAAAATTGCTGGTGACAAACATGTAAAGGAGAGGGTGGATGCGTTTGAGATAGGGGAGCGTAGTCTTAAGAAAGGAAGGGAAATCCGCTTCATTTATGTCTCCACACATAAAAAGAAGGGTTTGAATGAGGACCTTGAGCTGTTTTTCTCCAGCAGGACAAAGAAGGGCTGTATGACGGGCGAGTTTGAGAGCGGTTTCTCTTCCTGCGTCTTTACTGAGATAAAAGTAGGCCTGAAGAATCTGCGCCCTAAGAAGTGCATGGGTATCATTTTGCTCTTGTTGAAGGGAGATCGTTTTTTCCATGAGAAAGATGGCTTCATCAAGAGATCCTTCAAGGGCTAACCCAATTGCCAGGCTGGTTAAAATATACGTTTTTTGAGAAGACGTAAGAAGAGATTCTTGTTTGAGAAGTTTTTCTCCGAGGGCTTTGACGTCAGCCCAAGCCCAGCATTTTTCATAGAGACGAAAAAGAGAGAATTGTTTTTCGATGGAAATAGGGTGAGGAGAGGGAGCTTGTTCAAGGACACTCTGGGAAAAATAGAATTTTAAACTATAGGTATTTTTCTGGTGACGGCTAAAAAGAGCATTCCATCTTTTTGATTGTTCTTCTGGGAAATTGCCCAGTAACCGCATGTCCATTAAGAGAAGGAGAGGAATTTCAGCAAATCGAGTGTTTTCGAGAAGAAAATGAAGAAAATCGAAGAAGGCATAGGAAGCTATGTCGCTGCAGCGGATAAGGACAAAGGTAGATACACGCTTTTGAAGAGCGACAAGAAGTTCAAAAATACCTTCGTTTATCTCTTTTTGAAAGTAATTGGCTTCTTCTCTTTCGTAGTACCAATCAAGAAAAGAGAGTTGGGGATTAACATTATTCGGTTCAAATACAATTGAAAAAAGAAGCTCACGAACAAAAAGAGAGACAGAGAGAGACTGGAATATGGTTTTTCTTTGTTGTTGGGGGAGGAAAGTGATAAGTTCTCTTATAATCGTGAGAAAAGGTTCATATGGCTCGTTATTGAGGCTTACGATCAGAAGTTTCTTAGAAGGAATTGCTTGCTTAAAAAATGCTCGTATGGTATGCTCTAGAAGTGAGAGAGAATCTGTTTCTATAGAGACAAGAGATGGGGTTTCTTTCGATGGCCTTGCCAGAAACGAGAGAAGCTCTTCTAATCGCTGGATTTCATGAGCCATTTTTCCTCCTTGGTTTTAAGATGGAGAAAGGAAGCATCATGCTTTCCCTTTCAGGAATCTCAGTGGGGGTTTTTTTGGTATGGTTTTGATGCTTTGATAAAAAGCCCTATGAGACCTGCCCCCATAGTAGAATGAGCCAGCGTATAAAGTAAAGAACGGAGGATACTATTTCCCCCAAAAAGCATTTTATCGGCGTGGAAAAGACCTATTCTCGGATCCATTCCGACCATAGCCGAGAGAGCCAGTCCTTTGTATAGTCCGAGGCCAAGGGTTGCGATAACACCTATTACATACACCCAGAAGAGAGCCATAGTAGTGGAAGAAACCTGAGATTGTTCGCGGAACAGAAGAGCTAATACAAATGAAAAAAGAGAAAACATGAAGATATGTCCATGAGTAATAAAGAGATGAAAACCTACAACAATTTGACGATCGAGATAAATGTTTTTAAAGAAAAAACGAGTCCATTCTCTGTCGAGGATACCAATAACCAATCCTGCTACTAAAAGACTAAAACCAAGCCAGAAAAGAGCGCGACTCAAGTTTCTCATAAGCCCTCCTTTGGGTTTGTATTTTGATTGAGTATAATGGAAAAGGAAAAGATTTTCCAATTTTCGAATTGCTTCATAATAAAAGTACTCGAAAAGGGAACGTTGCTTCAAAATAAAAAAGTACTTTAAATTTGTGTAAAATAATCCAGTTCAAAGAACTGGAGGTAAAAGGTGGAGTTAGCGATGTTTGAAAGGAGACCTATTTACAGGGAAACGGCAAAACAATATCAAAAAGCCAGCAAAAAGGAAAAAATGGAGATACTGGATTATTTTGTGAGGATAACAGGTTTAAAAAACCGAAACTATGCCGCCAGGCTCTTGAGGCAGCACGGAAAAACCATCTATGTAGGCAAAAAAAATTACCTTAAAGCCGATATAGCCAAAAAGGGCAAAAGACCTGGCAGAAAGAAAAAATTCGGCGAAGAGGAACTAAAACTTCTAAAAAAGGTCTGGGAAATTGAAAACTACATGTGTGGCAAACGTTTAAAGCCAATTTTAAATGAAGTTTTAGATAATCTCTTAGCAAACGGACATCTCCACGGTTCTCCACAGGCTATAGAAAACTTGCGCCATATAAGTGCTTCAAGTATTGACCGACTTTTGAAACATGAGCGTAAAAAGCTTGAGATAAAAGGACGAAAAGGTACAAAGCCTGGAACGCTATTAAAGCAACAAATAGCTATACGCACGTGGGCAGAGTGGGATGAAAATTGCCCTGGTTTTATGGAGATTGATCTGGTTGCCCATGAGGGAGGAAATAGCCGGGGAGATTTTGCTCAAACATTAAATATGGTGGATGTTTGGAGCGGTTGGACAGAGCTTGTGGCAATCAAAAACAAGGCTTCAAAATGGGTAAGAGAAGCCATAGAAAAAGTCAAAGGAAGACTTCCTTTTGAGTTACGGGGAATTGATTCTGATACCGGTGCTGAATTTATTAATCATCCTCTGCGTGATTGGTGTGAGAAGTACCAGATAAAATTTACAAGGGGGAGAAGCTCCCGTTCCAATGATAACTGCTACGTTGAGCAGAAAAACTATTCCATAGTCCGCCAGAATGTTGGATACTTCCGCTACGATACCGAGGAAGAAGTCTACTACTTGAACCGACTCTATGCGTATCTCAGGCTTTATGCCAACTTTTTTCAACCGGTTATGAAAATGACAGAGAAAAAGAGAATCGGAAGCAAGGTGCAAAAGAAGCATGATGATATTAAAACTCCCTACCAACGGCTTTTAGAAAGCTCTTATGTAAGTGAGGCACAAAAGGAACGCCTAACAAGGCTTTATAAGGCTCTCGATTTGTTTCACCTAAGACAAAAAATTACGGCTTGCCAGAGAAAACTTTTCAGCCTTCAAAAGAAAAAGAATGTAAAAAACAAAAATTTGGAGGAAACTGTATGGAATTTTTGAGTACTTTTTTTTATGAGGCAATGATTCGAATTTCGAGTACTTTTTTATTTGACGCAACGGGATTTTTGAGGGTATATTTTGATTTTAGAGATACCTGACACGGAATTTTTTTGGGGAAATAATGTATTCATAGTTTTTTGTGCAGGTTTTATGTGAAAGATATCCGTAAGAATTTGTAAAAAAACGGCTATAACTTGACCAAAATTAAATTTGTTCTTATCATATAGGAGTATTTTTTTATAGATGTCTGAGAGAAAAACTGCAAAAGAGGTGCGAAGATGCGAAAGTTTTATTTGGAGTTTGAGAAGCCTATCCAGATGATGGAAGAAAAGATTGAAGATTTAAAGAAGCATCTGGATAGTGATTTTTCAGTCGAACTTCGAGAGATGGAGCGAAAACTTCAGTATATGCTGGAGATGACCTACAAAAATCTTACTCCCTGGCAGATTTCTCTGGTGGCCCGTCATCCCGATAGGCCTATTTTTTCTGATTATAGGGATAATCTTTTTGATGATTTTCTCGAGATCCATGGCGATAGGAACTTCCGTGATGATCCTGCTATTATTACAGGGTTTGCAACCCTTGGGAACTATCGTTGTGTGGTTATTGGAGAGGAGAAAGGAAAAGGCACCAAGGATAAACTGTATCGAAATTTTGGTATGCCACAGCCCGAAGGATACCGCAAGGCTCTACGAGCCATGAAACTTGCTGAGAAGTTTGGGTTACCCTTGCTTACCTTTGTGGATACTGCTGGAGCGTATCCCGGGATGGAAGGAGAGGAAAGAGGTCAGGGTGAGGCGATTGCTCGAAACCTTTTTGAAATGTCGGCTCTTAAGACTCCTATTATTGCGACGGTGATAGGTGAGGGGGGGAGTGGTGGAGCCCTTGCGATCGCGGTAGCGGATAAGGTACTCATGCTTGAGAATTCCATTTATTCTGTGATTTCTCCCGAGTCGTGTGCTTCGATCTTGTGGCGCGATGCCTCTAAGGGTCCGAGGGCAGCAGAGGCATTGAAACTGACCGCGCCAGAACTTCTCAAGTTTGGTGTGATTGATGAGATAATCCCTGAACCTATTGGGGGTGCTCATCGTCATCCCGAGGAGATGATTGCGACGGTTCGTAAAGTGCTTCTTCGTTATCTGGATGAGCTTACCAGGGTGAGTATCCCCAAGCTGTTACAAGCTCGATATCAGCGTTTCCGTGGTCTTGGTGTCGTTCAGATACAGGAATAATATTTGTAGAGATTTTAGAGGAGGATAGAAAATGTCTCTTCAGGACAAGCTGATTGCTATGGAGGATCACCGCTCACTTTTTGAGCAGGAGATCCGTAAACTCAAGGTCCCTGTGGCCAAAGTGTTTCTTAAAAATGGCAAGATTGTGCCCGCTGTTTTTGCTAAGTCGAGCGAGGTGATTGGAACAAGCGACAAGGATGCTGTCAATGCGCAATTCCCCAAGACGGTAGCTCAGACAGAGAACAAAATTCTTAAAGCTACCGGCAATCTGGAGAAAAAGATAACCGGGAAGCGTGTAGCAGTCCTTTTTTCTGGCGGACCAGCTGCCGGTGGTCACAATGTGGTTGTGGGTCTTAAGAAGATCCTTGGTGATGGAAATACGCTTTTTGGCGTAAAGAATGGTCCCAAGGGGTTACTTGAGGGAACACTCTTTGAGATCACCGACGAGATGGTGAAGGAGATTGTGAATACGGGAGGTTTTGATTTTCTTGGTTCCGATAGAACAAAAATCAAGACCGACGAGCAGTTTAATGCTGTAAAGGAAACCGTCAAAAAATACAATCTCAGCGCTATTGTTGTGATTGGTGGAGATGACTCCAATACAAATGCCGCTATTTTGGCCGAACTTTTGTATGACATGGGTGTTCAGGTGATTGGTGTTCCTAAGACTATCGATGGAGATTTGCAGATTGGTTCGTATCTTCCTATTTCTTTTGGTTTTGATACTGCTACCAAGATCTATGCGGAACTTGTGGGAAATATTCTGCAGGATACTCCGTCCTCGAGAAAATACTGGCATTTTGTGAAGCTGATGGGGCGTGCAGCAAGTCACGTGGCTCTTGAGGTGGCTCTTCAGACCCGACCTGCTATAACCATTATCTCTGAAGAAGTCAAGGAAAAGAACATGTCCCTCGGTACCCTTGTGCAATCGATTGCTGATGTGATTGCGAAACGTGCAAGTAAGGGCATCAATCATGGGGTGGTAGTAGTTCCAGAGGGATTGATTGAGTTTATTCCTGAGATGATGAAGCTTATTGCTGAATTGAACGAGGTGTTGGCCCATTACGAGGTTGATCTTCAGAATATGCACACCATGGACGAGAAGAAAGACTTCATATACAAGAAACTGCCTGCAGAACTTGCAAAACTCATGGCTTCTCTTCCTGATGAGTTTGAGAACATGTTGCTGCTCGATCGCGATTCGCACGGTAATCTCCAGGTTTCTCAGATCCCGACAGAACGTCTCTTGATCATTATGGTAGAAGAGAGACTCAATGAGATGAAACGTCATGAGGATGAAGTGCGTCATCTCAATATGACGGCAGAAGAGTATGCTCGTTTTCAGAAGTTTAAGTTTGCTACCAATAGCCATTTCTTTGGGTACGAAGGTCGGTGTGGTGCTCCTACCCTCTTTGATGCTGCATACACCTTGAATCTGGGACTTGCTGCGGGTTCTCTGATTCTTGATGGGCATACAGGTTATATTGTGGCAGTTACTGACCTGCAGAAGGGAGGAAATGTGCTTGCTCTTCCATTGACAGGACTTCTCAATATTGAGCGCCGTCATGGAAAAGATGAAATGGTGATCAAGAAGGCTCTCGTGGAAACCAATTCCCCCACGTTTCTTTTCTTTGCAAGCCGACGGGCTGTTTGGGCGGAGAAGGATCACTTTACCAGTCCAGGGCCACGTCAACTCTGGGGACCGTCCGCAAAACAGTTGCCTGTTTCCGTGGCGCTCAATCAGGGATACGATTCTCTGGCTTTTGATCTGGGAGAAGAGGTCCAGGTTTACTAAGGAAAAACATGGGGCTGTCGGAAAGGCAGCCCCTTTTTTTAGAGGAAGTATGGAAAAAAAACGACTGCTTGTTGCGGCACTTCCTATGGAATTACCCCCTAGTTTGGCTCATTCTCTAAAGCGAAAAATGCCTGCTTTTATCCCCATGGACGAAGAAAGGCTGGTGGGGGTGACAGGGGTAGGAAAATCAAATGTAACTCGTTTTTATCGCAGACTGGAAAGGATGGCTATTCAGATAGAAAAAATGTTACTGATAGGTTTTGCAGGCTCACTTTGTGAATCTCTTCCACCGGGGAAAATTGTAACCTTTGACAAGGTGATAACGTATCAAGGGAAGGTTTTTTCTCTTTTTCCTGTTGGAAAACTTCATCGAAGTATTGGGCTTGAGGTGAGAGAATGGACGGATGCGGGTGAGAAACGTCGATTGAGGGTTGCCCATCCTCATGCAGAGATTATTGACATGGAAACAGCAACTCATGCGGAGGAGTGTGCCAGACTGGGTGTAAAGCTTTCAGTATTGCGCATTGTAACAGATGGTCCGGAAGATAGACTCCCATCACTGGCTTATATCTTTGAGGATTGGCAACATGTGGTGTGGAAAAAAATTTTATCTCATCCCTTGCATGGTTTGGGTGGGCTTATGTTTTCCTGGCGTTTATGGAAGGCTAGAGAAAGCCTCACAAAAGAGGTGGAAAAATTGGAGGAGTGGCATGATTTTCTGGAAAACGCTTGAAGCGGTAGGGGTTTTTGTCGGACTTGGGGTAGTGGGTTTTTTCCTGCTTGCAAGAAAAACTATAGCCAGGGAGGCTCTCTCTACGCTTTCTTTTCTCTCCTTAGACCTGGCTGTACCGGCGCTAGTGTTTTATGATATGATGAATCAGTTTTCACCCGGGAGATATCCTCTCTGGTGGGTTTATCCATTGGTGTGGGTAGGGAGTTTTGTGTTTTTGATGTTTTTAGGAAGGATAGCATCATTGTTTTTTCCCTCGGAGTACCGGAGGGAGGTATTCGTTTCCCTGGTATATCCTAATGCTATTTTTATTCCGTTAATTTTGCTTCCTGTACTTTTTCCTGAAAATTCTGGGATAACGGTCGAATTGTTTTTGTTTACCATGCTGTTTTCGTTTTTTCTTTTTCCCTTGTTTGGGGTAGTGTATGGGGCAAAACCCTCGCAGTCTCCCACAAAGAGGCGTTTTCTTCCACCATTGGTGGTGATTCTTGTGGGGAGTCTTCTTATTCATTATGCGGGTCTGCGTTCGTGGGTGCCAGAGTTTCTTGTTGATCTGGCAAGACGTATTGGGGCTCTTTCTATCCCCCTTTTGCTTTTTGTTATTGGAGGCAATGTGTATCTTGACAGAGAAAAAGGGCTGGTATTACCAGTGGGGATCCTCTTACGCTTCGTTTTGATAAAAAATGTACTTTTTCCTCTCGTGCATCTTGGTTTTGTGAGTGTTTTGCCAATTCCGCCAATGCTTAAGTTTCTTGTGTTTCTTCAGAGTGCGCTTCCACCGGTGACGGCACTTCCCGTACTTGTAGAACGATATGGGGGTAAAAGGGAGGTTGTTCAGGCCTTTTTTCTCTGGAGTGTGATTGGAATGATAGCTTCTCTTCCTGTGGCCTTATGGCTCTATGACAGTATAGGAGGGTTTTAAGGTATGGTTTTCTTGAAAACAAGGAAAGTCCTTCGGAATTCTTGAGAGGGGGGATCTAAGTGAAGAGAGCATGTGTTTTTGAAAAGTGTGTATTGATTGTGATTTTTCTGCTTTGATTGGATTTTTCATTATCATTTGACCTTTTTTGAGAGAGTTTGTATTTTAATCTCAAGAGATGGTTCAGAAGTGGATTTTTTTGCATTTTTATGCTACAATAAATCTCTAAAAAATGAAGGAGTTTTTAATGGAAGTTTATTTGACTGAACAAGATATTCGTCATCGTATAGAGGAGTTGGGGAGAGAGATTGATGCCTGGATAAGTGATGACGAAGTTCTTTGTGTTGCTAATCTTAAAGGGTCTTTCATGTTTTTTGCTGATCTGATAAGGAGATTGAAAAGTTCTCATTTACGTGTGGATTTTATTGCTACAGAGAGTTACGTTGGAACCCAGAGTTCTGGACAGGTTCGCATTATCAAGGATTTGCAACAGGTTTGCCGGGGGCAAAAACTTTTGGTCGTGGAAGATATTGTGGACACAGGTTTGACTTTGTCGAAGGTTCTTGAGCATTTTTCTACCATGCATTGTCCTTCGGAGATAAAAGTGGCAACTCTTCTTGATAAGCCTTCTCGTCGCAAGGTAAATATGCAGGCTGATTTTGTAGGATTTACTATTGATGATGCTTTTGTGGTAGGATATGGGCTTGATTATAACGAATACTACCGTAATTTGCCTTACATTGGAATTTTGAGAAATACTGAGGAGAGATAAACCATGGGAAGAAAAACACCGCGAAAAAATAATCCTTTTGCAACCCAGTCGAATCAATCGATGTATGTGGGGATATTTTTACTGATTGTTTTGGTAAGCACATTTCTTTTGTTGCAGCTGACCTCTGGTCGCATGGAAAAAGCAATCTCGTACTCTCAATTTTTGGGCTATGTGACAAACGGCTATATCATGTCAGTAAAGATTGAGGGACAGATTATACGTGGGGATTTTAAAGAACAGCTCGAGGGAAGGTATACGGGTTTTGTAACCATTCTTCCTCTCATGGATAATGAACTGCTTCCCCTGTTGAAGCAAAGTCAGGTAGAGATCATAGGAGAAAAAGTCAAGGATCAGAGTGGGTGGTCGCTTACCTGGATGACCGTGGGTGGACTTTTGCTGCTTGCTTTTATCTTTTTCCTTATGCGTGGTGTTCAGGGCGGAGATTCATCTAAGGCGTTTACCTTTGCAAAATCGAGGGCGCGTCTCCACAGGGAAAATACCAACAAGGTTCGTTTTACAGATGTGGCCGGCTGTGAGGAAGCAAAACAGGACCTCCAGGAAGTGGTGGAATTTCTCAAGCGTCCTCAAAAATTTAACGCTATTGGAGCACGGATTCCCAAGGGTGTTCTTCTTGTGGGTTCTCCAGGAACAGGGAAAACCCTCCTTGCCAAGGCGGTAGCTGGAGAGGCTGGTGTTCCCTTTTTCAGTGTGAGTGGGTCTGAGTTTGTGGAGATGTTTGTGGGAGTTGGAGCCGCGAGGGTGAGAGATCTTTTCTCAGAGGCAAGAAAACATGCTCCCTGTATTGTTTTTATTGATGAGCTGGATGCGGTTGGACGTTCTCGTGGGACTGGTCTAGGAGGTTCTCATGATGAACGAGAGCAGACGCTCAATCAGATTCTTGTAGAGATGGATGGTTTTGATTCTTCCGAGGGGCTTATCATTCTGGCTGCGACAAATCGTCCTGATATTCTTGATCCGGCACTTCTTCGTCCAGGGCGTTTTGATAGACAGGTGGTGGTGGATAAACCAGACATCAAGGCGAGAGAAGCGATTTTAAAAATTCATACCAGAAAGGTACCTCTGGCAAGTGATGTTGATCTCTCGGTGATTGCGCGGGGAACGCCCGGGTTTACCGGTGCCGATCTTGAAAATCTGGTGAATGAGGCAGCTCTTAACGCCGCGAGAAATAATCGAAAAAAGGTGACCATGGAGGATCTTGAGTTTGCAAAAGATAAGGTGAGCCTTGGTCCAGAAAGAAGAAGTCTCGTTCTTTCAGAAGAAGATAAATGGATGACAGCTTACCATGAAGCAGGGCATGCTATTTTAGGCCATATTCTTCCTCTTACAGATCCTATACATAAGGTTACGATTATACCCCGTGGACAGGCTCTTGGTATTACGTATCATCTTCCTGAGGTAGAAAAAAGAAGCATCGTCAAAGAAGAGGCTCTTCAAAATATTATTATGGCCATGGGTGGGCGTGCAGCGGAAGAGTTGAAGTTTGGAAAAGATTATATCTCCAGTGGGGCTTCGAGTGACATTGATCATGTGACGAGGTTTGTTCGTACCATGGTGTGCGAGTGGGGCATGAGTGATGTTCTTGGTCCGGTTCGTTATGGGGAAACAGAAGGTCCAGTCTTTTTGGGCAAAGATCTCATGACTCGTAAAAACTTCAGCGAACGTGTGCATGAGCTTATCGACGAAGAGGTTCAGAAGATTATCACTACCTGCTATGAAGAGGCTCTCAAACTTCTAAAAAAGCATGAGGAGAAACTTGATCTCCTTGCTAAGACATTGATAGAAAAAGAGGTGCTCAATGGGGATGATATCAAGCAGCTCCTTGGCGAGGTGTCAAAGAAGCATTTTCCGAGACTGGAGTTTATCAAAAAGGAGCTCTCTGAGAGCACTTCTCAAGCTTAATGCTTGAGAAAAAGATATTTCTGACCGATACAGGTAATAAAGGTCAGAGAGGAGGATGGCGTGAGGTTTGTCTGTGCCATCGGTTTGTTGGTGACAAGTTTTATGTGGGGTGGGAGTGTGTGGAACACTCCCGATACTTCTTTATACACTGTCAGGGTTGAGGAAGGGGATATAGTTTTGGTCGTTTTCTCTGAAAAAACGGTTCTCAAGTTGAAAGAAGAACAAAAGAATACTGCTAATGAAAATAGTACCCCTGTCTACGGGAGGGGTGGTGTTTTAAATTTTTATCCTGAGGGAGAGGCTGTGGAACAGATAAACAAGAAAAATCAGAGACAGTACTCTCTTAGTCAGGAGAAAAGGTTAGTTCTGCCTGCTCGAGTGGTGTCTCGGGAGGGGAAATTTTTTAAACTTGCGGGACAGTTTCAGTCGGATATAGGGGGACAAACCTACCACTTTCTCTTTGAGGGTGAAGCAATGCTTCGCTTTCTCCAGGCAAATATGACTATCCCTTCCTCAGCTTTGTACAATCTCCGTTTTCAACTTCTTCAGGAAGACAAGACAAGGGAGCCTTTTTTTATTGATAGTGATCTTCTTTTTAAGACGAACTATACCGATATTAAGACGAATCTGGTGGTTTCTAATGCGCAAACCAATGTTGTTGTTGAAACTAACCAGTCCTCTTACGAACTGGTGTTAAAAGGTATTTCTGAGGACAAAAAGAAACAATTGATTCTTCAGTATCTCAATCGTCTTGTAGAAATGATTGTTAGGGAGTAAGGAAGTCCTATGTTGCTTGAAAACATACATTCTCCAGAAGATGTAAAAGCTCTGCCATTAAAGGATCTTGAAAAGCTCTCCAGTGAAATTCGGGAGTTTTTGATTGAAACGGTTTCAAAAACCGGTGGACATCTTGCCTCTAATCTTGGAGTGGTGGAGTTAACATTAGCTCTCCACAGGATTTTTGATCTGCCTCGTGATACGTTGATCTGGGATGTGGGACACCAGTGCTATGTCCATAAAATGCTTACAGGACGCCGTGAGCGTTTTTCGGTTTTGCGACAGAAGGGTGGACTCAAGGGGTTTCCTGATCCAAAGGAAAGTATTTATGATGCGGCACATGCTGGGCACAGTTCTACCTCTCTCTCCATTGCTGCTGGTATAGCCCGAGCAAAGCGTCTGGACGGCGATACTTCGGAAACCATCGTTGTTATTGGAGATGGGGCTTTTACAGCAGGCATGGTGTATGAAGCACTCAATCAGATTGCGTATGAGTCTTTGCCGGTAATTATTATTCTCAATGACAATGGTATGTCGATTTCACAAAACGTTGGGGGTATAGCCGCGTATTTTGAAAAGCTTTTTTATACGAGTGCGTACTTTCGTGTGAAAAAGATAGTAGAAAGGATAAAGCGACGGTGGAAGTGGACAGGATGGATAATAGGGTTTTTGTATCATGCAAAGGAATGGCTCAGACGGGGTGTGTGGAAGCTTCTTGGAAAGAAGAGAAACTTTTTTGAGGATCTGGATATTTGTTACTATGGGCCACTGGATGGGCATAATCTTAAGTTGCTCCTAAAAACCATGGAAGGTGTAAAGGGTTTGGATAAGCCTGTTCTTCTTCATGTGCGCACGGTAAAAGGGAAAGATCATACCCCTTCGGAGGAAAATCCGGAGCGCTACCATGGAATTTCTGCACCGAAAGCATGTATTGCGGGAGAGATAATAACTGAAGGAAAGAGTTTCTCGGAGGTTTTTGGAGAGACGATGGTTCATCTTGCTGCCTGTGAGCCCAGGCTTTTTGCTATCACGGCAGCAATGGAGAGTGGGACGGGACTGAGTCAGTTTGCGTCTTTGTATCCAGAGAGATTTGCCGATGTTGGGATAGCAGAACAGCATGCGGTGACATTTGCTTTTGGGCTTTCTCTGAGGGGATATATACCTGTTGTAGCGATCTATTCCACCTTTTTGCAGCGAGGTTTTGATCAGCTTGTCCATGATATAGGAATTTCAGGGGCTCATGTGGTTTTTGCTCTGGATAGGGCTGGACTTGTCCCGGGAGATGGAGAGACTCATCAAGGGATTTTTGATATTGCCTATCTGTCGATGATACCAGGTATGACGATTCTTGCGCCAGCTACGGGGAAGGAGTTACAGCTTATGTTGGAGTATGCCGTCAGAAATGTAAAGGGTCCTGTGGCTATTCGTTATCCCAAGGAAGTAGCCCATGAAATAAATGGCTATGATCCCAACAACTATCCTCTGGATGGAAATCCTGTACTTTGCAAGGAAAAAGGAGAAATCTTGCTTGTGGCTGTGGGAACGATGCTTCATACAGCATTTGAGGTAGCGAGGGAACTTGAATCTCGAGGAAAAAGTATCGCGATCCTTAATCTTCGTTTTGTAAAGCCGATAAATACTATAGCATACGAAATCCTCTCCCGTTTTGAAAAAGTGTATGTCCTTGAAGAAGGAATCATTCGTGGGGGAGTAGGAGAATACTTGAGGGCAAAAGCAGGGGACCATGTCCAGGTTATTGGGGTAGAGGATTTTTATCCGGAGGTGGGTTCCAGGGGAGAACTTCTCGAAGTTGTTGGCTTGACAAAAGAAAAAATTATCGCTATAATAGAAAAGGAAGAAAGAAGGGTTGTGTGAAAAGAAAAACAATGAATCATCAAACCTCGCCGAATGATCCTGCGAAAATTGATTATTATGAGAGTTTTGTTAAAAGGGATAGGGCTCTCAAGATCATTAAAGAGATGAGTGAGTTTTTGCGTATTCTCGATCTTCAAGAAACAGAGATTCTCAAAACTATGATTGTTCGTTTTGCTATCGAATCGGTTGAGGCAAGTCAAGGGGCCTTAATTATCTATGATAAGGAGAAAAATGTTCTCAATTATCAGGATATGTATGTTTACGAGAACAATAGGATTATGCTTGAGAGTTTTGGGGAGGTTGTGAAAGAGTATCAGGTTTTGCCAGGGGAAGGGGTGGTTGGTGATGCCTTTGTAAAAGAGACTCCCATCCTTGTTCCTAATCTTCGACAGACGCAATATCCTCAACCAGTGATAGGAGAAATCCTTCGCAAAGAAATTAAATCCGTGATGGTGGTGCCTCTCAAGGTAGATGGTGAAGTAGTTGCCTTGCTTGAGGTTATAAACACTCTTGATAAGCGAGAGTTTAACAGTGAAGATATGGAAATAGTGATGATTATTGCGAATTTTGCCTCAACGATTCTTGAAAATGCCCATCATTATCGGCTTGCTATTCATGATAAACTTACGGGGTTATACAACAGCCATTATTTTCAGAAAGAGATGGATGAAGAGATTGAGAGAAGCCTCAGGTATGGTCGATTTTTCTCTTTTGTGATTTTTGATATTGATGATTTTAAAAAGATTAATGATGGATATGGTCATAGTTACGGGGATAGGGCATTAAAAGAGTTGGCATCGTGTATTCAGCGGGTGGTACGTCGCGATGTGGATGTGGCAGCTCGTTACGGAGGGGATGAGTTTGTTCTTCTCTTGACGAATACCCATGGAGAGGAAGCTCTCAAGGTGTGTGACAGGCTTTTGAAGCTTGTGAGAACGGTGACCATTACGACAGATGATGGCCGGTCTTTTGGTTTTACGTTGAGTATGGGTGTGGCGGAGTTCCCTACTCATGGAAAGGAAGCTTATTATATCTTCAACGCGGCTGATGAGGCTCTCTATCGTTCAAAGGCTCTGGGGAAGAATCGGGCCACTCTTTATCAGCTTTCTCAGGAGAAGGGGGAGTAATAAATCGTACTTTTCCGTAAAGAACGCATCCGGGGGAGCCTGGATGACAGTTTTTTTGGAGTCTTACACACCATCCTTTGTCGTAAAATTTGCATTCAAAGCTCATGGATTTCTCCTTGTTGGTTGTGAGAAGAAGGCAACAAGGTATTCTTGGTTGCCGCTTTTTTGTCCTGTAATAGGGGAGGGAATGATATCCGTATTGTGAAGGGAGAGCTCACTGGCACAGGCAAGCACACTTTCCCAGGCAAGATGATGGTGTTTGGGTTCAACGAATCCTTTTGCACCAACATAGGCTGAACCGACTTCAAACTGGGGTTTGATGAGACAGATAATGGTGAAGTCTGGTTCAAGAACCTTGATGAGGGCAGGGAGGATTTTGGTTATGGAGATGAAGGAGACATCGATAGTGGCAAAGCTTGGTTTTGGGTCGAAGTCTTCTGGTTTAAGATAACGGGCATTGGTGTTTTCCCGGCATATGACACGGGGGTCACTGCGGAGTTTCCAGTCAAGTTGGTTGGTTCCACTATCAATGGCATACACGAGTTTAGCTCCTTTTTCCAGTAGGACCTGGGTAAAACCTCCAGTAGAGGCACCTATATCGATGGCCACCTGATCTTTTGGAGAAAGTTTAAATGTCTCAAGAGCGTGAAGAAGTTTCCAAGCTCCTCGACTTACGTAGGGAGAGCTTTCTTTGATACGGATGTTCTCGTCAGGGTCAATAAGAGTTCCAGCTTTTGTTATGGGAACATCATTAACAAGAACTTCTCCTGCCAGAATGGCAGCTTGCGCCTTTTGTCTTGAGGGATAAAAACCTTTGTCGACGAGAAGAAGATCAAGTCTTTGCTTTGGTTTTGCCATGAGAATTTGCCTCTCTTTGCGCTGAGTATTGTAGAGAGAAGGATAAAAAAACACAAGAAAACGAATTGCTTCATAATAAAAGTACTCGAAAAGGGAACGTTGCTTCAAAATAAAAAAGTACTTTAAATTTGTGTAAAATAATCCAGTTCAAAGAACTGGAGGTAAAAGGTGGAGTTAGCGATGTTTGAAAGGAGACCTATTTACAGGGAAACGGCGAAATGATATGCTGAGCTTGTCGAAGCAGAGTATCAAAAAGCCAGCAAAAAGGAAAAAATGGAGATACTGGATTATTTTGTGAGGATAACAGGCCTAAAAAATCGAAACTATGCCGCCAGGCTCTTGAGGCAGCACGGAAAAACCATATATGTAGGCAAAAAAAATTACCTTAAAGCCGATATAGCCAAAAGCAAAAGACCTGGCAGAAAGAAAAATTCGGCGAAGAAGAACTAAAATGCTAAAACAGGTCTGGGAAATTGAAAACTATGTGTGGCAAACGTTTAAAGCCAATTTTAAATGAAGTTTTAGATAATCTCTTAGCAAACGGACATCTCCACGGTTCTCCACAGGCTATAGAAAACTTGCGCCATATAAGTGCCTCAAGTATTGACCGACTTTTGAAGCATGAGCGTAAAAGCTTGAGATAAAGGACGAAAAGGTACAAAGCCTGGAACGCTATTAAAGCAACAAATAGCTATACGCACGTGGGCAGAGTGGGATGAAAATTGCCCTGGGTTCATGGAGATTGATCTGGTAGCCCATGAGGGAGAAATAGCGGGAGACTTTGCTCAAACATTAAATATGGTGGATGTTTGGAGCGGTTGGACAGAGCTTGTGGCAATCAAAACAAAGCTTCAAAATGGGTAAGAGAAGCCATAGAAAAAGTCCAAAGACTTCCTTTTGAGTTACGGGGAATTGATTCTGATACCGGTGCTGAATTTATTAATCATCCTCTACGCGATTGGTGTGAGAAGCACCAGATAAAATTTACAAGGGGGAGAAGCTCCCGTTCCAATGATAACTGCTACGTTGAGCAGAAAAACTATTCCATAGTCCGCCAGAATGTTGGATACTTCCGCTACGATACCGAGGAAGAAGTCTACTACTTGAACCGACTCTATGCGTATCTCAGGCTTTATGCCAACTTTTTTCAACCGGTTATGAAAATGACAGAGAAAAAGAGAATCGGAAGCAAGGTGCAAAAGAAGCATGATGATATTAAAACTCCCTACCAACGGCTTTTAGAAAGCTCTTATGTAAGTGAGGCACAAAAGAAATACCTCACAAGGCTTTATAAGGCTCTCGATTTGCTTCACCTAAAACAAAAAATTACGGCTTGCCAGAGAAAACTTTTCAGCCTTCAAAAGAAAAAGAATGTAAAAAACAAAAATTTGGAGGAAACTGTATGGAATTTTTGAGTACTTTTTTTTATGAGGCAATGATTCGAATTTCGAGTACTTTTTTATTTGACGCAACGGGGGAAAAAGGCTTTTGTATGGATACGCATAAAGGAAAAAGTAAAGAGTTTTTGGGGTTACAATATGTACCCTGAAAATTTCAAGAAGGGTTTTTTCTTTTTTTCAGTTTTTTTTAAAAAAAGCTCGGACTGTGATAAGGTAATAGCGAGATTTATGAGACATCTTTCTTTTACAACGTTTGGGGTGGTTTTCTCCGGCCCTTTCTTTGATAGGTCGATACTTTTTTCGTTGAAAAATTCTATGGTTAAGCTTGACGAACTATTCCTTTTCATCCTTTAAGAGGATCGTAGGGCCCTTCTTTTTGATTTTTTTTTCTTTTCTCTTTATCATAAAGGTATTCTAGAAAGAGGAAGAGTAGATGCATAGGCTGGATTTTTCTCATAAAAATCTTTTAGTTTATTTAACGGCGGGGATACCTTCCCTTGATTTTTTGCAGGAGGCGATTCTGAAGCTTCAGACGATGGTGGACGCTATAGAGATCGGCGTGCCGTACAGTGATCCTGTTGCAGATGGACCTATCATAGCCCGGGCTTCACAGCTTGCCCTTGAAAAAGGGGTAAATCTAGATCATATTTTTTCCTCTTTGAAAGAGATTGCTTCAGAGGTAAAGATTCCCCTCTATTTGATGAGTTATTATGCTCCGATTTATGCTGATGGGAAAGAAAGTTTTATTGATAAAGCTCTCCAGAGTGGGGTGTCAGGAGCGATTATTCCCGATCTCAATGTAGATGAAGGGAGAGATTTTTATACCATGCTTTCCCAGAATGGACTCGATCCCGTCCTTCTCGTATTTCCAAATACAAAATCAGAGAGGGTGAAAGAGATTGCGTCGGTAGCGGGGGATTTTCTCTACTATGTGAACTTTTTTGGAACGACGGGGGAGCGGAAAGATGCTTCCGCGTTTTCCCTCGATCATCTGAGGGATGTCAAGAAGTGGTCTAGCAAGCCGGTTTGCGCGGGATTTGGGGTATCGGATAGGGAGGGGTACGAGAGACTTATAAAAGTTGCTGATGGTGTCATCATTGGTTCTGCAGTGATGCGACGTGTTCTCGAGGCTTTAAACCCTCAAGATGCTCTTGATCATGTTACGGCTTTTGTTCAGGGGATACGTGGGTAACCATGGAGATCGGATCGTTTGGCAGTGGAAGCAAACAAAATTGTTTTTATCTCACTCATGAAGATGAGTTCTGGGTTATTGATCTGGGGATACCGTATAGACGACTGAAACGCTATCTGGAGCATTTTCGGCTGGATGTTGCCGCGTTAAGTGGGGTATGGATTACCCACGATCATGATGATCATGTGCGGGGGATCAAGCAGCTTGCCAGTCAGACGCAGGTTCCTATCTATGTTCATCCGGAAACGGGGCGTTATCTTCATCTCGGGCATCGTTCTACTCTTATTGAACCTTATAAAACCTACCATTTTTCTTATTTTTCTTTTTTCCCTTTTCCCCTCCAGCATGATGCGGTGTTTCATCTTGGGTATTTGATCAAAACACCGGCAGGCATTCTTCTCTATGCGAGTGATGTGGGACAAATTGACAATCATTTACTGTATTATGCCAGGAGAGCCCAGATCATTGCTATTGAGGCAAACTATGATGAAGAGATGCTCCGGAATTCCTGGTATCCTCCCCATCTTAAGGCACGGATTCGTGGGGGAAAAGGACATCTTTCCAACCTGCAAAGTAGAGATTTTCTTTCTAGAGTCATATCTTCGCATACTGAAAAGGTGATCCTCCTTCATTTAAGTGAAAACAATAATACAAAAGAGCTTGTCCAGGAAACAATTATTTATCCCCTTCAAAAGCGTTTTCCTCATGTGCAGTTTTTTATCTCTGATAGGGATGAATGGATGATTTATAGGTAGGAAAAAAGGCTGTCCCGAAGGACAGCCTTTTTTATAATTAGTCTAAATTTACTTGTTGAGTTCAGCCATGATGAGTGGTGCCTTTCCTGCCGAGCCGAGAACCTTTTCGTTTTTCTCCATGTACATTTTCTTGAGGGCATCACGAGCTGGCCCAAGGTATTTACGGGGATCAAATTCAGCAGGTTTGGTGGCAAAGATTTCACGGATCTTAGCAGTCATGACCAGACGGCCATCAGAATCGATGTTGATCTTACATACAGCAGAACGTGCAGCAGCCCGCAGCTGTTCTTCGGGGATACCGATAGAATCTTTGAGCTGACCGCCATACTTGTTGATGGTTTCTACGGCATCCTGTGGAACGGAAGAAGAGCCATGAAGTACAATGGGGAAACCAGGAATTCTTCTTTCGATTTCCTTGAGAATGTCAAGGCGGATTTCAGGTTTCTGGCCAGGCTTGAACTTGTAGGCGCCATGGGATGTTCCGATAGCGATAGCGAGAGAATCTACACCGGTTTTCTTGACAAAATCTTCTACCTGATCGGGATCGGTGTAGACGTGATGCTCTGCAGAAACCTCATCTTCTACACCGGCAAGGACCCCGAGCTCTCCTTCAACAGTGACGTCGTACTTGTGGGCGTATTCCACAACCTTTTTGGTGAGGGCTACATTCTCTTCATAGGAGAGATGGGAACCATCGATCATCACAGAGGAAAAACCACTTTCAATACAGGAAACACAGAGTTCATAGCTATCGCCGTGGTCAAGATGGAGAGCTATAGGGATTTCACCCAGACCTTTTTCCTTGGCCATACGACGCATCATCTCTACCGCACCTTTGCCCATGTACTGGAGCAGGGTTTGATCAGCATACTCACGGGCACCTTTTGATACCTGGAGAATCACAGGGGACTGTGATTCCAGACACGCAGAAACGATGGCTTGAAGCTGTTCCATGTTGTTAAAATTGTAAGCAGGAACAGCGAAACCTTCTTTCATGGCAACTTCAAACATTTTCCGCGTATTCACAAAACCAAGTTCTTTGTAACTTACCATATATCACTCCTTATACAGTATTTTTCTGTTAAAAACGCCAGCGGATTCCAAGCCCTCCATCCAGAAAAGGGTCCGTAGCTGGGATAAGTTTCATGCCAGGGCAGAGTTCAAAAAAGATTTCAAGAGGAATCTGGGGGGTGAAGTAGGAGAGCCCGAGAGGGATGCGTACACCGAGATCGATATCGCTTGAAAATTTCATGTGAACTCCAAGACCAGCATAGAGGAAGAGTTGTCCAGCTGAGATACCAAGATTTCCTCTATACGTGTAATCCGCGGTGAGAAGAAGGGCAGAATTTTTTCCAAACGACCAGCCAAGAATCCCGTTTATCACGTGGGCGTCACTGGCATAGTAGCCAAGAGAAATACCTGTTGGTTCTCCGAAGAAGAAGCCCAAACCCAGATGTTTGAAAGGGGTGTTTTTGCTATAGGCAAAAGAGCTTCCTATGAGTAGAACAAGAAAAATATGCCATAAACGCCAAGACATCTTGACCTCCTTACGGATGATGCTATAACGATGATTTTATTATACTGAGAAGAGATTTTTTTTTCAACAAGCAGGGGACAAAGGAAAGATAAAAGTGAATTTTTAAAAAAATAATGTGAGAGGGGGGCAATGAAGATAGAGTGAAAAGCAGAGAAGAATTTTTCCATGACTATGAAAAAGTTACGGCATATTTCCAGCTATAATTTTTACAATTTGAAAAAAATTGAAAGAAAAATAATCGATTGATGCCATGTTTTTTGAAGATAGAGATTTTTTCTAGATAAGAATTTTTCATAAATTGACGAAAAGCTTCTCTTCCGGTATAATATATCACTTTTTAAGGAGTAGATGAGCTATGTTTGACTTTTCCGGGAGGATTCAAAAGGTTCAGAAAACACTGCTGACGGGTGATGCCCTCTGGATATCTCAGAAGGAAGAGGTTTTCTATCTTTCTGGGTTTACAGGGGATGATACGGTCCTTGTGGTGATGAAAGACAGGCTTTTTTTCATCACTGATAAACGGTATACCGAGCAACTCCGCTATGAGGTTTCGATTCCCTATGAGCTTTTGCTTGTGGAGAGTGGGAGAGGGCGTAGAGAATGCCTTCTTCAATTGATAAAAGATCATCGGATCGAGCGTCTTTTTGTAGATAAGGCCAGCTTTCCCTTGGCTCTGTATGAATACCTGGTACGACAGGTGCCTTCGCTTGAGCTGAGTGAGACACGTGTGGTAAAAGACATGCGGATGGTGAAGGATGCTGTTGAGATCGAGGTGATGAAGCAGAATCTGATGATCACAGAGTGGGGATATGCTTACATTATCCGGAAGACAAAGCCAGGGAAAAAAGAAGAAGAACTGGCAACTGAACTGGAGTATTTCTTGAAAAAAAAGGGGGCCAAAGCCTTTTCCTTTGAGCCTATTGTGGCTTCTGGCTACCGTACCACACTTCCCCATGGGACGGCATCAAGCCGTGTTATCGAGAAGGGAGAGGTGGTCATGTTTGATTTTGGAATTTTGAAGAATGGATACTGTTCTGACTTTACAAGATGTTTTTCTCCCTTTAAAATAAAGAAACCAAAAATCCTCGAGATTCGCCGTATTGTTGAACAGGCTTTACGGGCAGCGGAGGAAGTTGTAAAGCCGGGAGTAACGGCAGAAACCGTTCATCAAGCTGCTTATCGCGTTATAGCTGATGCGGGGTATGCAGAGAACTTCTGGCATTCTACCGGTCACGGTGTTGGGGTAGAGATTCACGAGGACCCTTACCTGAGGTTTGGTAATACTCAGATTCTTCAGGAAGGGATGATTTTTACCGTTGAGCCGGGGATTTATCTCCCTGATGAGGGATTTGGTATCCGACTTGAGGATATGGTGCTGGTTCGCAAGAACGGTGCCGAGGTGTTGACACAAACAGACTATAAATTGTAGCCTATGGAGGTAAGGATATGATTTCTTCAAATGACCTTCGTAAAGGAACGGTGATCAGACTGGATGGAGAACTTTACAAAGTGATCTGGTTCCAGCATCACAAACCAGGGAAAGGTGGTGCGGTTGTAAGGACGAAACTCAAAAACCTTTTACGAGATGCTGTGGTAGAAAAGACTTTTCGTGCAGGAGAAGATCTTGAGGATGTGATGATCGAAACGAGACCGGCTCAACTTCTTTACAAAGAGGGGCAAGAGTATGTTTTTATGGATACGGAAACCTACGAGCAGTTTCATGTCCCTGAAGAAGTTGTTGATGAAGCATCAAAATATTTGAAAAACGAGATGATCTGTGATCTTTCTTTTTACGATGGTCAGGTTATCTCGGTAGAGCCCCCGATGTTCGTCGAGCTTGAGATTGTGGAGACCGATCCCGGTCTTCGTGGTGATACGGTAAGCGGTGGTTCCAAGCCTGCTACCCTGGAAACGGGGGCGGTAGTGCAGGTGCCTCTGTTTGTGCAGGTTGGTGAGAAGATACGTGTTGATACTCGTGATGATCGTTACATTGAAAGGGTGAAGTAAAGTGATTAAAGTGATTGTGTTGGAGGTGTGAGTATGTTTTCTATCAAAGATTTGAAAGAATTGTATACCCTCTTTGAGGATGTTGATGTTGGTGAGATAGAGTTTCAGCAGGGGGAGCTCAAAGTACGTATGGTAAGTGGTGGCTCAAAACAGAAACCTGCTCCTGTTGTGACAGCCCAGGCTCCAGCTCCTGCTTCACAGACTCCTGCTGCTCAATCAACCTCGGAATCTTCTGTTCCAGAATCCTCTATCAAAGATGTGACATCGAAATGGGTTGGTATCTTTACACGGTTGAATCCTAAAACCAAAGAAGCTTATGTGAAACTTCGCGACGTGGTGAAAAAAGGAGATGTGATTGCTCATGTCCGTGTATTGGGACACCTTCAGGACGTGGTTTGTGAGTTTGATGGTAAAGTAAAAGAAATCTTGGTAGAGGAGGGGCAGCCAGTAGAGTATGGACAACCTCTTTTCCGGATTGAGGCATAAGGGAGGTGGTTATGATAAATAAAATTCTTGTTACGAATCGTGGAGAGATAGCCGTACGAGTGATTCGCGCAGCCAAAGAGCTGGGATTAAAGACGGTAGCGATTCACTCTGAAGTAGACAAAGACTCCCTTCACACGAAGCTGGCTGATCAGGATGTATGTATAGGACCAGCTCTTTCGAAGGATTCATATCTTAATATTCCAGCAATTATCAGTGCTGCTGAGATTACAGGAGCGGATGCTGTTCATCCAGGTTATGGTTTTCTTTCGGAAAACTCCAAGTTTGCCCGGATTTGTGCTGATCATAATCTTGTTTTTATTGGTCCCTCCGGCGATGTGATGGACAAGCTTGGAGATAAAGCTACAGCACGGAAAACGATGAGTGAGGCAGGGGTTCCAATTACCCCCGGAACAGGAATTATCAAAGACGTCGCTGAGGCTTTGAAGTTTGCTCATGAGGTGGGATATCCTGTTATTGTGAAAGCCACAGCAGGTGGTGGTGGTAAGGGTATGCGTGTAGCCTGGTCAGACGATGAACTTTCAAGTATTTTTCCCATTGCTCAGGCTGAGGCTCAAACTGCTTTTGGTAATCCTGATGTGTATGTAGAGAAATATCTCCAGAACCCCCGACATATTGAGATTCAGTTCATTGCTGATAAACATGGAAATGTTGCAGCCTTGTTTGAGAGAGATTGTTCTATCCAGAGACGTCATCAGAAACTTATTGAGGAAGCTCCAAGTCCTGCTTTACCAGAAGAGATTCGAGAAAAGATGGTAGAAGCAGTTCGCCGTGGAGCAGCTCATGCTGGCTATTTTGGTGCTGGAACGATGGAGTTTCTCTACGATGAAGAGGCAAAACAGTTTTACTTTATGGAGGTGAATGCCCGTATCCAGGTGGAACATCCGGTTACGGAGCTGATTACAGGGGTAGATCTGGTGAAAGAACAGATACGTGTGGCCATGGGAGAGAAACTCTCCTTTACCCAGGAGGATTTAAAGATCTATGGTCATGCCATTGAATGTCGTATCAATGCTGAAGATCCATACATGAACTTTATGCCAGTACCTGGCAAGATTGTGGATCTTCACTTCCCTGGTGGGCCTGGTATCCGTATCGATAGTCATATCTATGCAGGCTACGAGATACCCAAGTACTATGATTCTCTGGTGGCCAAGGTTCTTGCCTGGGGAAGAAATCGTGAAGAGGCTATTGCGAGAATGCGTCGTTTGCTCGATGAATTGCGTATTGAGGGGATTAAGACCACGGCTCCTTTTCATCGGCAAATGATGGATCACCCTGATTTTATTCGAGGAGCGTATTCCACCAAATTCATGGAAAACTTTAAAATGAAATAAGAGGCATTTATGGAAAAGTATGTCATTACTAAAGCAGCTGTTGTTGATCTTATCGCCTGGATTGTAAGAGAGTTTGGGGTTGTTAAATTTCCCGAGAAAAAGAAGTCTCTCTGGATTTCTTTTGGTGGTTTTCGGCAGGTTGATGTCCGTATGGAGATTGTGGTAAAAAGTGGTCTCAATATCCCGGAAACGGTCGAAAAGTTTCGAGCAAAATTAGCGGCTTCTTTAGAGAAACTGGCCGGGCTGAACGTTCGAGAGAGTACAATAATTGTGAGAGGTTTGTATGATGAATCAGTCGAGAACTAAATTAGTGGTTATTCTTATTCAGGCTATTTGGTTGGTAGTGACATTGAGTGGATTGGTATTTCTTTTGATTGGTGTAAGGCTTTCTGAAGTGCCGATCGAGAATGCTATTCATTTCACAACAGGCATGACTCCTTCGGTTTTTCTTGCTGTTTTTGGTTGGTTGTTGGTGTTGGTGGGTTTGGTGACGGGAAGTTGGTGGTACTATGAGTTTTTCTTAATCCATACTCTCTACGTTCGAACACCATATGGGGAGTTAGAGATTCACAAAGCGGCACTTCAGTCGTACCTGGAGCAGCAACTTTCTCTTCTCTCTGAGGTAGTATCTTGTGATGTGTATGTTTCTGTTGTGAAGCGAAAGTTTGTCAATCTTGATGTGAGGGTGAAATTGTCTCATGAAAAGTCATGCCGGGAGTATGCGGAGAAATTACAACAAGAGATTTTGCAAATGCTTTTGTCAACTTTTGGAGTGAAGGATATCCGGAGATTTCATCTTCAAGTGAATGCCTTTTTTGGGGGAGAGACAAAAAAGGCTGTGACTTACAGGTAAGGATAGAGAGATGTTTAGTCTCGTGTGGTTAAAAGAGGTTCTTACGCTGAATAACTTTGCTCAGTGTATAGAGAATCTTGAAGAAAAACCTCTGGGTGTAACGGCCTTTTCTATTGATTCTAGGACTATTCAGCCTTCTGAGTGTTTTGTTGCTTTACCGGGTGAGCGTTTTGATGGGCATGATTTTATCCCGGATTGTGTAAGGCTTGGTGTAAAGGTTTTTATTATTGAACGCACATACTATAAAAAACACAAGAAGGCGTTATTACCGGGTATTTTCTTTGTCGTGAAGAAAAGTCGTGAGGCGCTAGGAGTGCTTGCTCGAGAGTACCGCAAGTACCTTTTTAGTAAGGTGATTGCGGTTACAGGAAGTTCTGGAAAAACGACGACTCGTGAACTTATCGCCTACTTGTTATCTTTAAAGTATCAGGTGCATTCCACGAAAAAGAATCTCAATAATGATATTGGACTTCCTTTGACGGTTCTGGAGGCAAAAGAGGGTGCGCATTTTATGGTGCTGGAGATGGGGATGAATCATCCGGGTGAGATAGGATATCTTTCTTCTATTATGCATCCCTATGCTTCGGTAATTACCAATGTGGGATATGCTCATATTGGCAACCTTGGGTCTTTGTATAATATTGCCCGGGCAAAGGGAGAGATTTTCCGTGGTATGGTGCCAAAGTATGGTGTAGCTTTTCTCAATCGTAATGATGAATTTTACAGTTATCATAAAAAACTTTCGCCTGTTGAGGTTGTGGATGTTATTCCTGAAGAAGTGACAATTATGGAAAACAGAGGTCTCGAGGGGTATCTTCTCTACTATCAGGGGATGAGTTTTCGTTTTCGCTTGCCTGGGCGGCATAATATCACCAATTTGGCTATAGCTCTTAAGGTGGCAGAGTATTTTGGTGTGGATATTATGCAGGCCTTACATGCTATAGAAGACTTTCAGCCTGTTTCAGGAAGAAGTGAGATTATTAAAACCGCTCAGTGGACGATTATTAATGATGCCTATAATGCCAATCCCTCTTCGATGAGAGCGGCTCTTTTCATGCTGAAAGACCTGCCTGGACGAAGGGTGGCAATTCTGGGGGATATGCTTGAGCTGGGGAAACTTTCCCGTTCTCTTCATGAGATGATAGGGGAAACAATTGTTACCAATCAGGTGGCAGATCTGGTGATCCTCCATGGGGAAGAGTCTCGTTATGCCTTTGAAAAACTTAAGTCAAATCAGATGCTTGCTTTTTGGTTTCCTTCCAAACAGGAACTTGTTCGGAGTATTCGTTCGCTTCTCCAGCCAGGGGATACGATTCTGGTAAAAGCTTCTCACGGGATGAAAATGGAAGAGGTTGTGGAAGAGCTTCGGAGAGGATAACTGGCTTTTTGATTCTCAGCGGAGAGTTTTTCTGGTTTATTCGATAGTGGTGCTGTGTTTGATTTCCTCGATTTGATCGCGGACAAATGCAGCTTTTTCAAATTCGAGGGATTCGGCATACTGGAACATGAGTTTTTCCATCTCTTGAATGAGGCGTTTTTTGTCCGGGATGGAGCGTTTGAGTTTTTCGAGTTCGTCGGCTTTTTCTTCGGTTTCTTTGAGTTTTCGTTCAAGGATATCGGCTATTTCTTTTCTTACGCTAGTGGGGGTAATGTTATGGATACGGTTGTACTCGAGCTGGAGTTCGCGGCGCCTATAGGTTTCCCGGATAGCTTCGGCCATACTTTCGGTGATGTTGTCAGCGTACATGATGACTTTTCCGTTGACATGGCGAGCGCTTCTCCCGATAATCTGGATAAGGGAACGAGCGGATCGGAGAAATCCCATCTTGTCGGCATCAAGAATAATAACGAGCGAGACTTCGGGGAGATCGATGCCTTCACGGAGAAGATTGATGCCGACGATCACATCGTAGATGCCCATACGGAGTTTTTTGAGAATCTCAACACGTTCAATCGTTTCCACTTCGGAGTGGATGTAGGCGACTTTCATGTTTTGATCAAGTAAATACTGGGTGAGGTCTTCTGCCATTTTTTTGGTCAGTGTGGTGATGATGGTGCGTTCCCCCTCTTGAATACGAAGCTGAACCTCTCGGATGATGTCTTCGATTTGTCCTGTCGTTGGACGAACTTCTACCTCCGGGTCAATAAGCCCTGTGGGGCGGATAATCTGCTCGACGATAGCTTCACTATGGGTGAGTTCGTATTCAGCGGGTGTTGCAGATACATACATGACGTGATCCAAAAGCGTGTCGAACTCTTCAAAGCGAAGAGGACGATTGTCAAGAGCTGATGGGAGGCGAAAACCAAAATCAACGAGAGTTTTTTTTCGGGAATAATCTCCATGGAACATGCCGTTGATCTGAGGGATAGTCTGATGGGATTCATCGAGGATTGTAAGAAACGGCCTTGGAAAGTAGTCGAGGAGAACAAAAGGGCGTTCACCGGGTTTGCGAAAAGAGAGATGACGGGAGTAGTTTTCAATACCGTTGCAATAGCCGAGCTCAGAGAGCATCTCGATATCGTACCGTGTGCGTGTTTCAAGACGATACGCCTCGAGAGTTTTGTTTTCAGCTTTGAGTTCAGCAACTCGCTGGGCAAGCTCAGCTTCGATGGATTCTATGGCAAGTTTAAGCTTATCCTGGGTGGTAAGGAAGAGCTTGGCTGGATAGATGACAATACGATCAAGTTCTTCGATAAGATTTCCTGTAATAAGATGGAGTCGTTTTATGGATTCAATTTCATCGCCAAACATTTCTATACGAATGACCTCTCGTGAGTAGGCAGTGTGGATATCGATAACATCTCCTTTAACCCGGAAAGAGGCTCTGTTGAGTTCGATGTCTGCTTTTTCGTACTGGATCTGGACAAGGTGGGAGAGAATACTTTCCCTGTCTCTTATCATGCCTTTTTTGAGGAGAAGCATGAGTTCCTTGTAGTCTGTTGGAGCTCCCAGACCATAGATACACGAGACAGAGGCGACAACAATAACATCATGTCTATCCATAAGGGAGGCAACAGCTGACACACGCATTCTGTCTATTTCGTCGTTGATGCTTGCATCTTTTTCGATGTAGAGGTCTCGCTGAGGTACATATGCCTCTGGCTGATAGTAGTCATAGTAGGAAACAAAGTATTCCACGGCATTCTCAGGAAAAAAATCCCGGAACTCTCGATAAAGCTGGGCCGCAAGGGTTTTATTGTGAGACATGATAAGGGTAGGATACTGGAGTGCCTGGATAACATGAGCCATGGTGAAGGTTTTCCCACTCCCTGTAACACCGAGGAGAACCTGGCGTTTTTTTCCCTCTTGAAAGTTTTTTACAAGAGCTTCAATGGCTTTGGGTTGATCACCTGCAGGTTGAAATGGGGCATGGACACGAAAAGCTGGCATATTTTACTGACCGGTGCTTGCATGTCTTATGGAAAAGCATACAACTTTGGAGGGAAAGGAAAATGGAATAAAAATATAGTTCTGGTAAATATCCATGGGGAGTTTTAGTCCTTGTTTCTGGATACTTCCAAGGTAACGTTGAAAGAGAAGTCTTCCGTTTGAGGCATCGTATACACCGACGTTTCCGTTATCATCAAGGGAGAAGATGCTCTGATAGGTGCTATTGTACACAAGGGGAGCATAACTAATAGGAGCATACGTGGCAACTCCCCACTGTTGATTGCCAGAAAGATCATAACTGCGAATTCCTCCCTCGAAGGTTTTGGCGGAGGGGACGTAAAGCAAAAAGCTACTCCAGGTAGGGGAGGCTTTCACTGCAAAGTTTTTGAAAGTGCTCAGAGAAGGAGTAGTGTCACTCTGAAGAAGAGAAGAGGTTGTGCCAATATAGAGCTTGTTGCCCCATGCGATGAATACGCCTGTAGGATTGTCACTATGGGTGCTTGTGCCCATAGCATTGAAATTCTGGTCGTATCTTTGAAGTTTTGTGGTAGTATCAGTTTCCCGAATAAGAGCATAATAGTCATTGCCTATTTTTTCCATGGCGATGACGCCATTTAACAGCGAATATGTTCCGCTTATCGTTCCGTTGTTTGACAGAATAACTGCCTCACTGGATGAATAGAGCAGTACTCCTTCAGGAAGGGTTAGATAACGGTTGACAAGGGGCTTGATAGGAAAACTTTGTTGGTTAGCTATAGAACCATTGAGAGTTTCCACGGTATAGAAGACACTTGTTTGAGGTCCCGTGTTGGAGTATCCTATGATATACAGGGTAGAACCCATCGGGAGTATGGTAGTGAGGGTGATGGGGAGGGTGATCTTCCATCGCAAGAGGCCACTTCCAGCATCAAGAGCATATAAGGTATTTCCTTCGTCAGCGAAAAGAAGGAGGTTGGCTGAGGGCATGGTTTCTATGCCCAGAGAAATGGGATTTGAAACATAGTATTCCCATAAGATGCCGTTTTCATCGATAGTGTCTTCCATCAGGGTACATGCTGTCACAGAAATAACTACAAGAATAAAGATTACGTTTTTTTTAAGAGAATGTATGAGAAAACGCATATAAGCCTCCTTTTTTTGGAAAAAATTTTCCAAAACCATTGCTCTTTTTTTTGTTTTTCTCTATAATAGTATAGATACATCAAAAGAAAAAATCAAGTAAAAAATATTTTATCTGTAAATAATACGTTTATTATCCTGAAAAAGAGAAATCTTTTAAGAAAATTTTGAATTTTTGAGAAAAAGAGGGTGATATGAGTGTATGGTATGTTATTGGGGGAAGTTTTGGATTATTTTTGATGGTTCAGTATATAGCGTTTCTTCTCTTTCTTTTGAGAAAAGGTGGCTCGAAAGAGATTAAGCCGGATCTGTTGTATATTATTCTGGCGGGTGGTCTTATCTCCCTCCTGGGATTTCTAGGGTGGATGGGGCAAAGGGTTCCGTTTTCTGTGGAACTTGCTGAGATGAGTTTGGTGCTTATCATCGTTAGTTGTTTTGTTTTGCTTTTGCGGTATATTTTTGTTTGGGTAAAGGATCTTGGTTTTGTCGAAACCGATGGGTATAGAGAGTATACACGCTGGTATGTTTTTTGGTATTTTTTGCTGACGGGAGGGATAATTGTTTCTCTTTTGTTTTTGCCGTTTCGATGGTGGGACCGTTTTGGTGATTGGATAGTTTTAGGGATAGGGGGATATCTTTTTCTAACCGGTGTTCTGGAGGGGGTTGAGTTTGTTTCGTTGATGAAACGGGAAAAGGGGAAAATTTCTGCGATCAATGCTCTCCGTTATCGGACGTTACTTTTTGGGGGGGAAGGGGCTATTCTTATCTGGATCGGGGCTTTTTTAGGAAAGATATGGTGGGTTGAGTGGTCGGGATTTTTAATGTCTTTGGGGTGTGTTTTTATGTCTCTTGCAATGTCTTTTTATCTGATTTTTGAATATATTGAGGTTTTTGTTCGTGAGGCTGAGTCGAGAAGACGTCTTGCCGAGGTAAACAAAAAGGTGATGGATGAGATACGGACAGCTCAGTCGCTTCAGATTTCGTTGTTGCCAATTGATAGACAACGGGCATTGCAAAAGATTATAGATATGGAAATCTCCTACATGCCCATGCAGAGTGTGGGAGGGGACTACTATGATATGTTTTTGCTCTCGGATGATGTGTTGCTTTTCTTGTTGGGGGATGCTTCCGGTCATGGGGTGTATGCGGCGATGATATGGGCTATGCTCAAGGTTGAGGTGGAGGAATTGATAGAAGAAAAACGATTTTCTCATCTTTCCGAGGCTTTTACCGTTTTGAATCGTCGTATTACAAGGATTCTGGAAAATACTTATTCTTATATTACACTTTTTGCTATTATGGTGGACAGAAAAGCTCAGCAGATACATTATTTATCAGCGGGGCATATTGATCAATTGTATTATAGTGTAAAAGAGGATGCTGTAAAGCACTTGAAAAACAAGAATCCTATTGTGGGAACTTTTAAGAATGCTAAATTTCAAGAGGATGTTATCAGGTATCATGCTGGGGATGTTCTTCTCATGTTTAGCGATGGGGTTATAGAGGGTGCAAATCCTATGGGAGAGCAAGTGGGTTTGGATCGTTTGACGGAGTTTTTTGATGTTGTGGTCAGAGAAGTGAATTCGGCTTCGGATGTTATTGGAGGGATGTTAATGCACCTGGAGGATTTTTATGAGGGTGCCGTTCAGGATGATGATAGAACATTTATGGCGATTCGTTTTTAGGAGGACCTATGATAGGCCGAATTTTGGGGCGAAGTTTTTGGTCGTGGTGGGATAATCTTTCGTATAGTCTTGTGACTTCTCTTATAGGTTCGATGAATCCTTCCTTTTTGGTGCTAGTTCCCACAGTTGCTTTTGTCATAACGACGGATGTGACTTTTGTCCAGCAGCATTGGGGCTTTTGGATAGTGATGATCTGTACGACAATAGGGGGTATGTGGCTCTGGCCTTTGTCGGTGGTCAGTCATGTTATGCATGAGAGAATGATAGATGGGCCTGTGGTTGAGTATTTTAAAACGCTCTGGAAGATGGTGAAGGAGTGGTTTTTTCCTTCTCTTGGCTGGTGGATAGGAGGAACAATATCGGGGGGACTTCTTGGGCTTTCTCTGGTTTTTTCTCTTGAGCAGGTGAGGGTGTTCCCTCTTTTTTGGTCTTTAGTTGTTTTGTTCGCCTTGTGGTTTTTGGTTGTTCTGATGATGATGCAGATGGTTTTGGTAGTGTTACTTTATAAAAGTGGATTGAAACCTCAAGAGATGTTGGTGCTGGCTTTGTATACGGTGGCGAGGCATGGAGTGGTGTACTTTGTGATGTTGGTTATCTCTTGGGTTGTGTATGCCTTTCTTTTTGTTCCTGCTACCAATCCGATTACCTTGGTGATTCCATTAGTGACGGTGTATGGGATTGGACCCGTATTGCACGTGTGGACTTTTCGTTATGTTTTTGAAGAGGCTCTTCCGGCAGAGAAGAAGCGATCTCTTTTGGAGCTTTTTACACCTTTTGTTCAGCTCTGGCAAAGTGTGAAACGTTTTTTCCAGGGCGGTAAATGAATGAGAACCTGTTTGGTCTTACCACTTCATACAGAATTGGGGGAGATTCGAGAGAAATTGGTGCTTTTTTCTTCATTTCAGGGGAGAGTAATAGCCGTAGGGGATCCTGTTCCTTCTTGTGATCGATTGGTGATTGATTTGACGATGGATTGGTTCCGTCCTATGATGACGCCAGCTATGGTGATGGAGCTTTTTGCGAGTTTGTATGAGTATTTTTCTTTTCCTGATGTGGAGAAGGTTGTTTTGCAGGGATATACTCTTGAGACGAATGATGGAGCACTTCAACGGATAGGGTTTATTTTTGAGGGAATGGTGAGAATGATGCGGGATTTATTTGGAGTAAAAACAGTGAGACTTCCCACCATTATCTCTCGTCGGGGGCTTCTCAATAGTAAACATCCGCTCATGGTTTGTCTTTCAGCATTGAAGCATGGGGTACAGGAAAGAATCCGCTGGAGTGCTCAAAGCGAGGTAGTGCTGGCTTATGAAATGGATATGTTGCCGTGGTTGCTGGATTGGTTAACATCCGATGCTCTTGGGTGTGGAAATCTAGGAGGAGAAAGGTATACTTTAGGAGAGATTGTAGAGAAAACGGAGATGATCTTTTCGTATGCCGGAGTAACTTTTGATTCTCATCGATGGTTTCGTGCCCTTCCAGGGGAAGAGTGTTTGAATGTTACCTTTTCTTATGGGATTGAAAATATCGCCATGGATTTGTTGGATGTATGAGATTTAGATTCTTCCAAGAATTTTGTCAAATTTGGCAATATAAGCTGGGTCAATAATGCGCTTCACGATCATGCGAGAGTAATCTTTTTCAAGGTTGATTTGAACAGGAAAACGGAGAAAACATTCCTGGAGATTGGAAGATTTGTGGGGGTTGAAAAAGATATTGACAACTGGTCGAAGGGTAAATTTCTGGTTGTTAGGATAGTCTACGACGTACCCTATTTCTCCTGTGTTTAGTAAAACGTAGCTATCGAGAGGATACAGAGGAGATTCATGGAGTTTTTGGACAAGATGTTTCAAAAAAGTCTGGGCAAGCTGAGGATGAAATCTTTTTCCTGATTGTTCCATGATATAGGCAAAGGCTTCATCCATGGTTTTTGCTTCCCGGTAGGGCCGCATACTTGTTATTGCGTCAAAGACATCCGCCAGGGAAATGATGTTGGCAAGGATATTGAGTTTTTCGTGGTTGATGCCGAGAGGATATCCACCTCCCTGGTGATTTTCGTGATGACAGAGAGCACTCTTGAGAACATTCTCGGAAAAAACCCCCTCTGCTTGAAGGGTTTTGTAAGTATAAACAGGATGCTGTTTTATGATTTTCCATTCTTCGGGGGTAAGAGGAGAAACTTTATCGACAATGTCGGAGGGAATCAGGATCTTTCCGATGTCATGAAAGAGGGCTGCAATACCAAGGTCGTGGATTTTTTCCTCGGGGAGATTGATCATTGTGGCGATGAGGATGGAGATGTTTGTGACATTAATGGCGTGGGTATAAATGTATTGATCGTTGGATTGAAGTTCAAGAAGGTTTAGATAGGCGTCTTTGTTTTTTCGAATATCCTGGATAAAATCTCCGACAACTTCCTGAGCTGCCTTGGTCGGGATTCCCGTTGTATTGTTTTTTAGCATGTTTTCGATTTCGATGAGAAGGTTGGCGGCTTTATTGATGTTGGCTTCACTGATCATGGACTGGCTTACAGGCTGTTTAAAAAGCATGGATTCCTGGGTGTAGTGTATTTTTTTGATTTTTTTCAGCTTGAGATTTTCGATGATGTCTTTGGTAAGAGGTTGACCTTTTGGGAGAACAAGTGTGTCTTGATCGTCATACACATCTCCACTAAAGACCATTCCTGGATAGAGAGAATTGACATAAAGCTCCATCACGACTTGAAACATGCACAACCTCACTTGGGAAAGTGTGTATATTACTATAACAAATTTGGAGAATTTTGTCAACTATTTGAAATTTCAGTGTTTACTTTTGTAAGTAAACAATCAAGGGACAATGAATCGACAATGCCAGGAAGGAAAGGATGAAAAGTTTTAACCGGGAAGAAATCTTTCTCTTTTCTTTTCTGGTTCTTATGAGCGCTTTCTTCTAAAACCATCTTTGCATGCGTTTAAGGTCGTTTTCTTTAGGGGAAAAATCCTGCCATTCTCCTGTATTTTTATGAACATGATCCTGACCGAATAAACGCAGAAGAATAAATAACGGTGTCAGAATAAGGTAAAAGAGAGTACCAAGAACAATGGTTGATATCAAATGTGAGAGCACATCCCATAAACGGGAGGCAATCCACTGGGTAATCCATAGCCCCTTAGGCCAGAGAATCCCACCAATCCAGTGATAGAGCCAGAGTCCCGCTGTAACCCACATTACTGTTGGGGGGAATCCTTTCCACCAGCCGATGAGGGTTAAAATCAGCATTCCTAACCCAAAAGAAAGTCCAAAATGCCGGTATTCAGAAACCGTTAGTCGGCTATGAGGGTGCTTTTCCATGTTTGGAGCTCCTTAAAGGGAGGTTGTTTTGTCTTTTCAAGATAGTAGTTTCCGATAACGAGAACATCGATATTTGTTCCCATAAAACACCGGTAAGCATCGCGGGGATCGTTCACAATCGGCTCTCCCCGAACGTTAAAAGAGGTGTTGATGATGACACCACATCCAGTGAGACGTTTAAATGCCTCAAGGAGAGTATAAAAACGGGGATTTGTTTCTCTGTGAACGGTTTGGAGACGGGCTGAAAAGTCAACGTGCGTGATCGCCTGGAGTTTTGACCTTGGCTGTTTCAAGAGTTCGAGTCCTGTCTTATCTTCCCTTGACACAGGGAAACGATGCTCTTTTTTCACGTCGGCAACAAAAAGCATGTAGGGAGATGGTCTATCCCACTCGAACCACTCGTTGACATCCTCTGCTAAGACCGCCGGGGCAAAGGGACGAAAAGACTCTCGAAACTTAATCTTGAGATTCATGGTTGTTTGCATATCCTGGCTTCTCGCATCTCCTAGGATAGAACGGTTTCCCAGGGCTCGTGGACCGAACTCACTTCTCCCCTGGAACCATCCCACAACTTTGCCATCAGCAATATCTCGTGCTACTCGTTGAAACAAAACCTCATCCTCAAGCCTTTCATACACCGCCTGGTAAGCATCCAGGACTTCCCGGATTTTATTGTCGCTATACGATGGTCCGAGATAACTTCCTTTTTGAAAGTCATGGATCCCATCGGCGCTTCGCTTCTCTCCTAAGTAACCATACCATACGGCGAGGGCTGCTCCCAGTGCACCACCAGCGTCTCCTGCTGCAGGTTGTATCCACACATCCTCAAATCCGCTTTCTCGTAGGATGTGGTTATTCGCTACACAGTTGAGGGCTACGCCTCCGGCAAGACATAGGTACTTTTCCTGTGTTATTTCTCGAGCGTAACGCGCCATTTTCACAAGAGCTTCGGTAGTGACTGCCTGAATGGATGCCGCTACATCCATGTAAAACTGAGTTGGGGTAGCGCCTTGAGGGAGGGCTTTCAGGCCAAAGAGTTTCTCAAAAGCACGGGAAATCATCGTAAGTCCACTGATGTAGTTAAAATATTTCTCATGGAGATAGAGGGAACCATCCTCTCGAATGGTTACGATATGCTTTTTAATGAGATCAACATATTTGGGTTCTCCATAGGGGGCCAGTCCCATCAATTTGTACTCACCGGAGTTGACCTTAAAACCACAGTAGTAGGTAAACGCTGAATACAAAAGCCCCAAAGAATGGGGAAAATCGATATGTTTCAAAAGCTCAATACGGTTACCATTGCCTCTTCCTATCGTGGTGGTATTCCACTCTCCGGCACCATCCACCGTGAGAATAGCCGCTTTTTCAAAAGGCGAGGGATAAAACGCACTTGCCGCGTGAGCCTGGTGATGGGAAGAGAAAAGAACGGGACCGTCGTAATGAAGTTCCTTGCGGATAAGGTCCTCTAACCAGAGCTTTTGCTTTAACCAGATCGGGATAGCCATAAGAAAGGAGCGCAGTCCGCGAGGGGCAGTATGAATATACGAAGCAAGTATCCGATCAAATTTCACGAGTGGCTTGTCGTAGAAAACAACATAATCCACGTTTTTTATATTCACTTGAGCTTCGGCAAGGCAATAGGCAATGGCTTCCCGGGGAAAAGACTCATCCCCCTTTTTTCTGGAGAATCTCTCCTGTTGGGCTGCTGCAACAATTTCACCATCTCTGACAATTGCAGCGGCACTATCATGATAAAAGGCAGAAATCCCTAAGATGACCATAGGCTAAAAGAGGCTATAGATAAAGGGTGCCAGCGCCTGCGACTGGGCAAGAATCACAACCACACCAAAAATTGCAAGAAGTAAAATAATAGGAATAAGCCAGAGCTTTTTATTTTCCTTGACAAAAAGCCAGAATTCCTTCAAAAATTTCCCCAATGAATTCACGGTTGCCTCCTTTTTTGTGCATCACTGTTGCACTGTTGCTACTATTATAGCATGGCCAGGGATTTTTTGCCAAAAAATCGATGGTTTCTCTCCACTGGTCTGGTTTTCCCAGCATACGAGCAAGGGATTGCCCTTTTTTCTCAATTTCGAGGCGTTCTTTTTTTTCGGCAAGAAGATACGCCATGGCGTAAAATTGAATGGCCTCCTCGTAACGGTTTCGCGAGGTGTAGAACTCTGCACAGTTTTTGTAACCTGTTGGGATGCCTGGATTGTTGTGCCGATAGGCCTGGAGGAGTACCTCTATTGTCTCCCACTCTTTGTTGTCTGTGAGCCGGGAGAGAAGGTAATTCCCAAAACTCTGGTTCTTTTTGCTTGAGAAGGAGGCAAGAATCTCAGAGAAAGGCTTTCTGGTGAGCATGCCTATTTCTCCCCAGGCAGGATCTTTCGTGTATGGGATCAACATGTCTTTGTAGGGACTCTGGGAGAGGAGGGTAAGAATATTTTGAATCGCCATAAACTCATCATAGACAGTAAGCCAAAGCCCGGCATCGATCCAATCCTCGTGAGCAAGTCCTGGCAGATGGGACACCTCTTTTAACGGCAGAGCGTTGGAAGAGGGGGCTTTTGTCTTGAAATCTTTAAGAGAGAGTACGGCTTCTACCCCCAGGTTTGCGAGCAATCTTTGGCCTGTATAGTTAAAATGAAGATGGTCAATAAAAAGTTTTCTTCCGAAACCCTCTGATCCGTAAACTTCTTTAATTTTTTGGTGAAGGGGGATGAAACTTACATGCCAGTGTGCTCCTGCATTTGAGAGTACGTCTTGTAAAATCTCCCGATAACGGAAGGGGATGGTGTCTCTGTCTTTTGCTTGTTTGAGAATATCAAGAAACTCCTCTTTTCTTGCGCGTCTTGCTAAACCGTCAAGATAGAGGATATGGGCGTTGTTTGGGTAGGTTGTTCGCCAGTTGGAAAGAAGTTGCGCCGTTGAAACGGTTTGCCAGGTCTCATGTCGGAAGAAATGAGTATTGGAGAGGATAAGTGGGGCTACTTCTCTCTCTCCCTCACTGGCAAAAGGAGGCATGTGGATAAGGTTGGCTGCCATCTTGTAAACGATGACCTCTACATGGTGTTTTTTTGCCCAGGAAAACACCCTGGTGAGATTACGCCGAAAGGCATCAGCTACTTCTGCGTCTTTTTCCCCCATGGGGAGTTGACGACCGGAAAATTGAGCAGCCATCATGGTTTTCGAGGGTTTTTGGCTTTTTTCAAAGAGAGCGAAAAGGATTTGGAATATTCTCCACTCTCGAAGAAAGAGATATATTTGTTTCGAGAGATCTCCACCCCCTGTGGTCACTGAAAGCGTTCCGTAGTATTCATTCTGTCCTGTGTAGAGAACAATGATGTCGGGTTGATAACGGGCAAGTTTTCGTGTGACATCGGCAACATAGTAACTACTCATGGCACTATAGCCGAGATTGATCACTTCAATGTGTTTTTCTGGCAAAAGGAATTGGAGTTGGATTTCTATCATTTTGGTGAATGATTGATTGGGTTCAAATGGCCATCCCTGGGCTGTGGAACCACCAAGAACAAATATCCGCAGTCCATTGGTGGGTTTTTGTGCAAGAAAGAGGTTTTTAAACTTTGCCTCTGAGCGGGGAGTTCTTCTCCCGGGATAATACTTGTTGAGAAAATCCGGGTTGTCTCTGAAGTAGGGGGTTCCAGCTACCCGTTCAAAAGGTTCTGTGCTGTACCCTATGCCCATCACTCTCAGTATACCCTCAAGGAGGAAAAACATCCCTATCCACAAAAAGAAAAAGAGAATTCCGTACATCCAGCCTTTTTTCATATTATTTCTCCTAGCGGATAATCCTTACTTCACGTTCAAGATGCACCCCTGTTTTTTCATACACGAGGCGTTCTATTTCCTCGAGGAGACGGATCACATCGTCGGCGCGTGCAGAGCCTGTATTGATGATGAAATTGGCGTGTTTCTCATAAACTTTCGCACCACCGATAGAAAAACCTTTCAGTCCAATTTCATCAATCACTTTACCCGCAGGAAGGTTGTGGCTATAGTCGTTTTTGAAAGCACAACCGGCCGAGGGGTAGGCGTATTGCCCTTTTTGTTCTCTGTCACGACGACAGGCCTCTGTTTTGGTCCTCACGTCATCGATAGGGGCATCGTGAAGTTTGAGCCCTACCTCAAGGATTATCCAATCTTCATGTTCCATGAAGATACTTTTTTTGTAAGAGTATTGTATTTCTTTGTGGGAAAGAAAAAACTCCTTCCCCGAAAAGTCTATCACACGAACCTTTTCCACGACCTCGCTCATCTCATGCTGATAGGCACGCGCGTTCATATAGGTGGCTCCTCCCACTGTTCCGGGAAGTCCACCGCTCCATTCCAGCCCGCTTTTCCCATTTTCTATAGCCCAGGTGGTGAGATGGTCCATCGTCATTCCCGCTCCTACCCAGAGAAGTTCCTCCTCTCGTAGCCAGGAGAGTGCTCGCGTGCTTATCACGAGCCCTTGAATGAGACCATCAGCAAAGAGAATATTTGAGCCCCCTCCCAGGACAATGACCCTCCATGTGTTTTGTCTGGCAAGGGATAGGACATACCTGACTTCATTTATTGTAGATGGCTCGCAAAAAAATTCTGCCTCTCCGCCTATTTGAAAGGTTGTTTTATCCGAGAGAGGAACACGCTGCAGGATTTCCATATTCACACCTCTTTTTTTTCCCTCATAGTATAGGGAAAACAGCCAAAAAAGGCAAACACAGGCTTGGAAAAATGGCAAGAATCTTTATGATAGTGTATAATGTATTTCAGCGGAAAATGTGTATGATGGGCAGGAAACTTCTTTTTGTGCATGGAGCTGGTCTGGTTTTTGTGTCTATGCTGTTTTCTAATCCTTTTCCAGGTATTGAAATAGATGACAACATGCCACCTTTTGTCGAAACAAAAGAGTATGCCTATTTTAAAGAAAAAGATAATTTCAGGGGCTTTCTTTGGGGAGAAGAGCGTCCTACCGTTCTCCAAAAGGAAAAGGCGATCTTTTTTACCAATGTCTCCCAGGACAAACTTATCCTCACTCTATTCTATCAAGAAGGGAGAAAGTGGCTTCCTTTTCTTCGACAAGAAATAACGATTGGGTACGTTTTCGAAAATAACCGTCTTATTTTAGGCTATTATCTTGTTCCTCTTCAGAGTTTTGATGAGGCTACCAATGTCTATGAACGAATGAAAGTCTCCTTTGTTCGTCAATACTCAGATAGAGCTTCGTATAGTCTTGGCTATATCAATCCCCCCGAAGGTGATCTGGAAGGTGTTCTTGCCTTTTATAGGTGGCGAACATCCAACACCCACATAGAGCTTACCCTTGAACGACAAAAGATTCTCCTTGACAGAAAAACACGTGTGGAAAAAACCATACCTTTTGTTATTGTGATGAGCTACACGGATGCCTCTCAGGACGAGCGCACCTTCAAGGCGACAGATGATCATCCATAGTATTCGTGGAAGCCGGGCAATTTCTCTTGATGCACAAGGGAAGAGGGGAAAAAGAACTTCAACTCCAGGGAAGCCAGAGAGTAAGAGAAGTTTTGAGCTATTAAGGAGATATTATGTTTGACGATAACTTCTTGATACCTGCCAAAAACTTTTTATAAAGGGGCAAAAATCACTCATCTTGAATATTCTGAAAATGTAGTGGAAGTGTCTCTTCACACGCCGGATCTTCAATTTATTATTCGAGGGACAAGTGGAAAAAGAGGTGGACTTTCTGCTTTTTTAGAGGGTGCCATGGAACGGATTATCCATGAGAGTGTTGATGCCTCGATTGAGCTTTCTGTTTTTGATAAAAAGGGGAAACATATCTGGAGTGGGAAAGGAGAAAATGCAGGACTTGAACTTACCGGAACTATCAGGATATAGTATTGATAAGCGATCCGGGGAAAAGTCGAAAAAAATTTTTCTTCTGGAACATATTCTCAAATAATGCGCTTTCTTTTCAAAATGTCCCTTAAAAATTTGTATTTTTTTTGCTTTAGTAGTAAAATAACAACTGGAAATTTTTATTCGGAGGTATCCCATGGGAAAGAAAATGGTAATGATGGATGGGAATAACGCAGCGGCGTATGTAGCCTATGCTTTTACCGAAGTAGCGGCTATCTATCCCATCACTCCGTCATCGAACATGGCGGAGCATTGTGATGAATGGGCTGCCCAGGGCAAGAAGAATATCTTCGGCCAGGTAGTCAGGGTAGTGGAGATGCAGTCTGAGGCCGGTGCTGCAGGCGCAGTGCATGGTTCACTTCAGGCAGGTGCTCTTACAACAACATTTACGGCTTCTCAGGGCTTATTACTCATGATTCCCAATATGTACAAGATTGCGGGGGAGCTTTTGCCCGGTGTGTTTCACGTAAGTGCCCGAACTATAGCAAGCCATGCTCTCTCTATTTTTGGTGACCATTCAGATGTTATGGCTACCCGTCAGACAGGGTTTGCTATGCTTGCCACTTCTTCAGTTCAGGAGATTCTTGATCTGGCTCCAGTAGCGCATCTTGCAGCTCTCAAGAGCCGTATTCCTTTTCTTCATTTCTTTGATGGTTTCCGTACTTCTCATGAAATACAAAAAGCTGAAGCCCTTGATTATGAAGATTATGCTTCTCTTCTTGATCATGAGGCTCTGGATGCTTTCCGGAAAAATGCCCTTAATCCCGATGCCCCTGTAACGAGGGGGACGGCACAGAACCCTGATGTATTTTTCCAGGCTCGTGAGGCTTGTAACAAGTTTTATGATGCTGTGCCTGATATTGTGAATGATTACATGCAAAAGATGAGTAAGCTCACCGGTCGTACGTATAAACCATTTACGTATTATGGTGATCCAAATGCTGAGAATATTATTGTTGCTATGGGTTCTGTTTGTGATCTCATTGAGAGTACTATTGATTATCTTGCGAAGAAAGGGGAGAAGGTTGGTCTCATCAAGGTTCATCTTTACCGTCCCTTCTCGGCGAAGTATTTCTTTGATGTGCTTCCGAAGAGTGTGAAACGGATTGCTGTGCTTGACAGAACCAAAGAACCCGGCGCAGCTGGAGAACCCCTCTATCTTGATGTGAAGAACATCTTTTATAATAGACCCGGGGCTCCTCTGATTGTAGGTGGACGTTATGGTCTGAGCTCGAAAGATACCACGCCTGAACATATCATCGCTGTTTACAAAAACCTCAAACTTCCCGAGCCTAAAGATCGATTTACTGTAGGTATCGTGGATGATGTGACTTTCCTCTCTTTGCCCGTGGACAATGAGGTTGTTAATGTGACGCCAGAAGGTACTTTTGAGGCGAAGTTCTTTGGTTTGGGTTCTGATGGTACCGTGGGTGCTAACAAAAATTCGATTAAGATTATTGGTGATAATACTGACTACTATGCTCAGGCTTACTTTGCCTACGATTCGAAGAAGTCGGGTGGTATTACGGTGTCTCACCTTCGCTTTGGGAAAAAGTCGTTAAAACTCCCCTTCCTTGTTAATAACCCCGACTTTGTTGCGTGCCATGTACCATCCTACCTTGACAAATACGATGTGCTTAAGGGGCTCAAGAAGGGCGGTACTTTCCTCCTTAATAGCATCTGGGATGAGAAAGAGGTTGTGGATCATATCCCTGATGCTATGAAAAAGTACATGGCTGAAAATGATATCAAGTTCTATATTATTAATGCGACCAAGATTGCTGAGGAGATCGGGCTTGGTGGTCGTATTAATACCATCATGCAGTCAGCTTTCTTCAAGTTGATGCCGGTCATCCCTTATGAAGAGGTTGTTAAACACATGAAAAAGGCCATAGAGAAAACCTATGGCAAAAAAGGTGAAAAGATTGTCAATATGAACTATGCAGCCGTTGATCGTGGTGGAGAAGTGATTGAGGTGAAGGTTCCGGCAGAGTGGAAAAACCTTAATCCGAAGCCTGCTCCCAAAAAGGATGTTCCCGAGATTATTGAGAAGATCGTTATCCCTGTCAATAGTCTCAAGGGTGATGATCTCCCTGTTTCGGCTTTTGTTGGTCGTGAAGACGGCACCCTTCCTCCAGGAACCTCCCAGTACGAGAAGCGCGGTATTGCCATCAATGTGCCTGAGTGGATTCCAGAGAATTGTATCCAGTGTAACCAGTGTTCGTTTGTTTGTCCCCATGCGGTGATTCGTCCTTTCCTTCTTGATGAAAAGGAGATGCAAGGGCTTCCTGCGGGTACAGCTACTCTGAAGGCTATGGGTAAGGGGCTGGAAAACTTCCAGTATCGTATCCAGGTTTCAGTGCTTGATTGTACAGGGTGTGGTAACTGTGCTGATGTATGTCCTGGAAAACAGGGGAACAAGGCCCTGGTGATGAAGCCTCTTGAGACCCAAAAGGCTGAGATTGAGCGCTGGGATTATTTTTCAAAGAATGTTACATATAAGACAGATGTTGTGACAAATAAGTATACGGTGAAAGAGAGCCAGTTCTTAAGGCCACTCTTTGAGTTCCATGGAGCTTGTGCAGGATGTGGTGAAACACCATACATCAAGGTAATTACCCAGCTCTATGGTGATCGTATGATGATCGCCAATGCTACCGGATGTTCCTCGATTTACGGAGGAAGTTTCCCGGCCACACCATACTGTACGAATGCAGAAGGCAAAGGGCCAACCTGGGCTAACTCGCTCTTTGAGGATAATGCTGAGTATGGTTTTGGTATGGCTATGGCTGATATGCAGATGAAGCAGTACCTTGAACAGCTTATTGATCAAGCGGTAGCTGAGGGAGTTTCTGGCGAATTGAAAGACGCTCTTCTTGAATGGAAAGCAAATCGCACCAACGCAGACAAGGTCAATCCTCTGGCAGAGAAGATTAAACGCATGCTGACGGGTAAACAGACAGGAACTCTTGCCGAGATTCAGAAGCTTTCTTCTTACTTAACCAAGCGATCCTTCTGGGTGATTGGTGGTGATGGATGGGCGTATGATATTGGTTTTGGTGGGCTTGACCATGTGCTAGCCTCCGGATTAGATATCAATATTCTTGTTTTGGATACCGAGGTATACTCTAATACCGGTGGACAATCTTCAAAGTCAACTCCGACGTCAGCTATTGCGAAGTTTGCTGCAAGCGGAAAGCGTGTACGCAAGAAAGACCTGGGACTTATGATGATGAGTTATGGGTATGTGTACGTAGCTCAGGTAGCTATGGGGGCAAACAAGGCTCAGTTCCTCAAGGCAGTATCAGAAGCCGAGGCATACCCTGGACCTTCAATCATTATTGCTTATTCACCATGTATCAACCATGGTCTCTATGCAGGCATGGGTAAATCTCAGGAGGAAGAGAAACGGGCAGTAGAGGCTGGATATTGGCATCTCTACCGCTACAATCCTTTGCTTGCGGAACAGGGACAAAACCCATTCCAGCTTGATTCCAAAGAGCCCACCGGGAACTTTAGAGAATTCTTGTTGGGAGAGGTACGCTTTGCATCGCTCCAGAAGCTTTTCCCTGAACAGGCAGAAGAACTCTTCAAAGCAGCAGAGGAGAACGCAAAATGGCGTTATCAGATGTATAAACGCCTCGCGAACATGGACTATTCTGTGAAGTAGGCAAAGAGCGAAATAGGATCGGCCTGTCGTAAGACAGGCCGTTTTTTTTTTTGTAAGAATTGCATTTGATTTTAGTAGAAAAAAATTTACTACTAAAATCACTAAAACTATTGACAAAAATAAAAAATGTCTTAAGATATATATGTGAAAAAAAGTGAGGATGCTATGGAAGCAAGGTTGGCGCGTTTTTCGGGAAAGCGGATTGGCGTACTTATGGGAGGCGATTCCTCTGAGAGAGAAATTTCTCTTCGTTCAGGGGAGAATGTGTTTCGCGCCCTGTCTCATCTCGGATTACAAGCTATCAAAGTGGATATTGGGAGTGATCCGATTGCTGCCCTTCGAGAAAGTCCTATAGATATTGCTTACATTGCTCTTCATGGTTCTATAGGAGAGAATGGGGTTATCCAGGCTCTCCTTGAGCTTTTGCATATCCCATATACAGGGAGTCGTGTTTTGGGCAGTGCTCTCGGTATGGATAAAAATGCCACCAAACGTATTTTGCGAGGATGTGGATTGGATGTTCCCCTTTCACTGGATGGGGAGGGGGATATTGATCGTATGCTTGAGAAAGTGAAGCAAAATCTTTCCTATCCCGTTGTTTTTAAGGCAAATTGTGAAGGTTCAAGTGTGGGGGTTGAGCTTTGTGAAAATGAAGAGACTCTTCGGAGAGTCTTGGAGAAAAATATCTCCCAATATCCAGATTACTTTATTGAGCAGTATATTCGTGGGAGAGAGATGACGATCGGTGTTCTGGGACAGTATCCAGATTTTACTTTTCTCCCCATTCTTGAACTGCGACCGAAAAATGCTTTTTATGATTTTGAGGCAAAATACACGAAGGGGATGACAGAATTTGTTCTTCCTGCTCCTATGGATAATGCGGTTCGAGAGCATATCGAGCGTCAGCTTGTTTATGCGATGCGTGTTATGAAGGTAAAAGGACCCTTGCGTTTTGATTTTATGTTTACTGGTGATAACCGTGCGTTTTTTCTGGAAGTGAATACGAGTCCAGGAATGACGGAAACAAGTGATATTCCTGCGATGGCAGAGGCAGCAGGGATATCCCGAGAGGAGTTGGTACTGAGAATTCTGGAAAGTGCGGAGTAGCCATGGTTCGCCGGATGGGATCGGTGCTGGTGAGTGTTTTTTTTGTGGCGCTCATCCTGGGGATTCATGGGTTTGTGTACAGGTTGCTGGTGGCAAATCAGCTTCTTGTTATTCGTGAGGTGGTAGTGGAAGGCAACCACTATCTCTTGGAGGAGGAGATTCTCCATCTTACAGGGCTTCGTCCCGGGATGGGAATATTTGATTTTTCGTGGGATGTGGTGATATCCCGTCTCACAAACCGGGCTTATATTCGGTGGGCGGAGGGTGAGAGGGTTTTACCATGGCGGGTGAAAATAAAGATTGAGGAAAACTTACCCGTAGGGGTAGTGGTAATAGGAACGAACGCTTTTTTTATTGATAGAGAGGGGAATCTGATGGTTTCAGCCAGGGCTCCACAGGTTCCAAGGATTGATGTGTCTTATCCCCTTGTCCTGGAGAAAGGGAGGATTCAGGATGAGTGGCTACTTTCGGTGGTGAAGTACTTGGGAAAGCTTACCAACCTGGAACGTGTGGAGCGAATCTCTCTCGAGAGAAAAACAGGTGCCCATGTCTGGTTACGGAGTATGCCTACAGACATTTGGGTAGGGCATGAGGTACTGAATGAGGAAGTCTGGGAGAGGATTTTTGCCCTGGAGCAAGAGATAACAGAGAAGAAACTCACCTTTAAAACGATAAATTTGCATAAGGAGAACGCCATTGGCTACCAATAACCTATCCTCCATCGTTGTTGGGCTGGATATTGGGACAACAAAGGTATGTACCGTCATCGGCCGTATCGAGCAGGATCTCGAGATTATAGGGGTCTCAACGGTACCTTCGACAGGTTTGCGTCGGGGGGTTGTTATCGATATTGAGGAAACTGCTCGTTCTATTGCGTCTTCTGTGCAAAAAGCAGAAATCCAGGCGGGCGAGACGGTACAGGGAGTGTATATAGGTATTTCCGGGGGGCATATTGAGGGTATAACCAGTCGGGGTGTGGTGGCTATTTCTGAGAAAAACAGAGAGATCACGGAGGCAGATGTCAAGAGGGTTATTGATGCAGCAACGGCTATTGTGCTTCCGGTGGATCGGGATGTGATTCACGTGATTCCTCAGGAGTTTATCGTGGATTCAGAAGAGGGTATAAGGGATCCTGTGGGTATGTCAGCAAGTCGTCTGGAAGCGGTGGTGCATATCGTGACGGCGGCGACGACTTCGCTCAATAATACGCTTAAGGCAGTAAAGAAGGCAGGTTGTGAGGTGCAGGACATTGTTCTTCAGCCTCTTGCGGCTTCTCGAGCTATTGTTTCCGATGAAGAGCGGGATATGGGAGTGTTGGTGATTGATATTGGTGGGGGTACGACAGATTATGTGATTTTCAAAGAGGGAAGTCTTCGTGATACAGGTATTCTTGCTCTGGGTGGGAATCACATTACTAACGATGTGGCGTATGGTTTAAAGACGTCGTTTGCAGTTGCCGAAGAGGTGAAAAAAGCCTTTGGCTGTGCTATAGCAGATTATGTAGATGAAGATGAGGTGATTGAAGTTCCTTCAGTTGGAAGAAATTTACCCAGAATGGAATCAAAAAGACTCCTTGCCGAGATTATTCAGCCAAGAATCGAAGAGATATTGTCATTGGTGTATCAATCGGTAGCAGAGGATTATTCCCTCGACGGTCTTTTGGGAGGTGTTATCCTGACAGGAGGGGTTTCCCTGACTCCGTATATTACAGAGCTTGCTTCCGAGATCTTTAATATGCCTGTGAGGGTGGGTAGGCCTCTCGGGGTGAGAGGACTGCGGGATATGGTGGACAGTCCTATTTATTCGACAGCGGTAGGATTGTGTTTGTATGCTATGGATCATGCCCCACGATTGGGTGCTACCGATTACAAAGATGAAGAAAAAAATATCAATTCGCTGGTAGAACGCTTAAAAGAATGGGTAAAAGAATTTTTCTAAAATAAGGATAGAAAACGGGAGGAAAGCAATGGAGGAAGGTTTTATGGAAATTTTTGAGAAGCATGAACCGGTTGCAAAAATCAAGGTAGTTGGTGTTGGCGGTGCGGGTTGTAATGCTGTAAATCGTATGATTGAGTCCGGGATTAAGGATGTGGATTTTATTGCGATTAATACAGATCTTCAGGTTTTAAATCAGTCTCTTGCAAAAACAAAAATACAGATCGGCAAACAAGCCACAAAAGGGCTTGGGGCTGGAGCAAGACCAGAGATGGGTGAAAAAGCCGCTCAGGAAGATACAGAAACCATTCGTAGAGCCCTTGAAAAGTCTCATCTTGTTTTTATTACTGCCGGTATGGGTGGGGGCACAGGGACGGGGGCAGCTCCCGTCGTGGCTCAGATAGCCAAGGAAATGGGTGCTTTGACCATTGCTGTGGTTACTATTCCTTTTGATTTTGAGGGTGCCAAGCGTATTCAGGCTGCTAAAGAAGGTATCGCCCGGTTGAAAGAGCATGTTGACACGATGCTGGTTATTTCGAATTCTCGTATTTTCCGTATCATTGATCGGAAGACCAATGTGAAAGAAGCTTTCCACAAAATTGATGAGGTGTTAAAACAAGCTGTAGAAGGTATTTCCAATATTATTTCCCAGACAGGTTTAATCAATGTAGACTTTGCTGATGTGAGAACAGTTCTTTCTAATCGTGGTGAAGCCATCATGGGTATTGGGTTAGGGCGAGGAGAGAACCGCGCTATGGAAGCGGCAAAACAGGCTTTGGAAAATCCTCTGATTGAAAATTCTTCTTTTCGCAATGCAGGGGCGATGCTTGTCAATGTTATTGGTCCAGAGGATATGACCATGCTGGAATGGCAGGAGGCTGCTCAAACCATCTCAGAACTTGCCCGTCAGGATGCAGAGGTTATTGTTGGTGTGAATATAGACAAATCTCTCAAGGATGGTATTCGTGTCGTTATTATTGCTACTGATTTTCAGACAGAACAAGCTCAAAAAGGAGAAGAGGAGAAGCTGGGGATTTCTGCTGATGAGATCTTCAGTGAACGACGTCTTGTGAAGATTCCTGAAGTGCGTAGCAAAAGAATATACTCGTATCAAGAAAGCTCAAAAACCAACCGAGAGGTGCCCAGAGCCGTTGGCGATGAGGATCTGGACACTCCCACCTTCCTCCGTATTCAGCGTCGTTTTAAAAACCAGGAACATTCATGATAAGATAAGAAATCCCCTAACAAAAAATGTTAGGGGATTTTTTTTTAAAAGAGAACGCCTTCAAGCGTGAGAAGAATTTTTTTGATTTCTGGATCAGGGGTATATCCTCCAATATCTTGAGGAAAATTTGAACTTACCACTCTATGGCATGGGATCACCAGAGGAAAGGGATTGTGTTTAAGGGCTTGAGCTACAGCACGGTAGGCTTTGGGACGGCCGATCATAGAAGCGACCTCTTTGTAGGTTCTTGTTTCTCCATAAGGGATGGTGACTACCGCGGCAAAGACGAGCTTTTGGAAGGGGGTGAGTAACTCCTGATTATAGGCGGGCCAGCTCACCTGTTTTCCATTCAAGTAATTTTCAAATATTTCACAGAAAGGATGATACGAGGGAGGAAGAGAGGCAGGCAAAAGAGAAAGACGAACAGATTGTAGCATGTTGTTTTCTTCGGTAAAAAATACGGTGAGTTTATGATGGCGAACAATCCACATGAGGATGTTATTTTTGGCCAAGCATGGTTTGGAGAGACGCGAGAGCAATACACAGAGACACCACTTCCATGGCTTTTTGGATGTCTTTGGTTGAGGGATAGGAAAAAGCAATCCGGATCGTGGTATCTTTGGGATCTTTGTTATAGGGATGTGTGGATCCCGCAGGGGTGAGTTTGACACCCGCCTCGTGGGCTAAGGTAACTACTTTCGAGGCACAACCGGGGAGGGTTTCCAGGCAGACAAAGTATCCTCCTCGAGGATTTGTCCACTGAACAACTCCAAGGTTCGAGAAATATTTTTGAAGGGTATTTACGACAATATCTTTTTTCGGTTTGAGGATTTCAGCGTGTTTTTTCATGTGATTTTCGATGGTTTTTCTGTCTTTGAAGAACAAGACATGACGGAGTTGATTGAGTTTGTCGTAGCCAATGGTCTGGATGCTGTAATGTTTTTTGAGGGCTTTGAGATTTTTCTCTCCCGTGGCTATACAGGCAACGCCACCGCCAGCAAAGGAAATTTTTGAAGTAGAGGTAAAGATGTAAAATCTATCTGTACAGTGATGTTGCTGAGCCTCTGCAAAGACATTGAGAAGCCTTTCGCCTGGGGATTCGATATCATGAATAGCATACGCATTGTCCCAGAATACACGAAAGTCCGGGGCGGCAGGTTTCATCGTACAAAAGGCTTTAACGACTTCGTCGGAGTAGGTGATGCCGGTGGGATTGGAGTACTTTGGCACACAAAAGATCCCTTTGATGGAAGGGTTACGTTCAACAAGAGAGAGAACGCTTTCCATATTTGGGCCATCCTCATTGAGCCTAATAGGGATCATCTCGATACCTAAGTGTTCAAGTATGGCAAAATGCCTGTCATAACCGGGAACAGGACACAGAAAAGAGATCTTTTCATCTTTCCAGGGTTTTGTTCCGCCGGGAAGGCCATAGAGCATCGCCTGAACGAGAACATCGTACATGAGATTCAGGCTTGAGTTTCCTCCTACAAAGATATTTTCATGAGGTATATCAAGGATTTCGCCAAAAAGTTTTTTCATTTCAGGCAGACCATCCAGAACACCATAGTTTCTACAATCGGTATGATTCTCACTCTGGTAGTGTTTTTCGTCAAGGATAGAGAGCATGGGCAGTGATAAATCAAGCTGTTCAGGACTGGGTTTTCCTCGGGTTATGTCGAGATGGAGCTTTTCTTCCTGGATGGATTTGTATTGTGTTTCAAGTTTCTGGAGGAGATGGTTTTTTTCCTCACGGGAAAGCTCGTAAAGGTTACTCGGAAGAAGGGAATCCATAGACATACTCCAAACATTTCTTTACTATTTTATTTTATGGGAAAAGATATTTTTTTTCAAAAAAGAGAGCGGGTTGTAAAAAAAGTTATAGTCAAGAAAATTGCTTTTTCTCTTTTTTTACGCTAAACTATTATTGTTAAAAGCTTTTTTTATTTTCTAGGGGGTGAGACGATGCGGAAGGAAAAAGGAGTTTTTTTTGTGCTTTTATTGATGGCTTCCTTGGCATGGGGGGAATGGGTATCACAACAGGGGAAGGTGGTAAAGGTTGTAGATGGCGATACGATACATGTCGCTTTTAACAGGAAGAAAAAGGTTACTGTAAGACTTCTCTACATCGATACTTTTGAAAGCTCAAGAAATTCTAAAATGAAATCAGATGTAAAAAAACTTCGTTCTCAGGGCTTCGTGGTAAGTGAGAAACAGCTTCTCGAAAAGGGAATCGAGGCCAAACGCTATCTTTTGAAGCGACTCTCTCCGGGCACGGCAGTTCGACTGGAATGGGATGATACAGAACCTCATGATCGTTATGGAAGGTTGCTTGCTCTGGTTTTTGTTTCATCTTCTAACGTATGTATCAATGAAGAGTTGATTCGTTTGGGGTATGCTCGACCCTATATTTTACGGAAAATTCCTGAAGCCCATAAGGATTTTCTTGATCGGGCTTATGAAAAGGCTCTTCACGATGGAAAATGGAGCTGGCTAGAAAAAACAGAGGGAAGGTGATCATGGCTACAACGAGGCTTTCTGAGTTGGGGTTTGATCCCAATGTTTTTGCATCGGCGATTTTTGAGTACAGCGATCTGGCTATTTTTCTTGTCTCTGTTCATGGTGAGAATGATTTTACCTACGGGGGACTTAATCCAACCCATGAAAAACTCACAGGACTCCGTAGTGAAGATATTCGAGAAAAGCATCCTCATGATTTTTTACCTGCCGATCTGGCGGATGTCATTGTTTCTCATTATGAGGAATGCAGGAGACAGAAGACAACCATCTGGTATGAGGGAACAATCCCCTTTCAAGGAGTGGATACCTTTTGGATTACGAGACTTATCCCTATTCTCGATAATGAAGGAAAAGTGGTTCAGATTATTGGAGCCTCTATTAACATTAATGATAGAAAAGAGATCGAGCAGAAACTTTTACAGTTAGTGGAATTTAATCAACGAATTATTGATATCTCTCAGATGGGAATTTTGGTGCTTGATAAAAATGGTTACACCCTCTCTTTTAACGAGGAAGCAAAAAGGATCTTTGGGATTGATAATGAAGATGAATTTTTGTCTCGACGTTTTGATGAACTTCATCCCCGTCATGCTGCCTCTTGGTCTGCTCTCTGGGAGAAAAAGCATGTTTATCCCGAGGTAAATTTTGTAAACCTCAAAGGAGAAAAAAATGGATTATCTTACAGAGTTCTCCCTCCTATTATCTGGGAAAAGAGGTGCTCATTGTGAGTGTCACTGATATCACCCAGCTCAAACAGCAGCAAAAAGAAATTGAAGCCAAAAACGAGCTTATTTTTACTCTTCTCAGGTATCTTCCGTATCCTATTGTTGCCTTTAAAGAAGATGGGGTGATATGTTTCTATAATGATTTCTTTGTCAGGGAAATCTGTCCTTTTGAAGTTGAGAATGGTCGGACCACTATTGAGGAGATCAAACGAGCGATAGCTCTTCCCGCGAATCTCCTTTATCCGGAGCATAAAGGGAAAGAGATCACGGAAATCACCGTCAAACATTCTAAGAATACCCGCCACTACCGTCTGGAACAGTTCCGCATAGGCGAGTTTGGGACGGAATCCTGTCGAATTCTCTGGAGTTTTCAAAACATTACGGCGTATCATAAGCTTATACACTCTCTTAAAAAAGAACTTCACAGGGATTTTTTAACAGGGCTCTACAATCGTCGTGGCATGGAGGAAATTCTTCCGGTAGAATGGCGACGGGCCCAAAGAGAAAAAACCTCACTCGCTTTTCTTATGCTGGATATAGATTTCTTTAAAAATTATAATGACAGTCTGGGACACGCGGCAGGTGATCAGTGTCTCCAATTGGTGGCGGAAGTCTTACGGGGGGCGTGTTATAGACCAGGAGACTTTATCTTTCGGTATGGGGGAGAGGAGTTTTTTATCTTGCTTACCAATACGAGTAAAGAAGGGGCTTTGATTGTGGCGAATCGGATTCAGGATAACCTGGAGAAAAAAGCTATTCCACATCCTGCCTCAAAGATATCTTCGTATGTGACCGTCAGTATAGGAATGAGTGTTCCTGATGTTAATGTTGAAAGCTGGAAGGAGGGGGTAAAACAAGCTGATGTTGCCCTTTATCAAGCAAAACAAAACGGAAGGAAGAGAATAGAGGTTTTTCAGGGTTAAAATTGCTTTTTTCTTATTTTTTCTTTATACTATTCCGATAATTTTTTTTAAGGAGATGTGGAGATGTCTTTTTTGCGACTCCTGGTTTTGTTTTTAGCGTGGCTACCTCTTGGAGTATTTGCACAGGTAAAGCTTATAACCAATCGTGTAGGAAATGAATGGATTTTTACGGTAACCAATGCTTTTGCCTGTCCTGTCCAGGTTCAATTGATGTTTTCCAATCAAAATGGAGAAAAGGAGGCGGTACACCTGGTAGTGCCTGCCTATTCTGAACAGGTAGTACTGAGTTTGACGAATACCAAAAACCCTCTCTTTCGTTTTTCTTACGAGCTTGGCGATCCTTTTGTGGAACCCAAGGATGTAGAGTATTGGCTTCCCCTTGCTCCGGGTCAGTTAGTGCGTGTCACACAGGGGTACAATACACGATTTTCTCACAAGGGCAAAAATGCCTACAGTATTGATTTTGCTCTGGCCATAGGAACACCTGTCTATGCAGCTCGGGATGGGGTTGTGGTGATGACAAAGAGTAACGGTGTGCGTGGGGGAAACCGAAAAGCCTATCGACGGCATGCAAACTATGTGATTATTTATCATAATGATGGGACGTTTGCCCATTATGTTCATCTTAAGTATAAAGGTGTTGTGGTAAAACCAGGGGATTATGTCCGTGCAGGACAGCTTATAGGTTATAGTGGCAATACCGGATGGACCAGGGGACCGCATCTCCATTTTATGGTGACTCGTTCAGGATATATGGATCGGTTGAGTATTCCTACGCGTTTTTATGCAAGTAGCGGTTCTCTTTCTAACCTCGTGGCAAGAGAGTTTTATCTCGTAGAGCATCCTACATCCCAGATTGCCCATGTGACGGTAACCAATACCAATTCTGTTGATCTTGATGCCATTGGAGAGGATGAGGGTGATGTAGGTGCTCCGTAAGGTTAGCATTGTTGTTTTTTGTTTGATCGTTGGGGTTTGGGGAGGGTTGTCTTTCTCTTATAGCAATATTCTCGGCGAGGTGAGTGAGAAACGCCTTAGCCTTACCCGCGAATATATGAAAGATCACTACAGTCTCGATACCTATCTCCTCACCAATCCTCAGATGATCGTGATTCACTACACGGTAACACGAGATCTTGCTTCTACCCTTGCAATCTTAGCACCGGATGAGCTTTCTCAAAAGAGTCGACCAGAGCTTGCCTCTTTTGGGAAAGTGAATATTGGCGTACATTTTTTGGTGGATCGCGACGGGACGGTATATCAGTTTCTGCCTCTCTGGATGGCCGGGCGACATACCATCGGTTTTAATCATGTGGCTTTTGGGATTGAAAATATCGCTCTGAGTGAGAGGTATCTTACGGAGGCTCAGCTTCGTGCGAATGCCAGGCTGGTGAAGGAGCTTGTTGATGCTTATCCCTCTATCAAGTATCTTATCGGTCACCATGAGTATATGCAGACAAATCTCCCTCATTTTCAGCTTTACAGAGAGAACTATCCCCACTATCGTACAGAAAAGTTTGATCCTGGTGTTGTTTTTATGAGAAGGCTTCGTGAAATGCTTAAGCAGGAGTATGGTCTTGAGCTTCTTGATTAAGTGAACAAAGCTTTACAAGCGGTTCTTTGACTTTTCTTTTTCTCTCCGTTATAATAACAATCTCAACGCTTGAAAAGAAAACAGGAGAAATGTATGGCATCAGCATCAGAGAAAAGGAAAGAACTTGTGAAACGTATCCGTTATGCGGCTTTAGTACTTTTTACCTCTCTTATTATTATTTCGTTTGTGATCAGTTTGGCGTATAATCCCTTTGAATCCCATGGCAGGATGCGTCAAAAGCTGGTAAAGGTGAATGGAAAGTGGTTCCTTGAGGGTGTAGATACGGGTTTTGGGTACTGGTATGATGATCAGAAGAATCGTCTCCAGGCTCAGGGAGTAAGTTTTGATAAGGATATTGAATCGCTTTTCTATCAGGAATCTATTAAAAACTATGCGAAAACCGTTGGACAGATGCTCTATGTAAAGCGTCTTGGTGTGAAGCCTTCGGATTTCTTTTATACCCAGCTTGCTCAGGCCATGTATCGTTCATCCAAACCAACCTTTGGGGAAAGGGAGTTTTTGGATATCTGGTATACAAGGGATATTTTCCTCGGATCTTGGGGAGAAATTCAAAACACGGTGCTCCTCTCCCCTGTTTCGGTAATGCTTCTCTATCAGGATACAAAAGCACTTACTTTTGATGTCGATGTTGTGTTTACAGAGAAAACAAACTTTGTTGCCCGTTTTATCCAGAAGTCTGATCTAGAAGAGTATTTTCGTCAGAATATAACCAACTTTGTGGACACCCTCGTTGTGGATATTATTACGGTGACCAATAAGGCTATCGTTTCCAATAGGATGCTTGCTCAGCAGATTTTTTCGAATGTGGTTCAAAATGGCTGGGAAAAGGCTATAGCCAGTCTTCCCGGGGATGCGGTAATCAAAACATCTACCACAGTAACCAGAGAAAAGAATCCGCGTATTTTTGAGGCTCTGGGAGAAAAATTTGAACCTGGACTTATTCAAAGAACCGTCTTTGAAAACAAACAGTACCATGTGATTCGTGTTCAGGGTATGACCTCTTTTGACAATCTCTCGAGTTTGGCTCAGCAGAGGTTACTCAAGTCCTATCTTGCCCTTCATTTTAATGAACTCTGGTCGAAAAACTCGAATATTCTCTATCAGACGCTCGACCAGGTTATGGCTGCCCCTATGGGGGATTGGAAGTCTCTGGTAGCCAACCAGCCTTTTGGGTATGTTCATCTCCCGAAACTTTCGCTGGTGGATATTTACGCAGAGGATGCGGAAGGAAATGTCTTTCCTTATGCTCTTACCAAACATCCTGAGATTTTGCAGTTCCTTGTGTCTTCAGCTACCTCAGTGAAACGATTTGAGTTTGATGGAGTGTATCTTGTGCTTCGTAAGAACGGTGTTCGTTATCAGGCAAACCAGATGACAAACAGCCTTACCTCTGAGGCACAGTACTATATTCTCAGTCTCTGGGAGTCTGATTGGCAAAAGGCAACAGAAAACAAGACAAAGGTGAAATACAGAAAGGAATGAGCTTTTCTCATTATGATTTGATTGTTATTGGAGCAGGGCCAGCGGGGATTTTTACAGCACTTCGCTACCATGAACGCTGGCCGAATCGTTCCATTCTCATTCTTGAGAAAGGACGTCCCCTCGAGAAACGTATCTGTCCAAAGAGAGAGGGGAAGCCCTGTCAGCATTGTTCCCCTTGCAATATTACCACAGGGTTTGCAGGGGCAGGTGCGTATAGCGATGGTAAGCTTTCTCTTTCCCCTTTCATTGGGGGGGATCTCGTGGATCTTTTTGATGTTTCCGTGGTTCGGGATGCAATTGAAGATGTTGATAGAATTTACAGGGAAAACGGCGCCGATAGTCATATCTATGGTGTAGATAATCCACAAAAAATAGAAGAGATCCGTGCTCGAGCTATCAAAAGCCACATTCAGCTCGTTGAAAATCCTTTACGACATCTCGGGACGGAAAAAAGTGCAGAAATCTATCAGAAACTTCAAAAGAAACTTTTGTCCGAAGGTGTAAAGATACGGTTTCAGTGTCCGGCGCGGGATATTGTGGTAGAAAATGGTCGCGTTACGGGTGTTGTAGCTGATGAGATCTATTCAGCAAACGATGTGGTTATCGCGGTAGGCAGAGAAGGCTCCGAATGGCTTTCCAGTCTCGTACGCACGTATAATATTGCCTATGAGGTTGGACCAGTGGATATTGGGGTAAGGGTAGAGGTGCGCAACGAAATCATGAAAGAGATCAATGAAACCATGTATGAAGGGAAGTTTATCTACTATACTCCAACGTTTGATGACAAGGTACGCACTTTTTGTCAGAATCCTGGTGGCGTGGTAGCTACAGAGTACTACGAAGGGAATATCGCTGTTGTGAATGGTCATAGCTATAAATCCGAAGAACTCAAAACAGAAAATACCAATCTCGCTATCCTGGTTTCCCATGCTTTTACACGCCCATTTAATCAACCTGTTGAGTATGGGAAATATATTGCCGGGCTTGGCAATATGCTTTCGGGGAATCGTATTATTGTGCAGAGGTTTGGAGACTTAAAACGAGGGAGGAGAACAACCCCTGAACGCTTGCAGCGAGGGAATCTCAGGCCAACTCTTGTGGATGCCCTGCCCGGGGACCTGAGTCTCGTACTTCCGTATCGTACTATGACCGATATTATCGAAATGCTTCTTGCTCTGGATAATGTAGCTCCGGGTATTGCTAGTTCCGAGACACTCCTGTATGGGGTGGAGGTAAAGTTTTACTCTCAGAGATTGGTGGTAAAAAACTTTGAAACCTCTGTTTCTCATCTCTATGCGATAGGAGATGGAGCTGGTTGGACCCGAGGACTGATGCAGGCAAGTGTCAGCGGGTACTTACTGGGAAACATGCTTGAGTAAAAGAGTTCTCTTTTTTTGATGTTTTTTTGATTTTATTCTATAATAAATGGCTACTTTCTTGAAATCGACGGAGGAAACAATGAAAAGCTATGAAGCCGTTATCGGTCTTGAGGTTCATGTGCAGCTTAACACGAAGACGAAGATTTTTTGTGGATGTTCTACAGAGTTTGGAGCACCAGCCAATACCCATGTTTGTCCGGTGTGTATGGGACAGCCAGGGGTTTTGCCTGTTTTGAACGAAGAGGTGCTTCATAAAGCGATTCTTGCAGGTTTGGCCATTCAGGCAAACATTGCAGAGTTTTCAAAGTTTGATAGAAAAAACTACTTCTATCCCGATCTTCCCAAGGGATACCAGATTTCCCAGTATGATTATCCCATCTGTCAGAAAGGAGCGATAGAGATTGTCCTCTCGGATGGGACAACCAAGCGCATCGGGGTGACACGCATTCATATGGAAGAAGATGCAGGGAAATCTATCCATCTTGAGGGTGAACCGTATTCTGCGGTTGATCTCAATCGAGCCGGCGTTCCACTTCTGGAAATCGTGTCTGAACCAGATATGAGGAGTAGTGAAGAGGCGTATCTTTACCTTAAGGAACTGAGAAGTATTATGAAGTACCTTGAGGTTTCTGACGTAAATATGGAGGAAGGGAGTCTCCGTTGTGATGTGAATGTTTCCGTTCGTCCCGTAGGGCAGAAAGAATTTGGGACAAAGGTGGAAATCAAAAACCTCAATTCCTTTAACGGGGTGAAAAAGGCTATCGAATATGAAATCGAACGTCAGATTGCTCTTTTAGAAAATGGGGAGAAAATTATCCAGGAAACCCGTCTTTACGATGCAAAACAGAACAAAACCTTTCCGATGCGCGACAAAGAGGAAGCTAACGATTACCGGTACTTCCCCGAACCCGATCTTCCACCTCTGAGGATTGGCCGCGATCTCGTGGAGAAGATTCAGAAGGAACTCCCGGAACTTCCTCAGCAGAAACGAGAAAGGTTTGTCAGAGACTATGGCATCACGCTGGCTGATGCTGAGGTTCTTACTGAGGAAAAAGAGATGGCTGACTATTTTGAGGATGTGGTGAGACAGACCAGGATAGAGCCCAAAAAAGTGGCCAACTGGATCCAAAGCGAGGTCATGGCCGTGTTGAATGAGTTGGGATGGGATATTACCCGTCTTGCTAAAGAAAGAATTTCGAGTGCTAAGCTTGCAGATCTGATGAACTTAATTCAGGAAAACGTGATCAGTGGAAAGATGGCAAAGGATGTATTTGCTGAAATGGTTGACACTGGCGAATCGGCATCTGTCATCGTGGAGAAGAAAGGACTCAAACAGATTACCGACACTTCTGCTCTTGAAACTCTGATTGATGATATTCTCTCCAAAAATCCTCAGGAGGTTCAGCGCTACCGGGAAGGAAAGAAAAACCTCCTTGGTTTCTTTGTAGGTGAAGTCATGAAAGCTACGAAAGGACAGGCCAATCCAAAACTTGTCAATGAAATTCTCCAGAAAAAATTGGGGTGATCTATGAAAGTAGCCATTATTGGTGGTGGGGGATGGGGAACAGCCCTTGCCCTCCAGATACGTCGAAATCACAGGGTAACTATCTGGTCCTACGATCAGGGAGAAGCAGCTCTTTTTAACGAAAAAAGAGAAAACGTCTACTATCTTCCTGGGGTAAAACTTCCTGATGATATTGTTTTCACCACGGAAGATGCGGTGGTTGATGATGCAGATATTGTTCTTTTTGTTACACCTTCGAAATTTTTCCGGTCGGTGGTGAAGCGTTTTGCCCCTCGTGTAAAACCCCGGCAGCTGCTTGTGAGCGCAACCAAAGGCCTCGAATTTCCCTCGGAAAAACGCATGACAGAGATTCTTGCTGAAGAACTTCCCGGCCATGAAAATATTGTAGCACTTTCTGGCCCAACCCATGCTGAGGAAGTGAGTCGGGATGTGCCTACTGCCATTGTGGCTGCTTCCCTTAACGAAGAGGCAGCACGTGCTATTCAAGAGGCTTTTTCGACAGAGTTTTTCCGTGTGTATCGCAATACAGACGTTATCGGGGTAGAACTCTGTGCGGCTATCAAGAACGTGGTAGCCATAGCCGCTGGCATGGTGCGGGGACTTGGTTTTGGAGACAATACGATGGCAGCTCTTATTACGCGGGGTCTTGCTGAGATGAGACGTCTTGGCCTTAAAAAGGGAGCCCAGGAAGCTACCTTTTCAGGGCTTGCAGGGGCAGGAGATCTGATTGTTACCTGTACCAGCCGTCATAGTCGCAACGGAAGAGTGGGAGAAGCCCTGGCACAGGGGAAATCTATCGAGGAGATTCTTGCCAGTATGAAAATGGTAGCAGAAGGGGTGGAAACTGTTCGTCCTGTGCTAAAGATGGCAGGGGAAGAAGGGGTAGAGGTTCCTATCTCTCAGGCGGTGTATAATGTCATTTATGAGCATCAGCATCCACTCGAGGTTATGAAACAACTCATGTTGAGGCCTCTGAAAGATGAGACGCAGTGATTATCTTGTTGCCATTGACATAGGTAATACCAATGTCACACTGGGGCTTTTCCAGGAGGGGGTTTCTCGCCCGTTGGAAAGTGCTCATTTTCTTACTCAAAAGGGATTAACCCATGATGATTGGATGGTAAAGTATGAGGTTTTACGAACTCGCTGGGGATTAAAACAAATATCCAGAGAGGATGTAGTTGTAGCAAGTGTAGTGCCGGAGTTAAACTACGAAATACGTCACATGTTTGAAAAATATTATGAACGCGAACCTGTTTTTTTGCAGAGTCTGGATGTTCCTCTTGAAATTCACTATGATTATCCCCGGGAAATAGGTATAGACAGGCTTGTCAATGTTTATGCAGTTGCGAAAGAATACCCTGGCAGGGATGCTCTTGTCATAGACTTTGGTACAGCAACGACCATTGATATCCTCAAAGGGGGGACTTCGTATGAGGGAGGGGTTATTATTCCCGGGATGTTAACGTCTCTTCGGGCACTTACAGAGAGGGCTTCAAAACTTCCTCACATTGAGCTTCTTCTTCCGTCGACTATAGTTACCAAGAATACAGTCGATGGAATTCGCAGTGGTATTCTTCACGGACATGGGGCTATGATCGATGAACTAGTTTCCCGTATAACGGTCGAACTTGGTTGGGAGAATCCCCTCGTTATTGCCACGGGAGGGCTCTCTAAAGTTATAAAACAGACAAGCCATCGAGTAAATATAGTAGATACTCATCTCATGCTCAAGGGAATCTATTATCTGTGGATGAACGATGCGTAGAGGGATGTATCTTTTCATTAGTTTGTTTTCTTTCTTTTTTCTGGTGGCAACGGCTTCACTTGAGGATCTAGCACGAGAATACACTCTTTCCCTTCGTTATGATTGGAATCTCGGATATGCAGAGCTTCGATCGCTACAGACGAATCGTTTCTGCCGGGTTTACATGACCATGCCTTATGTGGTTTTTGATGGTAAGGTATATTATCTTGATCGCGGAATGATGTGGGAGAAGGATGGGAGAATGGTCCTCTCCGATGAAGGAGAGGAGCTTGTCCGTAGGTTTGCCAGGGCCATGGAAACAAATGTCCATGGACAGACCAACCATCCAACTTTTCAAACAAAAGTGAGTGAAACAAATGCAAAGCCTTTGACAAATACTTCCAGGGGAGTATCTTCTTCAGCAACAAATACCAATGTGATAGTTCCCGTAAGTAATAATATCGTTCGGAAAACAAACACTCAGAAAGAAACCAATATATCTCCTGTGGTTATCCAGGGACAGGATCTTTTTCGACCTATACGCACAGTGATCCTTGATCCAGGACACGGAGGAAAGGATCCTGGTGGCATAGGAAAGGGTGGGGTTAGGGAGAAAGATCTGGTGCTTGAGATGGTTTTTTTACTCAAAAAGGAGCTTGAAACGCTAGGTTATCGTGTGATTCTCACCCGTGGAGGGGACAAATACCTCTCTCTCTCTGAGAGGGTAGAGTTTGCCTATGATGTCTGGCAAAAAAAAGAAGGAGCACTTTTTGTCTCTGTTCATGGAAATATTTCTTTAAATGCTAAGGTTCGAGGTATAGAGATCTATTATCTGTCTGATAAAGCAAGTGATGCAGGGGCTTCAGCGGTTGAGATCGCAGAAAACGCGGGTTTTAGCATGGATGATGTGAAGCATACCGAGGGGTTTTATAGTGTGCTCAATGTATTAATGAGAGAAGGTGTTTCGAGGATTTCCTATGCTTTTGCCAGGGATGTAAAAACTTCTCTATCCGCGAGTTTTTCGCAGGTTTTTGTGAAAAGTGCCAATTTTTATGTGCTTCGTTTTAGTCCTTTGCCGGCGCTTCTCTGGGAAGTGGGATACCTTTCCCATCCGAAAGAGGTGAAATTGCTCCAATCAAAAGAATATCAACTTCGTTTGGTCAAATCTTTTGCGAAAGGTCTGGATAATTTTGTTCGTCGATACAACGCAAGGAGGGGAAACGTATGAAAATTCAACGTAAACATCTTTTGTGGATTGTAAGTATGTTGGGGATAGTGATTGTGGCAGGTGGAGTCTCTCTCGTTTTAACAGCCCCACCGAAAGTAAAAATGATATACTATTCTCCCAAAAGACAAAAAATTGTAGACAAACAGGTTCTTAGCGTATCAGCGTTTAAACAATATGGAAGAGACGCTGCCCTTGTCAGACAGTATTTTGAAGGACCTCTCTCGTACCCGCCAGAGATATGGTTTTTGGATGCGAAAGTAAAGTCTGTTTGGGTTGTTCCTCCAAAGAAACCAGTCCATCTGGTGATGAATTTTAGTAAGGATTTTTTGACGGATGTTCAAAGACATCCCCTCCTTGTTGAGCGTTGGTTAGAGGGTTTGTTTGCGACATTAGGAGAAAATGGTAGTCCCATCGAAAAATGTAGTATTTTAGTGGAAGGAAGTTATGAAAGGGTTTTGGTCGGGAGGTGGAATCTTTTTTATCCTATAAAAGTTCGGTAAAAATAGGAATGTGGTGAAAAATTTTTTGGGATTTTTTTTATTTTGATTAAACTTTTTGCTAGGGTATATCCGATAGTAAAAATACCCAATAACACCTCTCGATGTATCGGCATAGAAGAAAAAAACTTGAGAGGGGTTGACAGGAGAAAATTCTCCTGTATACTATAAGAGACACAAAATACCTTTTTAAAGGAGTGGAGATATGAGGAAAGGAGTGGCGTTTCTATCTATCCTGAGTCTATTGTGGATAACTACATCCGGGTTTGGTGCTATCCAGAAAAAGCTGATCCATTTTCCCACCTTTGAGGCTAATATAGCCAAAGTTGTGGAAAAGGATGAGGCTATTCGTGCACAAAATACAAACAGCATCAACCTAAAGGATTACGGTTATCCTGAGGTAAAATTTACCGGTGCTGATTGGTCTCTTTCGAACTGGCGTATTATTCTTGCTCCGTCGGCCAATACGACAAAGAACAATGTTCTGTCGTATACGAAGCCGGTGAAGAGTAAACGCTGGGAGAGTGAGGGAGGTACCGTTCTGGGCGCTCGTATTCATTTTATTGAAGGGCGTTTCCTCTCTTGGGCGTTGATAAAGCCTCCTTTTGATATCTTTGCCTACTATGATGACGGTTCGTTTGTGAATGCTGAGGGTGGAGAGGAGAACTCCCTCGTGATGGGGCTGCTTGCTAACGTAGGTCAGATCAAGAGCATTTCTACCTGGGTGTATGGTTTGAATTATCAGATGCAGGTAGGTATTCGGCTTCGCGACCGCATGGATCAGACCAAAGATTTCTTCATGGGTTCTGTATGGTTTGAGGGTTGGAGAAAACTCCTCTGGCAGAATCCTGAGTATACTGATGATGTTCGTGATAGAGTACTTCAGAGGATTCCTCTCTATCCAAGAAGTTATCCTTATGTAGTTTTTGATGGCTATATCGTGTACAAACCTGAAATCGAACAGGGTGGAGATTTTGTTGTCTACTTCAAGGATGTGGATATGGAGTTTGATAGAGCCATCATCCGTGAAGAGATGGATATCGATGATGAAGCTCAGTGGGGTATTCTCGCCAAGGAACGTCTCGATAAGAGAATCCTTGAGTTGAAGCGTCTCTCTGATATTACTCAGCTCTATGAGCAGGCTAAAGCTCAACAGAGAGCCAATGCTCCAGCACAGCAGTAAACACTCTTGACTGGAAAGGCTGCCGTTTGGCAGCCTTTTTTTATTTTTCTAAGAAATTGACATTCCTTGTTTTTTGGTTTAGAATATACAACCTTGAAAAGGCAGGAATGATAAAATGAAGTATGAAGAGTGGGCTATTTTAGAAGACATTCAGGTACGAGGGGAGTATATCTTGCTTAGTTTTCATTCTCCGATGATTGCCAAGGAAGCTCAACCAGGGCAATTTGTGAATGTTCGGGTTGTGGAGGCTCTTGATCCCCTTTTACGTCGACCGGTAAGTATTGCTGATTGTAGGAGAGAAAAAGGAGAGATAAAGCTCTTGGTACAAATTCGTGGAAAGGGAACAGCCCTGCTTGCTCAAAGGTACAGGCATGATAGAGTATCTCTTGTTGGTCCTCTTGGGAGGGGATTTCCCTTGGTGAACAAAGAGGTTATTTTGGTTGGTGGAGGAGTGGGGGTTGCACCTTTTGTGTGGTTGCAGCGTCACTACCCCTCATCCCAACTCGTTATGGGATTTCGCTCAGAGGCTTTTATTCCTCCTCTTGATTGGTTTGACCAATCAAGAGTGGTCATAGTGACTGATGATGGTTCGAGGGGAAAGAAGGGAAATATTCTTACAGCTCTGGAGGAAATGGATCTTTCTCAGAAGGTGATCTTTGCCTGTGGGCCTCACAAAATGTTGTCAGCAATAGCAAGTTTTCTTGAAAAGAGAAATTTTGGTGGAGATGCCTATTTTTCCACTGAAAGTATGATGGCTTGTGGATTTGGGGCGTGCAAGGGGTGTGTGATACCAAGAAAAGACGAGACGTATGCTCTGTGTTGTAGTGATGGACCGGTTTTTCACTGGAAGGAGATAGCATGGGAGAAATAACAAGAACGTTTTTTTTGATAGCCGGGTGTGTGTTTGTTATGGTACCAGCATTGTGGGAGTTTCGTGGGCTTGCTCAGATTCTTTCTCTGGCGGGATACAATATTTTTTTGCTTGTGTTCTGGAATGATGCAAAGAAGCGTCGTGAGTTTACCTGGGTGATGCTGGCTCTCATGGTTTTTTCGGCATTTTTAGGCCTCTCTGTGTGGCATAGGATATTCCGGGTTGGTTTCTGGATAGGCACGCTTACCTCTGAGGTAAAAGTGGGGATAAGAAAACGTTTTTGGTGGCTGGAAATGGTGGCTTTTTTTGTGTGGGGTCTTTCGCTGGTCTGTGTGGTAAGTAGCTGGCATTGGTGGGTTGGACTATTCGATGCTCTGGGTTGGCTTGTTCTGGCAGGGATTCTTGTTCTCTGTGGGAGGGTTTTAAGAAAAGAAGCGGTATAACTATTTGATGAAATAAGATTTGAGTTAGAAAAAGGAGTGAGGCATGAAGAATTTTTTGTATGACTATCTGGATATCATTCTGGTGGTACTGGTTGTTGCAGGCGGTTGGATGGTTTACCGTATAGTGATACAGAGGCAGGAGTTTCAAGAACGGTGGGAAAATTTGCCAGAAGAAACAAAGATGTTTATCCTTGAGAGGCAGCGGCATCCTTTTCTAAGAATGGTGTGGACCTTGCTGCGAAGGGATATGGATGTTATCCTGGCGGGGGTAGTGTTAGGAGTGATGCTTTTTGTATTGTTATGGGTTTTATAAATTGTAAAAGAGGAGGAAGGTATGGCAATCCATCAAAGCTGGGATACCTCTGGGTATACAGACAAACAGAATCATATCCGAGATCTGGTCATTGAACCACCTCTTGAGGTTATTGAGAATATTTACAATGACAGGGATTACGTGGTGGAATTGGTGACAGATGAGTTTAGTTCGGTTTGTCCGAAGACGGGTCTTCCGGACTTTGCGACAGTGATTATTCGTTATATTCCTGATACCTATCTTGTTGAAGAAAAGGCGCTCAAACTGTATTTGACTTCGTATCGAAACCTGGGGATTTTTCAGGAAAATGCGATAAATAAAATTTTAGATGATTTTGTGGCCAAGGTGTCGCCAAGATGGGTAAAAGTGATTGGTAATTGGAAGAGTCGGGGTGGTATTCGGGTAAATGTTGAGGTAGAGTGGAAAAAGTGATTCTGAAACTTTCTTTGAGTTGCCAAGTTTCTTTTTGAAAGTTTTAGTGTTTTTTGATTGAGAACACAAAGACGCTTCATAAAGAAGCGTCTTTGTGTTTTTAGAGACTATTTCAAATCTTTGAGAAGTTCTTTGATACTGCCGAGAGAAGAGAGAAGCGAAGAAGCCTCATAGGGCATAAATACAACCTTTCCTCCGTTACCGGCTGCAATATCTTTCAAGGCTTCAATGTATTTGAGGGCAACGAGATATTGGGCAGGGTCGGTAGATTTTGACTCGAGAGCTTCTTTGATTTTTCGGATGGCCTCTGCTTCTGCTTCTGCGATGCGGATTTTGGCAGTGGCTTCTCCTTCAGCACGGAGAATAGCGTTTTGTTTTTCTCCCTCAGCACGGGTGATGTACGCTTCCTTGTCTCCCTGAGCGACGAGAATCTTGGATTGTTTTTCTCCTTCCGCACGGAGGATCATTTCGCGCTTTTCCCGTTCGGCACGCATCTGTTTTTCCATGGCTTCTTTGATCTCTTTTGGTGGGAGAATGTCCTGGAGTTCCACACGGTTTACTTTTACTCCCCATTTATCTGTGGCTTCGTCAAGAATAGCACGGAGTTTGGTGTTGATAATTTCTCGTGAGCTGAGGGTTTCGTCTAGCTCCATTTCTCCGATGACATTTCTTAAGGTGGTCTGCGTAAGTTTTTCAATAGCCTCGGGGAAGTTTTCGATCTCGTAGGCAGCCTTGTAAGGATCAATTACCTGGAAATAGAGAAGAGCGTTGATCTCGATGGTGACATTGTCTTTGGTGATGACGTTTTGGCGGGGAAAATCATACAAGGTTTCTCGAAGATCAATTCTTTCAACCTCGGTAATATAATAATAAACCTTTTCAGCATATTTTCGTTGAACTTTCCACTTGACTTTACGGGGTTTTTCGAGGAAAGGGATGACAATATTGATACCTGCCTTGAGAATCCGGTTGTATTTTCCGAGTCTTTCAATGATCATGACCTCGGCTTGCTGAATGATCACTACCATCTTGGAAATGACAAAGATCACAGCTATCATAACAACCGCTATGGTGAGAAGAAGTGTAAACGATTCCATGTTTGCCTCCTTATTTGGGACCAGGGGGGAGAAACTCCCCCTGGATGTCAAAGTCCGTATTTTTCTTTGATCTCTGTCTCTGCCTGGAGCCAGTCAGAGAGTTCATCACCGTGGAGCCCGCGAGAACGTCTCTCAATCGAGATCTCGTAGGCCCTTTTCTCAATCTCATGTTGAAGCTCTTGAAGAGTGGGTTTCTTCTTGCTTCCACGAGTGGTTTTGGTTTCTGTGGAAGTGGATGTAGATTTTTTAGGTGGCATAAGAACCTCCTTTATTTTTAGGACTTATCGTCCCGTGTTTTTTCTTTGAAAATAAGTTTCAGAGGAATACCGGGGAAACCGAAAGCTTCTCGAAGGCGTTTTTCAAGAAAGCGGGGATAGTCTTTGCGGAGGTGTTCTTTTTTGTTAATAAAAAAGAGAAAACCCGGAGGTGCTTCGTAGATTTGAGTGCCATAGTATACCCGGAGATTGGATGCCTGTTTGTAAGGGTTTGCTTCTTTGATAGTTTGAAGCCACTGGTTAAGTTCTGATGTCTCGATACGTTTGTGGAACCATTCGTGGATTTCGAGTATTCGATGGAGAAGTTGGGGAACTTTGTATCCTGTTTTTGCAGAGATGTAGTGCAGAGGAATATACGTAAATTCGGGAAGCTCTTGCTTAAAATAGGCATCATATGCTTTCATCATTTCGGTATTGTCTTTACCAGAAGTGGTTTTGAGATCCCATTTATTAAAGGCGATGACAAGCCCTCTGCGTTTTTCGGCAACCATATCCAGGATGACCTTGTCACTATGAGCAAGTCCTTCAACTGCATCAATGAGGAGAACGACAATCTCAGAGCGTTCGATAGCCTGGATAGTCCGAACCTGGGTATAGTAGTCTACATCGTCCGCAACACGGGATTTTTTCTTGATACCGGCAGTATCAATCAGGCGAATCGTTTTCCCTTCCCACTGAAAAATATCATCTAAGGCATCTCTGGTTGTTCCTGCCACATCAGACACAAGGCTTCGTTCATATCCCAGGATAGTGTTAACGAGCTGGGATTTTCCCACGTTGGGTTTTCCTACGATAGCGACCCTAATCTCATCTTGAATTGGAGTAATAGACTTGCCATGATTTTTAGCCCAGATTTCAATTTTTTCTTTGAGAGTGGCATATCCTCGTTTATGAACTACAGAAAATGGAATGATTTCCTTAAAACCCAGAGTGTAAAATTCGTAAGCAAGCACTTCCATATCAGGATTGTCTAATTTGTTTGCAATAACCCAGACTTCTTTTTCTTGTTCATGGAGAAAACTTGCAATCTCTTTGTCCATGGGGTGAAGATTCCTCCCGTCTACCATGAAAAGAATAATGTCGGTTTTTTCAATGGCTTCTTTGACTTTTTTTTGAACAAGAGAGTTAAATTTGTCTCCTTCTTTGAGGAAACCTGCCGTATCGTAGAGATAGAACGCACCATACTCTGTTTGAATAAGTTCCATATTGATGTCTCTTGTGACACCTTCCGTTTCATCAACGATGGATTTTCGTTCACCGATAAGAAGATTAAAAAGCGAAGATTTTCCTACATTCGGACGTCCGATAATAGCCACGATAGGCAGATCTTTTCGCATGCAAATTCCTCCTTCTATAAAGTATGTCATAGAATGATTTTTTTTGCAACTTATAAGGTATTTGAAAGTATTCTACTTGCGGTTTTTTGTGTTTTTTGATATACTATTGGGCGAAAAGAATGTTATCAAGGAGTAGGTATGCGAGTTTTGTTGCTGGGTGGAGGGGGAAGAGAGGCGGCCATGGCCTGGTCGATTACGCGGAGTAGTCGTCTTTCAAAACTCTATATCTGTCCTGGGAATGGGGGAACCCATCAGTATGGCACAAATGTAGAGATTCCTCTTGAGCCTCCTTTTGAGATGTTAGTGAAATTTATTCAGCAAGAGAAAATCGAAATGGTGATTGTGGGGCCAGAAGCTCCTCTCGTTGCGGGTGTGGTGGATGAGCTTCGTAAACATAAGATCAAAGTTTTTGGTCCAAAAAAGGCTGCGGCACGCCTTGAGGGGAGTAAGGTTTTTATGAAAGAATTTCTGGCGAGACATGGTATTCCTACAGCGTACTTTCAGGTTTTTTCTCGGCCTGAAGATGCCTATCGTTATGTCGAAAAACAAAACAGGGCGTTTGTTGTCAAGACAGATGGGCTTGCCGCAGGAAAAGGGGTGACAGTTGCCAGAACGAAAGATGAGACCATGGATGCTATCCGTCGTATGATGGTGGACAGAGAGTTTGGTGATGCGGGGAATAGGATTATCCTGGAGGATCGGCTGGATGGCGTTGAGGTGAGTGTTTTCGTAGTGAGTGATGGAAAGCATTTTCACTGGTTGGCCTCTGCTCAGGATCACAAGCGGCTTCTTGATAATGATGAGGGACCGAATACGGGGGGTATGGGAGCGTATGCCCCGGTACCTTTCCTTGATCAAAAGATGAAAGAGATCATCACCCTAAATATCATTGAACCTACGATTATGGGACTCAAAAAAGAGGGTTATCCCTATACAGGGGTTCTTTATTTTGGGTTAATGCTCACCCAATACGGGCCGTCGGTGCTTGAGTATAATGTTCGTTTTGGAGATCCTGAGGCTCAGGTGATTCTTCCATTGATGAAAACAAGCTTTCTGGATCTAGCGTGTGCAACAGTGGAGGAAAAACTCCACGAGTTTCAGATCGATTTTTATCCCGGTTATTGTGTAACGGTGGTTTTGGCCTCTGAGGGATATCCTGGAGCGTACAAGAAGGGCGTGCCTATTAAAGGTGATCTTTCTACGGAGGTGGATTGTTTGGTATTTCATGCAGGGACAAAGCTTGTGGCGCCAGGTCAATGGGTTACAAGCGGAGGAAGGGTGCTGTGTGTTACAGCGATATCTTCTACTCTTTCCAGGGCTATTGATCGTGCGTATGAGAAAGTGGCAAAAATTTCTTTTGATGGTATGCAATATCGAAAGGATATTGGAAAGAAAGGAATTGTAATGCGCTGATTTTTTTCCAAAAAGAGGGGAAAAACTATTGACTTTTTTCCGCCTTGTGGTATAATAATGAAAAATAACAATCCAAAATATGGAAAGGAGGAGACTATGAGAAGGAGTTTCTCAAAGAAGCTTGTCGCTCTGGCAAGCGTGGTAATGTTGTTGGGTCTCGTGCTCGTATCCTGTGGTGGTGCCAAGAAAGAAGTTACCATCAACATCTGGGAACAGCATGATGACACTATCGACAAGGTGTTTGATGAGATGATTGCTGAGTTCATGGCTGCAAATCCTGACATCAAAGTCGTCCGCACTCACTATGGTACAGAGGATCTGCGCGAGCAGTTTAGAACAGCTGCTCTTGGCGGTGGTGGTCCTGAGATGATCTTTGGGCCCAATGATAACATTGGTACCATGGTTCAGACAGGTATTCTCATGCCTCTAGACAATATGCTTGCCGGTGTAGTGAAGAAACTCTCTCCTGCTGCCGTTGAGGCTTCTTCACTTGAGGGGAAGATTTACGGTTTGCCTATCCTTGTTGGTAACACACTGACATTGCTCTATAACAAGAGCATGGTTGATAAGCCTGCTACTAAGATGAGTGAGATTATTGCTCTTACTGCAAAGTACAAAGATGGCAAGACCTATCCGATGGTGTTTAACCAGACGGAAGCTTTCTGGTTTGTTACTTTCCTTGGTGCGTTTGGTGGTCGTGTGTTTGCTGCTGATGGCAAGACACCTACCCTCAACACACCTGAGATGAAGAAAGCTCTTGCTTATTACTATGGTTTGAAGCAGAAGGGCGTGATTCCTCGTGAATCCGACTATGATGTTTCTGATAAGATGTTCAAAGAAGGCAAAGCCGCTTATCTTATTAACGGTCCTTGGTCTTTCCAGGGTTATGCTGATGCTCTCAAGGATAAGCTTGGGATTGCTGTTCTTCCTGTAGTTGATGAAAGCGGTCTTCCTATTTTGGCTTGGAACGCAGCAAAGACTGTTTCTGTCAATGCAAACATCAAGGATAAGGCTGTTCTTGATGCTGTGAAGAAGTTCCTTGAATTCATGGCTTCTAAGGAATTTCAGGTGAAGTATGCTCTCGTGGCAAAAGAAAGTCCTGCTAACCTCGAGGCTATGGCAGATTCTCGCATTCAGGCAGATGCTTTCATTGCTGCTACAGCCAACCAGGTAAAGCAGAGTATTCCTATGCCTATCAACGCTGAGATGCGTGCAGTATGGGATGCTATTGGCCCAACCCTCAAGAAGGTTATGACTGGTGCTGTTACACCTGAGGCTGCTGCTGAAGAAATGCAGAAGATTGCTGAAGCTAAGATTAAAGAGATGTAACTCTATTTGCCACCGGGTTTGTCCCGGTGGCGTGTTTTTATTTTATATTTGTATTATGTGTTTTTGAAGGAGGAGAGAGATGGCGGAGGTAGTTTCAACCGTGAAGGTGGCGAAAAAACGCCAAAATAAGCTTGTACGAGGTGTTGTTCCTGCTGCAAAATGGTATGAACCAGTGGGTTTTCTTTTTTTAGGATACCTTGCTATTTTTTTGGTGATTCTTTTGCCTATTCTTTTTAGTTTTATGTTGTCTGTTTATGACATTCGCAATTCGAATATAAGAATGGTCTTAAACAAAATAGGGATTAATATTTTTGCTCTTCCTTTTGCAAAGGGATTTTGTGGGGACATTTATTCGTTCTATTATCTGGACGGGTGTAAATGTGTTCTTCCATGTGACTATCGGGATATGGCTTGCTACCCTCCTCAATAGAAAACTCCCTGGTAAATCTATCTTTTACATATTCCTCATTCTTCCCTGGGCTATTCCTCAATATATTGCAGCCACGACATGGAAGGGTATGTTTAATGCCCAATATGGTATTATACCAGCTATCTTTGAAAAAATTGGTGTTCACGATACATTGAGGTTTGCGTTTAATCTTCAGGATATTTCCTGGATTGCGAATCCTTATCTGAACTTTGCTGCGTGTATTCTGGTGAATATCTGGCTGGGATTCCCGTTTATGATGATGATTGCTCTGGGTGGTCTTCAGACGATATCCTCGGACTATTATGAAGCAGCTGAGATTGATGGGGCTTCTGGTTGGCAGAAGTTTAACTATATCACACTTCCTCTTTTGATGCCTATCATGGTGCCTGCGATTATTCTTGGAACGGTTTGGACCTTTAACATGGTAAATATTATTTACATATTTGCAGATGCAGGAAGAGTTTCAGAGGAGGCGCACATTCTTGTAACCAAGATGTATGTTGATGGTTTACAATATTTCAGGTACAGTTACGCGTCGGCAGTTGGGGTATTTATCTTTATTATTCTGACGCTGTTTGCTGTACTCTATATGAAGGCCACAGTGAAGGAGGACTAGTATGGCAAACGTGAAAACAAAAGGCAAAAAGCTTATAGATCGTTCTTTCTTTTTTGATAGAAAAGATTCTGTAGGGACACTGATTTATGTTTATTTGAGTCTTATTATTATGTCGATTGTGGCGGCGTATCCTATCTGGTATATCTTTGTTTCTTCCATTACTCCTGGAGATAAAATCATGCCTGATCCGTTTAGTTTCCTCCCGGAGGGCGCTACTTTTGATAATTATGTGCAGGCTTTTAGAACAAAACCTATTCTTTTGTGGATGTTTAATTCGCTCGTAGTTTCTCTGGTGTCTACAGTGATCGCGGTGATTTGTGCTTTGCTTGCAGGGTATGGGCTTTCCCGTTACCGTTTTCCCATGCGATGGCCACTGATGATTTTGCTTCTTGTGACGCAAATGTTTCCGGCGCCCATGATTTTGCTTCCTCTCTATATTTTGATGGGAAAACTTGGGCTTATGAATCATCTTATGGCTCTCACGGTGCCTTATGTTGCAACATCTATCCCTTTTACGACATGGCTGGTGAAAGGTTTCTTTGACACGATACCTCGTTCTCTTGAGGAATCTGCGTATATTGATGGAGCGAGTGTGATGACGACCTTTTTCCGTGTGATCATGCCTCTCGTACAACCGGCTATTGCAGTGAGTGCTATTTTCACTTTCCTGGGTTTCTGGTCAGAGTATATTGTGGCACGTGTGATTATTATGAGTGAGAAGTTTTATACCCTTCCCCTTGGACTTATGCTCTTTCGTGGCGAACACAATACCAAGTGGGGACAGTATTCGGCTGTAGCCCTTATTACTACGATTCCGGTGGTGATTATCTTTACAATGCTTTCAAAGCAAATTGTAGGGAATTTGACGGTCGGTTCATTGAAGGACTAGGGTTTGTGAATATAAAAAACCCCCTCCAAGAGAGGGGGTTTTTTTATGGGCTTTTTCATCCTTTTCTCTGAGGGAAGGATGTTTTTGGAGAGGTTTGGGTTTTTAAAAACCTTTTTTTCGTAACTTTTAGAAATTTCTTGAGAGGTTGTAATCTAAAAGTTCAAGAAGGGCTTTGTGGTAGTTTTCCGCTACGGGGAGGGAAAGAATTTCATCTTTTACGAGCTGAGCGAGACCGGTTTGCTTTTGATAAATGGTGTTTTGTATATCGTATTTCTTGATCAGATCATGAACGAATGCTACATCTTTTGCTGTTATAGTGGATTTTCCAAAAATATTGGAAAGTTTCTGTTTCTCTTCGTCATTGGAGTAGCGTTGAAGATACCAGAAATAGAGAGTCTTTTTGTTTTCCTGGATATCTGAGCCTATAGGTTTTCCGACGATTTTTTCATCCCCAAAGATTCCCAGTTCATCGTCTTTTATCTGGAAAATAATACCAATGTTCTCACCGATGGTTTCAAGGCAAGCTATAGCATGTTTTTTTGCGCCTCCCAACAGGGCTCCAATCATGAGAGGAAGAGAAAAGGTATAACGTGATGTTTTGTAGAGATATATGGAGAGGATAGTGTTTTCACTGAGACCTTCATCCGTGAGTGAGAAAAAAATATCCTGCATCTGACCGAGACCTACAAAAGACATCTCCCTTGCGAAGGTATTATAGATTTTATTATGAGTTGAGGGAGAAACCTCCAGGCTTGAGAGATTTTCAAATCCCAGAAAGAATGCTATATCACCCACACAGATGCCCATCGATTCCCCAAAATGATAAGCGGTTTGTTCGTTTTCGCTGATGTTTTTGGCGAGTTCTGCGTATTGGTAGAAAATGGTTGTTTTTCCTCGGCGTTTGGTATCCTGATCCATAATGTCGTCGTGGATGAGAAGTCCGCTTTGAAAAAGCTCCATGCTTACGGCGGCTTTGATGGCGTTGGCGGTATATTTCCCGGCAAACATTTCTTCAGCGAAAAGGATCAGAGCACCTCGTATCAGTTTTCCGGAAAGAGAAAACTCTTTAAGTCTTTCGACAACATCTTTTCCCCAACGATTGATAGGAAAGAGATGGGGAACCTGTTCATCAAAAAATTGAGAGAGTGCCTCTTGAATATCTTTTCGGTAAATTTCGAGAAATTTCATACGCACCTCGCGTTTTTTGTCTTAAAGGGAGAGGGTATTCCACAAAACCTGTACAAGGATTCGCCATTTTGGTGGTTTGACTTTTCTTTTGTAAACAATCCATGGGTTTCGGAAAATCTTTCGAGCTGTCCAGGCATACATGTCTGCTGCTGTTTTGATGGGGATAAGCATCTTTTTAGGGATAAATTGATAGCCTTTTTGAGCCTCGTTTTGCCATTCGAGGTAGCGAAAAATTTGGCGCCTGATATACTGCTCAAAAGCGGAAGGATTCTTGCGACATGTTTCTTCTTTTAAGTCAGGGAAAGGACTCTCATCAAGAGGGAGATAGATTCTTCCAAAAGAGAGGTCCTCGGCGATATCACGGATGAAGTTGATGTATTGCATGGCTCTGCCGAGGAGGGCAGCGTAGGGGTAGGCTTCTTCTGGAAGCATCATGATACGGGACATGAAAAAACCGATCACTTCAGCTGAACCGTACATATATTCACACGTTTCATCCAGGGTGTGGTAGATGTGTTTCGAGAGATCTTCTTCCATGGCGGCGAGAAACGCATCTGCCCACTCATCGGGAAACCCAAGTTCCTGGCTTAGCCTTACAAAAGAGTCAATAACTGGGTCCTGGGAAGGTGTGCCTTGACGGGCAGCGAGATAGGCATGTTTAAACTGATAAAAGGCTTCTTTTTGTTGAGGAATGGCATCCACATAGTTGTCTGCAACCCGGACAAAAGCATAAAGCCTGAAAACCTGCTCTCTCATCGTTTTCGGGAAAAAAAGGCTTGAGTTGAAGTAGGTTTTACTACCCTTTTGGAAGATGGAGGAGAAGAGTTTTTTTTCTTTTTCTGTCATACAGTCCTTTTTTTTATCTCCTTCTTGCATTTTTAGTGCTTAAAGTGTCGTATGCCTGTAAACACCATGGCAATACCATGCTCATTGGCTGCGTCAATAGATTCTTGATCGCGCATGGATCCGCCTGGTTGGACAATAGCAACGATACCATCTTTGGCTGCTGTATCGACAGTGTCACGGAAAGGGAAGAAGGCGTCAGAGGCCATGACGGCTCCTTGAATATGTAACCCTACGTTGGTGGTTTTTTCGAGGGCAATACGGGCAGAATCTACCCGGGACATCTGTCCGGCACCAACGCCGATAACCTGGCCTGCCTTGACATATACGATGGCATTGGATTTGACATGCTTGGCTATCTTCCAGGCAAACTTTAAGTCTTCGTTCTGCTCGTCAGTAGGCGATGTCCGGGTGACTACCTTCCATGTTTCCTGTGACATACCTACCTGGTCCCATTCTTGAACAAGCATGCCACCTTCTATACGACGGTAGTTGAGACCTTTTTTCATCCATTCTGAACCCTTGAGCTTGAGGATACGAAGATTTTTCTTTGTTTTAAGAATATCAAGGGCTTCTGGATCATATTCCGGGGCAATGACGATTTCAAAAAAGTCTTCTATGATAGATGTAGCAGTTGACTTATCCATAGTTTGATTGACGCCAATAATACCGCCAAAGGCAGAAACAGGATCACTTGCTTTTGCCCTTTTAAAGGCTTCCTGGAGTGTTTGACCATACGCCGCTCCACAGGGGTTGGTGTGTTTGATAATAACCGCAAAAGGTTTATCGTTTGCAAACTCTCGCAGGATATCTAAACAACCATCAGCGTCGAGATAATTGTTATAGGACATCTCTTTTCCCCAGAGGATTTCTGCGTTGATGGTAGAGATATTGGCGTCAACAAAACTTCGGTAAAGAGCAGCCTGTTGGTGGGGATTTTCTCCATAACGCAAACTCGAGATTTTTTTTAGTGGAAGTCCCATCTCCATGGGGAAAGTCATCTCTGTCATACGCTGAAAATAGGTGGATATCATGCTATCGTAGTAAGCGGTATGAGAAAAAGCTTTGGTAGCCAGGCGAGTTCTTGTCTCCAGTGAGACAGAACCATTTTTTTCTATTTCCTCTTGAATCAAGGGGATATCGTTATTATCCACGATGATACAAACATCGTGGTAATTTTTGGCGGCAGCACGAATGAGGGCTACTCCTCCAATGTCAATCTGTTCGATGATTTCCTCGAGAGTAACATTGGGTTTCTGGATCGTTTCCTTAAAAGGATAAAGATTGACCACCACAAAGTCAATAGGTACAATTTTATGAGAAGTGAGTTGTTGCTGATGAGAAGAGTTCTCTCTTCGAAAGAGAATACCACCGTGAATCATAGGATGAAGGGTTTTTACCCGTCCATCAAAGACTTCTGGAAAACCGGTAACCTGAGAAACCTCGCTTACAGGAATACCGCGTTCCTGGAGGTATTTGTAGGTTCCTCCTGTCGAGAGGATTTCATAACCACGGTCAACAAGAAAACGGGCAAAACTTTCACATCCCTCTTTGTGGTAAAGGCTGAAAAGAGCTCGATTCACAATATTCTCCTTGGTTTTGTTGTCATGTTATTATAAAGGGTAACAAAAAAATTTTCCACAAAAAAAGCCCGACGGAGCTAAAAAACTCCATCGGACCGAGGGGCAATGTGGTTTTAAGACAAGGAGAAAAGGCGGTGGGGGACCTTTTCTCCTTTCAGAGGTCGTATGTTTTTTTTACTTATCAAATACATTTTACGGAGAGGAGGAGTATTTTTACAATACCACTTCAGTGGATTTTTTTTTCACTTTGGGGTATTTTTAACCACCAAAGTGGTATGCCGGGAAAAGTCTATTCTGCAGCGATCTCGAGCAAGAGAGGATCTTTCTGGTGTAAAAACTATTTATGTATGGACAATGTTGTTTTGTTATGATTTTTTTAAAAAATTTTGGACCCGTTGCGTCAAATAAAAAAGTACTCGAAATTCGAATCATTGCCTCATAAAAAAAAGTACTCAAAAATTCCATACAGTTTCCTCCAAATTTTTGTTTTTTACATTCTTTTTCTTTTGAAGGCTGAAAAGTTTTCTCTGGCAAGCCGTAATTTTTTGTCTTAGGTGAAACAAATCGAGAGCCTTATAAAGCCTTGTTAGGCGTTCCTTTTGTGCCTCACTTACATAAGAGCTTTCTAAAAGCCGCTGGTAGGGAGTTTTAATATCATCATGCTTCTTTTGCACCTTGCTTCCGATTCTCTTTTTCTCTGTCATTTTCATAACCGGTTGAAAAAAGTTGGCATAAAGCCTGAGATACGCATAGAGTCGGTTCAAGTAGTAGACTTCTTCCTCGGTATCGTAGCGGAAGTATCCAACATTCTGGCGGACTATGGAATAGTTTTTCTGCTCAACGTAGCAGTTATCATTGGAACGGGAGCTTCTACCCCTTGTAAATTTTATCTGGTGCTTCTCACACCAATCACGCAGAGGATGATTAATAAATTCAGCACCGGTATCAGAATCAATTCCCCGTAAATCAAAAGGAAGTCTTCCTTTGACTTTTCTATGGCTCTTACCCATTTTGAAGCCTTGTTTTTGATTGCCACAAGCTCTGTCCAACCGCTCCAAACATCCACCATATTTAATGTTTGAGCAAAATCTCCCCGGCTATTTCCTCCCTCATGGGCAACCAGATCAATCTCCATAAAACCAGGGCAATTTTCATCCCACTCTGCCCACGTGCGTATAGCTATTTGTTGCTTTAACAACGTTCCAGGCTTTGTACCTTTTCGTCCTTTTATCTCAAGCTTTTTACGCTCATGTTTCAAAAGTCGGTCAATACTTGAGGCACTTATATGGCGCAAGTTTTCTATAGCCTGTGGAGAACCGTGGAGATGCCCGTTTGCTAAGAGATTATCTAAAACTTCATTGAGAATCGGCTTAAGCGCGCCACACATGTAGTTTTCAATTTCCCAGACCTTTTTAGAAGTTTTAGTTCCTCTTCGCCGAATTTTTCTTTCTGCCAGGTCTTTTGCCCTTCTTGGCTATGTCGGCTTTAAGGTAATTTTTCTTGCCTACATAGATGGTTTTCCGTGCTGCCTCAAAGAGCCTGGCGGCATAGTTTCGATTTTTAGGCTGTTATCCTCACAAAATAATCCAGTATCTCCTTTTTCTCCTTTTTGCTGGCTTTTTGATACTCTGCTTCGACAAGCTCAGCATATCATTTCGCCGTTTCCCTGTAAATAGGTCTCCTTTCAAACATCGCCACCCCAATTCCGGTTGGCGAGCCTGTCGAGCCACGGTTGGCGAGCTTGTCGAGCCATGAACTGGATTATTTTATACACAGATTTGGAGTACTTTTTTATTTTGCAATAGCGTTCCCTTTTCGAGTACTTTTATTATGAAGCAATTCGTTGGATTGACAGTTTTGGTCTTTATCCTTATAATATATGGCAAGGTGAACATTGGGGAGGTTTTATGAAAAAGTTTTTCTGGATTTTAGCGTGTTTTTGTTGGATAGGGGTTTTTGTTTGGGGTCAGGAAAATATTTCTTCAACTATTGTTTTACCTGATGTCAAGATTGTGCTAGAGGGAGATAGTTCTATACCTTTGCAGGATCAAACCAACCTTGAGTTAAGTGGACAGGAAATAGATTTTGGGAGGGTAGATCTCTCGGAACTTTCTCGTCTACGAAAAAGTGAATATTATAAAGTAGAACTTACCAATGAGAGGAAAACTCCTTCTTTTTCTCTTTCGAGTTTCCGTTTATTTTATGGTACAAGCGAAAATCTTTTTTCTGATATTACTGTGGGAAAACGTGTGGATAAATTAAACTATCTTGTCTCCTACTTGAGAAATTCTCGTGGAAGTTTGGCACTGTCTAATAGCCGTCTCTATAATACAGAATTTAAACTGGATGATATTAATGTGGATTTGATCTTTACTCCATCGTCTCAGTGGGAAGTCCAGACAGAGGTGGGGTATTATACGCGGGAGTTGGGGCTTTATACTAATAGGGGGGCGCTTTCAGAGCAGGTGAGATATTTCCCGGCAAAGATAGGTGTTGCCTTTATCGCCGATACGTATAGCCTTTTTCAGATAGGTGTTGAGGGAAATTATCTGGAACGTCAACATAAATTACTTGCAAATGAATATACCAATCAGCTTTTTTATCATTTTTCTCCTTCTTTTTCTTATGAGGTGAGCTGGGCTAAGGATAATTTTCTCAAGATCGATGGAGCGTATTTTTATGTTTTTCAGGATACCCTTTTTCATGAGGGAAATTTTGGTTTTCTTGATAGGCTCAATATTTTGTCTAGCCTTTCTCTTGACGTGGGAACGAGACTCTACTTTTCTTCACGTGATCCATTTTTCTGGTATCCTCTTGTCATGATGAGATATCGCTATACGCAGATGTTGGTTTTTACGCTTGGTCTCGAGGGAGAACGGCAGAGGTTTCTTGGCGAGAGACTTCTTGAGGAAAATCAGTACTTTTTTGTTTCGACAGTTCGCCGCGATCGATGGTCCCCTCAAATTGGTATCCAGTATCTGCCTGCAGAAAACTTTTCCATAAAGGGAAATGCTTTTTATCATTTATATCAAGTGTATGCTAACCCTGTTTATCTTCCTGAAAGGGATATGTTTACCTATGAGGAAAAAACAAACGTTTCTCTCTTGGCTATCCAGGGATCTCTTGATTGGACGCTTTTCAAAGGGCTTTTGTGGAAGAATACTCTCACCTATACTCTGGCTTTTTCACAAGACATCTATGAGATTGAAAGTGTGCTTTTCTCTTCTTTTCTTGAATGGAAACTTCAGGAGATTGGCTTAACCGCAACCCTTCGTAGCAGGTATTATCCGCATGTTCAATTGGCAAATGGGGCAACGCTTCCGGATGCCGTGATTCTTGATCTTGAGCTTTCTCAAAAGCTTGGGAGGGATTTTTATCTTGAGTTTGCTGTAGACAATATTCTTAATCAAAACCACTTCCAGAGACCTTCTCTCCCGGAAGGGGGTATTCAGGTTTTGGCTGGTTTACGTATTTTGTTGTGAGGATGTTGTGGGTAAGCCTTTTGAACATGAACCGGTGAAACTTGTGATAGGGGTACTCTTTTCTGATGAGAAGAGGTACCTTCTTGCCAGGGAAAGAGTATGTTCACTTTATGGTGTTCTGGATTATGAAAGTCCTCCTTTTGAATTTTCGTTTACCCATTATTATGATGAGGAAATGGGGGTTCCTATCTTTCGTGTTTTCCTCTCTTTTGAAAAATTGATTCAACCTGAAGAAATTGTTGAGATTAAGCTACAAACCAACAACATAGAAGAAGAATTGGCTGTTGAGGGGAAAAGGTTGGTAAATTTAGATCCCGGGTATATGCAGTTGGGAAAGTTTATTTTAGCGACCACGAAGGATCAGATGCATAGAATTTACCTTGCCAGGGGGATTTATGCCGAGGTGACCCTTCACTACCATAAGAAAAATTGGCAAAGCTGGCCATGGACGTATCCGGATTATGCAAGTGACGACTATAAGCGTATCTTGAAAGAGATTCGTGAAATTTACTATAAACAGTTGAAGGCTATAGGCGGCAATATACCTCGCCACACAGAAAAGTAGAGAAAAAAGGAGACTGTCATGAATTATATTTACGAACTGGTGTTTAAGGTAAGAGATTACGAATGTGATTTGCAGGGGGTGGTGAACAATGCGGTCTATCAGAATTATATGGAACACACCCGTCATGAATTTATGAAATCTCTAGGGCTTGATTTTGCAGATCTTCATTACAAGGGTATAGATGCTTTTGTTGCCAGGATTGAGATAGCGTATAAATATCCCTTACGTAGTGGTGATGAGTTTGTCTGCCGGCTTGCCTTTGAAAAAGAAGGAAAACTCAAGTATATTTTTTATCAAGATATCTACCGACTTCCCGATGAAAAACTCATTGCTCAGGGCAGGGTAGTAGCAACCACCACCGTTGATGGAAAACTTGCTGTGGCAGAAGAGGTTGAAAAAGCTTTTCTGCGCTTTCTTGATCAGAAGTCAAGTACGTAGTCCCTGTCACGCGTAAAGGTTACCGAGAGTTCCATGGGTTTTCCATTTCTTTCGAGGGGTTTTCCCGTTTCGTCCAAAACACGAAAATGGTAGCGCGTTCCTCGTTTTTCGATGAGGGAGATTTCGTTAGTTTTGAGAAAAGAAATCTGCCAGTTGGTTTGTGTCTGGATATTGTTGCTTACGTAGAGAAAAACCTCCATCGTTAAAGCTTTTGAGGACTTAAAATGGATGATGATATCATCTCTGCTTCTGGCAAGGATGGTCAGATTTGTGGACGTTGTTCCCCACGGTGTAGAAATCGTTAAGGTTGCTGGACCGGCAGCTTTGCCCAGGATATATTCTTTCGAAATACTCATATCCTTTGACGAGAGTGAAGGGAAAAAGGTACGTTTTAAACCATTTTCGTAGCTTACCTCGATGGTAACAGCACTTCTGTCATTTATACCAATGACTGGTGGGTCTATGATGGGGGTCCAGGAAGAAAACGTGGGTTTTTCCTTGCCAGTAAAGAGAAGAAGAGGGATAAAAACACGGTTTTGCCAGGAGCCTTCAGAATGGGTGCCGTTTCTGTCTTCATAATACCACAGGCGATCACCCAGTTTTGAGGAAAGTTTTGTATAGACGTGTCTTGCCGGTACGATCATTTCGTCTGACTCTCTCCATCCAGCATCAATATACATCAACTGAACATTTTTCCAGTTTCCTTCATTCATATGGGAGAGAACTTGCTCATTTCCCCACCAGAAAGAAGGGGAGACTACTCCCGCAAACCCAAAAACCTCTGGATACCACATCTGAAGATAAAACGAAGCCAATCCTCCCATGGAGGAACCCATCACCCCTGTTGTTCTTGGAGAGGGATCAGTACGATAATTGCTATCTATCCAAGGTTTCAATTCTTCCACAATAAATCTGGAATAGTTGCCCAACAGGCCTCTCCAGGAAGAATTGGTTGGGGGAGAGTATTCTTCTATCCTTTTTGCTGTGTTGAAAATACCTACAATAATACACGGATTGGCTAATTTTTTACTTATGAGTGTTTCAAGAGCTTCATCTACATTCCATTTTACAGGACTACCGGCTCCTTTGAGTCCTGTTTTCTGACTTTCAAAGAGGTTTTGTCCATCATGCATGTAAAGAACGGGATATTTGTTGGTTGATTTGGAATAGCCAGCAGGAAGATATATAATGATCGTTCTCGGATCCACAAAACGGGAAGAAAAATTTCTCACAATCTGATATTGGGCTGTTTGAGCAAATGCCATCCATCCCGGGAGGAAAAGGAGAAATAAAAAATTTATTCCTCGCATACTTGTCTCCTTTTTAGTTCTTTCGATAGCAAAAGTATAGCGCGATAGGATAGTTATGTCAAGTTTTGATTTTCAATACGCTTTGTTACTTCCTTTACCAGGACGTCTGAAATAGCTTCAGGAGTAGGGTGGGGAATTTTCAGAGAAGTTTTTTCACCATTTTCTATGATAATGGCAGAGGATTTGCCTATCGCTATGCCGATGTCGGATTCGAGGGCTTCTCCGGGACCATTTACGACACATCCCATGATGGCCACTCGGAGGTAGTGGCGTATGTGTCTGGTTTTCTGCTGGAAAAGCTCAACAGTTCTCGCAACATCAAACTCTTTTCTGGCGCAGGTTGGACATGAGATGATTTCTATTCCTTCCTTGCGCAGGTTGAGGCTTCGAAGAATGATACGGGCTGCTTCTACTTCGTCTTCGAGATTATCGCCTGTAATGGATACCCTCAGAGTATCTCCTATACCATCGAGGAGGAGACTTCCTATTCCGATGCCACTTTTGATGAGTGCCTGACTTAAAGGACCAGCTTCCGTAACACCGAGATGCAGGGGATAGTCTCTTTGAGTAGAGAATAATCTATACGCTTCTACCATGGTGGGGACATCAGAAGATTTGAGAGAAACCTTGATGTCAAAAAAATCGAGATCCTCGAGAATTTTGATATGGGTAAGAGCAGAATCCACCAGAGCTTCTGCCGTGGGGTGAGCATAGCGGCTTCGATCAATGGAACCGCTGTTTACACCAATGCGAATAGGGATCTTGCGCTCTTTACAGGCACGAACAACAGCCTCTACATGTTCACGGTTACGGATGTTTCCAGGGTTGAGTCTTAGACCGTCAACACCTTGTTCAATGGCGATAAGAGCGAGGCGGTAATCAAAATGGATGTCTGCAACCAGGGGGAGTTTTGAATATTTTTTAATCTCACCGATAGCTTGAGCACTTTCCCGGTCAGGAACACCCAATCGGACAATATCACATCCCACCTCTTCGAGACGACGTATCTGGGTAAGAACAGCCTGTACATCGACCGTGGGAACACTTGTCATTGACTGAATGGAAATAGGTGCATCTCCTCCGACAGCTACATGTCCAACGTATATCTGACGTGTTTTTCGCCGCTTGATCATACGTATTGAAGGGCCTCTGGAAGGGTAAACTTTCCTTCATAGAGGGCTTTACCGACGATGACGCCTTTTAGACCCATTGATTCATACTCTTTTAATCGTTTGAGATCTTCGAGAGAGGAGATACCTCCTGAAACGATGATAGGGATATCTGATACCGTGAGCATTGTTTCAATGGCATCATAGTTAGGTCCCTCGAGAGTGCCATCTCGACTGATATCGGTATAAATAACCTCCGAAACACCAAAATCCTCTATCTCTTTGAGGAGATCAACGGCACGGGTTGATGTAATCTCTTTCCATCCATTTTTGACGACGAAGCCATCTGAGGCATCAATGGCTATAACTACTCCTTCAGGATCACTTTTACAGAGGTTGCGAACAAACTTCCGGTTATCCATGACAGCAGTACCAATAACCACCTTGTGAACACCCCGACTTCGGAGAGCACGAATCACACGATTGTCTCGAATACCGCCTCCCACATCGATTTCGATATGCACTTCCTGGACAATTCGCTCAATCAAATCAATATTTTGAGGCTTCCCATTAAAAGCACCGTCAAGGTCAACGATATGCAGTCTTTTTGCTCCTTCTCTTTCCCAGAACTGTGCCTGGAATATGGGATCGTCGGAGTAGACTGTTTCAAACTCGGGGTTTCCCTGCACGAGACGGACGCATTTTTTGTTTTTGATATCAATAGCTGGAATGATAATCATATGAATCCTCTCTCTGATAAAATAGAGACAAAATTGGAAAGAAGGCGCAGACCAAAAGTATGACTTTTTTCAGGATGGAACTGAAAGCCAAACGTTAAACCTTTCTGGATTCCCGAAACATAACGGATCCCGTACTCTGTCTCACAGGCAATCACGTCACTCTCCTTCACTTCAGGATAATAGGCATGATCATAATAAAAATACACATTTTGAGGCAAAGAGTCAAATATCTCTTTGTTTTGTCTGAGAATAGTTGTGCTCCAGCCTATATGCGGTATGGGAAGATCGATAGAAAAACGAACCACGTTTCCTTGCACCAGGCCAAGTCCCTCTGTCTTGTTTCCTTCTTCACCCTCTTCAAAGAGAAGTTGATACCCGAGACAAATTCCTAAAAGAGGTTTCTGTTGTTGGACATGCCTCTGGATGGCATGGACGAGATTTTGTTCTCGAAGATGCATCATCGCATCATTAAATGCACCCACGCCGGGTAAAACGAGTGCTGAGGCCTGTTCAATTTCTTGAGCAGTTCTTATGACCTTGAGCTTTTCAGAGGCAACACCTATACGTACAAAAGCATTGTATACACTTGCGATATTTCCCATGTTATAGTCAACAATAGCAATCATAGCTTTTCTCAAGCCCCAAAATAGTCTTTGGTTGTAGGGAGAAGGGAAGGATGGTCTTGATCAATTTGAATAGCTTGTCGTAAAGCATGAGCAAAAGCTTTGCAGGATGCTTCCAGGATGTGGTGACGGTTTTCACCTCTTTGAACAAGGATGTGAAGGGTGTATCCCATCGAAGCAAATCCCTGGAAAAACACATCGCCCAACTCCATGTCAAAATTGCCAATCAAACCTTTATAGTTTGAAAGATTGGAGACATAGAAAGGTCTTCCACTGATGTCTATACTCACTTCGACAAGAGCTTCATCGAGAGGGAGTATAGCCCAGCCGAATCTCTTGAGTCCTCTTTTGTCCCCTAACAGTTGTATAAGAGCATGACCGAGGAGAATGCCTGTATCCTCAACGAGGTGATGATAGTCTACGTGAATATCTCCACTTCCACTAAGAGAGATATTGATAAGACTGTGTCGAGAAATGGTTTCAAGCATATGATTGAAAAATCCTACTCCAGTATTAATTTCATAGACACCATTCCCATCGAGGTCGAGCGAAAGATCGAGGTGGGTTTCCCGTGTTTTACGGGAAAATGTCCCCTGTCTCATAAGGTTCTCCTTCTTTTTTCCCTTCTTTATATTTTAAGGAAACATTTTTATTTGTCAAGTACCCGAATTGCTTCATAATAAAAGTACTCGAAAAGGGAACGTTGCTTCAAAATAAAAAAGTACTTTAAATTTGTGTAAAATAATCCAGTTCAAAGAACTGGAGGTAAAAGGTGGAGTTAGCGATGTTTGAAAGGAGACCTATTTACAGGGAAACGGCGAAAGAGTATCAAAAAGCCAGCAAAAAGGAAAAAATGGAGATACTGGATTATTTTGTGAGGATAACAGGTTTAAAAAACCGAAACTATGCCGCCAGGCTCTTGAGGCAGCACGGAAAAACCATCTATGTAGGCAAAAAAAATTACCTTAAAGCCGACATAGCCAAGAAGGGCAAAAGACCTGGCAGAAAGAAAAAATTCGGCGAAGAGGAACTAAAACTTCTAAAAAAGGTCTGGGAAATTGAAAACTACATGTGTGGCAAACGTTTAAAGCCAATTTTAAATGAAGTTTTAGATAATCTCTTAGCAAACGGACATCTCCACGGTTCTCCACAGGCTATAGAAAACTTGCGACATATAAGTGCTTCAAGTATTGACCGACTTTTGAAACATGAGCGTAAAAAGCTTGAGATAAAAGGACGAAAAGGTACAAAGCCTGGAACGTTGTTAAAGCAACAAATAGCTATACGCACGTGGGCAGAGTGGGATGAAAATTGCCCTGGTTTTATGGAGATTGATCTGGTTGCCCATGAGGGAGGAAATAGCCGGGGAGATTTTGCTCAAACATTAAATATGGTGGATGTTTGGAGCGGTTGGACAGAGCTTGTGGCAATCAAAAACAAGGCTTCAAAATGGGTAAGAGAAGCCATAGAAAAAGTCCAAAGAAGACTTCCTTTTGAGTTACGGGGAATTGATTCTGATACCGGTGCTGAATTTATTAATCATCCTCTGCGTGATTGGTGTGAGAAGCACCAGATAAAATTTACAAGGGGGCGAAGCTCCCGTTCCAATGATAACTGCTACGTTGAGCAGAAAAACTATTCCATAGTCCGCCAGAATGTTGGGTACTTTCGCTACGATACCGAGGAAGAAGTCTACTACTTGAACCGACTCTATGCGTATCTCAGGCTTTATGCCAACTTTTTTCAACCGGTTATGAAAATGACAGAGAAAAAGAGAATCGGAAGCAAGGTGCAAAAGAAGCATGATGATATTAAAACTCCCTACCAGCGGCTTTTAGAAAGCTCTTATGTAAGTGAGGCACAAAAGGAACGCCTAACAAGGCTTTATAAGGCTCTCGATTTGTTTCACCTAAGACAAAAAATTACAGCTTGCCAGAGAAAACTTTACAGCCTTCAAAAGAAAAAGAATGTAAAAAACAAAAATTTGGAGGAAACTGTATGGAATTTTTGAGTACTTTTTTTTATGAGGCAATGATTCGAATTTCGAGTACTTTTTTATTTGACGCAACGGGGGTACCTTCCTGATAGGGGTTTTCATTTTGTGAGGTTATCGAGAAGAGAGGGATTTTGTATCAGCTGATTGTACAAATCTTGAATAAAAGCATTTTTGTATTTTTTTAAAGAAAACTATAGACTTTTTTTTTAAAATCTGTATAATATACATATACTTTGATAAAAAGGGGCCAAATATGGGGTGGTTTAGCCAGTTCAAGAATCAGACGAAGTTTCATGTTCGTTTTTATTATCATAATGAAGAGGTTAATGAAAATATTCGAGAGTTTATCTCGGAGATTTTCCTCGACGTTGGCAAAGAGGATTTTATTGATCCGATTTACTCTTGTGTGAAAGAATTGGTGGTGAACGCGACCAAGGCAAATCTCAAACGAGTGTTTTTCCTTGAAAATCATCTTGACATCAATAACATGGGTGAGTATGTGAATGGCCTGATTGAGTTTAAAGAGATGCTTGAAAAACAGGAATACGAAAAATACGAAAAAATTCTCAAAGAACACGATCTGTGGGTAGAATTTCGTGTCAATTGGCACAAGAATGCAATAGTTTTTGAGGTAATGAATAATTCTGAAATTATTGCCATAGAGGAATATAGAGTAAGAATGAAGTTGAAACTAGCTATGGAGTATACTGATCTCGCTCAATATTATGCTGAACAAATGGACACGACAGAAGGGGCGGGACTTGGTATAGCTCTTGTGGTTCTTCTTCTTCGCGGGATGGGGCTGGATCCTTCCCTGTTTCGGATTGGTTCCAAACATGGAGTGACGATTGCGCGCATTGAGATTCCTCTGGTTGATGAGTATGTTTCTCCGCTTCGAAAAAAGGAATAACTTTTGACGATGGATTTTTTTATTGTTATTTTAATAAAAAATATTATGGAGGAATTTTATGAAAGTTGCCATTGCTTCAGACGATGGGAAGAAAGTTGCTTCGCACTTTGGACGAGCAAAAGGTTTTGTTGTTTGTGAGATAGAAGAGAAAGAGGTAAAACAGAGGGATTATATTCCCAATACATTTACAGGACATGCTCGTGGACTTCATCAAGGGGATCATGGGCACAGCCATGGTGCCGCTCATGGACGGAGTCATGCGGGTATTCTCGAAGCTCTCAAAGATGTTAAGGTTGTTATCTCTCACGGGATGGGTAGAAACCTCTATGAGGATCTCACACAAGCAGGGAAGGATGTTTATGTTACCGATAAAGTCAATATAGACGAGGTGCTAGTGCTTTTTGTTGAGGGAAAACTTTCTCATATTGAAAGTCTTCTTCATTAATATGAAAGAGCCCAAAAATAAGGAGGTATATATGCGCAAAATCTTTGGTATGATAGTGAGTATGGTATTGTCAGTTTTGGTTTTTGCCCAGGTAAATATCAATACCGATGCCCTGAAACAACAGGTTCAGACAGCAGCAGGGAGTGCGGAAGAGCAGGCTTACAAAAAAGTGCGAGAAGAGTTCAAGAAAAGAATAGCTGATATTCCTTTTGCCTACAATTCTGCTGAACTCCCTTTGAAGGATCCCAAATATCAGGTGATGGGATATGATGTGGATTCTTTTATGAAGCAGGTACTTATTCCTGCATTGTCTCAGGCGATTAATGCTCTTCCAACGGGCAGAAAAGTGGTGATTGAAGGACATGCGAATGCAGTCGGGCCAGAGGAACCTCAGGATGGGAAACGGGGCAATAAAGCCCTTTCTCAGGCGAGGGCTGAAGCTGTGCTTGAGTATATTCTTCGTAACTCCAAGCTAGAGAGAAGTAAATTTGTCATTCGTGCAGCTGGTTCTTCTAAACCTTTGTCTGGCGTGGATCCTACAAGTGTCAAAAATTGTCGTGTAAGTCTTGACATAGAATAATGAACATCACCCCCAGGAGGGAGTATGCAAAGCAACCTTCGTTACGAGTTTGTAAGCCATGTTTATGATGCTATTACGAGGCAGATTCAGCAGTTTGATGTGAAGGTTTCTGTACTCCTCTCCTGGGATGGTGTTATTGCTATTATGCTGGGGCGAGAGGTGGTGTTGCTTTTTTCCAGCGTGAAGCCGACACTTTTCATTTATGCTTTTCTATTTATGAGTGCTTTCTTCCTTATTATTTCCAGTTTCTTTTGTTATAAAATCCTGCGTCCTCAAAATAAGATTAACGAGAAGGGAAATGGGATCTTTTGGGCAGGGGATATCTTGAGATTAGGGAAAAATCATAAAGAGCGTGTGGAATCATACTTGAAAGTGCTCTCTCAGCTTGAAAAACCAGAGGATTTTGCAGAACAGATTATCCAATCGGTTGTTGGTATTTCTGAAATTTTGATGACGAAAAATAAATTTTTCTTTTTTGGGCTTTTTGCTACGATTACTTCTTTTGTTTTTCTGATTTTTTTGATTGTGAGAATAGGGTTGGGGAGTTAAGATTGACGAGTTTTCTTTCTGATCGTGTTCTTGTGCTACAAGGTGACATCACCCGTGTTCAGGCAGATGCCATTGTCAACGCGGCAAATTCTACCCTTATGGGTGGAGGAGGCGTTGATGGGGCTATTCATCGAGCGGGTGGGCCTGCGATTCTGGAGGCTTGTGAAGAGATACGTCGTACAATCTGGCCTGAGGGACTTCCTCCAGGGAAAGCTGTTGCAACCACCGCAGGGAGGCTTCCAGCACGTTATGTTATTCACACGGTTGGACCAATCTGGCGAGGAGGGAAACAGGGAGAGGATGAGCTTCTTGTTTCAGCGTATCGAGAGTCTCTCAAACTTGCGTACGAGTTGGGGTGCAAAAGTATCGCTTTTCCTGCCATATCAACAGGAGTGTATGGATTTCCCTTTGAACGTTCGGTACCTCTTGTTTGTAGTGTAGTTCGGGAGTGGGCTGCCTCGTTTGAGAAAATCATTCTTGTTTTTTTCTCCCAGAGAGATTATGATCTTTTTCTCTCCCTTCAGACGTTTGAAGAAGCCTGATTATCTGATGGCTGTTTCTCTAAACAGGTAAGAAGTTTTTTTCTCAGGTAAAGGATATGACCTATCTTTTCACCAAACGTTTCTAACCATTCAAGATCAGAAAAGGTGTATCCTTTTTTGATAATGACCACGAGCAGGGCATGGATCTCTTCTCCTGTACTGATCCCGAGTGAATAGGTATCTCCCGGTTGAATCATGTGTTCCAGGATCATGGCTACTATTGGATTTAAGGTGTAGAAAAAGAGTTCTTGCAACCCCCCGGTGATGTGATTGATCTTTCCGGATTTCATGATGCTTTTTTCCATGGAGAAATGGGGTGGAATACGCAGGGGAAGAGAAAAGATCTGTCTTCCGAGCAGGTTTTCCACTTTTTCAAGAAAGGAGGTGTCTACACCTTGCAAGCTTTTGATGGTAACGAGTTCGTTGTGCTTTACTTCCGATATAGAAACGATACACCCAGGGATGGGGAAGATTTCTCGAAAAGTAGTGAGGATGTGTTCCCAGGGAGGGGGAGAAGGATTCTCAAGAATAGTAATCGTGAGCTGATGAAGGGACCGATAAAATCGGTTCTCAAAATGTTGGTAATGTTCTTCTTGAGATGCTTTTTCCTTGTCTTCTAAGACGATAAGATAGGCATCGGTAAGTTTTTTGATGGAAAATTGCAAAATACTTGTATCTTTTCGCTGAGTACGAAGATTTTGCCATGCTTTATCGGTGAAATGAATATCAAAAATAAATTTCTCTTCCTTGTTGTTATGCATCTGATCTTTTACTACCTGGGGGATGGGAAGCGGCTTGCCGATCACGGAAGAAATCTCTTCACTGATTCCCAGAAGCTTTTGAGCCGAGGCGTTGATTTCAGTTATATTCCATTCTGTATTTGTAAGAATGATAGGAGTATCTAAGGAGTGGATGGTATCGTGATAAACCGTTTGAAGTGCAAGAAGCTTGTTGTGAAGACGTACCTGCTTTTCAGCCAGATGGCTTACCATTTCTGATTCAAGGGGGGTAAAAGTCACCACATACCCTGCTATGATATTTTTCCGGAGAAGAATGACTTCGAGGTGAGCATAAAAGGTGTACGCTTTATCCTCGGTTCTTATACGTACTACCTGGTATTTTGTGGGTTGTGAGGGAGAGAGTTTATCAAAGAGCGCAAGAAACTCTTCAGCGTTTTCTATTTTTTCTACACATTCCTGGAGAGACAGAGGGATTTTACCACCCATCAGTTTTTGCATGGGGGTATTGAGATACCATAGAGTATGATTTTTTTTGACAATCAAAATTGGGAGAGAAAAATTTTTGAGGAGTTGATTAAGAACAGGAAAGGAGAGACTTTCCTCTAACCAGAAGTGTTTTCGGTACACAAGCCAAAAGAAAAAATACGAAACAAGAGCCAGAAGAGGTTGGTACACAAGCCATCCTCTCCAATACACAGCAATATTAAAACTTAAAAGCATAGTTCTCAAGAAGAATGCTACAAAAGCAACTGTGATCATAAGAATATCCATGAAAGAATAACGACCTGCCAGTAAAACTCCTATCGAGGCGATAAAATAGAGAAGAGTAAGTCCCATTTGCATAGAAAGTAATTGAGGGCTCACAAGACCATCCCACACCCATTGACCAATAAAGATGTATTTTGTAGGTGAAAATGAAGAAAGAAAAGAAAAAATCGTGATGCTTACTATTGGCACGAGATAGGAAGTAATGACTCCGAAATGGTAGTAGATTTTACCGGGAGTAGCACGTTTCAGTTCGATTACAAAATGAAGAAAAGCGGCCGGGAGTATCCATGTGAGTGATGTCATAAACCACATCCAGAAACGTGTGCTTTCCCATCCTATTCCCGAGACTAGCATGAGTTTGGAAAAGACCCAAAGAAGAAGCAAAAAGGCAATACTCCCTAATACTCTTGCTGCAGCAAGCTTGTAGTTGGTAAGATTTGCCCAGAGGAAAAGAAAAAATACCCCCAAAAGTACGAGAAAATACAGCCCAATAAACCCCATAATAACCCTCCTGTTTTCTCTCTATCACAGGTATTCTGTCATATAAAGGTTTCTTGCTTCCTCTACAGAGAGAGATATCTCTTTCGTGGTGTAGCGTATCATGATATTTCTCTCTAGTGTAGTTTCTCCTAACAGAAGCAGGGGCAGATTGTATTCCTGACATACTTTTTTGATGTCCTGGCTTTTTTCTGGAGCGGCAGAGAAAACAATACGGGATTGAGCCTCTCCAAAGAGAAAAGATTCGGGAGAAATCTCTGTTTCTACCTGAATAGAGATTCCAACATTCCCCAGGAGAGCACACTCAGCCAGTGTAAATGCAAGTCCTCCATCGGAAACATCCTGAGCTGAGGCAATGAGCTCTTTTTCAATGAGTTTGCGGATACAGAGTTGCAGTCTTTTTTCCTCTTCGATATCGAGGTAGGGGCATTCGCCGGCGATCTTTCCGGTGAGGTGTTTCAAAAACATGCTTCCTCCAATACCCTCTCTCGGATGTCCTAACAGATAGATTTGATGTCCTATTTGCTGAAATGGAGCAAACACAGCTTTCCTATAGTCGGGGATAGCTCCTACGGCACCAACAATGAGTGTTGGTAAAATAGCCTCCCCATCAGTCTCATTGTAAAGAGAGGCATTTCCTCCTGTTACAGGGACTTCGAGGGTCTCACAGGCTTTGGCCATGCCTTCCATTGCCCGGGCAATTTGATAGTACACAGGAGATTTTTCAGGATTGCCAAAGTTGAGGCAGTTGGTGATGCCATAGGGTTCTGCCCCCATACAACTCAGGTTTCGTGTTGCCTCAGCAACCGCCTGCATGCCACCTCTATAAGGGTCAAGGTAGGTGTAACGACCATTTCCATCTGTACTCATTGCCAGACCTATTGTGGTTCCCTTGATTCTCAAGAGGGCACCGCCAGCCTCCATGGGTTCTGCCAGAAGGTTGGTTTGTACCATGTGATCATAGCGTTTATATACCCATCGTTTGGAGGCAAGGGAAGGATCTTTGAGGAGATTCTTGAGTACAGCAGTGAAATCCCGGGGGATTTCAAAGGATGGTATTTCATGAGCCTTTTCGAGATATTGGGGAGGAATGACCTCTCTCACATACATCGGCACATCATCCACCAAATACCGTATAGGAATATCGGCTACTATTTTGTCTTTTTCGTAAACGACAACATGTTCGGTGTTGGTGACTTTACCGATAACGGCGTAATCGAGTTCCCATTTCTGCATGATTTTCTCAACCTCAGGGAGTTTCTCTGGTTCAATACAGGCAAGCATCCTTTCCTGACTTTCAGAGAGGAGAAACTCATAAGCCGTCATATTGGCAGCGCGGGCAGGAACTTTATCGATGAAGATTTCTATCCCACTCTTGCCTCTCGCAGCCATCTCCACACTTGAACTTGTGATCCCGGCAGCCCCCATATCCTGGATGCCCACAATGAGCTTTTTTTCAATGAGTTCCAGCGTGGCTTCAAGGATAAGTTTCTCAGTAAAGGCATCGCCTACCTGTACCGAGGGGCGCTGATCCTCACCCTCGCTGGAGAGTTCTGCAGAAGCGAAAGTTGCACCACCTAAACCATCACGACCAGTTTTTGAGCCGTAGTAGAAGAGAAGATTTCCTTCACCTCTGGCTATAGCTTTGATGATGTTTTCTGGTTTGGCGATACCCACACACATTACATTGACGAGGGGGTTACCTTCGTAACTGTCTTCAAAAACCACCTCTCCGCCAACGGTAGGAATTCCCACACGATTTCCATAATCACTTATGCCCTTAATCACTCCGCTCACGAGATAACGTGTACGTGGAGAATCTGGTTTTCCAAAGCGCAGACTGTCCAGAACCGCCACAGGCCTTGCTCCCATGGCAAATACATCACGAAGAATACCACCAACCCCTGTAGCTGCACCCTGATAGGGCTCTACAGCCGAAGGATGGTTATGGCTTTCTATTTTAAAGGCAACAGCGTAGTCTCCTACTCGTATGACTCCTGCATTTTCCCCCGGACCCTGGAGAAGATGTTTTCCTTTCGTTGGGAGTTTTTTGATGAGAGGCTTCGTATTTTTATAGCCACAGTGTTCGCTCCAGAGGGCACCAAACATACCAATTTCTTCCACTGTGGGGGAACGACCCAGATACTCTTCGATAAGCTTCAGTTCTGAGGGTGAAAGGTTAGAACGTTTGATAGCTATTTCTCTATTCATGGGGACTCCTTTGCCTAGGCTAAAATAAGCTTATATATTATGGCATAAAAGGCAAAGAAAATCAAAAAAATGAAAACAACCGGATGAACTACGAAATTGGATTTGCTTTTTTGGGTTTTGTGTTTTTTGCTCAATCTCAATAGGGATCTCAAAAATATTTTTCTATGAAATCTTTTTTCTTTTCTTTTATTTGTTAAGAAAAAACAAAAATACTCAAGAAATACGATACCTCATGCCGAAATATACAATAACACGGATAGGAAGAGGTAGGCATGCAGGCAAAAAAAATTGTTCTCTTTATGTCCTTTGTACTGGTAGTGATACTCTTATTTGTTGTTGTTTTTATGGCGAAGAATCAAATAGGCAATTTCGGAAAAGACTATGATAGATATGTTACAAAAAAGGTAGAAAGTTATGCCACATGGTTTACTAATAGAAGAGAAGAAATAGCAAGAGAAGTAAAAGGTCTGGCTTCTGATAAGCTTGTAACCGATCTGATTGTGGCTTTGTATTCAGGAGAAGATATCACATCGTATAACACTCAGTTCGAATCTATTCTTTCTAAACTTTCACAAGCAAAGAAAATACAGCTTCTTGATCCCGATGGGATTGTGATTTATTCCACACAACCTGGAGAAGCATTAGTGAATCGTTTTGTTCCAACGATTCTTACCCAGCTTCAAAACTATCAACAAAGTTACCAACAACCTTATCTTCGTTTTCTGAGTACCAATGAGTTTTTTGTGGCGAACAACTTCCAAAGTCAGGATAAGACCTTTCAGCTTGTGGTTTATTATGATACAAAAAGATTTGCTCACCCTGATTTTGGGCTGATGATTCCATGGGGAAAAACGATTGTGGTGGCTAGACAAACAAAAGGCAAAGAGGATGCGGCGCGTATTGTGGAACAGGCTTCTTTGGATCCTTCTGTTTTATCTCGTGGGAAAAAGACCATAGGGGGTATGAAAGAGGTGGATGGTATTCAATTGCTCTATTTTGCTCGTTACGATCGTTATCTCTCGGGATGGGTAATAGGGATTCTTGTGTTTGCTTTTGTTCTTCTTTTCTTGATTTTGTATGCCTTTTATCGCCTTCTTCAGGAAGAGAAAATTTATAAAGAACCTTTGACTTTTCGACATGCTCCTCGTGAGGATTTAAAAACACTGGTAGAGGATATTGAAGAAGGGGAGACTGTTACTGCAGAAGAGGCTAAGAAGGGTATCGAAGAGATGTTGATGTCAGACCATATTGAGGATTTGACGAGTTCTTCGGCGTTTGTCTTTGAGAGACCTTCAGAACAGAACAAAGAAGAAACAAAAGAAGAAACAATGGTAGAGACACCTACTTTTGAAGAGAAAGAATGGCAGGAAACACCTTCTTTTGAAGAGCCTTCGATTGAAGAGCCTTCGATGCAAGGTTCTTCGATGGCAGAATTTTCTGAAACCCCTGAGACTTTGTCTTTTGGATCGGAAGAGCCAGAAATTTCAGAGCCGGAGATTTTAGAGATAGAAACACCGCCATCTCTCAGTGATATGGACACTGCTGCTTTTGAACCAGATAAAGCCACAACGTTTTTCTCCGAGCAGGATAGGTTGATGGATGAGTTGTCTCCAGAGATGCAAGAGGAAGTGAGTTTACCCTCTGAAGAAAAACCTGAAGAGTTTTCTCTCGAACCATCGTTTTTAAGTGCAGAAGAGAGTGCTGCCGAACCTTCTGTGCAAGAATCATTGATATTGGAGCCTGACTTTGTGGGAAGTGAAAACATGACTGAAGAATCGCAACGTCTCTCAATAGAATCACCAGAATCGCCGGAAGAGTTGCCAGAAGTTTCGTTTGAAACAGCTTCTATTGAGGAGCTCTCACAAAGTTCTGATACTTCCGTGTTGATGGAGCAACCTTTAGAGAAAATTGTTCCTGAAGAAACTCCTTCTCTTGAGTTAGTACAGGAAACGATTTCTCTTGAAGAGTCGAATGCAGAAACCGCAGAGGGTTCGGAAGAAATTGTATTGCCGTCTTTAGAATCAGAAGAGCAGTTGTCGCTAGAGACTCTTGATTTGCCTGAGGTCGCGGAAGCGCCGGTATTAGAAGAGATGACGGAGGATCTCTCTCTTGCTGATACCCTTTTGGAAGAGGTTTCTCCACAAGAAGAGAATTCTTTAGCAGAGGATGAGGTGATAGCTTTAAACATGGACGAACTCTCTAACATACCTATTGCGGAGGAAAATGTGCAGGAAGTGGCAAATATACCAGAGGATCAAGAAAGAGTGATGGAGAATGAACCACTGGCACCACCGGAAGAGTCTTCGTCCTCTGAAAAAGTTGTTATGTTTGGTGAAAAGGTCCATGAGAGTTTGGCAAAGCTGTTGAGTGAGCCTCCAAAACGCTTGAGCACAATCCATGATGTGCCAAGTTATGCTAATGCTGCCCGTGATATAGCACATTCCTCCCTGGGAATGAAAAAGGTATGTGTTCTGGAGAAAAAGGGAGATGTTTTTGAAAATATTCTTCATGATGGATTTCAGTCTGTTTTGACGCTTTCCACGAAAGATCCCATTTATACGAAAATCCTCAGTAAACATAAGTCTCTGGATATTCAGAACAATCTTGAAAAGGCTTCTTATCTGAGGAAGTGGTTTGGAGACGGTGAACTGGAAAGGCTTGAGGAACTTTTTATTACTCCTGTTATCAAGAAAGATGAGGTAGTGGGGATCGGAATCTATGGACGTGAAAAAGGTGTGCCAGAAGTAACGGATCTACAGAAGTCGGAGCTTTACAACATAGGCTTTTTACAGGAAGTGGAGTAATCTATGGAAAAATTATCGTTTACTCCTGAGCAGGCCAGGGAGATTTTGAAGCAATGGACGGAGCATGCGGAAGAGGCAGCTATGCTTTTGAAGGCACTTGGCCATCCAGCTCGAGTACTGATTCTTCAGATTATTCGTCAGTCTCAGTGTAATGTAACCACATTAGAACAGGCTCTTGGTATCTCTCAGTCCTCAGCATCGCAACATTTGCGTGTGTTGAGAATGGCTGGGCTTGTAGAACCTCTCAGAGAGGGTAAAGAAATCTGTTATCGGATTGTTGATGAACGGGTTTTTAAGATTCTTGATATTTTTTATTCATAGGCTAAGTTTTTTTTATGAATGTGCGACTTGATATTTCGTATGATGGTTCTCTGTTCTCTGGGTGGCAGAGACAAAAAAAACAACCCTCTGTTCAGGAGACAGTGGAACAAGCGCTGGGAAAAATTCTGGGAGAGAATGTTCGGGTTTGGGGATGTGGGCGAACGGATGCGGGTGCGCACGCATTTTGTTATACGCTACACTTTCATTGTGATAACATGCAATTTCCTGTAGAGGTTTTGCCCAGGCTTCTTGATTCAAAACTTCCTGAAAGTGTGAAAGTCTTGCGAGCTATGGAGGTGGAGGAAGATTTTCATGCTCGTTTTAGTGCTTTTGCCAGAGAGTATGTTTATATAGTATGGAGGGGATCATTTTTGTATCCGTTTCTTTGTTCTTATGTGTATTGGGATCGTGATCCCCTGGATTATGAAATGGTGAAAAAGGTTTGTAAACTTATTGAGGGAGAACATGATTTTCGTTTTTTGTGTTATGGGTATGGAAAAGAAGCCTCAAAGATAAATTTTACCCGGAAGATTTTTTACTTTCGAGCTGTGGAAAAGGGGCAGTGGCTTTTTTTCTTTATCAAGGGAAATGGATTTTTGCGGGGTATGATTCGTACTCTGGTAGGTATCACCCTTCAGGCGGCTAAGGGGCAACTTTCTCTCTCTGAGATTGAGAAAGCCCTCGGTGCCGAAAGGGATCTTTCCTCTTTTTTGAAAAAGGCAGTACCGGCTTCCGGATTATATTTTAAAAGAGCGTACTATTTAGTATCCCATGAGTTTCAGAATGATATAAAACACGGGAGTGGAGAAGAGGACTGAATCAAACCTGTCAAAAAAACCACCATGTCCAGGTAGCAAAGAGCCAGAATCTTTTGCTTTAGACCAACGTTTGATTGTTGATTCAGCCAGATCACCAATACTTCCTGCAATGCTTATCATTATACCCAGCAAAAGAAACTGTAACAGAGACAGATTTGTGGATGTATGAAACCACCTTTGAAGACCAAAACATCCAATCGTAGCCGCCAGGGTCACAAAGAGAACACCAGCATAGCCTTCGATGGTTTTGTTTGGACTGGAAAGAAAAGAGAGTTTATGGTTCCCAAAGAGTTTTCCTGCAAAGTAGCCCCCGGCATCTCCTATCCAGGTGAGAAAGAGAGGGAGAAAAACGAGCCAGCCTGTGCGATCCTGAGCTTTTAAGAGAATGAGAAAAGGGAAAAATATACCAGTCAAAATGTACATAGCAAGAGACATTCCCAGGTTGGTAGGGGCATCTTCGAACTTTCCTTGCAGCGATTCGAGAAAGAAGGTGATTAAAAAAGAAAGAGAGAGGAGAAGTATTTGAATGACGTAAAAGTATCCAAGATCATAAATTTGGAGACTAAAGAGGTAGTAAGAGAGCGTGCTGAGAGTAACAAGAATGGAGTTAGTCCATAAGTAGAAGTGAAAGCCTCTTTTTTCCAAAAGACTTGCTACTTCATAGTTAATGAAAAGAGAAACAACCAGAAAAGCAAGGAAAAAAAGAAAATTATTCCAGAAGCTTGTGAAAACAAAAAAAGCCCCGATGGGGATAAGGACCAGAGCCACAATGAACCTTTCTCGCATATTTTTCTCCTCTCGTTAGATTTTTCCAAATCGTCTCTGGCGCTTTTGATAATCGGCAAGGGCCTTGCAAAAGTCTTTTGGCGAAAAGTCTGGCCAGAGTTTAGAAGTAAAATATAACTCCGCATAGGCAGATTCCCATAACAAGAAATTACTTATCCTCTGTTCTCCACTGGTGCGGATGAGGAGATCTACCGGCGGAATATCTGGGGAATACAGGTACTGTTCGAATATGTTTTCTGAAATTTCTTCAGGAGAAAGTTTTCCCTTTTGAATATCGAGAGCAATTTTTTTTGCAGCGTCGGTTATTTCTTTTCTTCCCCCATAGTTAAAGACAATATTAAAGACATAGCGCCCATTTTTTGTACTGTCTATGGCGTGTTCGAACTTTTGGCGAAGCCGTGGGCTAATCCTTTCGAAGCTTCCTGTATAACAAAAACGAATGTTCTTTTCTTTCATACGGTCTACATATTCGTCAATCACTTTGGCAGCCATGTCCATCAGGAAGTCTACTTCCTCTCTGGGTCTTTCCCAGTTTTCTGTCGAAAAGGCATAGGCGCTGATATACGGGATTTGAAGATTTTCGTTAAATTCAATGATTCGTTTAAGGGTTTCGTATCCTTTTTTATGTCCTTCATTTCGTGGAAGAAAACGTTGACGAGCCCACCGCCCGTTGCCATCCATGATAAAGGCAACGTGGCGGGGGAATTTCTCTGGATAGAGAGTATAACCAAAAAATTTCATGGTCTTTTAGAATTCCATAATCTCTTTGGCTTTCTTTTCTACAAGCTCGTCGATATGTTTGATATGATCGTCGGTAATCTTTTGTATGGCGTCAAGTTCTCTTCTTTCATCGTCTTCACTAATATGTCCACCTTTGACAAGTTCTTTGATATGGTTGTTGATATCACGACGCTCATTGCGGATAGTAACCTTGATCTCCTCTCCCATTTCTTTTATCTTTTTCACAAGTGCTTTTTTGGAATCTTCGGTGAGAGGTGGTATGGCTACACGAAGGACTTTACCGTCGTTAACCACAGTAAAACCAAGATTAGCATCATTAATACCTTTTTCTATGTTTTTAAGGATGCTTTTGTCCCATGCATCGATAACGATAGTGTGGGGATCTGGAGTATTTAGGGATGCTGCCTGACGAATGGGAGTTGGTGTCCCATAGTAATCAAAACGGATGTCTTCTACCATCCCAATGCTGGCGCGGCCTGTTTTCACATGTTTGAGTTCTTCCATAAAGTGGCTTAATGCTTTATCCATTCGATCCTTGGCTTCTTTCTTAAATTTTTCAAATGCTTCTACCATGTTTTCCTCCTTGGTTTTTTGTGTTTTCAACTATTTATTATAGGTAATATTGAGTGAATTTTCAACAAAAAAAGGAGAAAATGAAAAGTTTTTGGATAAAAGAGAATTGAATTGACTTTGTGCTTTCAAATTTTGTATATTTATAAAAAAACAAAAGGAGTAAACTATGGAGCGTTATTCATTTCAAGCAGAGAGTAGAGAACTTCTTGACCTCATGGTGCATGCCATCTATTCTCAAAAAGAGGTTTTTCTTAGAGAGCTTCTCTCAAACGCTTCTGATGCGTTAGACAAACTGAGGCTTCTTTCTCTAACCAATGCTGTTAATCTTCCTGAGGGGCATGTTTTTGAGATAAGGATAGACAGGGATTCAGAAAAGAGAGTTCTTGTTATTGAGGACTCTGGTGTAGGGATGAATCACGATGAACTGGTGAACAATTTGGGAACTATTGCACGTTCGGGTACAAAAGAGTTTCTCCAGCAGATCAAGGAAAAGAATACCCCTGCCTCAGAATTGATTGGTCAGTTTGGGGTTGGATTTTATTCGATGTTTATGGTCGCAGAGAGGGTAGAGGTTTTTACGAGGAAGGCAGGTGAAACTCAGGGGTACCACTGGGTTTCTGATGGAAAGGGTGAATTTACCATCGAACCTGTGGAGAAAGACACGATAGGGACGAGAATTGTGATTCATCTCAAGCCTGTTGATGAGGAGAATGGTATAGAGGATTTTACACGGGAGGATGTGATCCGCAGAATTGTGAAACGGTATTCTGATTTTATCTCCTACCCTATTAAAATGAAAGTCATCCGTGAGGAAAACAAAGAGAAAAAAGAGGTGGAAGAGACCCTCAACTCGATGAAACCGCTCTGGACGAGAAAACCGTCAGAGGTTTCTGAGGATGAGTATCACGATTTTTACAAGCATTTGACCCATGATTGGGAAAATCCTCTCGCTACGATTACTTTGCAGGGGGAGGGGACCGTAGAGTTTCAAGCTCTGCTTTTTATTCCATCTCGTGTTCCTTTTGATATCTTTTATCAGTCTTTTGAACCCAAGGTAAATCTCTATGTAAAGCGTGTGTTGATTCAGGAGAATGTGGACATGCTTTTACCTCGTTACTTGAGGTTTGTAGCAGGGGTAGTGGATTCTCCTGATCTTTCGCTCAATATTTCTCGAGAGATGCTTCAACAGGATAAGACGATTCTCCAGGTCCGTAAACGTCTTGTGAAAAAGATCCTGGATACCCTCCTGGATATGCAAGAGAAGGATAGAGAAAAGTATACGAAATTCTGGCAAGAGTTTGGAGTTATTGTCAAAGAGGGTATTGGTGCCGATTATGAAAACAAGGAAAAGCTTCTTTCTCTTCTTCTCTTTGAATCCTCTGCGGGCAAAGATCTGATTACTCTCGAAGAGTATGTGAAACGGATGAAAGAAGATCAAAAAGAGATATATTATCTCACGGGTGAATCCCGCAGGGTACTGGAGACCTCTCCCTATATGGAAGCCGTCAAGGATAAGGGGTATGAAGTACTTTTTCTCACCCAGCCGATTGATGAGTTTATGATGTCAGCGGTTCATGAGTTCCAGGGCAAAAAATTTCATTGTCTCAACAAGGAACCGATTGAAGAGAAAGCCCCTGAGGTAAGTGAAGAGGATAAACCCCTTTTAGAGAAGCTGCAGACACTTCTCTCAGATCATGTACGTGAAGTGAAGTTTTCTACCAAGCTTGTGGATTCTCCTGCCTGTGTGATGACCAAAGCTTTTGAGTTTAGTCCCCATGTACGAAAGATCCTCGGGGAAAAGTATCCCTTTGGTGATGAGCGGAGAATTCTTGAGATTAATCCAAAACATCCCTTATTCGAACGTTTCAAGGGAATCTATGAGGAAAATAAAGAGGATGCTCGGTTGGAGGATCTTGCTCAACTTTTCCTGGGGTATGCCTTGATTGCAGAAGGAACACCGCTTCCTGATCCGGCACGTTTTAACGCTTTGGTGTTGAAGATGGCAGAAAAGCTGTAGAGAAATGAGACTGTCTTATAAAAAGCCCGGCAAAAACCGGGCTTTTTTTTAATCTGTTGGTGGAGAATGCTTCATGGGAAAAAGGAGCCGAGGGTGGATTTTAGAGTAAATAAGGAGAGGTTTTTTGTTGAGAAGTTTGATTTTTCTGGTGGTGGGGAGAAACAAAACCAAAGAAGTGTCTTATTTTCATTTGAATTTTTCTTATCTTTCTCTTATACTTTATACCTACTTTTTAAGGAGGTATTTTGTGGAGATACGGTATGAGTATCGGGGAGAGATTCATACCCTTCAACAGGAAACGAAGAAGATGACAGCCGGGGAACTTCTTCAGGCCATTGGACTTTCCCCTGTGTATGCTTTTGTGGTTTGTGATGGAGAGGTGGTGGACGAAGGGCGTGATATAAGTTCAGCCTCATCTATTGAGGTAATCAATGCTATTTCTGGAGGATAAATGACCCCGCCAAAGTGTACCATTTGTAAGGCGAAAAAAACTTATTTTCCTGTTCAGGTAGTGTTGCCTTCTTACAATCTCAAGCTCTGTCGCGAACACTTCCTTGAATGGCTTGAGGGAAGAGTTGCCCACACGATAAAAAAATACCGCATGTTTACATGCGAAGATAAAATTCTTGTGGCTGTTTCAGGGGGCAAGGACAGCCTGGGGTTATGGTTTTTACTTCACAGGCTGGGGTATGAGGCTGACGGACTCTACATTGATCTTGGTATCCCTGAGTATTCGGCAGAATCGAGAGAGCATGCGCAGACCCTTGCAAACAGACTTGGGCGAACCCTTCATGTGGTCGATATGCGTGAAGAGCTTGCTCCCATTGGTGAGATGAGAAACTGGACACGAAAACCCCCCTGTTCGGTATGTGGTACGGTGAAACGTTACTACATGAACCGCATCGCCCGTGAAAAAGGGTATACGGTGCTTGCGACAGGGCATAATCTTGACGATGAAACGGCTGTGCTCTGGAACAATACCCTCCACTGGAATATGGAGTATCTTGCGAAGCAGTATCCTGTTTTGGCGGCTCAGGGACCGTTTCTCAAAAAGGTAAAACCCCTTTGTTTGGTTTCTGAAAAGGAGAGTGCCCTCTACACTATTTTCAATAGGATTTCTTATGTCAAGCCTGAGTGTCCCTATAGTACTCACGCGTCTTCACTTGAGAACAAACGTTTCCTTCAGCAGCTGGAAGAGGCTCGTCCAGGAACAAAGATCACCTTCTATACAGGTTTTCTGAAAAATCTTTCCCCCCTTCTTCATGAGCCACTCAAAAGCACGGGGGTTTCGCTTGCCCTTTGTAAAGTTTGTGGGGAACCTACAACCACGGAGATCTGTTTTCTTTGTCAATTGAAACAAAAAATGGGGAAAATTTAGAGAGGTCTGTCGAGAAGTTTGTGGCCTTTGTGAATGGGGATGTAAACTGTAAAACTTGTGCCTTCTCCTGGTTTTGATTGAATCTGGATTTCTCCCTGATGTTCTTTGATGATCTTGTAGGTGATGGTGAGTCCAAGACCTGTGCCATATTCCTTGGTGGTATAGTAGGGTTCAAAGATTTTCTGGATCTGGTCCGGTGAGATACCGCATCCTGTATCAGCAATCTCTATGGCTGTTGAATCTCGTCCATTGTCGTACCAGGTTCTTACCGTGAGAATCTTGAGAGAGCTTTTTTCCATGGCATCCATGGCATTCTTGATGAGGTTCAAAATGGCTTGTTTGAGATAATCCTTGTCGATAAAGTTTTTAGGAATATTCTGGTATTCTTCTCTGAGAGCGATGTTTTTTTCTTCAAGTTCGGGCTTGACAAGCAAAAGAAGCTCTTGAACGAAGCTATTGATATCTTCGAAGGAGAGTTTGAGCTGGCGTGGACGGGCAGCGAGGAGGAAATCATTTAAAATTTGGTTGAGACGTTTGGTTTCATGAGAGATTGTTTTAATGTATTGGAGTATGCTTTCATCAAGACAGACGAGGTTTTTTTGTACGGCGCGCTGGATAAGCTGGGTATGGAGGTCTATGGCGGTGAGGGGATTTTTGATCTCATGGGCTATACCGGATGCGAGGGTGTTGAGAGCAGCCACGGATTCGATATTTTTGAGCTGGAATTGGAGTTTCTTTTTTTCTGTTTGGTCGACGAGTTTGTACAAGACAAGATTATCCTCTATGGTGCGTTTTTCCACGAGGTAGTACTTCGGTTCTTGTTGTTGATGTATGGTAAATTCTTTGCGGATATCTTCTTCCCCGTGGAGGAACTTGAGAATATTCCAGAGTCCCCAATTAGCGATGTATTTATCCATTTCCTGAAAATTTCCGTATTGGCGACTCTTGTATCCCAGGATGATTCTGGCTACGTTATTCATGGTGACAACCCGATCTTCTGCCGTGATGATAATCCCTTCATCCAGAGCCTCAAAAACAAGCTGAAGAACCCGCTGTTTTTGCTGGAGATTTTCAATGAGATTTTTGAGGCCATTTCTATCGAGATGATCAATCCTATCAATGACCTTTTCAAAGAAGCGATCTTTCTCCAACATACACTCCTCATAGAAATTTGTCTTTTACCGATATATATAGTATAATGAATTTGCGTATTTTTTCAAAATAAATGAGGGGTAGTGTATGATTAAGCGGGTCCCCAAGGAAAAGGTTGAAGCATTTAATGCGGTTGTGTCTGATCTCAAAGACCAGGTAGATGCTATTCTGAAAAAGGCTAAAAAGTTTGAATCTGAAGGAACAAGAAATAATACCACGGAAGGCTACTATAAGCGCATAATAGCTGCCAATCTTTATCTTGACAGTGTTAATCTCTACTGTAAAATGAACGATTACAGCGTCCAGATCAAAGAAGTAAAAAGCGATCTCTATCTCACCAATGCACGAAAAAATGTTTATCAGGCTATAAAACTCCTTGAGACCATTGTTTCGGGCCACATCGATCTCGGTTTGACAGAAAACGCCGAAAAACTCTCTCAGCTTTCAGAGATGGCGCCCCCCAGGCTTCTTCATCTTTTTAAAAAAATCGAGTTTTCGATTGCCCTGGTTGAACGTGAGGAAGGGGAAAATTCCAAGGTAAAATGGAATTTTGTCGAGATGTATGGAAATCTTGCTGCAGTTATGAAAAATTTTATTAATTTCAAGGTTTATACAGTTGCCATGAATGATCCTAGGGTGCCTTACTATGCGGAGATCCGTGATCTGATCCAGTACTGTAAAGAAATGCTTGACAAAGCAGCACAAAAGTATCGTACGAAGTATGAGTTAAGTACTCCCCAGGATTCCATAGACATGAACAAAGCTATTAATTTGATGGAAGCCTTGATGAAGGTTCACAATATCCTGGGTGAGAATGACCAGATGATAGAAGTGAAGAAAACGGTCGAGAAATGGCGCGAAAAACTCGAGGCAGACCTCAAACGCAGGGAAGAGGAAGCCAAGAAAAAACAAAAAGAAAAGGGACGTTAGGTCTTATGATCCCTGGAGAAGCCTGTCTCTCATTTGACGGTAGGTGATGATGGGAAGATCTCCCGGGATAAGCTTTTCGTCCATGTGAAGGGCTGATTTCACGGGAATCTGGGTAATGACCACACGTTCATCTTGATGGAGCACTATCTTGCTAAAAAAGAGTGAAAGACTGTCTACAATCTGTCGTATCCCGGGGGTTTTTACAAACTTTTGGGCTGTTCGTAAGTAAATAAGGGTGTGGGTTTCATCGACAGGGACAAAAGCGACAAGAATTCTCATTTTTTCGGTGATGTAGTTTTGCCACATGTTGGGAAAGATGAATTGAATATGCTGGCGGGTTGGATCAGGAGGAGGGAGTTCACTTGCTTTTTTGGGGGTTTGTCCATGATCAACCTCATTGTACACCCAGAAACTGATAGTATTTTCCTGGATGACTTGCACAGGACCATTGACAAGTGTACGATTGCCCCTTCCGATCGTTGTCTTGTGAACAAAGGGGAGATGAACAAGGTCAAGCTGATTTTCGATGGCTCTACTATAGTGAACAGGCCAGAGATGATGGGAGCTTTTCCACGAAAAGCTTGCATCTATATCAGAAAAATAAAAAGGCTCTGTTGTTGGTTCTTTTTCTCCCCACCAGAGAAAAACCCAGCCCAGGTACTCTCGAACAGGGTAGGTTTTGATATGAAAATAAGAAGCTATTTGCGCAGATTTGCCATTGGCCGGGATCAGGGTAACACGACCTGTTTCGTCGTACCGAAAGCCGTGAAAAGGACAGGCGATCTCGTTTCCAAGGTGTTCTCCAATCGCAAGAGATGCTCCTCGGTGGACACACTTATCCTGGAAACAGACAAGGCTTCCATCGCTTTTTCTCCAGAAAACGAGCCTTTCTCCAAAACGGGTTACACCAACAAGCTGATTCTTTTTAATCTCTTGTGGTTCGAGAACAATATACCATTGGTTTGGGATCATAATCATTCTCCTTTTTTTCTTATATTATAAAGGACAACAAAAAAAGACAATTTTTTTAGTGTCCTATTATCAGCCAGCTTTTTGTGGCTACTAATACCCCTAAGAGAAATACGTATCCGATGCAGAACCAGAGAGAGCGTGAGAGAATCTTGCCCTCTGATCCATGGAGTCCCACGGCGGCAGAAGCGACGGCGATACTTTGAGGAGAAATCATTTTTCCAGCTGTTGCCCCTGAGGTGTTTGCAGCCGTTATCCACACAGGATCAAGCGAGAGTCCCAGGGCAGTATCTCGCTGGAGACGTCCAAAAAGAATATTGGAGCTTGTATCACTTCCTGTGACAAATGTTCCCAGTGCGCCCAACAAGGGTGAGAAAAAGGGGAACAGTGGGCCAGTGGCTTTTGCGAGCGCAAAGGAGAGATCACTGATCATAGGGGTATTGCCCATGATTTTAGCCATGATGACGATATTTATGATAGTCAACATACTTGTTCGAAGTTTGGTCACCGTTTGTTTGAGAGCATCAGTGATGTCACCCCATGACGCTTTCTGAAACAGGCTGCCAATCAGTGTGGCAAGGAAAAGGAGGGTTCCCGGTGTTGTAAGCCATTCGATGGCAATGGTGTGTTCCTGAAAAGACCAGCGGAGAACAAAAGGAAACGCTTTGAGAAAGGGGAGGGGGAAAAGTCTTGTGAGAAGCACAAAAAGTAACAGAAATCCATACGGCGCTAGACTTGAAGAGATGTCCACGAGATCGTTTTTGACAGCCTTGAAACGGATGAGAAAAGCCACAAAAAGCACCCCAAGGGAGGCAAGTACGGCCACAAGCTCTGGTCCCACAAAGATGGCAACAGCTGTCTGGATAAAAGTAAATATGACCCCAAAAAAGAACGCCTGAATCCACACAGAGAGAGGAGGGAGTTTTTTCCACTCACTGATGAGAACGAGAACGATTGGTATCAAAAGAGAAAAAATAAAAAGTTGCCATGCAATGGCCTGGGTAAGAGAAGCAAGGGAAAGTTCTGTGATACGAGAGAGAACAATGACAGGGATTCCCAGTGCACCAAAAGCCACCGGTACCGAGTTCGCCACAAGGGAGAGAAGAACAGCTCTCAAAGGAGAAAATCCCATACCTACCAGCATGGCGGTAGGAATAGCCACCGCTGTCCCAAAACCAGCCACACTTTCCAAAAAACCTCCAAATCCAAATGCAATGATCACTGCCTGAATAGCGGGTTCTGGAGAAAGACGGGAAAGAAAATTCTGGAGTTTGTTGATGGATTTTGTTTTTACGCTTAATTCATAAGTGAAAACTGCCGCCAGGATCACCCAGATAATAGGGACGACAGCCATAACAAGCCCCTCAAGGTAGGAAATACCTACAAGAGCAGGATCTGCCTGCCACCCAACAAAGGCGAGAAGAGTCGTTACCAGCAGAGCAAGAAAGGTTACCGTGTGTGTTTTGAGAGGGGTACCCAGGATACCTGTAAAAAGCCAGAGAAACGGCAAAAAGGCAAAGAGGATCTTCAGCCAGAAGGGAATATTCATATCATACTCCTTGAGATGAAAGTATATATAAGTGTAAAGGAAACAAAAAAAAATGTTGTGTTTTAAAAAAATTTTCTTAAGAGATGGTATATAAAATCTTTTGAGATGAAAATTGGAATACGAGGAGACAATCTGGCGATAGAGTGTATGCGAAGCATCCTGAAAAATAAAAAAAGAGACCAACATTTTTTTGTGTGTTTATTTCCCTTTTTTGCTTTTTTTCCGTATAATTATTAGTAATGTTTACAGTATAACTTCAAAATTGTTAGGAGGATATATGAGATTGTGGAAATTGTTAGGGTGCTTCTGGTTGATAATTGGGATGCTAGGATGTGGTGTTGGAGCGACCAACTCAGGAGATGGTGGGGATACGGTCGTGATTAGCGACGGAGATCCAAGACCCGATGCAGGTCCTGACTGGAGAGATCAGATTATTTACTTCATTATGGTTGATAGGTTTGTTGATGGGAATCCAGCAAACAACGGTTCTGTCGCTGTTGGTTCTGGTGACAATCAGTGGCATGGGGGGGATCTCAAAGGTATTCAGGATAATATCAGTTACATTAAAGGGCTGGGAGCAACAGCAATCTGGATTACCCCCATTGTGATGAACGTCTGGGAGGATGGGGGAAATGCGGGATACCATGGGTACTGGGCACAGGATTTTACTAAGATCGATACCCATTTTGCCTCAAGTGTGAGTGAGTACAGTAATTTTGTTGCCACTATGCATGCCAGTAATATGCTGGTGATCCAGGATATTGTAGTGAACCACATGGGAAATATTCTCCTATACAAGATTAATGGGACTCCCACATGGACTCCTCCTTATTCTTCGAGTGGGTATCAACGTGTTTGGGTGGAGGATGAGTATGCTGGACAATCCTGGGTTACAACAGGAAATAGAAAAAAACCCTCAACTCCCCCGTTTAATAGCCTCTCGAGTTTTCATAACTATGGGGAGATTCAGAATTGGGATACCTATCCGGAAACAGCTCAGGGGGATTTTGTAGGTCTGGACGATCTCAAAACAGAGGATTCTACGGTTAGAGATGCTCTTACCAAAGTTTATCAGGATTGGATTACGTGGACAGATATTGACGGCTATCGAATTGACACGGTGAAGCATGTAAACGAAGATTTCTGGGATTATTTTGCTCCAAGTATTCGTAAGCATGTTCTGTCTCTTACCAACAAGAACTTTATCCAGTTTGGAGAAGCCTACCTTGGTTCTCATAGCATGACAGCGAAATATGTCAAAAATAACCGACTGGATTCTGTTTTAAACTTTCAGTTTTACTATGCCTGTAAGGATGTGTTTGCTCTTGGTCAGCCTACCTCTAAACTCTCTCAAGAGATTAATGACAGAAAGACTTACCAGCGAGGAACACCTATCAATGATGGAGCTCAGGCAAATGCGCGGGATCTTGCAGTGAATTTTATCGATAACCACGATGTAAATCGTTTTCTCACGGATGCCGGGGGAAACATTGATAAACTTCATGCAGCGCTTTCGTATCTCATGACAGCTTGGGGTATTCCTTGTATTTACTATAATACGGAGTGGGCAGTAACAGGGACAAGCGATACAGGTCGAAAGAATCTCGTGAGTCTCAATCCGACAGGAAACCAGACCTATGCCCTTATTTCCAACTTAAGTGTTCTCAGGAAAACCTATGTAGCACTCAGGCGTGGCGAGGCTTTTGTTTTGAAGGATAATAGCAGTGTTGCAGGAGTATTTGCCTTTGTCCGGCATATGGCAGAGAGTCCTAACGAGGATGTGTTTGTTATTTTGAATAACTCGAGTTCTTCCCTGAATAATATTGCTATTCCTGTTTCTACTTATGCCACCAATGGCCAATCTCTTTCTAATATTTATCATTCTTCAGGGACCCTAACAGGGAATATAACCGTTTCAGGTGGGAATATTACTGTTACGGTGCCAGCATATGGCATGGTGGTTTACAAGAAACAATAAACTTCTTTTGCAAAAAAAAACGGCTATCCAAAGGATAGCCGTTTTTTATATGATGGTTAAGGTCTTGCTTCAACGGTGGCTTTTACCGTGCTGTTCCCCACGTCAAAGAGAACCGTGACAACATCGTTGTTGTCGCAGGCAATGGCTATCTGTTTTCCGCTATCATAAAGGGCAATGGGTCCTACTCGTGTCCAGCTTGTAAAACTCCACTGATCTACCCAGTTGGGGTTATTGATGATCTTGAATTCTATCTCAGTGCTGCTTGATCCTTGTCCAATCACGGTGGTTGTTACCGTATTGGAAAGAGAGAGCATGGAAGTCTCCCCTGCAGTATGAGAGAGCGTGATGGAATTGGGATCCCAGCTGTTGTGATCTCCTGGAATATAAAGGGTGCGATTTTCATTCCAGTTGGAGAAGATGATCGTGAGAAGGCCATCTGGCGTACTACTTGAGGAGGTGGTAAAACTCACAGGGGTTGTGGTGTATAAAGCAGTGTTTCCACTGGTATCCCTCACCGCTACATTGACAAAATAGAGAGTGTTCTGCGTGAGACTACTGAGGGTGGTAGAGGTCATGTTTTCCGTCCATCCTATTTGAGATACACCAGCAGAGGGGTTGGTCACCTCATCCAGGGTATCAATGAGAGTACTATCATTGGCATACACGAGAAGGTACTGGAGGAATGTTTGTGCTGTCGCGTTGTCTGTAGCTGCTGGCCAGTATACAAAGGCTGAAGAAGCCTGAATGTTAGAAATTTGAATCGTGCCTCCAGCTACCGGAGGAGTAGTATCTTCGATGGTATAGGTTGCTGTATTGGTGAGGGAAGTTGTGAGCCCTGCTTTGGTTGCATACGCCATGAGCAAGTACATTCCAGGACCAAAAAGTACCGAAGTGCTAGAATACCAGGAATTGCCACCATTGGTGCTCCAGAAAAGAGATGCCCCACTCGTGGCACAGGTAATATTCACGGTAATATTGGTGGGGTAGGACCCTCCATTGGGAGTAAAAGCTGGTGTAGCCACACGAGTTACCGTTATGGTGTAGCTTTTTGTGTTGGTAAGTGAGAAGGCGCCATCTTTTTCAGCGTAGGCTGAGAGATTCCATGAGCCCTGGGGGAGGAGAATTCTATTAGTAGCGAGCCACTCACTCCCATTGGTAGAGAGGTAAATATTAGCTCCCTCTGTAGCCGTTGTGGCTGAAACGAGGGTTTCTGTATCATAGGTTCCCCCTGAGGGAGAAAATACGGGGCTTGCAACACCCGAAGAGGAGATAATGTATTCCCATTGGTTTGTGGATGAAAAGTGGCCATCTTTTGTAGCATAGGCCTGTACTGTATACACTCCTGAGGAAAGATTCAAGCTTGAGGATGATAAGTTTGTCCAGTTGTCGATTGTCCAGAAGATAGTGGCTCCTGTGGTAGCAGAGGAGAAGGTGATGGTCTGACTGGTGTCATACGAACCGGCAGGAGGAAATGCTTGAGGTGCAGCGACAGAGATGGTATAGCTTCCTACCACTGTGTCTGATTGGAGGTAACCTTCTTTGGTGGCATATGCTTTCACTTCGTAGGAGCCAAAACCGAGGGAAAGAGTAACAGGAGTAGTTCCCGATGCAACTTTTTGCCAGTTGTTGGTGGTCCAGAAGATAACAGCACCAGAGGTTGTACTTGATAATGTAAGTGTTATTGGATTGGCTGATTGACCCGGCAAAGGAGAAAATACGGGAGCACTTGCCCTATTGAGATTGGTGTAGGCCTGGATAATGATGGGTTGGGAGGTTACAGAGATATTCCCTTCAAGAATAATCTTCGTCCACATGTAATACGTTCCTTCATCAAGAAGGAGGATGTTGGTTTTGTGAGAAAATTCTGTTTTCTTCCCGATGTCGTACCCTTTAAAATTTGTTACCGTTTTATTTCCGGAACACCAGAGGACGATGAGAAAATCCACATTTGAAATCGCCGAAACTGAAATCTCAACAGGAATGGTGAGTGTGTTAAAGATCTGAAGATTTGTCGGTGAAATCCAGCGAATGGTAGTCTGAGTGGTTTCATCTGTCGTAACAAGTTCTGGAAAGTTTTCCGCTCCCTTCTCACCAAGAGACGTACACCCCATGATAACAAATAGGCTTACTAACCAAACAATTTTAAAACGCATAGCTTCCTCCTAGAGAAAGAATAATATAACCATAAAAAGTGTCGTACAGCCCGATATGGTAGCTTATATCGAAACGCATTCCCCAGTTTAACGAGAGAGCGTATTTTGCTGCAGCGTAGGGAGCGAGGATAACCCCCATGCCACTCTGAGATCCTTTGCCTTTATCTGTGGTGAAACTAAACATATACCACGAAGGAAGAATATCGCACCCACCCTCAAAGGAAAGAGCAGAAAGATCTGGCAAGGCATAAAAAGCGGCAATTCCCCCTCCGAAAGCTACACTGGTATAGGAGGCTGTAGGGTTTCCACTTGTCTGAAAAAAGAACACACCTCTGGTTTTTACAGGCCAGGAAATGCCCCAGAGATGGAGAAGAGGATAATCCACATACAATCCACTTCCTCCACCTATAGCATCGCCAAAAATGGCGAGGGTAGGACTGAGCCCTACTTCAAGGCGGGGAGTCTTGCCCCACATAAGTGAGGCAAGACTTATCCCCAGGAAAAGAATAAGAAAAGTGTATTTTCTCATAATGTTCTCCTTACTTATGGTTTGAGATAGGGTCCATCTTCACCTATCTTTCCAGGACCATTGAGCACATAGATACGAGCGTTACCTTGACCACTACAGGTAGCCGTAAGTGATCCCCCATTACCGATGGTTTTTGTATCCCCGGTTATAGCATCTTTATACGTTCCACCTGGGAGATTGTAAAATGTTGCACTCCCAGAAATAGTCACCAATACAAAACTATCAATACCTCTTGAAGGATCTGTATATCTTCGCTTAAAGGCTATACCATCGCCAGAAATGTGAGCGGTGGAATACTGACCTTTCTGAAGGGCTGGAATGCGCCTTCGTATCATATTGAGGCGTCTTATATGTTGAGCCAATGGATGGTTGAGTGTGTTGGCCACCTCACCCGAAGCCGTATAGACTCCAAAGTCTGAAGCCGTAACCGTTCCCTCTAGGTGATTACCAAAATATGCTCTTCCCGTGTTGGCAAGAGGTCCACTAGCCCCAAGATCGCATGGAGCTCCTTTCTGGAATTCGATTTCGGTACCGTAGTAAATGGTAGGAATACCACGGAAAGTAAACATCAAAGTAAGGTTCTCTGCCCAGTCTGCCTGACTGCCATTGTATCGGGTGTCCATATCGGGTCCATAGTCATGGGAATCTACATAGACAACATTCCATGTTGCATCACTATACCAGTGGTCTGTGCCAACAGCAAGGTTAAAGGCATCTCTCGCATTACCAAAATTCCAGTGCATAGGAAAATCAATCACATCAAGTCCTGAACGACGTGACCAGTCTGGAGTATGATAGGTATTTTCGAAATCTCCTGTGAGACGATGATTCTGACTGGTAGGTTGTAAAGCAATAGTACTCGAGTCATAGTTATCATCCCACAGTTGTTTGGTAGAGTTGGTGTTTTGCTCAAGCGTACCCCATGGATAGGAGGTAGACTCTTTCCAGGTATAAAATGGGGTTGAGATAACAGGTTTTTCAAAGTTCCATACCCCTCGATATCGAGTACAAACCTCTCCGAAAATATAGAAATTTTCTCCTCCACGCTGCTTAAATTGAGGAATAAACTCTTTGTTAAAAGTAAGGCGAGAGATATGCTTAACGGTATCAATACGGAAACCATCCACTCCCCAGTCAATATACTGATAGTAAGCATCACGGAGGTACTGAGCCACTGCAGGGTTTTCCGTGTTGAGGTCAACACAATCTCCTGCTATTTGAGCTGTTTGGACGGTATAATCTTCCCATCCAAGGTTTTTCTCATGGTGGTAGATGGCATCTACGTCAGTATAGTCTTCTTTCATAGCTGTAATTCTCGCACTATACTGCATCGCTGGATCAAGGGAATCATAATCTGCCGGGAGACGGTTGGTGTATGGACCTTTGGTGAAGGCATTGACATAGGGTTCTGCATTTTGGCGATAAAACATGGGGTAGATATTTTCCTCTCCAAAGTTTCCGGTGTGGTTGAGCACAATATCCTGAATAACCTTTATACCTTTGGCATGTGCTGCCTGAATCAGCCGTCGATATGAGTCTTCGGCAGTTGGATCCTGAGAACTCTTGTAACGATAGTCAACTTTCTTAAAGTTGATAGCATGATAGCCATGGTAGTCCATCCCACTTGCATTTTGAACCACAGGAGTGATCCAGATAGCACTGAATCCCAGGGCTTTGATGTAGTCGAGTTTTTGGATAATACCCTCGAAGTCTCCTCTCCAGGCAGGATCGTTAGGGTAGTTACCAGCGGTAGCATCATCCCAACAATAGACATTGTTGGCCGGATCACCGTCGTAGAATCGTGTAGTGATAAGGAAGTAAATAGTCTCTTCACGGAAATCACCTGTTCTTGTGTTTGTAATAACGCTTACAGGAAAGTTTGTAGTAGAGATGGCTCCCTCGTTGTCTGTGACAGTAAGGGTAACCTGAAAAGTACCATGAGAAAAGTAACGGTTACTGACCAGTGCACCACTTCGTGTAGTGTATTCAGCCCCTGTAAACGACCAATTATAGGAAACAATGTTCCCGTTGGGATCAAACGAGGAAGAAGCATTGAATACAAAGTAGTTTGAAACCATTCCATACGTATCAGCCTGAAGTTGAATAATGGGCGGAAGGTTAGTATTAGAGGTTGTGACGGTGATGATACTGGACCAGTTGCTGTTGCCTGCTCCGTCTATAGCAAGAACCTTAATCTGGTGTGATCCATTGGTACTATAGGCACTATTCCATGTCGTCTGGTAAGGAGAAGCATTTATCGTTCGAATAAGGTTATTGTCAACATAAAAACTCACGGAATCAATAACCCCTGTATTATCACTTGCTGCGGCAACCAGGAGAACATCGCCACTTACTTTTGCGCCGTTAGTAGGTGAAACGATAGTTACCTCAGGAAGGGTGGTGTCATCTGGATCACAGAGATACCATTTGCCGGTAATCTTGCCACCACTTATCCCATTGGTAACAAACCAGTATTCTCCCGGTGAAGAGAGACTGAGGTCTACGGTTTGAGGGCTCCCAGACTTACTGAAAATGAGGTTAGCGGAAGTAGCATTGGTAAAAACAAACCGATACCAGTCCCCTGTTTCTAACGTCATGGTTACCCCAGGCCAGTTTACCGTTGGCATCGTGCCACTTGGAGATACGTTCCAGTAGTAAATAGAGGGCGCAGACCATCCTGAAGGATTTTTAAAATGAACAACAATTCCTCCCTGGAAATCAACTGTAAAGGTTATGGAGTTGGTTGGAGAAATGTTTCCTGCATTGTCTTTTGCATAGGTTTTGAGAGTGTGAGAACCAGTGGTAAGCGCAAAGGCACGGGAAAATGAGGTTGTACCACTTGCCTCAACGAAATCCCCGTTGTCGAGAGAGAGATAGATTTTAGCCACGTCGGCGAGGTTGTCTGAGGCTGTTCCCGTCACAGTGATGCTACTCGAATTCCAGGTTTGTCCGTTGATGGGAGTGGTCAGTGAAAATGTTGGTGGAGTAGTATCACAGATAACGGTTCTTGTTGCGCTATTGGTTTTGTCTGAGGATGAAATAGCAGACACAACGACGGTGTTAGTTCCCTCGGAAAGGGTGATGTTCTTTGACCAGCTTGTGGTTCCACTAGCATCCTGGATAGACCCACCATTCACCTGAATGATAACCTTGGTGATACTGCCACTTTCCACGGAGGCTGTCCCATTTACCAGCAGATTAACCGTATTGGTGAGCAGATTCATGGCAGGATTTTGGATGACGAGAGAGGGAAGCCCTGCTACAGAGGAGAAGCTTAGAGTATTTGTGACAGAACTGTTACTGGCTATATCAATGGCATAGAGAGAGAGGGTATAATTTCCCTCAGTGACGACAATATTCGTAGAAAATCCTGCTGAAGTCCCAGAAAGGGGAATCAAGGACCAATTCTCACTATCGATTTTATAAACAATGGAAAGAAGCCCCTGGTTGTCTGAGGCCACACCGGCAATCTCAAGGGTTGTTCCTACCTGCTGATTGTTTGTTGGTGATGCTATAACTAACGTTGGGGGGGTGGTATCATGCAGCGCTACAGAGATATTTGTTCTGGATGAGATACCGATATTGTTGTTTTTATCCTCTGCGAGCAGAAAAAGCTCGTAACTGCCTGCAGGCAGGGAAAGGGTAAATATGGTATCTCCGTACTTTTTCCCACTGGTAATATTCTGGGAAAGATTGGTAAAAAGATTTCCATTAGCATTGAGCTTGAGGGAGACTTTGGTGACCGTATCATTGTCACTCCATGCAGCGGTTACTGAGAGCGTTGTGCCACTCAGGGAAAGCGAGGCAACTGAAACAAGAGGTGTTTCCCTGTCTTCTTGATTGGGAGGAGAGCTCTCAATATCTTTCATCAGTTGACACCCTAACAAGGCTGCCCAAACACCTACAAACATCAACCATTTTCCATACCGAACCATTGTTATTTTCCTCCTTTTATCTTTTGTAACCGATTACATATTTGTTTCTCGGTTTAAATATTATACGGTATAAAATGAAAAAAAGTGCAATTTTTTGAAAAAATTTTTATATTTTTATAGGGCAATAGTTTGTTTTAGAAAATTTTATGCAATATGCATTAAGAAAATGCAAAAATAGTAGTGCATTGTGCATAATGCATAATTGAGAAAAGAAGGAGGTCTTCACATTACCACTTTCTTTATTGTTTATTGTAAAAAAATTTGCATTTTCCTTTTTTTTGCCTTATAGTGAGATGTTGAATAAAATGTCAAAACAAGGAAAAGGGTAATTTATGGAGATAGTGATTGTTACCCAATCATTTTATGTGCGCAACCAATTTGTCAACACTTTTTACCCCAGGGGAGTGACAGTTTATCATACAGATAATGCAGATCAGCTATTGGAGAAGCTTCGGTTGTATCCTAATATCGAGTTTGTTTTTATTGATGTGATCCATGAAGAGTTTGCTCAGGCGCTTGATATTCTCGCAAAGGTAAAGGCTTTTGCTGTTACCCAAAAACGAACGATATACGCATTGTTGATCTATGTGGTGATTGACAAGACAATAGCAGCTAAGGCTATAGAAAACGGATGTGTTGGTTTTGTCAAAAGCAATGTTAGTGGTGATGAGTTATTTTTGTATACTCTTCAACTTTACCAAAAATTGCGTGGGGCGCCTCCCCAAAGAAAGTATGTACGCATTTCTTTTGATCCAGCCAATCCTAATGAACGTATAGGTATTAAATTTCGTTCTCCTATAAACTCTCAGCTTTTGGTAGGGGTGATTCGCGATATTAGTTTTGGCGGGCTAGCCGTGGAGCTGGTGGGTATGTTTCCCCAGGAAGCTTTATCCGTAAATGTACAAATTTCTAATATTCAGTTTATGCTTGATGATCGCGATGTGTATGCGGATGCTACTGTTGTGGCGTATGATTATCGGAAACGTTTTTGCGCTTTGCGGTTTACCTACCTGAGTAGTGAGGATCAGGAGGTTTTGGCTTCCTTTATTTTTAAACGTGTGGCCCTGGGTGGTGTTTTGGAAAATTCTATCGAAAAATCTGAGGAGAAAACACAACAAGCTCCTGAAAACACAGAGGATCAGTCTGGTACCTAGTGTATGAAAAAACATTTTCCCTTTCGTTTGAAAGAGCTGAATGCCGTGCTTATCGATGAGGCTGTTCAAAAAGCGTTGAGAGAGGATTTTGGGGAAGAGGGAGATATTACTTCTCTTGCAACCCTTGGAGAGGTGCCGGTAAACAAAAAAGCGGCGATCATTGCCAAAGAAGAGGGTATGGTTTGTGGGCTTGAGGTTGTACAACATACCTTTTCTACAGTAGATGCACAACTAAAAATGGAAGTGTTTTATAAAGATGGGGCTTGGGTGACCCCAGGAACTGTGTTGGTGAAACTGGAAGGTGCGGCGCAGTCTATTCTGAGAGGGGAAAGAGTGGCGCTTAATTTTCTTGGACTGATGAGTGGAATCGCTACAAAAACCCATCGATTGGTTCAATCTCTTGATGGCACCTCGATCAAAATTCTCGATACGAGAAAAACACTTCCTGGTTTAAGGGTTTTTGAGAAATATGCCGTAGCAGTAGGGGGAGGGTACAATCATCGTTACGGTCTCTATGATATGATTCTTATCAAAGAAAATCACCGGGCGGCTGCAGGGGGGATAACTGAAGCAGTGAAGCGGGCATATAGCCTTTACCCTGAAAAACTGATAGAGGTTGAGGTTTCTACACTCGAGGAAGTGAGAGAAGCACTGGCTACGCCTGCAGATATTCTTATGCTGGATAATATGACTGATGAGATGATACGCGAAGCTGTTCGGGTGATAGCTGGCCGTAAGATGGTAGAAGCTTCTGGAAATATGACAGAAGAAAGGGTAATCAAGCTTGCACGGATGGGAGTAGATTTTGTTTCTATGGGTGCACTGACGCATACAGTGAAACCCCTGGATGTTTCTCTCCTTATGGAAGATTTTCTCTAAAAATTTTTGAGAAATTTCTTTTTGGATATTAAATTTTTATGCTTTTCTTCCGATACTATGAAAAGGGATTTTTTTGATTTTTTTTTAAAAGTATGTTAGATTATTTATAGAGAAAAAGGGGGCGAATGGTTTTCGATTGGAAATGGGAGGTTATAGGCTTCAGGCAGGGCTGAAGTATCCCTTAAAACTGCTCCAAAACGATAAACGCAGATAATTCTGCTCTCCTGGCTGCTTAAGTCAGCCAGCCTTCTTAGCTGTGGCTCCTCTGCATAGCTAACGAGGGTTAGACACAGGGGATAGGAAAGGAGAGGCCGGACCTCCTTTCTGAAAATGACCGGCTCTTTCCGTTTCGGGTTTGTTCTGTTTCCTGAAACGGGAGAACAAAAAAACAGAACCAAGCCTGTGGATAAGGTCTGTAGCATCTCTTTCCAGGACGTGGGTTCGATTCCCACCGCCTCCAAATTGAAAAGAGGAGGGTTTTATGCAGATTCAAAAACTGCAACCTTCTGATTTTTCGTCTTTTCATGAGACTTCGCGGCATCATCGAGTTTTATCTCACCTTTCACAGGCTCTTTCTCTACGGGATAAACCCGTAGAATTCCAGCCTTTGGTGGTGAATAAAGAGATGATAGAACGTTTTTCAGAGTGGTATCTTCGCATGGGCAAAACCTATGAGGCGACAAAAAGTTATAGACAGGCGATTTCGGCGTATGAAAAGTCGTATGCTGTGGATCCTGCGTATGGTAAAGCTGCTTCTATAGAGAGTATTCGTGGAAAAATTCTGGAAAAGTGAGGAGGGAAAATGAAGCAGGTGTGGTGGTGTGGAGTGTTGTTTTTTTTGGTTTCTCTGGTGTGGGCTGAAACGGTGGAGGTTTCTTCGGTAAAGCTTTCCTGGGAAGTGGAAGGGGAAGAGGTTATTTTTACTCTGGAGGCTCCTACAAAAGGCTGGATAGCAATTGGTTGGGGAGCCACAATGAAAATGAAGGACGCAGATTTTGTGGTGGTGTATGTAACGAATGGGAATGTTGGGGTTATCGAAGACCATTTTGGTGTTAGTGTGATAGGCCACAGAAGGGATACCGAGCTTGGTGGGAAGGAAAATATTCGTTTGATTGAGGCCTACGAGGATGATAATATTACAAGAGTCGTTTTTGCTCGTGCATTGAATACGAAGGATGCTTATGATGTTCCTCTGGTACTGGAAAAACCAATGGATGTTCTTCTTGCGTATGGAAGATTTGATAATACCTCGAGTAAACATCAATGGAGAGAGAAAACACGTATCGTGTTAAAGAGGAAAAAATAATGAAAAGATTTTTGTATTGTTTATCTTTCTTATGCAGTGTCGTTGTATGGGGACAGATGGTGAGAGTGCCGAATATTGATATCTATTCGGAAATTGGAACGAACGGTATTGCCGTTACAAGAAATGATCTTCTTTTTTCGGTTGATGGTGGTTCAAAATATGGTTTCCGAGTCGATTTTTCTTTGAAAGGCATGTTTACCAATGTCGTCGCAACGAATTTGTTTCCATCTCTGGATACTTTTTTCTTTTGTACAGAGCCTTTTGGATGGTTTGAGATGGAGTATTTTGTGGGGAACTGGAGGACTCTTGCGCGAAAGGAGTATGGGTATAGGGGACTTCAGTTTTTTGCTTCTCCTGCTAGGAATTATAAGGGGGCGTATGATCTTCGAGGGATAGGGTTGGCCGTAGGGAAAAGTTTTTTCTCTGGAATGCTCTACCCTCATCTCTTAATCTATCAGCCTTTCGCTCAGAATAAGGTAGGATTTGATCTGGTGATTGATAGTCGTATTGGAAATACGATTCTCGAATTTTCTGTAGGATTTTCCGATATTAATCTTTACCAGGCAATTGTGGATCAAACACTTCAGAAGCGATACACGATGCTGGTTCGTTCTGTCTACGGGAAGCTTGATTTTGAGGTAGGGATAGGTTTTCCTGATAATCCCCTCTTGAGTCTTCCCCTCTTTGAAGAGGCTTATGTCCATGTGGCAGAACATCTTTTGATAGGGTATTTTGAACAGAATCTTGCTATTTTTGCCCGTCCTACGGTGTACAATGGCATCCAGGAAGATCTTCGACAGGATGTCGATTTCTATTTTTCTGCTGGGGCAAAGGTTCTCTCGTATGGAGTGGGATTTGAAAACACCTTTGCCATGTCGACAAACTATGCCCTTTCTGATAGAGTTGGACTTTATGTCTCGATCGATCTGAGCACGTTACGTTTCAAGACAGGAATCTTTTACAATGTTCTGGATACTATCTGGAACAATCCCTATGGCTGGTATCTTAATGTGATAGGAAAAATATAGTCCGTGGTGGGAGGATGATATGAAGCATCTTGTTCTTCGGTGCAATCTTTTGCGGTGTAATCTTGATGGAACCGAGGAAATGAGTCTGGAAAAATGTGTTCTAAAAAATGGTTCTCCTTGTTACTATCTTCTTTACCAGAGTCGTGAAGAGGGGCATCCAGATCAGGTCTGGCAGAGGTTTGGGAGTTTTGTTAACAGTCAGGGTAAGAGTCGATAGTTTTTTTATCTGCTGGGCGGAGTTTTTTCTTTGGAAAGGAAAAAATTTGAAAGCTACAAGGGATGTCTTTTGTAGTGTATTATCATAAACCATAGTGGCGATTTTTTTAGTTTTTTGTTGTGTTTTTATATTTTCCCATGAAAAGCACGGGAAAGGGATATTTTTTAATCGTTTATCATGAGAGTTAGTCCATCATAGGCGAGGAAGACATTTTTGGGAAGTTCCCGGGAAGTACGGCTGTGAAGGATGTCGTCTGTCATGTGGATAAAGTAGGTTTTTTGAGGCCTTACTTCACTTACAAAGGCAAGAGCTTGTTCGATATTGAAGTGGGTAGGATGTGGGCGATAGCGGAGGGCGTTAATGACAAGAGTATCGATGTTCATAAGTTTGGATTTTGTTTCTTCGGGGATGCCACTCGCGTCGGTAATATAGGCAAAATTCCCTATCTTGTAACCAAAGATGAGAAGCTTTCCATGCCAGACAGGAAGGGGAATGATCGAAACATCGTTGATAGTAAAAGGTTTTTCATCCAGGGGATGAAGGGATATCTGGGGAATACCACCTCCGATTTGGGTAGGGGAGAAGATATAACTGAAACGGTTTTGGATATCGCGCATGGATTCCTGACTTCCGTAGACGTCGATGGGTTTTTTCATGATGAAGTTGATCTGTCTTACCTCGTCCAGGCCACCGATATGATCGTAATGCGAATGGGTGATAAGTAGTCCATCAATACGGGTGATATTATGGGTGAGGGCTTGCTGTCTAAAATCTGGCCCAATGTCGATAAGGATTTTTGTGCCTGTGTTAGACTCGTAATAACCACTACAACGGAGACGTTTGTCTCTGGGATCAGAGGAAGTGCAAACTTCGCATTGGCAACCAATCACAGGGACACCATTTGAAGTTCCTGTTCCGAGAAAGATGAATCGACTCATTTTTCCTCCGCTGAGGGATTTTGTTTCAATTGAGTAAGCCAGTTTTTCAGTTTTTGTTCAAAACCAAGGTCACCTGGGTCATAAAAGTGAACCGGTGTCAAAGTGTACGCCTGGGAAACGTAGTGTTTCGGATAATCGTGGGGATATTTGTAGCCTACCCCTCTTCCCATAGATTTGGCACCATAAAAATGTGACTCCTGAAGGTACGATGGGATTCCTTGAGGTTTGTGTTTACGAATATACTCAAGAGCTTTGTCTATGGCAATATAAGCGGAATTGCTCTTGGGGACAGAAGCAAGAAGGACAGTTGTTTCTGCGAGGATGATACGTCCTTCTGGCATGCCTATGTTACTTACCGCTTCGTAGCATGCCACAGCATGAGGAAGGGCTTCCGGATAGGCGAGTCCGATATCCTCGGCTGCGAGGATGATCAGTCGCCTTGCAATGAAGAGGGGATCTTCTCCGGAGTCAAGCATCCATGCAAGATAATACAAGGCAGCATCGGGGTCACTTCCTCTGACAGATTTGATAAAAGCGGAGATGACATCATAATGCATATCTTCGCTATAACCAGCATCTGGTTTTTTGGCGATGGTTTCAAGATGTTCTCTGGTAACGACAGGTTTTTTTTGCAGGGGCAGGGTGAGGACGGCCATCTCGAGGGTATTGAGCATAACACGTGCATCGGGAGATACACGGAGGAGGTAATCTTTTGCTTCAGGGGTGAGGGTCACTTCGCTTTTCTTGAGGAACTCATCTTTCTGAAATGCTCTCTCAAGTATCTCGTGAAGTTCTTCATGACTGTGTGGTTGAAATTCATAGATAAAGAGTCTGGAACGAAGGGCTGGTTGAAGAACGAAGTAGGGGTTTTCGGTAGTGGCGCCGATAAGGATGATATCGCCTTCTTCTATACTGGGGAGGAAGAGATCTTGTTTTGGTTTAACAAGACGGTGAATTTCATCGACGAAGACCAGAGTAGGGGAGGTTGTCAGACTGGTATGAGCTTCGTCTACTATCTTTTTGATTTCGTCGTTTGAAACGGTGGTAGCATGGGTTTTTATGTACCGATAATGGAGGTGTTTTGCAAGGAGTTCTGCCAGACTTGTTTTCCCACAGGCTGGTGGGCCATAAAAGATCATTGAGTGAAGCCTGCCATGTTCTACCATGGCACGAATAGGACCTTCGGGACCGAGAAGATGTTTTTGCCCAATAAAGTCCTCAATCGAAGTGGGCATCATTCTTTTGGAGAGGGGTTGGGTTGAAAAGGCCATTACCGCCTCAATAGGCGAACAAAATCATCAAAGAGGTAGTGAGAATCGTGAGGACCTGGAGAAGCCTCTGGATGATACTGTACAGAAAAGACGGGATAGCGTTTGTGTCGTATACCTTCGATAGTATTGTCATTGAGGTTAATATGGGTCACTTCGACTTCAGAAGGAAGGGTATCCTCTTTGATGGAAAATCCATGATTTTGGGCAGAGATTTCTACTCTTCCTGTCATGAGGTTTTTTACTGGCTGGTTTCCCCCGTGGTGACCGAATTTGAGTTTGTAGGTTTTAGCTCCGAGGGCAAGTCCAAGCATCTGGTGACCAAGGCAAATGCCAAACATCGGGAGTTTGTTGACCAGTTCACGAATGGTTTTTATGAGATAGGTGACGGCAGCGGGATCTCCAGGACCATTGGAAAGGAAAACTCCATCTGGCTTAAGTTCCAGAATCTGTTTTGCTGTATACGTGGCTGGCACAAGGGTAATATTGATCTCTCGTGCAGCCAAAAGTCTTAAGATGTTTTCTTTGATACCGGCGTGTATGGCAACAACATGAGGTCTACCGTTTACAAAAGGTTGGTAAGGCCGGGGAGTCTCGATAGTGACTCCTGGAACAAGATCAAGACCTTCCATTGAGGGAAGCGTGGAAAGCTTTTTTTGAAGACTTGCAATATCGAAATCTCTTGTAGAAATGATGCCATTCATAGAACCTTTGATTCTCAGGATGCGGGTAAGTTTACGGGTGTCAATTCCTTCGATTGCAACGATACTATGACGCAAGAGGTATTCCTGAAGGGTCATTTCACTTGACCAGTTGGAGGCGATTTTTGATGCTTGACGAACAACAAAACCGCAGGCCTGGATTTTTTCTGATTCTGTCGAAAGTCGGTTGATGCCATAATTTCCAATCTCTGGATATGTCATGGTGACAATTTGTCCTCGATAGGATGGATCAGTGAGGATCTCTTGATAGCCTGTCATTGAGGTGTTGAAAACCACTTCGCCCATTGTTTCGCCCTCTGAACCGAGGGATTTACCGAGAAAGTATTCTCCGTTTTCAAGCAGCAGGATTGCTTTTGCCATGAAAACCTCCTGGAGAAATAGTATAAAGGGAAATAAAAATATCTCTCGAATTGTAAAAGTACGAACTTCAAAATGTACGACAGTTCAGACAACAAGGCTCGACAAAAATCGAAAACCGTGGCTCGACGGCCGTTCGAGCGTTAACGAAAACCATCCATGCAGGCAAAGAAAAATATAGGCCTTGAAAAGTCGACAAGTTTTAAGCCAAGAAGGGCAAAAGACCTGGCAGAAAGAAAAATTCGGCGAAGAGGAACTAAAACTTCTAAAAAGGTCTGGGAAATTGAAAACTACATGTGTGGCAAACGTTTAAAGCCGATTCTCAATGAAGTTTTAGATAATCTCTTAGCAAACGGACATCTCCACGGTTCTCCACAGGCTATAGAAAACTTGCGCCATATAAGTGCTTCAAGTATTGACCGACTTTTGAAACATGAGCGTAAAAAGCTTGAGATAAAAGGACGAAAAGGCACAAAACCTGGAACGTTGTTAAAGCAACAAATAGCTATACGCACGTGGGCAGAGTGGGATGAAAATTGCCCTGGTTTTATGGAGATTGATCTGGTTGCCCATGAGGAAATAGCTGGGGAGATTTTGCTCAAACATTAAATATGGTGGATGTTTGGAGCGGTTGGACAGAACTTGTGGCAATCAAAAACAAAGCTTCAAAATGGGTAAGAGAAGCCATAGAAAAAGTCTAAAGAAGACTTCCTTTTGAGTTACGGGGAATTGATTCTGATACCGGTGCTGAATTTATTAATCATCCTCTACGCGATTGGTGTGAGAAGCACCAGATAAAATTTACAAGGGGGAGAAGCTCCCGTTCCAATGATAACTGCTACGTTGAGCAGAAAAACTATTCCATAGTCCGCCAGAATGTTGGATACTTCCGCTACGATACCGAGGAAGAAGTCTACTACTTGAACCGACTCTATGCGTATCTCAGGCTTTATGCCAACTTTTTCAACCGTTATGAAAATGACAGAGAAAAAGAGAATCGGAAGCAAGGTGCAAAAGAAGCATGATGATATTAAAACTCCCTACCAGCGGCTTTTAGAAAGCTCTTATGGTAAGAGGTTAACAAAAGGAACGCTTTAACAAAATTTTTATAAGGTTTCACCTAAAAAGAAAAAGAATGTAAAAAACAAAAATTTGGAGGAAACTGTATGGAATTTTTGAGTACTTTTTTTTATGAGGCAATGATTCGAATTTCGAGTACTTTTTTATTTGACGCAACGGGCTTATGGATTTTATGAGCAGATTGCTTAAGAAATAATTTTACTACGAGAGAGGTTTTTCTTTTAGGTGAAAAGGGTTGGTGCAATTTTTGTTGGAAGAAGGAATAAAAGTGAAAAAGATAAATTTTTTTGGATTAAAAGAAAAAAAACTTGACAAACCTTTTTTCATTCTCTAAAATAATGACATCATCTTAATGAGATTGAAAGAAAGGATGCTAAATCTGACATAAAAGTGGAGGTAGTTATGGCTGATGTTTTTGAAAAGGTGAAGGAGATCATCGTCGATAAGCTCGGCGTTGAGGAATCCGCTGTGAAAATGGAGGCTTCCTTTGTTGAGGATCTCGGTGCAGACTCCCTGGATACTGTTGATCTTGTAATGGCTCTGGAAGAAGAGTTTGGTATCGATATTCCTGATGAAGAGGCTGCCAAGATTAAGACAGTTGGTGATGCTGTAAATTACATCAAGTCTCACCAGTAAATCTGTCGTGGAAGAAAAAAGGGGCTATCCTCGTTGATAGCCCCTTTTTTTTGAAATAAAATTTTTTGTCGATAGAAATACAGAGGAGAAGAATATGAAAAGAATAATGATAGGTATAGTCTTTTTTACCTGTTTGTTTGCATATGGAGAGGAGTTTCGTTTTAATCAAACTGTAGGGACGAAATATAGATTTAAGAATTTTGTAAAACAGGCTGTTTACGTTAACGATAAACTCACAGCGAACTTAGAGCAGCTTCATAAAGCAGTTATAGAGGTGTTGAGTAATGATGGTACATGGGGCTACTGTCGTGGAAAATATGAGTATTATCTGAAAGATGTTGATCGGTATGAAGCTTTTCAGTTGAAGAATGTGTATGATAGTCGTTTTCAGCGGGATAGTTATGGACGAATGATTGTGCCTCCTCATGTAGTGATGCCGGTGGTTAGAGGAGTTCCTACGTTTCCACAAACTAATCTTGAGGTTGGGATGAGCTGGGTAGCTCCGGGGGAAGAGGCTCAAGAGCTTGTTGAAGGGAAATTGTATCGGATTCCTTTTGAGGCGCGGTATGTTTATCTGGGAAAAGAGATGGTGGACAATGTGGAGTATTCGATTTTTCAAGCAATGTACCAGGTGCGTTTTTATCCAATGGGCGATAGGTATATTCGTTCGTATACGGGCATGACTACTATTAAGCTTTATTGGGATCCCGTTGCCCAGGGTATTCGTTATTATACAGAAGAGTATAATTTTATGATTGTTTTAATAAACGGAGAAAGTCAGAGTTTTGTGGGGACTTCGGAAGGGTTAGTAGATTTTCTTCAGGAAGAAGGGGTAAAGACAAATCTTGTTTCCGATTTGAATCAAGCGGTGAAAACAAATGAGGTGCTTTCCTTGAGAGAGGATATTGATGGTGTGGTTGTGAATTTAGGGAATGTGCTTTTTGAGTTTGATAAGGCAACAATTCGAAAAGAGTTTGAAAAGGGCCTGGATCAGCTTGCTGAGGTTTTGAAAAAGTATCCTAAACTGGATATTGTTGTTTCGGGGCATACCGATTCTATTGGTAATCCTGCCTATAACCAGAAGCTTTCTGAACTTCGGGCAAAGGCAATTGCAGATTATCTGCTTCAACAGGGTATCAGCCAGGATCGTATTTCCTATATTGGCTATGGAGATACAAGACCACTAGTAAGCAATGCGACTCCAGAAGGAAGAGCAAAAAATAGACGGGTCGAGATTAAGATTATCACAAGGGAATAAAAAGGTCTTGGAAAGTTTTTGTAGACTTGGGCTGTGATAAGGGAAGAGTAAAGGTTTTGTGTGGCTGAAAGAAGGGGGAATGTGAGTTGCTCTTCCCTTGTTGCAGTGGGGGTGGGGATGCTCTTCCCTTGTTGCAGTATGGGACAAGGGGATTTGGGGTGTAGCTATTACTTTGTTGCAGTGAGAAAGGGCCTGCTCTTACCTTGTTTCAGTGAGATTCTATCAATAAGGTGACTGTGATAAGGAAAGAGCAGGGATTTTGGAGTTTTCTTTTTTCTCCAAAAGTATCGTCTGGGGATGGTAGTATAGACGCTGCTCTTACCTTGTTTCAGTTTTTATAATTCTGGGGACTGTGAAAAGGTAATAGCTACTCTCAAAAAAAACACGAGGAGGAAATTGGTGAAAGGTTTCACCTGAGAAAAAAGATGCTATTACTCTTTTACAGTCTTGGATCAGAGGAAAAACTGTGAAAAAGAAATAGCAAGAACGTTTTTTTCACTGCAACAAGGAAAGAGCAGAGGTTTTTTATCCCTTTTTCCACTTCTCTTTTTTAAGAAAAACACTTTTTTGCCTTTTTCGTCAAGGGAAACGAAAAGTTTTCCAAAAAAACAAAAGGAAACAAAAACTTTTAGTTTTCTATTTGACAGACGCAGGAAATGTGTTGAGAAAGAAAAAACGAAAACCTACGCCCAGATGGGGAGAATAAGCGGCTCAGCCACCAGCTTTTTCCAGGGGAGAAGCTGGCGACGTTTGCCAAGCCTTCTTAAAAGCTCTTCAAGCCTTGTGGCAGCATCTTCTATATTAAACCGAAAACAAAACTCATCAAGATAGCGCTGCATGTGCTTTCGACAACCATAGTGATAGACGTCTTCAAGAGGTTTTCAACCATCGTTAAAGATTAAGAAAATAAGGCGTTCTTTTCCACCGAGGTGTGGCGGAAAAACTTGCCAAAAAAGTCTGAAAGCCAATCGCTACTCACATCATCCACAAGATGAATGTGAAGTTTAGAAGGGGTATCATCCGCATCAATTTCGACAACCTGCATGGGGGAAAGGTTTTTTCTTTGCTTACGTTTGATGCCGGAGAGAAAGAAAAAGGTTTTGACAAGCTTTCGGAGGGATTTGGTGTGATGGCGAGTGGTAAGCCGCATAAGGCTTCGCAGTTTTTGAAGAAGAAGCCAGCTTGCCTTGTAGCTAATGTGAAGAAGTTGTGAAAGCTTCACCGCATTTATCCCCCCATCCTGGCAGACAAGAAACATGGCAGAAAGCCAGATTTTTGGCGAGAGGTGACTTTTTCGCATGATGGACTGGCTTTTTAAGGAAAATTGTCTGCCACACTTGGGGCACTGATACACGAGCCGGCACGAGAGAAGGTGCGCTTTTTCTTTACACCGTGGGCAAATAGGTCCCTCTGGCCAGAGGGCTTTTTCGAGAATCTGGTAAGATTCGTTTTCTGAGAGTGTGAAAAAATCCTTTTCCATGGTTTTCTCCTTAGAGAAATTTTTTCATACTATATATATCGAAAATTTTTTGTTATAGTTGTTAAAAAAGATGTTTTATATATTTTAAAAGTAAGATCGATGGGGAGATTTTGGGGGTGTGAGAAAAATGCTCTTACCTTGTTGCAGTGTGTGGGACAAGAGATTTCCTAAGGTAGGGTAAGAGAAAGTTTTTTCTTTACTGCAACATAGTAAGAGCAAATCTCAAAGCACGTGAGAGTGTGAGAGGGGATATAAAGGTTAAACGTTTAAGCTGGAGTTTTCGACATAAGCTCTTCCCTTTTTGCAGTATTATCGCGAGGTTTACCACTGTGAAAAAGTAATAGCTGGAATTTTTCCCACTGTGACAAGGTAACGGCAAGAGTTTTTTCCTGCAACAAGGGAATAGCTGAAGGGCCTCACTGCGATATGGTAAGAGCTAGCACGGTTTCTAGACTGCAACATGGTAATAGCTAGCATTTTTTGCACTGCCACATGGTAATAGCTCCCCTTCCTCCCCCTCTTTCCCTCTCCAATGCCAAAAAGGTCGTCGCACGAAGATTGCCACAATACTTCTTTTCACTTCAATTTTCATGTTTTTCAAAATTTTTCCGATACCTTCTTATAAGAAAGGAGTTTATCATGAAGGGTCGATGGTTATTGTTCGTTGGAATTTTGTTTTTCTCTTTTGTTTTTGCAGTGGATGCGAAGATTATAGAACAGTGGCAAAAAACCATGCAATACGGGATCTCATCTCAACGGATTGGTGTAATTAAAGCCATTAAAGACAGCAAAGCTGTTGAAGGATATGATTTAATTATGAAGGCATTAGCTTCTGACGACAATCCCAATGTTCGTGGAGAAGCAGCGTATGCCTTGGTAGAACTTAAACTTTCAAATCAGGAACCCTGGATTCAAGCCTTACAAAAGGAGACAAACTCAGAGGTATTGAGAAGAATTGCTTTTGGATGTAGTGAACTCAAAGTAAAAGCTGCAGCACCACTTTTATTTTCTCATATGACAAATCGCTTAGAAGATACCAAGGAAAGTTTACTGGTTGCCACGATTCTTCGGGCACTGGGAGAACTGGAATACAAGCCTGCAGAGGCTACAGTGTTGGGGATTCTTTCAAATTACCAATACACAAAAGAGGTGAGAGGAGCAGCAGCCGTGGCGATAGGGAGTATTGGGGGGAGTAAGAGTGTTGCTCTTCTCAAAACCTTGATCAATGATCCTGCAGAGGTAAAAGAAGTGCGCATGTATGGTGCCTATGCTCTTGGAAAAACAAAAGCTCCAGAGGCTTTTGATATCCTTACTCCCATTATTGATAATGAAAAAGAGGATGTCAATGTTCGTGTTTGGGGTTTAGCAGGCCTTGCTTTTCTTTCTGGTCCTCAAGTAGGAGAAAAAGTGATTCAGTATACACGTTCAGATAATATTCTCTTGAGAACAGAAGCAATCAAAACTCTGGCCAAGATAAAGGAGACACGCGCAATTGAAATTCTCAAGTATAAGGCTCTGTATGACCCTGAGGTTTCAGTACGAAAAGAGGCAAAAAATGCCCTTCAAACGCTGGGGTTTGATCTGAATCAACTCACCAATACAACCCAAACCAATACACAAACAAACACGGCTACTACCAATCGTTAATTTTTTATTCTTTACAATGTAGAGTTTTTTTGTTTTCTCTTGGTGAAAAGGCTTTTTTTATTTTTCTTTTATTAAGGGAATCGGCTTGCTTTTTTATTTGTTTTATTGTATACTAAATGAGAAAATTGGGGGTTTCTATGGGTCAAAAGCTTTTCCGCAAGATTGGAAAAACGCGTATTTTTCCTTTTTCTTTAAGGGTAGCATTTATTTTTTCTGTTTTTATGCTGGTTTCAAATTTTGCCACAAACTACATCAATATTGCTCTTCATCAGGAGGCTCTGGTAGAGCAACTTCGTCTTCTTCTTGTGGAAAACCTTAAAGAGATCTATACCTATGCAGGAAACCAGTATGAGATTTACGAAATCCAGAAAGATCTCAATCAGGTTCAGACGGCCCTTACCAACAGGGCAAAAACCACCTTTAAAAATGCCGGGGCAATTTTTGCTATGCTTGATGCAAACGGAAATGTTCTGGCAGCGGTTGGTGCTGACGCTGAGAACGTCGGGAAAGAAACTCTTTCTCTTCTTTTAGAGAATCAGGCAAAAGGAACAGAGGACGGCTTTCTTTTTTTCAAGCTGGGAAGAGAGGATTACATTCTTGTATACAAATATCACCCTCGCTGGAAAGCTTTTATTATCCGCGGTGAAAGACTGAGAGAATTTTATGCCAGATCAAACCAGATATTCTGGATAGTTTTGGTGTTAATCATCGTGATTTCCCTTCTTCTTACCTGGGTGGGACTTCGCCTTTTGCGGTCGGTAACGAAATATCTTCACGTGATAACCGAGAGCATTCTCAAGATGACGCAGGAACAGCATCTGGATCTTATCGATCTTCGAGGAGCTTCCAATGATGATATCACCTTTCTAGGAGCAGCGTTTAATTCTCTTTCAAGTACGGTCAATAATCTCCTTTTTATTTTTCGTAAGTTTGTGAATAAAGATATTGCTCTTCAGGCTTACCGGGAGAAAGAGGTCCGTCTTGAGGGACGCGAAAAAGAGTTAACCATTCTTTTTTCAGACATCAAGAGTTTCACTTTTATTACGGAAACCCTTGGCACGGATATTATCAAATTGTTAAACCTCCATTATGACAGAGCTATACGAGAGATTCTTCATCGTGACGGGATTATAGGCTCTATTATTGGAGATGCATTGCTTGCTGTTTTTGGTGTACTCGAGGGGGGGAAAAACAAATCCTATCAGGCGCTTCAGGCTGCTTATGGTATTCAGACGGTAGCCAGGTCCCTCCGTGAGAAAATGCAGGAGAAAAAAAGGCGTCTTTTAGAGCTCAAACAGGATTTTACCGAGGAAGAGGAACGTCTTTTCAAGGCGGTGATGCTTGAGGTTGGGGTTGGCATTGATGGGGGAAGGGTCTTTTATGGAAACATTGGTTCGTATGAACGAATGACCAACACGGTTATAGGGGACAATGTGAATGCAGCTTCCCGTCTGGAAGGACTAACCAGAGTTTATGGGGTGCCGGTGATCTGCTCTGAGTACGTGAAAAATGATGTAGAATTCAATGGGTATGGGGAAGAGTTTGTGTTTGTAGAGCTTGACCAGGTCCAGGTGAAAGGGAAAACCCAGGGGAAACGTATTTACTGGCCGCTTCTTCGTAGAGAGATGCATGAGGAGACGAAACGGGATATAGAGCTTTTTGCACGTGCTTTACAACACTACTATGTCGGAGAATGGGAAGAAGCCGAGCGTTTATGGCGAGGGACATCTCTTCCCTGTGTGCCAGTATTTCTTGAAAGAATTGAAGGCAAAAAACCACCAAAAGGATGGAACGGTATATGGACCATGACAAGCAAATAACGCAATGGATACACGATCCAAAATCTTATTTTTTGGCTGAAGACATCGCTTACGAGGGAGAACGTCCACCTCTTTATATTCTGGAAGAAGAGTTTGCCAAAACAAAGAAAAATCGTCCTTATTTTCTCTATTTTATAATGTTTTTGGTGAGCGTGGTGGTTGTTGCATTTAGCCTGTTTGTGACCAAATGGTACCGTGAAAAGGCGAGCAAAATAGAAGTGCAAGTAGCCGATTTTCAGGATCTCAACCTCAAAGAGGTGCTTGCCAGCTATGCTAAAAGTCTTGATGAACTTTCACAGGCAAAATTTGAACTTGATGCTCTACGTCAGGAGTATAGGGATTTTCAGGCCAGGGTGAGACAGCGTCGTCTCCAGGAAGAGTTGCTTCTTGAACAACAGGATTTATCGGAGGAAGAGAAGCTTACTCGATTAGCTCAGATAGCAACCAATGCTCAACAAGAACTGAAAAAACTTGATGAAAAGTATCTCCCTCAGATTGAAGAGAAACAGAAGCGGGTAGCCGAACTCGAACAAACAAGTTCTCAGTATCAGAAGGAGGTGAAAGGGGCGGCCGGGAAGATGAGGGCAGTAGATGACACACGTCAGGTGTATGAGGCTCGTCTCAAACAACAGCAAGAGTATTACCAGAATCAGCTTAATGAACAAAAACGGCGTTACGAACGAGAAAAGGAAGACCTCAAGAAATATTATGAAAAGTTGATGCAAACCATTGTTATGAGGTACAATCCACTGTTTACAACACAGGAGCTTCAAGAAGCTCTTCAGTATCGTGTGGATATAAAAACACCACTGCCGGTGTGGGCTGATGTTATAAAACAACATAGATTGGGATTTTCTGTGGACGAGTTGTATCGACAGGTGCGTTATCAGGAAACCATCATGAAGCGGCTGCTTCTTGTTCCCTATACCAACAGTGTGGCTCTTGCTATTCCTCAAGTTTACCGGCTTTCTCTTGCTTTGAGAAATGAGTATGAAAATTTGGGCAAGGTTGTTGGAGGAGTTCTTTCAGAACGAGAACAGCTCTGGAAACGGATCAATGATGGGCTGGTTCGTGTGGCACGAGAGAGAGGAGAGATAGGTCTTGTGATTTCTTCCCAACAACCGGCGCTGGTAGTCATTGACCCTATTTATGCTGTTAAAACGGGGGATATCGGGTATATCTTCAGACAGGACAGTCAGATGATAGCAAAAGTACAATTTAGGCTTTCCAATTATCAGAGTATCTTTGTAGAACCTATAGAGTGGTATGATACAAAAAAAGAATTTCAGGTGTTTGATCGTGTCGTCTTGAAATTGAGAGGGGAGTAGAGTATGAAAAGGGTTATACTCGGTGGAATATTTTTTACAGTCTCACTTTGGGGGGTAGAATGGCAAAACTATGGACTGGAAGTCATGGGAACGACGAACAAAGAGAACGCCCTGGTGGTGTTTTTGAAGGATAATAAGGGAACTACGTTTTCAGTGGAAAATGGGGAAGCTCTTCCAGAGACTACAGTGGTTTCCCTGTTGCAACTGAAAGATATGATGGTTTCCTGGACGAGGATTGTTCCTGATTCTTTGAGTTTTGTGTATACGGGAACAGGTCTGGAAGTGTTGTTGGTTCCGAAGGTCGTGAGGTATAGGGGACAGGATCTTGTGTCTTATCTTCCCGCTGGCATGCGTTTTTCATGGAAGGTGGGGCTCACGTATGATTTTCGTATGCTTATCGGGACAAATCTTGTGAGAATTCGAGGTGCTTACGAGAGTGAGGAGGAGCTTCTTGCCAGGATGAATCGGGCGGTTCAGTATCCTTCTCTTTACATGCGTTCTGAAGATATCGATCTGCTTCTTCAAAAAGTGGAGAGTATTGAGGAAAGAACAGTGTTTCTTGAGGCAGAAAATGCGGCTTTAAAAAAACTCTGGCTTGCTTACCTGAACAAAAACATTTTTGGACAGCTTCGTCCTATCTCAGATGCCGTGATTGATCGTATTGTGGCACTCAAAAAAACAAATCCTCGTATGGATAGAAAAGAGATTTACAACCAGCTGCGAGCAGAGAATCTTCGTGTCTCGCAAAAAGAGGTAGATCTTGTTCTTTTGGTCTATTTTGGTCAATACTGATAAGGATTTTTCATGAGGTTACTTCTTGAGCATCTTGAGAAGTTTCTTGATTGGAGAGAGATAGAAAAAGCTCTGAGTTCAACATGCATCCAAGAGATGCTTCCTCAGGGATTTTTGGGTTTTTTCTTTACGCTTCTTCAACAAAAAGGATATCAAATTTTCTTCCTTGCAAGAAATGAGATTGAAGCAGAAGAGATCTATCAGAGTGTTTTGAGCGTAGGCGGCAATGCTTGTTTTTTCCCTGAAGTGGATGTCGTCCCTTATGCGCATGTTCTTCCATCCCTGGATAAACTGGGGGATAGAATGCGCTGTCTTTATAGGCTTCTTGAGGGGAAAAATGATGTGGTAGTAGGGACGGCTGAAGCCTTTGGAAGAAAACTTTTACCCCCACAGTTTTTTCTTCGCTCTGAAAAACGGCTTATTGTAGGGCAGAGGATGGACAGAGATGCGCTTATTGATTGGCTGGGGCGCTCTCACTATATCCGTGATCATAAGGTTCTGGAACCGGCTACTTTTGCGGTAAAAGGAGATATTGTTGATGTGTTTTCTCCCCATGCCCCAGCTCCCTGCCGGATCGTTTTTTTTGATGATGTTATTGAAGAGATTAAGTTTTTTGATGTTGCTTCTCAAGTTTCTCAAGAGAAAGTTGATGAGGTACTTCTTCTTCCAGCTACAGAGTTTGCCTGTGAGTGGGAACTTTCCCGTAGCAAGGAGGATGAGGATGTTGCTGTCGCTCATTCTACTTTTCTCAGGGGATACAATACCCTTGCTTCTCTTCTTGACTATAGTGGTGAAAAAAGTGTTGTTTTTCTGTCTTCTGAGAGTGATCAACATTGGCAGGGAATGTATCAGAAGTATCTCGGCAGTGAAAATCTGTTCTGGTCATGGGAGGATTTTGAGAAGAGAATAGCTCATCGATGGGTGTATCAGGGTGCCAGTAAATCGAATACCTTAGTCCATGGAATCATGGATGCCCCTCTCTACGGGGAAGGTTTTGCACTCTTTGTGGAAAATCTTTCTCGACACTATCTTTCCGAAGGATACAGGGTCATTATCACTGTTGAGTTTGAGGATCTTGCAAAACGGCTCCAAAAGATTCTTAAAGACTTTGATCCCAGGATAGTGTCTCTGGAGGAAACACAGTGGTCTGGTGTAAATATTGTCGTCATGGACTATGAGCATGGGTTTGAATGGAGACACGGTAAGATTCTCTTACTTTCGGAGAGTGATATCTCTGGCAAGAAAAGACTGTTTCGTAAACGTCTTCGTCAGATGGATACCATGCTGGATGATCTGGAAAGTATAGCTATGGGGGATTATGTTGTTCATCTCAACTATGGTATAGGTATTTTCAAGGGAGTGGAGAGGCTCTCTATTCTCGGGAAAGAAAAAGATTATATTCATCTTGAATATGCTGACCAGGAAAAGTTATATGTTCCTCTCGAGCAATCTGCCCTGATAGGGAAGTATATCGGAGATCCTTCTCATAAACCAAAGCTAGATTCTCTGGGTGGGAAAAGCTGGTCAAAAAAGCGTGAAGCAGTGAAAAAGAGTGTGGCTGAATTTGCCCAGAGGTTGGTTGCTGTCTATGCTAAAAGACAGGCTTTCAAGGGGCACGCATTTTCTCCCGATACGGTTTGGCAAAAAGAGTTTGAAGATAAGTTTGAGTATATTGAAACGCCTGATCAGAGGAAAGTGATTGAAGAGATTAAAAAAGATATGGAATCTTCTATACCAATGGACAGGCTCCTCTGTGGGGATGTTGGATTTGGCAAGACAGAAGTTGCTATGCGGGCTGCGTTTAAAGCAGTGATGGATGGAAAACAGGTCGCCGTGGTTGCTCCCACCACTGTCCTGGTAGAGCAACACTACTATACTTTTACCAGACGTTTTGAGGGTTTTCCGGTGAAGATTGCCTTTCTTTCGCGTTTTACTGATCCCAGGGAACAGAAAAGGATTCTGCAGGCGGTGCATACTCATCAGATTGATATCATTATAGGGACGCATAAACTTTTTTCTCCCCAGATCCAGTTTCATTCCCTCGGACTTGTAATCATCGATGAAGAGCACAAGTTTGGTGTTGAACAGAAAGAAATTTTAAAAGAACGCTATCCCCATGTGGATTTTTTGAGTTTGTCGGCAACACCTATCCCCAGGACATTGAATCTGGCTTTATCAAGTATTCGAGATATGAGTCTTTTACAAACGCCTCCTGATATGCGTATTCCTGTAGAGACGGTGGTTTCAGATTTCACCTGGGAAGTGGTGAGGTATGCTATTCGCCAGGAGTTTGCAAGAAACGGTCAGGTTTACTTTATTCACAATACGATAAAAAATCTTTCCGAATATGCTTACCGTATTCAACAGGAGGTTCCTGAGGCTAAAGTGGTTATTGGGCATGGACAGATGGAAGAAGAGGCACTGGATCATGCCTTTATGGGTTTTGTTCGAGGGGATTACAATGTTTTTGTTTCGACGACTATTGTGGAATCTGGACTGGATATTTCACGGGCAAATACGTTGATTGTAAGTGATGCTCATCGTTATGGTCTTTCACAGTTATATCAACTCAAAGGACGTGTAGGAAGGGGAAAAGAACTTGGCTATGCCTATTTTCTTTATCCTGCGCGACATTCACTCACTGAAAATGCGCATAAACGTCTTTTTGTTATCAGTGAATATACTGATTTGGGGGCTGGTTTTCAGGTTGCGATGAAGGATCTTGAGATTCGTGGAGCGGGAAACATCCTGGGGAGAGAACAGCATGGAAATATTCTCGCCGTGGGGTATGATCTCTATGTCAGGATGTTGAGAGAGGAGATTCAAAGACTGAAGGGAGAATACAAACCTATCGTGGAACCTTTGATCGATTTAAACTATCATGCTGCCATTCCCGAGACGTATATTCAATCCTCCGCTGAAAAAATGGAGATTTATAAGTTGATGCTTTCCGTAGCTACAGAAGAGGATATTCGTCGTCTTTCGGAGGTTTTACGGGATCGGTATGGGGCTTATCCTGCAGAGGTGGAAACGCTTTTTGAGATAGCCAGGTTGAAGATTCGTGCGAAACAATTAGGAGTGGATTCTATCATAGAACAAACAAGGTATATTCATATACGTTTTGTAAATCCCGCGGCCATCAATGTGGAGAAGCTTCTTCTGGTAAAAAAGACGGGGAAACATTCTTTTGAGCTGAATCCAAAAGAGCCTTCGGTGATCTCCTATGAGAGTTTTGATGGGAGTGTGGAGATGAAGGTTAACCGTTTGATTCGTTTCCTTGAGGATATTTGTGATATTGTTTAGGGTTCGGGCATATCCAGAATGTGACAGCGTATCCGGAGAAATTGACGACGGATTTGGATGTGCGGATAACGTTCCTTGAGTGGGGCAAGATTGATTTCCACGATTTCCCCTGGACGGGTATGGGGTGGGAGGATAATAGACCAGGTAAGTGTTTGTGATATATATCCTTTCCCATGACAACGGTAACAATGTTCGCTTCGTCCACCGCAGACAGGGCAGATCTGTCGAGATGGTATCATGAGCGGAATGGTATACCCCATGATGAGTTCTATACGATACATCTGGACGGTAATATCTGCTTGAAAATGGTTTAAATAATCCTCCGTTGAGAAATCCCGGCTTACTTTGAATCCCTCCTGGAGAATGTTGGTAAGAGAGAGATTATATATGATACGTTGGGAGGGTATAGTAAGAGCGGAAGAAGAAAAAAGTGCCTCTCGATTTGATGGTGCAATGAGTTTTTCACTGATGATGGTGCGATAGGCTACGACCATTTCTTTGTAAAGTTCCTGGCTTGTTGGGTTTTTGTCGGGATGAAACTTCTTGGAAAGTTCCCGGAATCTTTTTTTGATGGTTTCTATGTCGGCGTCTCTATGAAGTCCTAATACTTCATAGGGGTCTTTCATGACACACTCTACATGTCAAAGTTTTGTCCCAAATAAATTCGCCGGGCTTCTTCGTTTGTCGTGAGTTCTTCGTTCGTACCAGAAACCAGTATACGACCTTCATAGATAATATACGATCTATCCGTAATACGAAGCGTCTCCCGGACATTGTGATCAGTAATGAGGATACCAAGCCCCATTTCCTCGCGGAGCTGGAGAACAAGATTTTGGATATCAGCTATAGCGATGGGATCAATGCCGGTAAACGGTTCGTCTAACAGGAGAAAATCTGGTTGCAAGGAAAGAAGACGAGCAACTTCAAGACGGCGCTTTTCACCACCCGAGAGGGTAAAACTCATCTGTTTTCGTACTTTTTGGAGTCCAAGTTGTGAGAGAAGTTTTTCAGTTGTTTCTTCAATCTCTTCTTTGGGTTTTCCGTGGATATCAAGAACGGCTTTGATGTTGTCCTCGACGGAGAGTTGTCTGAAGATGGAGATTTCCTGGGGCAGGTAGCCTATTCCCATTCTTGCACGTTTATACATGGGGTAAGCGGTGATGTTTTCGCCGTTGAGGTAGACAGACCCGCTATTTGGTCTGACCAAACCAACAATCATGTAAAAAGTGGTCGTTTTTCCTGCACCATTTGGACCAAGAAGACCGACTACCTCTCCTCGGCGGATATGGAAACTAATACCCTGGACAACCTTTCGTTTATGATAGATTTTGACGAGATTATCAACAACAATGCCTTCTTTAATATATTCTCGAGCATTTTCCTGGTTGGTAAGCATGCTATTTCCCTTTGAGATAGGTGATGACGCGGGCTATAGTGGATTTGAGATCTTTTCGTTCTACCACAATGTCCACAAAACCATGCTCAAGGAGAAACTCCGCACTCTGGAATCCAGGAGGAAGCTTTTGTTTGATGGTTTGTTCAATCACACGAGGTCCAGCAAACCCTATCAGAGCTTTTTTTTCTGCGATGATGACATCTCCCAACATAGCAAAAGAGGCTGTTACTCCTCCTGTGGTAGGGTTGGTGAGGACAGCAATATAGAGTCCTCCTTCATCAGAAAATCGCTTAAGAGCAGCAGAGGTTTTGGCCATTTGCATCAGGGACAGAATACCCTCATGCATACGAGCACCACCGGAGGCACAGACAATAACGAGAGGCCGTTTATGCTTTGTGGCGTTTTCTATAGCGAGGGTGATCTTTTCTCCGACAACAGAACCCATACTTCCACCGAGAAAATTAAAATCCATAACGGCTAGCTCTATCAAATGTCCATCGAGTTTTCCATATCCCGTAACTACGGCATCCTTGAGATTGGTTTTAATCATGGCATTTTTTACTTTGTCTGTGTAAGGAGATCCATCATTAAAATTCAGTGGATCAGCCGATGTAATGTTATTAAATGTTTCAATGAATGTTCCGGGATCAATAAGCATCTGTATACGCTCAAAGGCATTGAGTTTATCATGAAAGCCACACTGAGGACACACATGGAGGTTGTTTTCCCAGTCCTGGTTGTATATGATGGTGTGACACTCCGGACATTTTGTCCAGAGTCCCTCATTTTGTTTAATAGCGGCACTTTTTTTTACCGTGTATTGTGGCTTTGCAAACCATGCCATACGCACCTCCTTGATGGTTTACTTTGCTTGTTGATAGTACTGGATGGGTTTCTGGTATTTCGAATAATTGTCCAAAACCTCCAGGGCTTTCTGAAGCTGGTTGTCGTATTCAAGTGTGTATACAGGGGGTATCTCTTCTTGTATTTTTTCTGAATACAAGAGATACTCCAGCGCCAGAAGGGGAACGGGAAGACCTGTTTTCATGAGGTTGGTTTGAAACTGGGCCACATCAGCTTTGGTATACGACGGATTTTTATTTAAAAATTCTTTGATGAAATTGGTAGATTGCAGTTTCACCAGGGCATTTTTTTCGATGTCGCTAAGGGTTTCTAACCAGTATTTTTCTTCCACATCTGGCTGAACACCCACCTTATCGATAGTTCTTCCCGCAGGAGTGAAGTATTTTGCTACCGTAAACTTGATTTGAGAGCCGTCTTCAGGGAAGGGATAGGTTTGTTGTACCGATCCTTTCCCGAAGCTCTTGGTGCCAACAATGATACCTCGTCTTGTGTCCTGCATGGCACCGGCAAATATCTCACTGGCGCTTGCGCTTCCTTCATTGATGAGGACCACAACAGGGATTTTTGTAGGGACAAGAAATTTTTGGGGAGTTGCCCTATAGTCTTCGGCAAGCTGATTATTGCGTCCTCTTACATACACTAGGAGACCATTGGAGATAAAGTAATTAGCACATTCGGCAACAGCTGTGAGGAGTCCCCCAGGATTGTTTCGTAAATCGATGATAAGACCTGAAACATTTGACTTCATCATCTGCTCAAGGGAAGTTTTAAAGTCAAAAGCCGTTGGCATACTAAACTCAATAAGTCGGATATATCCGTAGCGTTTTTGTTTTTGATCAATGTAGGCAGATTTGACGGTAGGCACTTTAATAACTGCTCGCGTAATTGTTACTTTGAATGGCTCAATACCTTTTCTCCCGATAGTCAGGGTGACTTTTGTGCCCGGTTTACCCCGAAGGATGTTAACAGCCTCGGATGAAGTAATTCCTGCAGTGGATTTTCCATCAATTTCTAGAATTTTGTCGTTCGGTTTTAATCCTGCTTTCCAGGCTGGAGTATCCTCGATAGGCGCAATAACCGTGAGTTGTCCCTCTCTATCTCCTATATGAATACCAAGACCACCAAAAGTCCCCCCGATATCAATATTGAATTCTTTGGTAATCTGGGGATCCATGAAAGTTGTGTAGGGGTCGCCGGTATTTTCAAGCATTCCTTTGATGGCACCGTAGAAAAGAATCTTAGGAGTGGTTTGTTTTTCATCGTAAAATTGTTCTTTGATGATGTTATAAGCACTTAAAAACATGTTCATATACTTGGTGTATTCTGGATCAAGTTGACCGATGGAGAGGGTATTTCCCTGGGCAAAGAGGGGGTTTATAAATGTCTCTTGAAGCCCTATAATGACCCCTCCCACTATACAACCAAGAAGAAAGGAAAGAAGATAAAACCGTTTTGTGGATTTCATGGTTACTCCTTGTAATATTTTGTCAGGGTATATTATAGATGAAAGAGGCAAGAAAATCAACTTTTATTGATTTTTCGTTAGAGTTTTTTGGGTGTCTTTGAGAATTGGGAGAGGTAGTTATAGATATCCTGAAAGCTATCTCGCTGCTGTTTAGGGTCTCGTATCCCTGGTTCGGTGTACGAAGTGTTGGCCTGTAAGATCCAGCTGTTAGCTGTGTCCTGAATCTGGATATCAAATATCGTTTTAATGATTTGCTGAATGTTTTTATTCTCAATGGGAAAGAGAATCTCAATCCGTCTATCAAGGTTTCTTCGCATCCAGTCGGCACTGGATAGGTAGTATTCCTCTTCCCCGTTGTTGAAAAAGTAATAGATGCGTGAATGTTCAAGGTAGCGTCCTATAATGCTTTTCACCGTGATATTTTCTGAGATGCCTTTTATGCCTGGGATGAGACAGCATATTCCCCGGATGATAAGTTCAATTTTTACTCCTGCCTGAGAGGCTTCATAGAGAGCCTGGATGATATCTTCGTCCGCAAGTGAATTCATTTTGGCGCGAATTTCTGCACGAAGTCCTGAACGAGCATGAAGAGTTTCTCGGCGGATGAGAGAGAGAAATTTTTGTTTCATTGTAAGAGGAGCAATGGCGATCTTTTTCCATGATTGGGGAAGGGAAAATCCGGTGAGCAGGTTAAACATTTGATTAACGTCTTCACAAAGTTCTGGATTTGCTGAAAAAAAACTAAAATCAGAATAAAGACGGGCAGTTGTTTCGTTGTAGTTTCCTGTAGCAAGATGAACATAACGACGGATGCCTTGAGGTTCTTTTCGAACGATGAGGAGAGCTTTGGCGTGGGTTTTAAGATGGGCGATCCCATAGGTGACGTGGACACCAGCATCCTGGAGATGTCTTGCCCAGGCGATGTTTCTTTTTTCGTCAAAACGGGCGGTGAGTTCGTCAACCACGGAGACGTATTTGCCATTTTCTGCGGCGAGGGTCAGGTATTGAATAATCTTTGAGTCACTACTGGTTCTATAAAGGGTTTGTTTGATAGCAATGACATGAGGATCAGTGGCGGCGGCTTCTAGAAGCCAGAGAACAGGATCATAGCTCTGATAGGGGTGAAAGAGGAGAATATCCTCATTAGAGATAAGGGAGAAAATGTTTTTGTGTGTTGTCAGAGACTCGGGTAACAGAGGCGCAAAGGGATGAATTTTTAGATCGTGGAAAGAAGATTTCTCGTAAATTCCCATGAGATCTTTGAGATTCAAGAGTGAGGGAATCTCAAAAACAAGTTCACGAGAAAGATTGTGATGAGTGATGAGGGTTTTAATAGTTTTTTCAGAGAGTCCTTGACTGACTTCCAGTTTGACAACTTCTCTTTTATGAAAGTGTTTGATATTTTGTTCTACGGAAGTTATAATGTCAAGGGCTCCATCCACCTGATGTTCATAGTCGGCATCTCTGGTGATACGAACAACACCACACTTTTGAATGGTATAACCGGGATAGATGAAATCAAGAAAGCGCTCAATAATAAATTCAATAGGAATAAATACATTGGGATGGACCTCGTAAAAACGGGGCACGGAGGCGGTAGGAAGCTCGAGAAAGGAGAGAGAAGGTTTCTCAGCAAGCTTATGGGATGGTGAAGCCGCCAGTTCTACCACAAGATAGAGCATGCCGCTTTTGAGGGTGGGGAAGGGGTGGGTTTTACTTACGGAAAGAGGGGTGAGAAGAGGATAAAGCTGTTTTTCAAATATATCCTTAAGTTCGTTTTCATAAGGAAGAATATCCTCTTGATGGATAAGTATGTGGATGTTTTTCTTTTTGAGTTCATCCCAGAGCTTTTCAAAAATCTGGTACTGTTTTTTGAGCATAGTTTTTACTTCTTTTACTATGGTATGGAGAACGTTTTCAGGATCCTCAGCAAGAGGACCTATGGGGGTATGAGTGGCACACTGTCGTTTGAGAACAGCTACACGAATCATGAAAAATTCTTCTAAGTTTGAAGTAACGATGGCGAGAAATTTGAGTCGTTCCAGAAGAGGATTGAACGGGTCCGTTGCCTCAAAAAGCACACGAGAATTAAACTTAAGCCAGCTATAATCGCGTTGTATCCATGGGAATTTCATAGTTTTTCTACCACCACTTTTATGCCAAAAAAGTTTTCAAAAAAGGTTTTGTTCAGGTGAATGGCGTTTTCTATCACTTCAAAAGCTTGCTGGTTTCTTGGTTCAATATGACAGAGAAGGTGAAGAGAATGTTCTGTAAGTTTTATTTCAAGGTGTCGTATTACCTGTTGGTGGCAACTATCCATAGCATTGGCAAGACGAAGCATGGCAGATAAACGAGTGATCATGATTCTCTCGTGCATATCTAGATTCATAAAATCCCCATGGGTTTTCTTGGGAGCTGAGCGACGGTGATAACGAGCAATAAGGGCAATATAGAGGATTTCCTCGGGACTCAGTCCAAAGATTTCCGTGTTTCTTAAGAGATCATAGGTGTTTTTGTGATGGTTGGTAGCACTGACAAAGTACCCAATATCATGAAGAAGAGCCGCTAGCTGGAGGTAAAGTCTTTCTTTTTGCTCAAGATGGTAGGGTTTTTGAAGTTTATCAAAAAGAAGACAACCATATTCCATTACCTTGTGGGCATGTTCGGCGTCGTAGAGGTAGCGTTTCGCGATAGTTTTTGCCGAGGAAAGGATAATGGGTATGAGGGATGTTTCCTTTTTCTGAAAAAGTTCGTAAGCAAATCCAAAGGTGCTCAACGTATGGGGTAGGTAGAGGGTAGAGAGATTAAGATAATGCAAAAGAGAGAGGAAAAAGACAAGGGAGAGTTTGATACTTTGAACCGCTGTATCAGAAATGTTGTAGTGAAGTACCAAATCTTCTGGCGGGAGAGAAAGAAAATGAAAAGACATTCGTTCGAGCTCTTGACGACGAATTTCATACAGACCGTGTTTTTCTTTATAGCCGAGGTGTTCTACCATATGAACAATGTCGTCATTGAGGAGAACGAGACTGAGATTTTCTTCGCCTAATACGCTTTTAAGGGTTGCAGAGAGTTGTTTTATAAAAGGGAAAAAATAGCTTTCATACGCGGCAGGATTGGTCGGCAAAAACTGGCTGAATCGAAGAATGCCTGTATGATACGTCTGGCTGAAAAGAAGATTTCCCCTCTGCTGAATAAAGATACGACTTGAGCCACTTCCCACGTGACAGATGAGAAGTCCCTGTTGTCTTAGCTCGGGATGTCCTTGAATAATATCGCTGATTGCAAGGTAAATAGCCTCATTTTCTTGATGGGGATGAATAATGGTTACAGGTACACCCAGGATACTTTCGCATCGAGAGATCACCGATTCGCTGTTACTTGCTTCACTGAGGGCGCTCGTGATAAATGCTTTGATTTCTTTGATTCGGTAGCTTTGAAGTGTCTCTTGATAGCGTTTCAGAATATTATGAAGATCAGTTAATGTTTCCTGACGAATGACACCACGGGTGAGAATATCTTTTCCGAGCTGGATGGGCATCCAGAGAGAGTCTATGATTTTCCATTTTTTTTCTCGTCCTTGGATTTCGAGGATGTAGAGTTTGATGGTATGGGATCCAATATCGAGAAGGCCAAATAACTCAGGTTTATTGTTCCAGAGCATGAGCATCTATTCCGTGGTGTTTTTCTTTTAGAATAAATGAGCCAAGAAGATGGTCTAAGGAATTGGTGTGGGAAACCACTTCGTTGAGAATTTTCTGAATCTCTTCGATGCCGTTAAGAAGGGTATTAAGATCATTAAGGTGATCCTGAATGATCTTTTTATTCTCGAGAGAAAGATCCCTGAGTCCACGCACGGCATCTCCGAAATCCTGTGTAGCGGTATTTTGTTCGGTGATAGCAATTTTTACTTCTTCGGTGATCTTTACGATCTCATGGGTAGAAGCAAGGATTTCTTTGGCACCCTGGTTTTGTTCAGACATCGCCAGGTTTATCTGATTGATCATCTGGTTATTTTGTTGGGAATAGGTCAAGATCATATCAAGACCTATACCGGCTTTTTCTGAGAGTTTAACGGATTGTTCAATGCGGTCCACAATCACATTGATCACTTCGCCAATCTCTCTGGCGTTTTTGTTGGTGTCTTCAGAGAGTCTTCGAATTTCCTCAGCCACAATAGCAAATCCCTTCCCTGCTTCACCAGCATGGGCGGCTTCAATAGCTGCATTCATGGCGAGGAGGTTAGTTTGTTTGGCAATATTGGAGATAATCTGAAGCATTTTACGGATCTGCTGGGAATATTCAGAAACCTCTTTAATGGAGGAGATGGCTTTTTTGACAGCCTCACCACCTTCCTGGGCAACGTTATTGAGGTTTGTGGAGATTGCCTGAGATTTCATGGTGGTAGCTGTGATATTTTCTATATTGCGTACCATTTCCTCAATGGAACTGGCACTTTCTTCTACAGCCGATGCCTGTTGTTCCATGTTGTGCATGATACTCTGGATAGAACGACTCATTTCTTCAAGGTTGGCAGTGAGCTCTTCTATACCAGAGGTTGCATTTTCTGTGGAAAAGTCTATCTGGATAACCTTGTTTTTAATGGACTCAAGACTCTGTTTGAGAGTTTTTTCCATAATTTCTTGAGATTGGACTGTGGCGTTTTTCAAAAAGAGAGAGGTTTCCCGGACACTAAGGAGATCGTTATTGATTTTATCAAGGAAACGATTCATAAGGGATGCAATAGTCCCGATTTCATTGTGCATTTGTATTTCAATACGACGACTGAGATCCGCTTTTTCTGTTCCAGAGGAGATATTTTCCAGCTTGGTTTGAATATTTTTGAGAGAATTTTGGATACTTTTAGTGAGCCAAAAGCTAATGATAAGCATCAAAATAAAAGCCACCACAATTACCGTCATATTTATCAAACGAAACTGAAAGGTAAGTTGTTGGATGGTTTGTTTCGGGAGTTCTGCCACGAGGATCCATTGCGTTGAACTTAATTTCAGAGTCTTAAAATAGGCAAAGACAGGTGTTGATTTTCCTTCGGTATCATTGATGGTATATGAGATAAACCCATTGCCTGTAGAGACGATACTTGTGAGGATATTTTCTCCATCTTGAACCACATTGGAAAAAAATGTTCCTGTGGAAAGAGTAGGATGAAAGAGAATAAAACCATGCTCATCCATGAGAAACACTTTAACATCTTTCAAGTCACCGGTAATCTTAAAGGCTCCCCGGAGGCTTGAAAGCTCAACCATATCGGAGAATTCATCGATATATGCCGTCGAACAGAAATACCAGTCTTTTTCTGGGATATAGGAGACATAGAGGAATTTTTCTCTTGCTTGTTGTTCACCGGGGTTTTTCCAGGAGTAAAAGACGATTCCTTCTTTTTTTTTAAGGGCTTCCTGAATAAAATCAAACGAGGAGAGATTGGTCCCCGCGGGGAGTTTGGGGTGGAGGACAACTTCTCCCTTGCCATTAAGGATGGCGGGATACCCTGTTTTGCCTATGGGTATGGAAAAAAGATAGCGTTTCACAAGATTCATGGCGTCTTTTTCTTTTATTTTTTTGTTTTTTACATCTTGAAGGATTGCTGATACACTGTGACGAGCAGAGAAAGTGACGCCTTTGAGGTAATTTCCGGAGATAGCTACTATCTCTCGGTTAAGAAAATTGTAGGAGAGATCAATGACAGAATCAATGTGATCCTCCAGAGATTTTTGAAGCGATTGCTGTGCCATGATATAGTTTAGTACACCAATGCCTCCAATAGATATAATAAAGAGCGTTATCATTCCTACAAAAAGTTGAAGACGCAGAGAAAAACGCTGCATGTTATCCTCCCGGGGATGTGCTCACTATTAATATCGGCGGAATAATGCGATAAACTAAAGCCTTAGACAAAAAATCGGATCATGTCTTCAAAGGTTTCACGTCGGCGAATAAGACGAGCTGTGTTATTCTCGATGAGAACTTCGGCAGGACGTGGATGCATGTTATAGTTAGAGCTCATAGAAAATCCATAGGCACCAGCATTGAGGATGGCAAGCACGTCACCCTCAAGCGGAGTAGTGATCAACCGTGTTTTTGGGCCGTTTTCATCCCGTGTAAAGAGATCTCCGGATTCACAGAGGTACCCAGCGATGACAACCTCTTGTTGTTCGCCCTGTACCCGGAAGGCATTGAAAATAGGATGATAACTTCCATAGGCCATGGGACGGATGAGATGGTTGAACCCCGAATCAACACCAACAAAAGTATATTTCGGAGTGTGTTTGATGTCAGTTACTGTAGTGAGAAGAATACCTGCTTCCGCGACAATAAATCTCCCTGGTTCAAAGGCAATAGTAATCTCCTTCCCATACTCACGTGTAAATTTTTCCATAGTATTTTTGAGGTGATCCGCAAACAGATCAAACTGGAAAGGTTTTTCTTCAGGTCGGTAGGGGATACCAAATCCTCCACCAAAATCAACAAACTCAAGATCTGGAAACTGTTTCGCAATTGAAAGAATGAGAGAGACAAGATCAATAAACTTCCCCTCTTCAAGAATACCTGAACCGATATGGGCATGGATGCCAACGAGTTTAAGGTGAGCGTTTTCAATGATGTTTTTTGCTTGAGGAATCTGGTTATAATGGCTGTCCTGACTATAGAAAATACCGAATTTACTTTCTCTTCCTCCGGTGATCACATGAGAATGATGACCACCTCCAAAATCTGGATTTATGCGGATGGAAACTTCCGATCCAGGGAAAAGGGATGCATACTTCTGAAGCATGTGAAGAGAACCAATATTTACACGGATATTTTGCGAGACAAGCCAGTGGAGTTCTTCTGTTTTGGTGTTGATACCAGTAAAAAGGATTCTCTCTGCAGGAAAACCAGCATGGAGAGCAAGTCTTACCTCATTTAAGGAAACGGCATCTATACAAGCTCCCATCTCGAGAAGCATCTTGAGAATACGGAGATTGCTGTTTGCTTTCATGGCATAATGGATACGTTTGTGAGGATAGGGAATAGCATGAAAAAGGGTGTTGTAACGGTCCCGTATCACATCAGCATGGTACACGTATAGAGGACTGCCAAATTCCCCTATAAGTTCGCATACCTTGACACCTCCAATGGTAAGCTGATTATTTTCAATCTGGTAAGGTTGTATCATCTGATTGTCCTTATTCTTTCGTTTTCTTTGTTTATTATAGCTATATTTTTTTATTTTTGGCAAATTTTATGAGATTTTTTTGGAGAATTGGCAGTGTATACTTAATTGTGTCTGGTAGGAAAAAGATAACCTCCTGTGATAATATAAATAAAACTATCACAGGAGGCCAGATATGATTGAGACGAAGAATATTTTAGAGCTATTCAAACCAATTGTCAAGGAAGTATTAGAGAGTATGTTAAAAGAGGAAAGAGAGATTTACCTGGAAAACAATCCTCCCACAAAAGGCAATGGCTTTTACGAAAGGGATTTAAAGACAGCTTTTGGCGAGCTTACAGCCATACGTGTTCCAAGAACAAGGGATAATGGATTTAAAAGTGCCCTTCTTCCCTATCGCAAACGCATCACAGAAGACTTAGATGCATTAATCAGGGCTATGTTGATATCAGGAATGTCAACAAGGAAGATAGCAGAAGTTTTAAAAGAGCTTTATGAAATAAAGATTTCTTATGCTAACATCTCAAGGATAAGCCAGGTAGGCATAGAAGAGATTCAGAAGTGGCGTAGTCGCCCTCTCATGGAAGAATATGCCGTGGTATTTCTGGATGCTATGGTGTTTCCTATCAAGAGAGACAGGGTAGAAAATGAATCAATATATGTAGCTATAGGCATTACACCTGAGGGAAGACGGGAGATTTTAGGATACTACCTGCCAGGAGGCATGGAAAGTGCTTATAACTGGCGGGAAATTTTATAGATATAAGAGAAAGAGGTGTCAAACAGATTCATTTTATTGTCTCTGATGGCTTAAGTGGTATGAAAAACGTCATAACAGAGATATATCCCACGCAAAGTATCAGCCCTGTGTAGTCCATGTCATGAGAAACATACTGGCTAAAGTGAGAGTTCAACACAGAAATATCATTGCCACTGAAATAAAAGAGGTATTTCATGCCAAAGACAAACAGGAGGCAGAACAATTGTTTATGAAATTTACACAAAATGGAAAAATATCTATCCCAACTTAATGAATAACCTCTTGACAATAAGAGAGAATATATTCACTTACATGGAATTACCTGAAGGAATACGAAGCAAGGTAACAACAATGCAATCTGGAAAGACTCTTTAAAGAACTTAAAAGGAGATTAAAACAATGGAAATGTGTCAAAGCGAGGCTTCAGCTGAGAAATATCTTTACCTGTTATTAAGATACCAAAATGAGAAGTTCTTAAAAAGAAAGTTAAAAAATTGGGAGTATTACTTTCAACTCTATCGTGAGCAACACTCATACACCAAAGAAAATATTCACAGCGAGGTTATCCTATGACTAGACACAATTTTCTTGACACAATGGGAGAATTAGAAAGACAAGATTTTTTTTAAAAAATATTGCTTAAAATATTACTTTATGTTACAATAAACTACACTAAAGTTTTTGAAATAGGAATAAGGTATGAAGGTTAAAGTAGAAGTTTTTTTGCGAAGTGACGTGTTTGATCCTCAAGGGAAAGCTATTCTCAATGCTGTGCACCATCTTGGGTATCACAAAGTCGGTTCCGTTCAAGTGGGGAAAGTTTTTATTCTGGATGTAGAGGGGAGCAAGGAAGAGGTTGAGAGGCAGACCAAAGAGATTGCCGACAAGCTTCTTGCCAATCCGATTATAGAAAATTTTACAGTAAGCTTTTTATAAGAACTTTAAAAATGAGGAAAAGGGGGTTATCATGTCGCATGTGCTTGTTCCACTCGAAGAGATTGTCGAAGAATGGGATCGGCATAGTTATCCCGAAGACTCTATAGGGATCATGTTTAATAACATCGGACTTTTAAAATTTGCTGAAAAACTTAATAATCAACACGAAGGAGGGGTTCCTCTTTTTGTTTTGCCTCTTCAGAAACAGAATATTACCAGTGTTCTTATGAATATTGAGAAGCTTTTTCCCTATACCAAGGGGTTAACGCTTCGGCTTATTGCTCCCCAGAGTAAACGGAAACTTGTGGGGTATCTCCATGAAAAAATTCTCACCTATGTGAATAGGAGGGAGATAGAAAGTAGTATCAATATTCTTCATGAATTAACAGCCAATGCCGAGAAAGCAAATATTGAATATGTTGTCAAAAAACATAATCTGGTTTCCGACCGAAAAGAGATACCTGCTCTTGTGCGAAAAGAGAGGGATACACTTCTTGATACCTGCTATAAAGAGCGTAAATGGGTGAAAATAGGATGGAAGTTTACGCACTCGATTTTTAAACTCGAAGTGAAAAACAATGTTCCGATTCCCGAAGAGGGGGTTTTTGGGATCAAGCAAAAGATAGGGACGAAATTGGACACCCTTGCAGATGGATTTGTGGGGGAGAGAGAAGATCAGATAGGAGCGGGGCTTGGACTTTATTTTGTGAATTTTTTTCGAGAGGAAATGAAATCCCAGTATGATTTTGAGAGTATTTTCCGTATTTATGAGAATGATTTTGAGGAAACGATTGCTTCACTTACGGTTATTTTTGAAAAGGAATAGGTTGTTTATCCTCCTGTCTTTTGTGGTGGCTTTAACCAGCTGTGGAAGTGCCCTGAAAGAGGAAGTCGCAACAGAAAAAGAGGGGGTTTATCGTCTCTTACGGGACTTTTATGCGTGTGATTTTCCCCTTGTGGTCTCCTCTATAAAAAATCTGAATAGGCAGACCAATTTTGCTTATCTGGAAGAGGCTATCCCTGAAACCTTGGGACTTCTTTTTCAATCTATGGAAAACGATTATACCCTGATTGATGCTCTCGAGTATATAAGACTTCGGGGATTTCCTGTTGCTTTGGAAGATAAAATTCTTTCTGCAAAGGTAAGATCGTGGGAAACATACAAAGAGCTCCAGACCACAATGATTACCCAGACAGGGGTTCAGATCATTACTAACAATAAGCTTATTCAAAGCAATACGATAACGAATCTTGTGAAAACGAACGTTTTTCATTTTCGGACAAATGTGTATGAAGAGTTTTTGACGAAGGAGTTTCCTGATCTTTTAGAAGAAATTGCCCGTTGTCGTTTTTCCTGGAGGATAGAGAAGCGCGCCCAGGATACTGTGCAACGTGATACAACGCTTGTGACGAATCAGAGAATGCCTGGCTGGACCTATGAGGGTAATGTTCAGGGAAGTTTGAATGTTTTTGAGAATAAAATGGGGCCATCCGAGGTAGAGGTAAAACTCGTATTTTTTAAAATAGTGGCCTACAAGACAAATCGTCTTGAAATGGTTATCAGAACAACAGAAGACAAACTCTATGAAGAGTTTTTGAAAAAACAAGGAGAGATTCGTCGTTTCTATCTTGGGGGAGATCTTTTAGATGTTGAGATATCAACAGATCCAGAAGACGCCAATGTGTATTTTGATGGAGTGTATGTTGGAAGATCGCCACTCGTGTATGAGGGGGTACGTCCTGGCGTACACTCTCTTCAACTGGTTAAAGAGGGTTTTGCTACTGTTTATTATGATATTTCTCTGGTCAAAGGTGGGAAAAACCTTGTTAAGACAGCCCTTCGCCCTCTGACAATGACAGGGATAGTGGTACTTGAGGGGGAGAGTAATCGCCTCGTATTTCTGGATTCTCTGTATCGAGGAATGACGCCTCTGACGATAAGCAATGTTTCCCTCGGTGAGCCCCATGTGCTTATGATTCGTTCTGATGATAGAGAGTATGAAGATGTATTGTACAATTTTACGCTTACACCGGAGAAATCTTCTCTGGTACTTCCCGTCGGGAAAGGGTACTCTCTTGCCTCCCGTCGTTTCCAGAGAAATGTGGCCTGGGGGCTGTGTTTTGGAGGGTGGGGAGTAACCCTGGGACTTGCTGTTGGTCATTTTTACACTTCTTCTTTAATGCGATATTATCAGGATCAACTCTACAACCCGAATCTTACCGATGCTCAGAAAAGGGCCTATACTTCTGAAGTGACTTTCTATGGAGAATGGCAACAGAGACTCTTCACGTATGGGATTCTTTCTTCTCTGGTTTCTCTGGGATTAACAGGGTATGCACTTTATCAAGAAAGAGCGTATGTAGCGTACGATCCTGCTTCTCAGCAATGGACCATAGAAATTCGGCAAGCGTTTTAGGGGATCTGCAGGATGGGATGGATCTGTGGGATAAGATGGACTTTCCCATCAGGCCAGGAGAGGGTTTTCTCATAAGCCCAGCGAAGGGATTCACTTTGAATGACCTTTTTTTCTGATGTCATGGGTTGGAACGTGAGGGAGAGACTTCTTGTTTTTTCTCTCCAGAGAAGAAAATGCTTCCACACCTCTTCCATCTCTTCAAGGGTTGTTGTGGGGGTGAGAATGACTTTGAGGATAATTGTTTTGCCTGTTTCGGCAATACGGGAGAAGAATCTTTCCTGTGTTTCCCAGAGGTTTTTTCCGATAGCAGAGGGAAGCTTCAGATCCATACTCCACACATCGATATGAGAGAAAATAATGGGAGAAAGTGCCTCTGGAAGTGTGCCATTGGTTTCCATCCAGAACCGGAAACCCTTGAGATGAGTAAGGCATGTTTCGAGAGCCTCTCTCTGAAGAAGCGGTTCTCCCCCTGTGAAGCTGAGCCAATATCCCTGATAAGGAGAAAGAAGCGTTGTCAGCTGTTCGATGGAAAGGGGATTGGAGAGGAAGCTTTCCTGTCCATGGAAATGAATGTGGCAGGTAGGAGAGATTGTAAAGGCTGCAGGGGTATCACAATAGCTACATCTCAGGTTACATCCAGAAAACCTTACAAAAAGAAACGGGATCCCGACAAACTCTGTTTCTCCTTGAAGAGAGAGAAAAATCTCGTCTATCTGCATACCTAATCCCAGAGGAATGCCTTGTACATGGCAAACACCTCTCGCAAAACGAGTGAAAACTGGTTGTCTACAGAGCGATGATCTGTTGCTACAAAGAAAGCATTGAGGAGATGGTGTTTTCTACAGAGGAGAGCGATGCGCCTTAAATGGTAGTGTTGACTCACGAGGATAAGGGTCTCATTTTTGTAAGATCGAGAAAGATTGCGTATGGTGTAGGCTGTTGTTTTTCCTTCGGGGTCTTCTATGAGTTTATTTCTGGAAATACCCTGTTTTATTAGGTACTGACGCATAATAATAACTTCTGATTTGGTGCCACTGAGGTAAAAGAGGGTATTAGAAATTTTTTGAGCAATTTCGAGGGCTTTATCAAGCCTCATTTGAAGGGTGAGGGAGGGGCGGGTGTTGTATATCCCGGCACCAAATACCACGATAATTCCATTTTCAGGAAGTTGATCTGAAACAGGGAAGTTTTGCACAAGATAAAGAATAGAAAAAAACGATAGAAAAAACAAAAGACATACCGTTCCACTCACGAGAAGAAATTTTGATCGCATTTTCATGCATGATATCCTCAATTCAAATGACAAAACATCAAAAACGATAAAAGGGACTGTGCTTGACAGTCCCTTTTATATACGGGGTTGACGGGACTTGAACCCGCGGCCCCAGGCGTGACAGGCCTGTGCTCTAACCAGCTGAGCTACAACCCCTGGTTTTATTTTCTTTATATCTTAGCGGGGGGGGGACTCGAACCCTCGACCACCGGATTATGATTCCGCTGCTCTAACCAGCTGAGCTACCCCGCCATACTTGCGGGAGAAGGATTTGAACCTTCGACCTTCGGGTTATGAGCCCGACGAGCTACCAGACTGCTCTATCCCGCGTCGCATATCAGTTTGGAACATTATTATAAGGCAAATAATCTGAAAAGTCAAGGGGTAAACCTTGTTTTTTTTTCCAAAAAAACAGAGAAAGATTTTAAGCATCTTGCAAGTTGTAGTATTTTTTCAGAAGAAGTTCTTACCCTTGTCTGTTAAAGTTTTTTTTCAGAGGCTTGTGAATTTTTTTTGCGAACAAGCAGGATAATAATGAGAGGAATGAGAAAAAGAGTATGAAGAATCATTCCCAAAAGGTAAAAACCAATAAGAGAAAAAGCATTGAGTCGAGCAAAAATCATCATGCTAAAAGCGGTTAAAACAAGCATGATCCACAGAAAAGGCGTAAGCCAGTATTGTTCTTCGGCAATACCGTAGTTCACCAATAACTGAAGAATCCCCAGCGGTAGGCAGTAAAGGATATAAAGAGGAAGAAAATCAGCCCCTGTGGTTGTGGCAAAAAGTAGCTGAAATAACCAGTGGCCCAGAAAGAATGTTCCCCCATAAGCAAGAAAAAAGAGAGCCACCACAAGTCCCATGCCTCTGAGGAGAAATCTGTCTTCACCCTCTTTCACCACATACGCAAAGACAACATGAGCGACTGTGAGGGAGAGAGCAATCAGGTTTTTTCCAAAGAGACTGGAAAGATTTACTATTTGCCCATAGGATGGGATAAATCGATTGATGATGGTTTGATCGAGTACTACCAGCAGCCCGAAGGGGAGAAGGATAAAAAAAGCCCGAAAAAAAGAAGAAAGCAGCGAGGTATCGCACTGCGATGGTTTGAAAGAAGTACCAGAAAAGAAAAGAGGGAAAACCAGAAAGAGAATACCTATCATACCGCTTGCTATGGATGCTCCAAGAGCCCCATACACACCTAATCCAACAATAAGCCCCAGGCTTCCTAGCAAAAGCCTAAAGATCCCCTCTAATGCCATATTGAGACTATAGGTACCAAAACGCAAACTTCCTTGAAAGATTCCTCGAAGTCCAGAGAGCCATATCCATCCCTGTAAAACAAAGAAACCAATAACCACGAGAAAGGGATAGTTTTTTCCATAGAGATACCACAGGAGAGGAGAAAAAATGAGATAGGCTATCCCTGATAATCCGGACAAAACCACAAATGAAGAAAAAAGACTCTTGAGATCAACCGATGGAGAGTATCGACTTACCGATTTAGCGACAGCAAGTTGAAACGAGGGAAGGGGAAGAGAAAGCAAAAAATAGAAAAAAGTATTGTAAGCGGAAAACTCACGAGGAGATAAAAGCCGTACCGTCACAATACTGTAGAGGAAATTGGTAAGAGTGAGGAGACCAAACCCCATCAGGGAGAGAGATGTATTCCAAAAAAATGAGCGCTTACCCATACTTTCTCGCTTTTTTTATCGTATGAGTATAAGACAAAACGAAGAAAAAAGCAATACAAAAAACCCCGTTGTCTGTCAAATAAATTAAAATGTCACCTTTTTATTGAAATAGAAATGTCACTTTTTTATGCCGAAACTCTACGACCATAATCATCTATTTCAAAAAAGTTCAATTCGATATTTTTCTTAAAAATATGTATACTTCCATCAAGCCAGGTTTTTAAGATAACATTGTCCCCGGGTTTTATGGCTATAGGTTGTTTCTTTTCAATCTGGTATATTCTTTTAGAAAATTTTATTGTATAATCTCTATAGACTTTGCACTCGGCCGTATAACAAACATAGTTCCTTAAGTCCTGATCAGGCATTAATGCAATATGAAAATCTTCATCCGACAGAGGTTTTTTACTAAATTTTCGGTTATTCTTTTCCCAGTAATATTCTTTCAAAAAACGATTGGCATTGTCAATATCCTTTATGTTTTTAGTTTCATTTCTGCTATTAACCTGTCCTGATGGATCCCATTCCATCTCTCTACGCGCCCTTTGCCTGGGGACTATGGGCATATATCATTTCTATCCCCAGCCTATGGCAGACCTCTCCAAACTTTGTTAGAGGCAATTTCCTGCAAGCTGTTCTTCTATGGTCGCTTCCCGTTTCGTATAGAACAGGCTTTTATAATCACAATAGATCGAATAAGGAATACCGTATTTCATTATCCAGTCAAACAAACATTGCAGCGCTACTTGTGTCGTTTCTCCTGTGTCGAAAAGACCGTAAGATGTGCCTGTAGCATCATCCACCATATTCATCAGACAGACTTCTTTGCCTGTCCCAAACCAGTCGTGAATGCTGCCGTCCATTTGAATCATTTCTCCAAAATGCTCTTTTTCGGCCTTCTGGTACGGTGTCTCGCAGTTTTTCTTATTTTCTTCCACAATCCTGTTTCCATCATCCATAAACGAAGCGTTGATGCTCCTATTTTTATATGATGTTCCTCATAAAGCTTTTCAGCTATAAATGTCGGCTTAAAACCTTTATAATTATTCCGTACTATCTGCATAATTATTTCCTTGATATCACTGCTAATTCTGTGATCCCCGCTTTGCCTATTAATTTGTGATTGAGGGCTTCATCACCCTTTGATAAATATTCTTTAAAATTCGAATAAGTTGCCTTCTGCAAATCCCCAGTATTATTGCAGCATCTTTCTGCTTGATTTTTCTTGTTCTTTACCATCTCCAGTATTTTTTGCCCCTTCTGTGCTTTTGTGTCATCGTTATCACCTCTCTCATCTGCAACCTCTCGTTTTTTTAGTTGCAGTATTTTAAAAGGTGACATTTCTATTTGCACAAAGTGTGACATTTTAAATTGTTTTCGACAGAGGATTTTGTCGCAAATTATCGTAAAAGAGGCCATAAAAACAATCTGGCGTTGGGAAATTCTCCGAAGGATTGTGCTATTTCCTTATCTCAGTGCAGGGTTGTGGGGCAAAATATTCTCTAGAAAAAGAAAATCAGGAAGGTTTGATTTTTTATACCCTTTGGGGAAGCTCTGGGGAAAATTTTGCTTTTATATACCCGTTGCGTCAAATAAAAAAGTACTCGAAATTCGAATCATTGCCTCATAAAAAAAAGTACTCAAAAATTCCATACAGTTTCCTCCAAATTTTTGTTTTTTACATTCTTTTTCTTTTGAAGGCTGAAAAGTTTTCTCTGGCAAGCTGTAATTTTTTGTCTTAGGTGAAACAAATCGAGAGCCTTATAAAGCCTTGTTAGGCGTTCCTTTTGTGCCTCACTTACATAAGAGCTTTCTAAAAGCCGCTGGTAGGGAGTTTTAATATCATCATGCTTCTTTTGCACCTTGCTTCCGATTCTCTTTTTCTCTGTCATTTTCATAACCGTTGAAAAGTTGGCATAAAGCCTGAGATACGCATAGAGTCGGTTCAAGTAGTAGACTTCTTCCTCGGTATCGTAGCGAAAGTATCCAACATTCTGGCGGACTATGGAATAGTTTTTCTGCTCAACGTAGCAGTTATCATTGGAACGGGAGCTTCTCCCCTTGTAAATTTTATCTGGTTCTTCTCACACCAATCACGCAGAGGATGATTAATAAATTCAGCACCGCATCAGAATCAATTCCCCGTAACTCAAAAGGAAGTCTTTGACTTTTCTATGGCTTCTCTTACCCATTTTGAAGCTTTGTTTTGATTGCCACAAGTTCTGTCCAACCGCTCCAAACATCCACCATATTTAATGTTTGAGCAAAATCTCCCGCTATTTCCTCCCTCATGGGCTACCAGATCAATCTCCATGAACCCAGGGCAATTTTCATCCCACTCTGCCCACGTGCGTTTAGCTATTTGTTGCTTTAATAGTGCTCCAGGTTTGTGCCTTTTCGTCCTTTATCTCAAGCTTTTACGCTCATGTTTCAAAAGTCGGTCAATACTTGAAGCACTTATATGGCGCAAGTTCTCTATGGCCTGTGGAGAACCGTGGAGATGTCCGTTTGCTAAGAGATTATCTAAAACTTCATTTAAAATTGGCTTTAAACGTTTGCCACACATGTAGTTTTCAATTTCCCAGACCTTTTTAGAAGTTTTTTCCTCTTCGCCGAATTTTTTTTCTGCCAGGTCTTTTGCCCTTCTTGGCTATATCGGTTTTAAGGTAATTTTTTGCCTACATAGATGGTTTTTCCGTGTTGTTCCCAAGAGCCTGGCGGCATAGTTTCGATTTTTAGGCTTGTTATCCTCACAAAATAATCCAGTATCTCCATTTTCTCCTTTTTGCTGGCTTTTTGATATTGTTTTGCCGTTTCCCTGTAAATAGGTCTCCTTTCAAACATCGCTACCCCAATTCCGGTTGGCGAGCTTGTCGAGCCACGGTTGGCGAGCTTGTCGAGCCACGGTTGGCGAGCTTGTCGAGCCACGGTTGGCGAGCTTGTCGAGCCACGGTTGGCGAGCTTGTCGAGCCACGGTTGGCGAGCTTGTCGAGCCATGAACTGGATTATTTTATACACAGATTTGGAGTACTTTTTTATTTTGCAATAGCGTTCCCTTTTCGAGTACTTTTATTATGAAGCAATTCGTGATTTGACAAAAAATTTTTTTTGTGGTATAATTATCAGTGGGGGAGAGATTAGCCGGCGATTGGGCCATTGACAGCACAACTACTGCCATAAACAGGGGTTGGAAGGTGGATAGCACAGGGAGTCTCACCTGGGGCTATGATCTAAAAAATGGTGAACTTACAGAACTTTTCATGGACATAGGCATAGACGGTATCAAGCGTACACTAAACTTTGGTTTTGCAAGCCTCTCAGGCAAAGGTGGAGAAAACTTTCCCTGTGCAAGGTGTGGATGAAAACTCTCTACCGTTATGCACTTAAATCGAAATACGCTGGCCAGAAGGCACATTGATACGAGTTTACTGAGGTACGGTCTCGTACTGAGGATTCTTACCACAGGGCTTATCCTCCACAACGGGCCTGGAGAGTTTGGAGGGTTTGGGTTTGTCCTTAATTCCAATGGTCTGAGCTGGCAGGGTGTGGACACGTGGAACACAATGATGAGTAATTTCAAAGACATAGGTCAGTTGACAGCCAATACCTTCCAAGGGTTAACAACTGGTCTTGCCTATCTTGCTTCCAGCGTGTGGAATGTCTTTTCTTCTCCTGTGAGCCAGGACAATCGTACACAAGAGAGGGAAAAGGCCGAAAAAGAAAGCATGGTAGCAACGGAGGGGGAGAGGAGGAGAAAATTTAAAGAGAGTATGACTCTTTATCATCAAAGAATACTTTTTGAAAAGATAAAAAACATAGAGGAGGGGCCACTAAAAGAAAAGCTTAGGAATATGATAGCCGAGTATGAGTCAGATGATGGCAATGCTAACACAGAGAAGATCAATGAGATAGTATCTCTTCTACTCAAGGTAAGCAACAAAGCCAATGAGTATGCAGGGGACAATGTAACAGGCAATGTAACGTTGGAGCAGTTGTTGGCAAGGTCAGAAAACATCTATGAGCTTTTAGACAACACGAATCAAATATACAGTTATGCTGTAGGGGTAGCGACGGACATAGCATACGATAAGTATGGTGGTGATGCTGCCATTCGGAACTATGAGAAGACACGGTTAGGGTTATCGGATGAGGATATATCTGATGAAATGATGGAAAGGGGGAGGGAGAAATTTAGCAGTATGTTTGAGTTCAATCTTCAGCATACTGCTTTAACCCAGGACAAGAATGTAGCTGAGTTTGATACCAAAACGAACGAAGGTAGAAAACTTCTTGAGATGTATAGCTACTTTGCGGATCTACGAGGTGGGTATGGGAGCTTTGAGAAGTCGATGAAAAAAGACTTTGTGATTTTTGGTGAGGAAGGCATGGGTAAGGGTGAAAGGTGTGGGAAGGACACCTACAACGATAGGATAACGGTGATAAGAGGGGGCAAGATAGTAGAGTTTTACCGAGGGAATGTGGATGCCTCTCGACATTACGAAATTAAGGAAGGAATACCGTATAGTTCTATAGCACCTGGTGTTTATGAGGCGAGAACGTTTTATAGAGCTTCTAAGAGTAAAATGAGGGAAAACAGACAATTTACCATTCTGATAGCAAATGGTGGTGCAGTACCTGCTGTAGAAGGTGGTTCCCAGAAAGTGAAATATGAGATTCTTATTCACATAGGTGGTCCTGATAATACCTGGTCTAAAGGTTGTCAAACAATATACGGTGGCCGATACACGGGGGAGAGGAGGGATAAAAGTTACCAACTTGATGGTGGAGACTACACCTATTTTATGGGCTTGTTTGGGACAGTTAAAATGGTGTATAATCCGGTTGAAAAGGCATATGAACCCAAATGGTACATGGATTATACACTTGAAGGTACATACTATTTGTTAAGCCAATAATGATGAGGAGGGGAGATATGACGAAAAAGGTATTAGGGATTATGGTTTTGTCATTTGTTGGTTTGTATGCTGGGTCTCTAAAGGTATCTATTGTTTCCAGAGCTTCTTCTTACTTAAACGGTGATATAAGGTACAGTGTGTTTTCCCTATTTGATGGTGACATTAAGACGTGTTGGGCAGAAAATGTAGAAGGTGATGGAAGTGGCCCAGAGAGGCCAATGACATGGGATAATAGCGGTCTTTTTGTTATAGATAGGAATGGGGCTGGGGAATATGTAAATGTAGGTTTTAACCCAAAGTCAAGTCCGTTTCTGATTGATACTATAAGGATATACAATGGTTATGGGAAGAGTGAGGAGATATGAAGAAAAAATAACCGTGAAAGGGTTATCCCTTCTGTTTCTCTATTTGGTAGTTAAGAATAATGAGACAAATGTTATAACGACTAATAGAGAGGTTTTGTTATCAGACTCTGGGTGGAATGAGATCAGTTTACACGAGCTGAAGGTCAATCCTACAAATATAGATGCTGTAAAGTTTACTATTCTCTCCACATATCCTGGGACGCATTATAATGACACCTGTATAAGTGAGATAGAGTTCTGGTACAAGGGCAAGAAGTATGAGATAGCCAATCTTGAGGAGGCGAAGAGGGAGTATTTGCGTCGTTATATTGAGGAAAGGCGGAAAGGCCATAAAGGCTTATATAATAGTGAACTTTCGACCTTATCGGAGGAGAATTATGAGAAGCTTATGAAGGCTGGGGTGGGAGGTAGAGAAGGATCGTGAAAAGAGGACATTTTTGGTTGAGTTTGCGGAGAATGGAGAGATAATTTTAGAGTGGTTAAACTGGGCGGGGGAGGGTAGTGAAGCTTTTCGCAAACATCCGAGGGGTGTAGCTGGTTACTGGAAGATTGATGAGAATGGTTCATTATGGATAAAAATTGGGGACAATCCATGGAAGAAAGAGATGCTAAATGATTATACAATCTTAAAAGGCACAGATCTTGAGGGTTTAGCGTTAAGCGACTGGGATGAGTGTGGGGAGTCCTGGGAGGGTGAGGAGTAAAAGTGCGAAGAAGGTTTAGGGTTTTTCTCTTCTTCCCGCCCCTTGCTTGCGGTGCTTCCGTTAGAGAGGGAAGAACTCTCAGAGAACTAGCCGTGAGCTGGGTGGAAGAAAAAAGGTGTGGTAAAACCAATATCCGAGCCACAGGATGTGGCGAGAAAGTCACGGCTAATACAAGGATGTACTTGTGTGACGATAGAGGAAAAAGGAAAGCTAAAAGAAAAACCTCCGGCTCACAAGGGGCAAGAGAAAAGTTGGTAGGAGAAACCGCGCAAGGGGCGGAGTGGGGGTTTCAAGGGGGACTAGCTTCAGTCTCCCTTGGGGGAGGAGGAGAAAGTGGAGACGTGGAATACCCTCATTACTAACTTTAGCACCTTGGGTCAGTTGACAGCCAATACCTTCCAAGGGTTAACAACTGGTCTTGCCTATCTTGCTTCCAGCGGGTGGAATGTCTTTTCTTCTCCTGTGAGCCAGGACAATCGTACACAAGAGAGGGAAAAGGCCGAAAAAGAAAGCATGGTAGCAACGGAGGGGGAGAGGAGGAGAAAATTTAAAGAGAGTATGACTCTTTATCATCAAAGAATACTTTTTGAAAAGATAAAAAACATAGAGGAGGGGCCACTAAAAGAAAAGCTTAGGAATATGATAGCCGAGTATGAGTCGGATGATGGCAATGCTAACACTGAGAAGATCAATGAGATAGTATCTCTTATACTCAAGGTGAGCAACAAAGCCAATGAGTATGCAGGTGGCAATGCAACAGGCAATGTAACGTTAGAGCAGTTGTTAGCAAGGTCAGAAAACATCTATGATCTTTTAGACAACACGAATCAAATATACAGTTATGCTGTAGGGGTAGCGACGGACACAGCATACGAGAAATATGGTGGTGATGCTGCCATTCGGAACTACGAGAAGACACGGTTAGGGTTATCGGATGAGGATATATCTGATGAAATGATGGAAAGCGGGAGGGAGAAATTTAGCAGTATGTTTGAGTTCAATCTTCAGCATACTGCTTTAACCCAGGACGAGAATGTAGCTGAGTTTGATACCAAAACGAACGAAGGTAGAAAACTTCTTGAGATGTATAGCTACTTTGCGGATCTACGAGGTGGGTATGGGAGCTTTGAGAAGTCGATGAAAAAAGACTTTGTGATTTTTGGTGAGGAAGGCATGGGTAAGGGTGAAAGATGTGGCAAGGACACCTACAATGATAGGATAACGGTGGTAAGAGGGGGCAAGATAGTAGAGTTTTACCGAGGGAATGTGGATGCCTCTCGACATTACAAAACTAAGGAAGGAATACCGTATAGTTCTATAGCACCTGGTGTTTATGAGGCGAGAACGTTTTATAGAGCTTCTAAGAGTAAAATGAGGGAAAATAGACAATTTACCATTCTGATAGCAAATGGTGGTGCAGTACCTGCTGTAGAAGGTGGTTCCCAGAAAGTGAAATATGAGATTCTTATTCACATAGGTGGTCCTGATAATACCTGGTCTAAAGGTTGTCAAACAATATACGGTGGCCGATACACGGGGGAGAGGAGGGATAAAAGTTACCAACTTGATGGTGGAGACTACACCTATTTTATGGGCTTGTTTGGGACAGTTAAAATGGTGTATAATCCGGTTGAAAAGGCATATGAACCCAAATGGTACATGGATTATACACTTGAAGGTACATACTATTTGTTAAGCCAATAATGATGAGGAGGGGAGATATGACGAAAAAGGTATTAGGGATTATGGTTTTGTCATTTGTTGGTTTGTATGCTGGGTCTCTAAAGGTATCTATTGTTTCCAGAGCTTCTTCTTACTTAAACGGTGATATAAGGTACAGTGTGTTTTCCCTATTTGATGGTGACATTAAGACATGTTGGGCAGAAAATGTAGAAGGTGATGGAAGTGGCCCAGAGAGGCCAATGACATGGGATAATAGCGGTCTTTTTGTTATAGATAGGAATGGGGCTGGGGAATATGTAAATGTAGGTTTTAACCCAAAGTCAAGTCCGTTTCTGATTGATACTATAAGGATATACAATGGTTATGGGAAGAGTGAGGAGATATGGAAGAAAAATAACCGGGTGAAAGGGCTATCCCTTCTGTTTCTCTATTTGGTAGTTAAGAATAATGAGACAAATGTTATAACGACTAATAGAGAGGTTTTGTTATCAGACTCTGGGTGGAATGAGATCAGTTTACACGAGCTGAAGGTCAATCCTACAAATATAGATGCTGTAAAGTTTACTATTCTCTCCACATATCCTGGGACGCATTATAATGACACCTGTATAAGTGAGATAGAGTTCTGGTACAAGGGCAAGAAGTATGAGATAGCCAATCTTGAGGAGGCGAAGAGGGAGTATTTGCGTCGTTATATTGAGGAAAGGCGGAAAGGCTCTAAAGGCTTATATAATAGTGAACTTTCGACCTTATCGGAGGAGAATTATGAGAAGCTTATGAAGGCTGTGGGGTGGGAGGTAGAGAAGGATCGTGAAAAGAGGACATTTTTGGTTGAGTTTGCGGAGAATGGAGAGATAATTTTAGAGTGGTTAAACTGGGCGGGGGAGGGTAGTGAAGCTTTTCGCAAACATCCGAGGGGTGTAGCTGGTTACTGGAAGATTGATGAGAATGGTTCATTATGGATAAAAATTGGGGACAATCCATGGAAGAAAGAGATGCTAAATGATTATACAATCTTAAAAGGGACAGATCTTGAGGGTTTAGCGTTAAGCGACTGGGATGAGTGTGGGGAGTCCTGGGAGGGTGAGGAGTAAAAGTGCGAAGAAGGTTTAGGGTTTTTCTCTTCTTCCCGCCCCTTGCTCGCGGTGCTTCCATTACAGAGAAAGTACTCTCAGAGAACCAGCCATGAGCTGGGTGGAAGAAAAAAGGTATGGTAAGACCAATATCCGAGCCACAGGATGTGGCGAGAAAGTCACGGCCAATACAAGGATGTATTCGCCGTGACGGTAGAAGAAAAAACAAAGCTAAAAGAAAAACCTCCAGCTCACAAGGGGTAAGAAAAAAAGTAAAAGAAACCGCGCAAGGGGCGGAGTGGGGGTTTCAAGGGGGACTAGCTTCAGTCCCCCTTGAGGGAGGAGGGTTAGACTACCACCCTTGCTAGCGTGACCGCCGCCTACCTTAATACCGACTTTGGTGTTGGTAGGATGGTAGGCAGCTGGGCTGGTAGCTGGGCTGGGAATATATTTGGTGGGAACAACTGGTTTACTGTAGGTATAGAGATGGGTGTGCAGAGGATGACAGAGAGTGTAGTAGAGAGCTCTTTTATGGTTGGGGCGAAGGTGTATGACTTTAAAGCTGGCAAACTGAGGGATGACTGGGCTAGTTTTATTGGCAAGAGTATTCTTGAAAGTGGGATGATAGGTTTTGTTAGTGGGTTTACAACAGGTATGATAGGTAGTGCCCTTGGTGGGACATACACCAATGGCAATTTATCATTTTTGGACAGGAAAGCGAGCAAGGCAGTGGATAAGGATGTATCATTATTTTATGGTATGAAGCTTAACAACTTTGCGAACACTATAGGGAGTATAGCGGGAGAAGCAGTGCATTATGCGTGGGGAGGGAATTTCAGGATAAGCCTTGCGAGTGATGTAGGGATGGCATTCACGCACGATGGGCAGATAGTGAATGACACAAGCGGAGGGATTGGGCTTGTCAACCTTGTGGATGCGATAGGTAGTTTAAACTATGTAGGTTTTCAGTATAAGAATGTTCACGGAGGAGACGAGGGCTTATCGAGGATAAGCTATGTAAATATGGGATATCTTTCTGGAGATATGCAGAATATGAAGACGTCGCTTGATGTAATAAATAACAAGAAGAGGATAGAGTTTGACCTTGAAGGGGAGGGCAACTACGGCTATGCAGGAGAGGATAACAGGACGATACATCTAAACAGGGAAGCGATATTAGCGGACGATGATGCCGAGCTTCGAGCGAAGCTTGCGCATTATACAGCGACGGTGATGCATGAAGGACTACACTTAGACCAGCATGCATGGCTTGCTGCGAATGGTCTTGAAGCGGACGATATAACTTTGGAGAGAATGGCCTATGCTCAGAGCACGATGACACTTGCGCTCCTACAGGCGAATTTTGGGCTTGGTGTTGGTGGGAGTAAGTATGAGGAAGTAGCGATGGCTGGAGCGATGTTTGCGATGACGGGTAATCCGCATGGGCTATATATAAGCGGGAGGAGTTTAAGTAAACCTAGAAAGCTGCCGTTTTCAGAGCAGCCGTATGGAAGCGAAACGCCGGACCAGCAAACACAGGATAGGGAGAACCCAAAGGCTACTACAGGGGCTACTCCAGAGGAGGAAGAGGAGGAGAGGAAGAAGCGTGATAGGATGAAGAAACAAAAGGCTATCAATCAAACAAAATTGAAATTAACCCTACTCAGGATTGTATCAACTGCATTAAAAGGAAGTAAGGTGAGTGAGTGGATTGAGAACCAAATGGTGAAGCCGGAGGTTAAAAAACTGGGAGAGCTTTATAAAGAGCAATTAATGGATTACGAGAAAAAAGGCAATTATTATATATCTAATGTAGATGGAATTGAGATAAGGATGTCGAAATATAATTTTAGTCCACAGGCGCAAAAAGCGGGCACGGGGAATACTCCGATTAATCTTGCGACAGGGGGGATGGATCCGAGAGCTGTGCTTGTGCTTATAGATAATGCGCATGCTGTAAATCTGGATGCTGTGGAGGTATCGAGTTTGTGGAGGAATAGCACCACAAGCCCACATGGGTCGGGAAGAGGAATAGATATAGTAGCTGCGACAAGGAATGGTGTAACGGTGAGGTTCAATAATTCTACTGTAGGTCAACAATCAACGGCTGCAATGGCGTTGAGGAATGAAGTATATAACAGTATGGTGAATGACCCGAGAGTAAGTCAGGCATTGGATCCGTGGTGGCTAAAGAGTAAAGTACCTGGAAAAATTTATGACTATCAAAACTCTTGGCAGAATGTAAATGATACATATCTAATTCCTCAAGGTGTTTCTTTAGCTGAATTTGAACAAATGACATGGGAACAACAGCTTCCGTTATTGGGTGGTGATCCAGAAATAGCACGAGCTTTTAAAAATATGCTATTACATAGACATCACTTACATATTACTTTATTTTAATTATTAGTTAGGAGAAGTTACTTTATGAAAAGGATAATTTTGATGTGTTGTTTCTTTTTAGAGTTTGCCTCTGGGGCAGATAAGCTTTACAGTATGATGAGACCTTTGAATGGTAATACAGTTTTAATTATTACTGAAGCTCCATTATTTAGGGAGCCAAGTATGTTTGCGCCGGTGTTAACAAAAATACCTATTCTTGAGTTTGTGGTTCTTCTTTCCAATAGGGAGTTTATCTTGGAGAACAAAAAGGAAGAATGGTATTTTATTGGAGCTTATCTTACCAATTTATTTTCATATGAGTCAGCTAAAATAAAAGGTTGGCTAGAGAGAAAATATATAGCAGGTATAGATGATTTTAAACCTGCAAAAAGAATACAAAAAGAAATGCTTTTAATTTCCGAAGATGCAGAGGATACGGGTTATTATCGTATATATTCAAATGGTATATGGGCTATTTTTTTTGAAGATACTAAAACTACTCTATATGGCCAGATATATCAATGCTTATTAAATGAGAATGTTTACTTATTAGGAAACCATACGATGTCTTTTTTTATTCGTGAGGATGAAATATATGCTCCTTTTGCTACCAAAATTTTGACAAATTCAGCAGACTATCCTAATTGGATAAAAGAAAAAGAATGTCCTCTGAACATAGGTGGATACTATACGGTTATTGGAAATGATGTGCCAGTAAGAAGTATATACTTTATCGATAAACTGTTGCTGAAACTTAAAAGAGGAACGAAAGTAAAGTTATTAGAATGGATGGATAAAAAAGAGAAAATTGGGGATAAAACAGGGTATTGGGCTCGTGTTGACACAGGAATTAAGGACAAGAATGGTGATACTATAAAGGGATGGATATTAGATGTGTATATAGAAGAAGAGTCTAATAGTTCTATTCAATCGACTAATAAATTAAAACTCCTAAATGTAACTAATTCTGGAGTAAATAGTTGTGAAAAAGAGGACTACCACATCCTCACCGGCGACAATGTAAACGTGCGTTCCGAAGCTTCTACAAACTCGGCTGTATTGCTAAAGCTAAAGAAGGGCGCAAGGGTAAAGCTACTCGAACGGTCGGATGTTACTTTTACGATTGGAGACAGGACAGGCTATTGGGTATACATAGACACAGGCGTTAAGGATAAGGAGGGCAATACAATAAAGGGCTGGGTTGTAGATATATATTTGAAGGAAGAATAAATCCCTGTAAGCACACCAAAGCCATAAAGCATTGAAGCAAATAAAGCCTACTTCACAGGCATTCCACTGAAGCAAGCGAGGCAGGAGGCCGAGCGACCTTGCCTGTTGATTTTATATCATCTATTTTACAGGAGCAAAATTTTGCTGTATAATTTTTAGGCTGGTTCAGTACAGCTGCGGCATTTGGTATGCAGAAGATGACGGAAGGGTTTATAAGTGGAGGTTTGATGGCGTTTACGAAGTGCTATAGCATAAGTAATGGGCAATGGCAATGGCAATGGAATGCATATGACTGGTATAATCTACTGAAAAGTACGACGATGGGACTTGCAAGTGGCTTTGTTGGGGGGTGGGTTGGAGGCGAACTTGGAGGGAGATACACGGATGGCAATTTATCATTTATAGACAGGATATCGAGCAAGGCGTTGACTAACAATGTATCACTATTTTATGAGATGAAGCTTAACAACTTTGCTAACACTATAGGGAGTATAGCGGGAGAAGCAGTGCATTATGCGTGGGGAGGGAATTTCAGGATAAGCCTTGCGAGTGATGTAGGGATGGCATTCACGCACGATGGGCAGATAGTGAATGATGTGAGCGGAGGTATTGGGCTTGTTAACCTTGTGGATGCGATAGGAAGTTTAAACTATGTAGGTTTTCAGTATAAGAATGTTCACGGAGGAGACGAGGGCTTATCGAGGATAAGCTATGTAAATATGGGATATTTAAGTGGGGATGATTTTGGTATGAAGACTTCTATGGATATCATTAATGGGAAGAAAAGTTTATTATTTGACCTTGAAGAGGAAGGGCATTATGGAGAGGCTGGGGAAGATACCATACATCTAAATAAGAAAGCAATTACGGAGAATACAGCAGAAGGTCTTCTATTTTATACTTCTACAGTAGTGAGGGAAGGTGTATTGATTGATTCTGGTCTTGTAGGGAAGGATAGGATGACAGCGTATGCGAGGGAGCTTGGAGCTACGGGGATACAGAAAATGGTACTGGATAATCTAGCAAGGAATTTTGGAGTAGATGTATATGATGGAAGCAGTGAGTATTCGAAGGTTGCAAATTTAATTGCCTATGCGACTGAGACAGGGGATTTAAGCTTGTTTAACTGGGAAAGTGGAAATGATTTATGGATTAAAGAGTTGGGGGTTGATATAAGGAATCAGAGGAATAATGTAAGTAGGGGGAAAAACGGAAAGAGGATTGCTGATGGAATGTGTAATCTTACAGCATTAACGATAGCACTTGTGAGTATGCCGAATAATAAGGACTTAAGGAAGGTAGTAAGCATAAATGATCCGGTTTGGTTCTTCAATGAGGAAAGACAAATAGAGGATGAACTTGAGGAGAGAAGGAGAGAGATGAGTTCATATTTGAAAAGTAAGTATGGGGTAGATGAAAGGACATTTCCTTCAACTCTTGTGGAACTTGCTCTAGCGAGTGGAAGTATTGAGCCTGTGGATTATAAAAAGGGACAGTGGTTCTATAAGGATGGAACGGAAGTTTCTCATAGTTGGGATGGTAAAAACAATGGAAACCCAACTGTTGATGATGTAAAAAAATTTTACCTCTATTTGAAAAATAAAATAATGAAGCCTGGTGATCAACTCATAGCGGGAGGAAGATTCAACTTTGTTTATGAAGATAATAATATGAAGAAGAGATTACAGCATATGGTATATATCAAGGAGATAACAGAGAATGGCTTAATAATAGTTGATCCATACGGAGGGTATATTAAGTATGCAATGCAGAACTATGGTAATTTCAAATATAACAATATAGAGGATAATTTGTACAGGAGGAATGATAAGACAAATGAGTTTACTCGAGAATTTACCTCGTACTATTTTCTGCCATGGGATAGGGTATATGAACATGAGGTAGGAAGAAGGGTATTTCTTTTACTGAGGCCAAATATGGATATAGCTGATAATTTTTCTCGTCAATTGTGGAAAAAGTGGTTTTTTGGGAAGTAAGTTCAGAAAGGAGGGAAAGGTAAGATGAAGATAAGGTTTATATTAGGGATAATGATAATATTAAATCTTACAACCTGTGGGGAGAGTAAGCTTAAGGTAGATGAACTTAAGATAGTAGAAACAAAAATAGTAAGCGAAAGTGAGCCTAATACGAAACCCAAAAAGGAGTTTTTGGATGGAATTATGCGAATGGCTATAAGCGTAGTTACTCTCAGGATACCCGCCGTTGATGCATACAATTCCTGGGAGATAACTCATGGAAAAAGGATAATGGAGTTAGCTGATGAGGATCCAGCAACAGCCTGGATAAGTCGTGATGATGGTTTGACTGACTATCTGTGGTGTCGTATCTATCACTTGGCTGGTTATGATATAAAGCGGAAAGATCATTTACCATATGCGATAGATATATTACCGGGGTGGGCAAAGAGTAAGAAAACATATAAAGTATATAACAGGCCTAAAAGGATAAGATTAGAGTTATATCATATTCCTTTTCATTATGCTAAGAGTCTGGATGACGACAGCTATGTGTTGGAAGACGAGATTAGATTGATATATGTAGTTATTGCAGAGTTAACAGATGAGCTTGCATGGCAAAGAATAAGAATCAATATAGAAGACAGCGAAGAATATTTGGGAGAAAGAATGGCTGGTCGTTTAGTTATAGAGGATATTTATCCTGGTATAACCAATCATACAGCTATATCTATGATACGATTTGTTTATAAGTAGGAGGAAGAGGAATAAAAAGTGATACTATAGTACTGAAAAACTAGCCTCTTCTTTTACAGTAGGAAGCGGTATTAGCGGACGATGATGCCGATTTAAGAGCGAAGCTTGCGCATTATACAGCTACGGTGATGCACGAAGGATTGCACCTTGACCAGCACGCATGGCTTGCTGCAAGTGGTCTTGAAGCGGACGATATAACGCTGGAGAGGATGGCATATGAACAGAGTACGAAGACGCTTGCATTGCTTAGCGCAAGGTTTGGGCTTGATGTTATCGGGAGTAAGTATGAGGAAGTAGCGATGGCTGGAGCGATGTTTGCGATGACGGGTAATCCGCATGGGCTATATATAAGCGGGAGGAGTTTTAAAAAAGACAATAGTGTTGGGATGAAAAATAAGTCCAGAACTACGAATGAGCAAAAGATGAGAAAAATACATGAGAGCCGACTCTATCTTAGCAAGGAGGTTAAAAACCCTCTGGATCTTGCTGAATTTTTCTTTGTGGAAACAGTGAAGTGGATGTTGCCAAAGAAAGATGAGCCTGATTGGCGCCCAGATGAGGACAGGAAACTTACTTTAAGAGAAGCATTTTACTGGTTTAAAAACGGAAAAGGAGAGAAGTTGAAGGTAGATATTAAGAGTCTAAACTTGGGCAGAGTAAAGCTATCTGACTTCAATGAACAAGGAAAAGCCGAGATTCATTTGGAGTCGCATCCTGAGAGGGGGCTTGACCAGGCATTGGTATATGGTACTATCACATTGGAACTTGTTGGTTCCAATCAATATAAGGTGAGGCCAGATAAGTACAATTTTGAGATGCATAATATTTTCAATGGAAAGAGATGGGATGAGATGATGAGAGTATTGATGAGGAATGTAGCAACCGCTGCTGCTAGGCTAATTCATACGCCGTTTTTCGGGGGAGAGTCTTACCCTATTGTCTTTGAGGGCACAAACACTATAGGTGAGTAGAGGAATAGGAGGAAAGTATGTTACGATTTGTGTTAGTATTTTTACTCTTTTTATTTGTGGTATTTTTGGTTGTAGATTATTTTAGATTTGATCCTTTGGAAAGAGCAGAGAGTGAAATCACCTTTAAGCTTATTGATTATGATATTCCCGATTGCTACTTTGAATTCCCTCCGCGTTTTTTAGGGGAGAGTAATGGATATCTCATTTATGAGGCGCCTTCCATAGAACCGTGGAAGGGTGCAGTGCGGGCTATGGCGTATATTCCTAAAGAAAGGAAAAAGAAAATTAAGGTGTTATTTGAAGGTAAGGATAAATATTTTGAAAGTTTGAGAGGACCGTCTAAGTTTACTTATAGTCAATTACTATTATCCGAACTTTTGGGGTATGGGTTTCTCACCTATATAGGCACGGGATGGGATCTCTTTTGGGGAACAGGTTATTATATCCCGTATAGAGATGTAGTCTTTGATAAAAAAACAAAAGAAAATTTGATTAATTTCCACGCCATAGAAGAGGCTTTGCTACAGGCTCCTTCAACCCCTCCTAGCTTGAAAGAACTTTTTCAAAAAACTTATCCATTTTTTATAAATAAAGAAGACATACTTGATCCTTACGGCAGGGAGTATTTTTATAAGGTTCAAGGGAGGTATGTAATTTTGGGTTCGAAGGGAGAGAATGGCAAGTGGGACTTTGATAGAGAGACACTAAATAAGGTTTTTAGTAATACAGAGGAGAAGTTATTTTTTTTAAAAGGGGATGATATCATTATTAAAATGAAAGCTCCATGAAGGAATTCTAAAAGTAAGAGTAACCTAAATGCTTCAAACCAACGGGGGCAAGATCGCAGCCATAGTAGAGAAATGGCAAAACACGCCTGAAGGTAAAAAGAACACTGTGGAGGGCATAGCCCGGACACTGGGTGTACCTGTCCAGGCTATCATAGAAGCCTTAAAGAGGAGTGGGCATTATAAAGGGAAGAGTGACAGCGAGATAGCGAAGAGCCTTAAGGTTGGCGAAACGCTTGTGTTGAAGAATGGCAAGGTAATGACAGAAGAGGAGGCGAAGGGGGTAGATTGGGCAAGGGTAGGAAAAACTGTAGGAAAGTTTTTAATCTTATCTACACCACAGGGGCAGATGACAGTAGGAACAATAGGATTAGTAAGGATGGGGTATGAATTGCAAAATGGAAAGACTCAGGATCAGCTTCAGTCAGTACATTACTTAGAGATGTTGTAGGTAAGCCATATTATAAGGGCGGTGGGCAGATGGGGGTAAACATATTTGCCTCTGGGATTTCGTCGGGAACAGGAGCCCTTGGGGGAGCTGTTCAAGGAATGATAAGTGGAATGGGGGGAGCTGTTGCAGGAGCAGTGGAAGCTGTTGCAGGGGCAGGGATACAGGGACTGGGGAATCTTGCCGTAAGTGGGCTTAAGGTTAATGAGTATGGTGGGCTTGATTGGCGTATGGACAGTGTACAGCTTGCAACGTGGGGGGTATCCACTATAGGGAGTATGGTGCTTGCGGGTGTTAATAGTGGGTATAATCCGAGCACGGCGACGACCTGGGAAGCTGCAGGATATGCAGGGATGAACTGGGCTATAAATTCTACTGTATCATTCATCAACAAAGGATGGAAGATGGACGAGAGTGGAAGGTTATACTGGGGACTTACAAATGAAGGAGAGGTAACGGAAGCATGGATGGATTTAGGGATAGGAACGCTAAAGAGTGGATTAAGCTTTGTGTTTGAAGGTAACTATACAGGCTATGGAGCAAAGCAGAAGGAAAGCCTGCTTGCATATGCGCTAAGTAAAGGTATGGATATATATAAGTATAACTTATACCAGCAGGGAGTATTTGGGAAAGAATTACAGGATAAATATGCAGGACAGAATGCGTTTGATCTTGCAGGAGGTTTAGATTTGACGGTACTACAGACGACGGCTGGAGTAGCGAGTCTAAAGATACTTTCGAGAGGGCTTGAGCTTCATAGTGGAGCTGGTGAATTTGGTGGTTTTGGGTTTACGATGGATAAGGATGGAAGTCTATGGTGGAATGGGTTTACCACCTGGCAGAATACGATGGAGAACTTTAGAGAGATAGGGGATGCTATTTATAGGGAGAGAGAAGAATCTAATATGGTAATTATAGACTTAAAAGGAGAGGAAAACACAGGAGCTCCAAGATCTGATCAAATAACAAATTGGTTAAAACGTAGAGATATCTACTTTTTTGGACTTAAGGTTGGAAATAGAAAAGAGTATTATAATCAAAAAGCTCCAAATTTAGATGCTGAATGGGATATTATATATAATCCAAATAGTAGTTTTACAGAGAAAACAAATGCGATGAGAAAGATTATGGAAGGCTTTAAGCAAGATGTAACTGAAGGAGAAGATGCTACTGATAAGATACAAAGAGCGATTGATTCTATTCTTAAAGATGTCAAGAATGGTAAATTTGCTATGGGTATTGAAGGCAAAGATGCAAGAGAACTAAAGAAAATTCTAGAAAGTGGAGATGAGAAGAAATTTAAAGAGTTTGGGGATAGAATAGTCAAAGAGAAAACAAGTAACTCAAATCAAAAACAAGGAGAAACAAGTAAAAAAGATGAATCACAATATTCAGCGGTTAATTATAGGGTATATTTAAATGCACTAAAGTATATTTACGATAATAAAGAGACTGCTGCTGCATATATCCAGAGTGAGGCATGTGCAATAATAGGTTTTTATTTACTTTCCGCATTTACTGGAAATCTTGATGGGAGAAAGGTATCTTTTTCAGATTTTTTCAGGATACAGTTAGAAAATGGTTTGATTGGAAAGCCAACCAGAGATGGGTATAAAACCTGGCCGGTGTTTGTCCAGGGTTTTAAATGGAAGGGAAAAGAAGCTTTTCTAAGTAAGTTAAATGCGAATGGAAGTGTAGAAGGAGTGGATATATTTATTCGTATTACACCTCCCGATTTGGTTGGTAAAAATAGAAGTTTTGAGATAATTTGCGACGGGAGAACAGTGGAAGAGGTAAGTAATAGGCTTGCTGAAGTAAGTCAAAGATTTGCAGAATTAAAAGCTTTGACAAACAAAACTTCTCAACAAAAGAGAGAAATGGATAGTCTTGAAGAGCTAGTCAGACAATATGGAGCGATAATTAATGATGTGAATGGGTTTTCAGCTGCTCTCTCGGGGCTATATAATTCCACAGCCACTTTTTATCTTGTGCAAAGAAAAAGAAATTTTAATGACACTCACTTTTTTATTATGATGAAACAAGGCAATGATTACTACATTGTGTCAAGAAAATTGTGTCTAGTCATAGGATAACCTCGCTGTGAATATTTTCTTTGGTGTATGAGTGTTGCTCACGATAGAGTTGAAAGTAATACTCCCAATTTTTTAACTTTCTTTTTAAGAACTTCTCATTTTGGTATCTTAATAACAGGTAAAGATATTTCTCAGCTGAAGCCTCGCTTTGACACATTTCCATTGTTTTTAATCTCCTTTTAAGTTCTTTAAAGAGTCTTTCCAGGGCATTGTTTGTATACACCATGCTTCGTATTCCTTCAGGTAATTCCATGTAAGTGAATATATTCTCTCTTATTGTCAAGAGGTTATTCATTAAGTTGGGATAGATATTTTTCCATTTTTGTGTAAATTTCATAAACAATTGTTCTGCCTCCTGTTTGTCTTTGGCATGAAATACCTCTTTTATTTCAGTGGCAATGATATTTCTGTGTTGAACTCTCACTTTAGCCAGTATGTTTCTCATGACATGGACTACACAGGGCTGATACTTTGCGTGGGGATATATCTCTGTTATGACGTTTTTCATACCACTTAAGCCATCAGAGACAATAAAATGAATCTGTTTGACACCTCTTTCTCTTATATCTAGCAAAATTTCCCGCCAGTTATAAGCACTTTCCATGCCTCCCTAGTATCCTAAAATCTCCCGTCTTCCCTCAGGTGTAATGCCTATAGCTACATATATTGATTCATTTTCTACCCTATCTCTCTTGATAGGAAACACCATAGCATCCAGAAATACCACGGCATATTCTTCCATGAGAGGGCGACTACGCCACTTCTGAATCTCTTCTATGCCTACCTGGCTTATCCTTGAGATGTTAGCATAAGAAATCTTTATTTCATAAAGCTCTTTTAAAACTTCTGCTATCTTCCTTGTTGACATTCCTGATATCAACATAGCCCTGATTAATGCATCTAAGTCTTCTGTGATGCGTTTGCGATAGGGAAGAAGGGCACTTTTAAATCCATTATCCCTTGTTCTTGGAACACGTATGGCTGTAAGCTCGCCAAAAGCTGTCTTTAAATCCCTTTCGTAAAAGCCATTGCCTTTTGTGGGAGGATTGTTTTACAGGTAAATCTCTTTCCTCTTTTAACATACTCTCTAATACTTCCCCGTTGCCAAATAAAAAGTACTCGAAATTCGAATCATTGCCTCATAAAAAAGTACTCAAAAATTCCATACAGTTTCCTCCAAATTTTGTTTTTACATTCTTTTCTTTTGAAGGCTGAAAAGTTTTCTCTGGCAAGCCGTAATTTTTTGTCTTAGGTGAAACAAATCGAGAGCCTTATAAAGCCTTGTTAGGCGTTCCTTTTGTGCCTCACTTACATAAGAGCTTTCTAAAAGCCGCTGGTAGGGAGTTTTAATATCATCATGCTTCTTTTGCACCTTGCTTCCGATTCTCTTTTTCTCTGTCATTTTCATAACCGGTTGAAAAAAGTTGGCATAAAGCCTGAGATACGCATAGAGTCGGTTCAAGTAGTAGACTTCTTCCTCGGTATCGTAGCGGAAGTATCCAACATTCTGGCGGACTATGGAATAGTTTTTCTGCTCGACGTAGCAGTTATCATTGGAACGGGAGCTTCTTCCCTTGTAATTTTATCTGGTGCTTCTCACACCAATCACGCAGAGGATGATTAATAAATTCAGCACCGGTATCAGAATCAATTCCCCGTAAATCAAAAGGAAGTCTTCCTTTGACTTTTTCTATGGCTTCTCTTACCCATTTTGAAGCCTTGTTTTTGATTGCCACAAGTTCTGTCCAACCGCTCCAAACATCCACCATATTTAATGTTTGAGCAAAGTCTCCCCGGCTATTTCCTCCCTCATGGGCTACCAGATCAATCTCCATGAACCCAGGGCAATTTTCATCCCACTCTGCCCACGTGCGTATAGCTATTTGTTGCTTTAATAGCGTTCCAGGTTTTGTGCCTTTTCGTCCTTTTATCTCAAGCTTTTACGCTCATGTTTCAAAGTCGGTCAATACTTGAAGCACTTATATGGCGCAAGTTTTCTATAGCCTGTGGAGAACCGTGGAGATGTCCGTTTGCTAAGAGATTATCTAAAACTTCATTTAAAATTGGCTTTAAACGTTTGCCAAACATGTAGTTTTCAATTTCCCAGACCTTTTTTAGAAGTTTTAGTTCCTCTTCGCCGAATTTTTTCTTTCTGCCAGGTCTTTTGTCTTGGCTATGTCGGCTTTAAGGTAATTTTTTGCCTACATAGATGGTTTTTCCGTGCTGCCTCAAGAGCCTGGCGGCATAGTTTCGATTTTTTAGGCCTGTTATCCTCACAAAATAATCCAGTATCTCCATTTTTTCCTTTTTGCTGGCTTTTTGATACTCTGCTTCGACAAGCTCAGCATATCATTTCGCCGTTTCCCTGTAAATAGGTCTTTTTTCAGACCTCGTTAACCCAATTCCTGTTGGCGAGCCTGTCGAGCCACGGTTGGCGAGCTTGTCGAGCCACGGTTGGCGAGCTTGTCGAGCCATGAACTGGATTATTTTACACAAATTTAAAGTACTTTTTTATTTTGAAGCAACGTTCCCTTTTCGAGTACTTTTATTATGAAGCAATTCGAAAACTTGTATTTTCGTAAAAATCCTGCTATAATGAGATTCTATGAAGAAACAGAGAGAACTCACCTATCAGGAGAAAAAAAACTGTCCCCTCTGTGGTGGAGAGGCAGGATTCTTTCGTGAGATTGATCGTTGGCAGCCTCCCCTCACCATATGGCGTTGTGGAGAGTGTCATTTTCAGTTTCAACCAAAAGAAACAGAAGAAGCTGCTCATCTCTATGATGAGGGATATTATACGGGAACCTCTATCTATACCTATCAGGATGAAAGGCAGCACAAGGATGCCGCCATGGCAGTGTGGCGATCAAGAGTGAATGCTCTCTCACGGTTGGAGAAGTCAACGGGACCCAAGAGATGGCTCGATGTGGGTTGTGCTTTTGGTGGGCTTCTTGAAGCTGCGAAGGAAAAAGGATATGAACCCTATGGACTTGAGATTTCTGAGTATTCAGGAGGATATGCAAGGACGGTTTTTCCAGGACATATCTGGATTGGTAACGTCGAGGATTTTGATCTTCCGCAAGACTTTTTTTCTGTTGTGTCTCTTGTAGAGGTGATAGAACACCTCGCGCATCCCATGAAGGCTCTGGAGAGAGTCTATCGTTCTCTTCAAGAAGGAGGACTTCTTCTTGTCCAGACAGCAGATATGGATGGTCTGCAGGCTCGTTTCAAAGGGGAAAACTATCACTACTATCTTCCCGGTCATTTATCGTATTTTGATAGACATAATCTTGCCTTGGTTCTTCGGAGGGTGGGATTTCGCAGGATACGGTTTATCGGTGGTGTGGAATTTGGACTTTTACCAAAACTTATAAAAAGTCGAGATTCTTTTCATAGTTTATGGGATTATCGACACTGGATACGTATTTCTCTCTACCATCTTGCAAGCAAAATTACCATAGGTCCCTGGCATCTCACAAGCTCTATGGTAATGCTAGCCTGGAAGTAGGACGATGAAAAAGGGACTTCTCTTTCTTTATTTTTCTTTGCTGGTGCATCTGTATCTCTTGGTTGTAGTGAATTGGTGGCTCGATCCGGAGATCATAACTCTTCTCAAAAATCCCAGACCTCAAAAGTCAGACGATGTAGTGATTGAAAATATTCTCATTGACAATCCGAATGCGACGATGGAAAAGCCTATTCAAAAGGCGAAGGTATCCGACAAAGACTCTCGTTCTCGAGGGCCGGTTGCTTCTCACGAGGACTATAATATGCTTCTTTCTTCCGAATCGGCTTCTCAAAAGGCACAGGATTTTTTTTCAGAACCGATGACTGCCCCCTCTCGTCATCCGGAAGTGAGTGGACCATCTCTCTACGAACCCTCGAAAAAACCTCTGGTACGAATGTCCTCGGCAGGACAGATTGCGTTAGAGAGTGAGGCTGTCGATTATGCTCCCTATTTCAAACAGATTCAGCAGACAGTGGCAAGCAACTGGCAATGGTATTTTCCGATCTTTCAGTATTATCAGGGGATCATGGCTGATGGGGTGGTGACGGTCACCTTTGAGCTGGATAATGAGGGGAACCTGAAAAACGCTCGTTTAACCCGTGACTTTGGGTATGAATCGTTGAATTATGCTTCTTTGCAAGCAATTCTTCATACCTCGAACTATGGACCACTCCCGGAAAAACTTCGCTCAGAGGAGGGTATTACTATTGAGTTTCATTTTATTTATATACGGCCTTAGGGTTCTTTATCCTCTTTTTTGAGGGTTTGAAGCCTTTGAAGGACTTCATCGACAGCACTCGGCGGAATCCCGATGGCAATAAGATCCTCCGCTGACAGATGCAGATCGGGTTGAGACATGAGCTTCTGGATAAGGATCTTTTTGCGTTTGATGCCTATGCCGACAATTCCATCAAAAAGAGAGGTAAGAAGGCTTTTGTTTTTTAAACGGTTGTAGAAGGTATTGGCAAATCGATGGGTTTCATCTCTGACCCGCTGGAGCACGTGAAGGGCGGGAGAGTTTTTAGGAAGAATGATAGGTTTATCCCTGTAGGGGGTGTAGATCTCTTCGTTCTTTTTGGCAAGAGAAACTACATTGAGGGAGAGACCAAGGTCAGCAAGTGCGGAAAGAGCCGCGTTGAGTTGACCTTTTCCTCCATCGATGAGGACAAGATCGGGAAGTTCAGATTTTTCTTCAACAAGCCTTTTGTAACGTCTGTGCACTGCTTCGTATATCATGGCAAAATCATCAGGGGTAGACTTGGTTCGAATCTTGTAATGACGGTAGTTGGATTTGTCCGGTTTTCCCCCGTAAAAAGAGACCAGCGAGGCAACGGCCTGTTCACCCAACAGGTTGGCGATATCAAAGCCCTCGATACGCATGGGAAGGGTATCCAGTTCGAGGATCTCTTGAAGTTCATGAAGCGCTTGAGAATCCTCCACTCTTGACAAAAGTTGCATCAAGTGGAGAAGAGCATTTTCTTGGGCAAGCTTGAGAAGAGTGTGCTCTTCACGAGAAGAAGGAAGATGAAGAGGGATGTTTTTTTGGCTTGCGTTAAAGTATGCTTGGAGTTGAGGAAAAAGGGATTCCCAGCGTTTGTCCAGCACGATAGCTGGCGGTGTCTCCTCTGAACAATAGGAGATGATAAACTGTTCCAGAATATCCTCTTCACTCTGATCGGTTATGTCGCTACTATAGCTTTTTTTCCCGATCATTTTTCCGTTTCTTATGAGGCTTACGACGGCAACAGCTTTATTTTCTCGAAGAGCTATTTCAATGAAATCGGCGCTGATGTTTTTATCAAGGTAAACAGACTGGGTTTCTTCAAAATTGCGAATAATCTGTATACGCTCCTTGTAGATTTGTGCCTTTTCAAAGAGGAGGTTTTTTGCTGCTTCGCGCATCTTTTCTTCAAACTCTTTTACCAGGAGTTGATACTCTCCTTGAAGAAAACGTATGGCATTTTCTACTTGCTGACGGTACTCTTCTTCGGTTACCTTTTGGATACAGGGGGCACTGCACCGATGAATGTGGTAGTTGAGGCACTCCCGTTTTGGAAGTTCTCGACAGGTACGGATTTGAAAAAGCCTTTGGATCATGTCAATATATTCTCTTACCATTGCGGCACTGGTATAGGGACCAAAATAGAGACTCTGGTCTTTTTTCTGATCCCTGGAGAAAACCACTCTTGGAAAACGTTCGTGAATGGTTATCTTGATAAAGGGGTAGAATTTGTTGTCTTTGAAGACAACATTGTATTTTGGTTGGTGGTGTTTGATGAGGTTTGCTTCGAGAAGGAGGGCTTCGGTTTCGTTCTGGGTGATGATGTAGTCGATTTCATGGATCTGGGAGACCATTGTAGCGGTTTTTATATTTTTTTCGTCTTTTTGAAAGTAGGAGGAAACCCTCTTACGAAGGTTGATAGCCTTGCCGATGTAGATGATAGTGTTGGAGGTGTCCTTCATGAGGTAAACACCCGGGAGTTCAGGAAGCAGGTGAAGCTCTGTCGGTTTAATTGCCTGGGTAGATTGGAACCCTGGGGTATTTTCCATCGTTTTTCTCCCGTATCAATGAATTCTCAATCTTTTTCCCGCGTTGGGTTAGTGAGAAAGAGTTTCATGGGAAAAGAGGGAGGGGAAAAGAGGATTTCCCATTTATTATAACAAAAAAGGAACAGAAAGTAAAATATTTTTTGTTCCTTTCAGATTTGAGTCTTTATCTTTTTTATTTTGAGAAAAAGAAAAAATTTTTTCTTAAGTACCCCGTTGCGTCAAATAAAAAAGTACTCGAAATTCGAATCATTGCCTCATAAAAAAAAGTACTCAAAAATTCCATACAGTTTCCTCCAAATTTTTGTTTTTTACATTCTTTTTCTTTTGAAGGCTGAAAAGTTTTCTCTGGCAAGCTGTAATTTTTTGTCTTAGGTGAAACAAATCGAGAGCCTTATAAAGCCTTGTTAGGCGTTCCTTTTGTGCCTCACTTACATAAGAGCTTTCTAAAAGCCAGAGCTTTCTAATGGTATTTTCATCATGCTTCTTTTTGCACCTTGCTTCCGATTCTCTTTTCTCTGTCATTTTCATAACCGGTTGAAAAAAGTTGGCATAAAGCCTGAGATACGCATAGAGTCGGTTCAAGTAGTAGACTTCTTCCTCGGTATCGTAGCGGAAGTATCCAACATTCTGGCGGACTATGGAATAGTTTTTCTGCTCAACGTAGCAGTTATCATTGGAACGGGAGCTTCTTCCTCTTGTAAATTTTATCTGGTTCTTCTCACACCAATCACGCAGAGGATGATTAATAAATTCAGCACCGGTATCAGAATCAATTCCCCGTAAATCAAAAGGAAGTCTTCTTTGGACTTTTTCTATGGCTTCTCTTACCCATTTTGAAGCCTTGTTTTTGATTGCCACAAGTTCTGTCCAACCGCTCCAAACATCCACCATATTTAATGTTTGAGCAAAATCTCTATTTCCTCCCTCATGGGCAACCAGATCAATCTCCATGAACCCAGGGCAATTTTCATCCCACTCTGCCCACGTGCGTATAGCTATTTGTTGCTTTAATAGCGTTCCAGGCTTTGTACCTTTTCGTCCTTTTATCTCAAGCTTTTTACGCTCATGCTTCAAAAGTCGGTCAATACTTGAGGCACTTATATGGCGCAAGTTTTCTATAGCCTGTGGAGAACCGTGGAGATGTCCGTTTGCTAAGAGATTATCTAAAACTTCATTTAAAATTGGCTTTAAACGTTTGCCACACATGTAGTTTTCAATTTCCCAGACCTTTTTTAGAAGTTTTAGTTCCTCTTCGCCGAATTTTTTCTTTCTGCCAGGTCTTTTGCCCTTCTTGGCTATGTCGGCTTTAAGGTAATTTTTCTTGCCTACATAGATGGTTTTTCCGTGCTGCCTCAAGAGCCTGGCGGCATAGTTTCGATTTTTTAGGCCTGTTATCCTCACAAAATAATCCAGTATCTCCTTTTTCTCCTTTTTGCTGGCTTTTTGATACTCTTTCGCCGTTTCCCTGTAAATAGGTCTCCTTTCAAACATCGCTAATTCCACCTTTTACCTCCAGTTCTTTGAACTGGATTATTTTACACAAATTTAAAGTACTTTTTTATTTTGAAGCAACGTTCCCTTTTCGAGTACTTTTATTATGAAGCAATTCGAGTACTTGACTTTTTTTTCTCTAGGGTTTATAATAAAAACGAAAGTTTATCTCATAAACAAAAAGGAGGTTCTATGGCAGTTTGTTTGGAGATGAAGAAGCTGCGTAAGGTTTACAAAAAGGGAGAAATCGATGTCGAAGCCCTTCGTGGCATCGATCTGGTGATAGAAAAGGGTGAGTTTGTGTCGATTATGGGCCCCTCGGGGAGCGGGAAAACGACGCTTCTCAATATTGTGGGGTGTCTGGATGTTCCAACATCGGGGGAAGTGATTTATAATGAAACTCCTCTCCATAATCTCAAGGAGAACGAGCTTTCCGACTACCGAAAAAACAATATTGGGTTTATTTTCCAATCGTATAACCTCATTCCGGTCCTTACCGTTCTTGAGAATGTTGAGTTGCCCATGGTTATAGACAAATCCCTCTCTGTCGAAGAGAGAACCGAACGAGCCATGAAACTTATCGAACGTGTAGGCCTGAAAGGCATGGAAAATCGTTATCCGAGGGAGTTATCTGGAGGGCAGGAGCAACGCGTTGCTATTGCACGAGCTCTGGTGAAAAATCCTCTTGTGGTGCTTGCTGACGAACCCACAGCCAATCTGGATTCGGTGACGGCAGAAGAGATCATTGAGATTATGCGTCAGATGAATGAAACCGAGGGAACAACCTTTGTTTTTTCTACGCACGATCCTAGAGTGGAAAAGCATGCTCGAAGGATTATTTTTCTCCAGGATGGGCAGATAGCTCGAGATGAGAGGCGATAAGAGATGCTGTTTCGTATGGCTCTTCGCAATATCTTTCGGCATAAAAGGCGAACAGTAATCACAACGCTGACCATTGCGGTGGGGGTGATGGTGTTTCTCTGGGCTGATGGAATCTATCGTGGGATGCACCGTCAGATGGCAGAAAATGTCATCTATTATCTTCATGGGTCTATCATGCTGATGCAGAGGGCTTATGCAGAGGAGGAGAAATCTTTGCCTTTGCGGTACTTTTTTGAGGATGAGAGTGTATTGGAAACGGAACTCTTACAGTTTCAAGAGATCACGGGAGGCACAGGCCGGATTCCCTTTGTGGGGGAAATTCTTGCGCAAGGACGGAACCTTCATGTTCTTGGTTATGTAGTTGACGTCCCTCAGGACACATTGGTTTTTCGTCTCTCTCAGGCTCTGGTGAAGGGTGATTTTTTCCAGGGGAAAAGTGATGAGCTTCTCATTGGGGCGGATCTTGCTCGCACGCTGGAGCTCAACGTTGGGGATGAACTCATTCTTGCTGTCCAGACCAAATATGGTACCTACAATGCCCTGACAGTCAGAGTGGCAGGTATTTTTCGCACCACCCACCCTCAAGTAGATGAGGGAGCTGTCTTTGTGTCCCGGGAAACAGCACGCGCTCTTCTCGACATTGGGGAAAAGGAGTTTATTACCTACCATATTGGAGTGCACTGGCCAAAGGGGGAGAGTGTGGAGCATTACACTCAACGGGTGGAACGTATCGCACAAAAGCTTTCTCAGCGTTTTCCTGAGTATGTGGTGGTTTCTTTTGCCAAAAGATATGCCGAGGTCTTTACCCTGATGAAAACGGATGAAAGTTTTATGTATATTATGCTTTTAGTGATTTTTTTGATTGCTTCGGTTGGGATTGTGAATACGATTCTTATGGCAGTGCACGAGAGGATGAAGGAAATAGGGATCATGCGTGCGATGGGGTTTTCCTCCTTTCAGATTCGATGGCTTTTTGTGATGGAAGGGATGTGGCTGGGGGTGGTTGGTGGGGCAGCAGGACTCTTTTTTGGTTTTCTTCTTAATCTTTATCAAGTCTATTGGGGTTACGATATGGAAGCGTGGGGGTTGACTTCTGGCAGTGATTTTGGGCTCCCGATATGGGGTACTATCTATGGGGACTGGAATCCACCAGCATTTGCCATGGCATTTGTTTTTTCTGTTATCATGGCTGCATTCGCTGCTTTTATTCCTTCGAGATATGCTACCAGAATAACTGTTACAGAATGCTTGCGTTTTTTATAAACGGAAAAAAGGAGGATGGTATGCTTTTTCGGATAGCTATAAGGAATATCTTTCGGCATAAACGGCGAACGATTTTGACGATTCTGACGATGGGTTTTGGCTTGATGCTTTATATCTTTGGAGATTCACTTTTCACCGGTATTGATAGAATGATGGTGGAAAATATGGTTTCATATACCGATGGTTCTTTGATAGTGACAAGCAAGGAGTATGCCCAGCATGAAAATGGATTTTCCCTGAAGTACCCCTTGAAGGATACGAAAACTTTGATGGATCGTATAAAAAATTTTTCAGATGTTGAAGGGATAACCATGAGGATTCCCTTCCTTACAGAGATTGTGCTGGGGGATAAGTCTCTTCATGTTATCGGGTATGTGATTGATCCAGACACGGATCCCACGTGTTTTAACCTGGACAAACGAGTGGTAAGCGGTCGTTTTTTGAAAGATGATGATTCAGGGATATTGCTGGGAAGGGACCTGGCAAGAGAACTTGGAGTGCAGGTTGGGGATACGATTACTCTGATTGTGCAAACCCGCTACGAAACAGCCAATGCACGAGATTTTACGGTCGTTGGTATTCTCAAAACCACGAGCCCTCAGGTTGATGAGAGTGGGGTGTTTATATCGACGAAAGGGGGAGAGGCTCTTTTGGATATGGCAGGAGAATGGGTAACCATGCATATTCGTGTCACATGGCCCAAAGGAGAACCTATCCAGAGTTATCAGAAACGTGTGATAGCCATGAGCGAACAGATAGCACAAGCGTTTCCAGAGTACCGTGTGAAGACATTTGTTGATCTTTATGGAGATATGATGGCTCTCATGCAACAGAAGAAGGGCACAATTTTTCTCATGACATTCTTGCTTCTGGTGATTGCGGGTGTGGGGATTGTCAATACGATTCTCATGGCAGTATACGAACGGATAAAAGAGATAGGGGTGATGCGTGCGATGGGATTTTCTCCTCGCCAGATACAGCGAATATTTCTCCTGGAGGGAACTGTCCTTGGTGTGTTGGGGGGCGTGTTGGGACTTTTGATGGGTACCCTTGTGAATCTTTGGCTCATTTATAGTGGCTACAATGTGGAGGCTCTCGTTGGTGATACAGTAAAGGGAAGCGATTTTGGATTTCCTGTGTGGGGCATATTTTATGGTGAGTGGCATATGGAGGCGTATATCCTTGCTTTTGTCTTTGCGATGGTGACAGCTCTTCTCGCGGCTTATATTCCAGCTCGACACGCGGGGACACTCCAGGTCACAGACTGTCTCAAATTCGTGTAAGGAGGATGGTATGCTTGTAAAAATGGCTCTAAGAAATATCCGCAGGAATAAGCGACGTTCGTTTCTGGCGGTCCTTTCCGTTACTCTGGCTCTGGCACTTGTCGTTGTTCTTCAGGGGCTGGTTGAGGGTATGGTAGATAACATGGTGAAAAACGGTACCAAAAATGATACAGGACATATTCGTATCACTTCCAGGCTCTATGCGGAAAATATTCGATATTATCCTGTCCAGTATCTTGTCACAGAACCAGAGGCCCTCAGGGATGAAATTCTCAAAAACGAAGCATGGGCAAAGCATATTACACTTATCACCTTTCGTGTGCGATTTCCAGTGCTTCTCCAGTATGAGGGGAATAATAAAGCAGCATTTGGATTGGGTGGGGATATCGGGGTAGAAAAAGATTTGCTCATGCTTGAGAAGGCTATTGTTGATGGGCGCTATCTTTCCGGTCAGGTTATTGAGAAAGACGGGCACAAATATCGAGAGGTGATTGTAGGAAAGAAAATGGCAGATATCCTCAAAATTGGGGTAGGGGATAGTTTTTCCGTGATGCTTCAGGGGTCAGACTACGGCGTGAGGATTCCTCGGTTTCAGGTTGTTGGGATTTTTCAAACGGGACTCAACATGATGGATGAGAATATTTTTCAGCTAAGTCTGGATGATGCAAGGGATATTCTCCGCACGTCGGGTGGAGTTCAGGAGGTACTGATCTTTCTTAAAGACTATAAAAAAGCCCCCTCGCTTGCTAAAGAGATACAGGCCTGGCTTGATAAGACTGAATACTGGTCGGATGCGGTAGCTCTTTCCTGGAATAGAGCAGGGGGTATTGTCAGCGCCATGGAACAGATTCTCCCGATATACAATCTGATCTATTTTGTTGTTACCTTTTTGGGTATGTTGATTATTACAAATATCATGATGATGATTGTTCTAGAGAGACGAAGAGAGATTGGTCTGTTGAAAGCTATGGGCATGAAATCGCGTGAAATTCTCGGGCTTTTTCTCTATGAAGGGCTTATTTTAGGGCTTTTGGGGAGTGTTTTTGGTGTTCTTCTTGGACTTTTGATTAGCTGGCCGCTTTCTGTATGGGGACTGGATTTTTCGTCTTCGCTTTCTAACATGAATCTTCCCCTTGATCCCGTTATTCGCTGGAAGATTACGGCGAAGAGTATTGTGACTTCTCTGGGGCTTGGACTTTTTGTTGCCGTTATTGTGTCTGTTATTCCATCCCGGTTGGCAGCTCGTATGCGTCCGGTGGATGCTATACGAAGTGTGTAAGAAGAGAGCAAGAAGGAGGATATGATGAAACAGCTTTTAAAGATTCTTTTGTTGTGTGGAGTTTCGTTTGGGTTTGCACTTACGGGAGAAGAAATCTTACGAAAGGTGGATAAACAACTGAATTTTGCCTCGGCAATTCTTTCCATGCGGATGGAGATCTATCTCCCCAATCAACCAGTGAGGATCAAACGCATGAAATCCTGGATCAAAAATGACAATGCATACGTGGAATTTCTCAACAAAGAGGATAAGAATACACGCTATCTCAAGCTCAAAAAACAGATGTGGGTATACGATGGAGAGGAAAACAATACTTTCCTTATATCGGGGCATCTCTTAAAACAGGGGATGATGGGAAGTGATGTTTCGTATGAGGACGCGCTTGAGGCAGACGATGTGTATGAGAAGTATACGATTCAACTGCTTGGTGAGGAGAAATATGGTGAGTATGATTGTTATGTAGTGGAACTCGTAGCCAAGGTAAAAGAGGTGGCGTATCACCGTCGGAAGATGTGGGTGGATAAGGCTACGTTTGTTCCTGTGAGAGAGGAACGTTATGCTTTGTCTGGTAAACTTCTCAAGGTACAGGAAACCTCTTCTATCACTTCGGTTGGTGGACGCTGGTATGGGGTTGTTACAACGGTTTCTGATCAACTGAGAAAGAATACTAAAACGGTTGTTGTGATCGAAGAGGCTGCCTTTGACGTGCCGGTAAGTGATACGTATTTTACGAGACGCCATCTGGAGCGATGATATGTGGCGTGTTTTATTGGTGTTATGTGCTGTGGTTTTGTTGTGGGCGGAGGATGGGCTTTTGCTCGGTGGATGGGTGAGAGCTGGAGGGGGAGGTGTTGTTCAACTGGATAGGAATGGTACCTTTTCCAACTGGGCCTATGCAGGACAGACGACCTGGCGTCTCTCGGCGGCCAATCTCGATACGGAGTATGCCAGATTTGAGTTCTCAGGGGATCTTTCCTTACTCCAGGGGGTGATGACTAACCTGGCGTCCTCCTCGATAAGGTGGCAGGTGGGAGAAGAGGCGATTCTTACTGCGGAGCTACGGAAGTTTTTGGTGATGGTGAAGCCCTGGTGGGGAGATGTCATTCTTGGGAGACAGCTGGTACGCTGGGGTGAAGGTGTGGTATTTTCTCCTCTGGATTTTTTCACCTCACTCGATATGATGGATGTGGGGCTCTCGCGGCTGGGTGTAGATGCGGTGAGGGTCAAGATCCCTTTGGGTCAGACGGGGTTTGGAGAGGCTATTGGCCTTGTTCATTCTTCGTGGACAAATTCGACAGCAGGGAGTCGTGTAGGGGTAGCCATGGGTTCATGGTATACGACACTGGCGGCCTTTTACCGTGGACGGGAAAAGGAGTGGATAGGGGGCGTTTCGCTCAAAGGAGATCTTGGTCCTGCGTGGTATACCGAGGTAGTCTACCATCATGCCACGAACGACAAAAACTCCTTCTGGCACGGGATGATAGGGATGGACTATTCGTGGGAGAAAAAATGGATACTTCGTCTAGAATATGCCACCCATACCCTGGAGACAACCAACTTTACGCTTTTTGAGCAGTATACGCTGCCGGTGTATCCCTTTCTTTCCCGACATTATGCATCGCTGCAGTTTCTTTTTCTCCCGACTATGATAGATACCTTTTCGCTCACGCTGGTAGCCAACCTGGATGACAAAGAAACGCTCTGGTGGCAGAAAGGGCAGTGGTGGATTGTGTCGTATACCAGAAACCTGTATCAAAATGTTCATCTGCTTACCTGGCTTCGCTACCAGACGGATATGGCTGGGATTGAAACAGAGAGAAAGGGGTTGTGGAGTTTTTTGGTTTCAGTAGAAGTAAAATATTGAAGATTTTTCCATCGTTATTTACGAGATGTTGAGAGACTTTTTCCCCTGTTTGCAGGGGAAAAACTTTTTAAAATACAATCAGGATTTATTGAGTTTCGTTCCTTTTTGGTTGGGAAGCGAAATCTTTGGATGGCAAATGAGATAAAAGAGTAAAATTTTTTGGTTAAACGTTTAACCATATCTTTTTGAGAATGAATTGTTGTTGAGGTGTTTTTTTCTTTTATAAGGGTTTCTTTTTGTTTCTAATTTGCAAAAAATACTTCTCCTATGTATAATATACTTCCATATTTGAGAGAAACACGGGAGGTCCTGTGAAAACGATAGGCATTGCAGTTGTCGGTTTTGGTACTATTGGTTCAGGGGTGGTGAAAATTCTTCAAGATCTTGCTCCACTGATAGAAAAAAGAACAGGTATTTACCCGGAGCTTCGCTGGGTGGTAGATAAAGATATTACTTCTCCGCGCTCTGTCAAGGTAGAGAAAGCAAAACTCACCACTGATTACAAGGAAGCCCTCGCTGATCCATCCGTTGAGGTGGTGGTAGAGCTTGTTGGGGGCAAGGGATTTGCGTATACTCTCATTGAAGAATCTCTCAAAGGAGGAAAACACGTTGTAACGGCCAATAAAGCTCTTCTCGCAGAACGTGGACAGAAGCTTTTTATGCTGGCCAAAGAGATGAAAAAAAGTCTTCTTTTTGAGGCAAGTGTGGGGGGGGGGATTCCTATTCTCAGAACTATTTCCCATTCTCTCGTGGGAGACAGAATTCGAGCGCTTTATGCCATTGTAAATGGAACAACAAACTATGTTCTTACTCAGATGGCACTCAATAAAAGCTCTCTCGAAGATGCTCTCAAAGAGGCTCAGCGTAAAGGTTTTGCAGAAGCAGACCCAACCCTGGATATGAATGGGGATGATGCAGCGCACAAGCTTGCCATTCTGGCTACGTTGGCTTTTCATACGGAGCTGGATTTTTCTCATGTTCATTATGAGGGTATTGAACATATTGCTCTGGAAGATATTCTCCATGCTGAAAGAATGGGGTACACGGTAAAGCTTCTTGCCATAGGGAAAAGAGACGAAGATAACCGTCTTGAGCTTCGTGTTCATCCTACCCTGGTTCCCAAAGATAACCAGCTTGCTTTTGTTCACTACGAGTACAATGCTATTCTTGTAGAAAGCGAATATCTTGGTACCTCTATGTACTACGGAAAAGGAGCAGGATCGCATCCTACAGCTACAGCCGTGGTTGCCGACATCATGGCCATAGCAGAACATAGCCGGGAAGGAAATTTTGAACTTTTCCGTCCTTACCAAAGACTCGAGGTCAAGTCGATGGACGAGATTACCTCTCGCTATTATATCCGTTTTCATGTCTTGGATCAGACGGGGGTTCTTGCGCAGATTGCAAGCATTTTTGGAAAATATGGCATCAGTATTGCCTCGGTATTGCAACCTGAGCAGAGTGAGACCACCTCTGTTCCTCTTATCATGACAACCCATGAGGCACGCGAACGAAACATGCGACAGGCTATGGAAGAGATCAGTCGACTTTCTTTCATTCAGGATAAGGTGATGATGATCCGTATTATGGATGGTCACTAAAGAATTTCAAGGAGAGAGGGATGAAAAAGAGGATTTTTTCTCTTCTGATGTTTCCTCTTTTAATGTGGGGAAGGAGTCAATTCTGGGATGAAAACTTTCATCCTCTGGAGCAGAAATTCTGGCAAAATAGGGCGAATAGTAATCTTATAGAAGGTATACTCATTACTGCGTGGTTAACCAACCAGGAAAGTGTAAGTTTTTACGCCTCCCAGTGGCAAAACACCATCGCCGATCTTGCCAGAAACCAGTACGCAAGTGATGCTGAAAAGGCAGAAAAACTTCTTCTCACTCTTCATGAACGTTTTTTAAAACGTTATCGTGAAACAGCGAATACGGTTTCAGGCATTTTTCAGACAGGGGAGTTTAATTGTGCCTCAGCTTCTCTTTTGTATGCTATCTCGGCACACACCCTGGGAATCCCCGTGCGTCTTAACCTCTATACCCGCCACGCGCGGCCTGAAGTGTTTGTTGGAGGGCAATGGATAGAGGTAGAAGCCACTTCTCCTCTGGGGTACAATTTTCGACAAAAACCTCAGGTACAGCAGGACTTTGTGCGGGTGACCTCTTTTGCAAATGAAAAGGTTCCTCTCGTTGTTCTTACCAATACTACGCAGTGGTATGCCATGTGGTATGCCAACGAGGTGTACTTTCAGGTTCAGAGGCGATCTTTTTCCAATGCCTTTCAGCTTGCTCTCAGGGCACTGGAACTTGATAAACAGATCCCTCTTGTTCAGACAAATGCGATTGGTGCCTATCAGGAATATGCTTCCTTTCTGGTAGGAAGACGACTTACCAATGAGGCTCTTGCTGTTTTGGAGGAGGGGATAACTCAATTTCCTGAGAACAGGGTTCTTAGCAATAATTACCGTGTCACCATCTATCAGATGACACTGGATACCCTAAAAGCAGGACAGTTAGCAGAAGGAAGACGCCTTCTTGAGCAGTATCTTTCGGTTTTGCTCGGTGATGAGAATATGGTGGGGGCAGCGTATCAGGAACTTCTCTACAGACTGATCCAAACGAATGCCTATCAAGAGGCATGGGAAACCCTTCAGAATGTGAAGAGTCGTTTTTTAGAAAGAAGCTGGTATACCAAAGTTTCTGCCTACGGAATGACATCCCTCGTCAAAAAGCTGGTAAGTGAGTGGAAGCTCTATCCCCTGTATGAAGATCTCGTGCTGAAATGGTATGAGGATCTACGTATTCCTGAGAGGGAGAGTTACCTCCTCGAATATTATAACAATCTTGGAATGGCTTATAAAGACGCAGGCTTTCTCCAGAAAACAGAAGAAATCTGGAAAAAGGGTTTATCCTATCTTCCCCGTGCTTCCATCCTCCAGAAGAATCTCGCCTCTTTGTATATTATGAAAGCCTCTGATACCACCTCTCTGAAGGAAAAGCTCTCTTTCTATAAACAGGCGCTTGCGTATGATCCAGAGAATTGGGAGATTGATCGAGCTATTCTTATCACTTACCGTAATCTGGCAGAGGAATACTCCAATAGGGAAGACTGGAAATCGGTTCTTCAGATTACCGAAGAAGCCCTTCTCGCTTACCCTAATGACAAGCAGCTTCAGTATTACCGTGACTATGCGAAACGCAAGCTTGGCAAATAGCATGGAAATATAAAAAGGAGAAATACATGGGTTTTAGCTGTGGTATTGTTGGACTTCCAAATGTAGGAAAATCAACGCTTTTTAATGCTCTTACACGGGCGCATGTTGCAAGTTCGAACTATCCCTTTTGTACCATCGATCCGAATGTGGGGATTGTTTCGGTTCCGGATGAGAGACTGGAAACACTGGCAAGGCTGGTGGATGCCAAAAAGGTTACTCCCACGACCGTTCAGTTTGTCGATATAGCCGGGCTTGTGAAAGGCGCAAGTCGTGGAGAGGGTCTGGGAAATCAATTTCTTTCCCATATTCGGGAGGTTGATGCTGTTGTCCAGGTTGTGAGGCTTTTTGAAGACAAAGATGTGATTCATATCGGGGAGGTTGATCCCATTCGGGACCTTGAGATTATCAATATGGAGCTTATTTTCAAGGATCTGGAAACCATTGAAAATATTCTCACGAAAAAGACCAAAATGGCCAAGGCAGGGAACAAAGAGGCTCAAACGGAAGTAGAGCTTCTTACCCGGATAAAAACCTCCCTGGAAGAGGGAGAACTCATGAAGAATCTCGAGCTTACACCTGAAGAAAGTAAAATACTCGCTTCGTATCAGTTTCTCACGATGAAGCCACTGCTTATTGTTGCCAATGTAAGCGAGAAAGAAATCACCTCCTATGAAAGTAATCCCCTCTATCAGAAACTTAAAGCAAAGGCAGATACACTTAAAGCCGATGTCCTCGCCCTTTCAGCAAAGATAGAACAGGAACTCTCGGAGCTGGAACCTGAGGAGGCACGTGAGTACCTGAAAGATCTTGGGCTGGAGAAAAGTGGATTGGAAAGGCTTATTGTTGAGGGGTACAAACTTTTGGGGCTTATTACCTTTTTCACTGCAGGAGAAAAAGAAACCCGAGCGTGGACTATACCTCAGGGGACAAAAGCACCCCAGGCAGCAGGGGTCATTCACTCAGACATGGAAAAAGGCTTTATACGGGCTGAGATTGTTTCCTATGAAGACTTTGTCAAACATGGGAGCTGGACAAACTTGAGAGATAAGGGGTTAGTTCGTCTTGAGGGTAAGGATTACGAGATTCAGGATGGGGATGTGATGATTGTGCGATTCTCCGTCTAGGAGAAAACCGTGAACATTGAAATCAACGAAGGGTTCCAGCAGGTCTATGATGCTCTGGAAAAAGGGGAAAACGTTTTCCTCACCGGAAGGGCAGGAACGGGGAAATCTACCTTTCTCCGGTATTTTTTAGAGCAAACCCAGAAACACTGTGTGGTTCTTGCTCCTACAGGGGTTGCAGCCTTGAATGTTGAGGGGCAGACAATCCATTCGTTTTATGGTATTTTTCCCGCGCATACTCTAGAAGATATCCCCGAAATCCTCAAAAGAAAGGGTGACAGGCTTTACGAGGTACTTTCTCATCTGGACATGATCATTATCGATGAAATCTCCATGGTTCGGGCAGATCTTCTTGATATGGTTGATACTCTCACCAGACGAGTATTTGCAGACTTTGGTGGGAAAAAAACAAAATACCGACAGACGTTGCCTTTTGGGGGTATTCAACTTTTCTTCATTGGTGACCTTTACCAGCTTCCCCCTGTGGTTACCTCGAGAGAAAAAGAAATATTTTCCTCTCTTTATGAATCCCCTTATTTTTTTTCAGCGAGGTGCTATTCTCAACTCAATATGAAGCTCTACGAGCTCGAGAAGGTCTACAGACAAAAAGATACGCTTTTTATTGGAATTCTCAATCGTATACGAAACGGCACGGTTACAGACGAAGATATTGCTCTGCTGAATAAAAGAGTCAATCCAGGTTTTACGCCCCAGGAGAAGCAGTATGTGTACCTGACAACGCATAACGATATTGTAGATGAGATCAACCAAAGCGAGTTAGAGAAGCTTCCAGGGAAAAAGCATGTTTATGAAGGCCTGATTGAAGGGGATTTTCCTCAAAAGGATATACCTACGGATGAGGTTCTCACACTCAAAAAAGGTGCCCAGGTGATGTTTCTCGTGAATCATCCCTGGGGGTTGTGGGTCAATGGGAGTATTGGACGGGTGATTTTCTGTAGAGAGGAAGTCGTTACGGTTGAGCTTGAGGATGGCACCGAGGTGGATGTAGAACCCTACACGTGGGTCAATTACCATTATGAGATTGAGGGCAAAACCGTGAAAAAAAAGGCAATGGGCAAGTTTACCCAGCTTCCTCTGCGACTGGCATGGGGTATTACCATCCATAAATCCCAGGGAAAGACTTTTTCCCATGTTTTTCTTGATATGGGGCGGGGGGCATTTGCTACAGGACAAACCTATGTGGCTCTCAGTCGTGTGACAAGCCTTGAGGGGCTTGTTCTCAAGCATCCCATTAAAAAGAGTCATGTCAAGATAGATTGGCATATTATTCGTTTCATGACCGGCACAAAATATGCTCAGGCACATACATTGCAATCACTTGAGACAAAAAGAGAGATTCTTCTCCAGGCTATAAGGACACAATCAACGCTTGAAATTGTTTATCTTAAATCTGACGATACAAAAAGCGTTCGAAAGATTCTCCCTCGCTGGATGGGAGAGATGGAGTACCACAACAAAAGCTTTGAAGGATTACGCGCTTTATGTTTTCAAACAAATGAAGAGAGAACCTTTCGTGTTGATCGTATTCTCGAAGTTCATATTCTTTCAGAAGAAAAAAAATAACACTTTTTATCCTCTCAGACTTAAAAGAAAACAGAAGGTAGGCTTAAGGGAGTATTCTCTTTTTAGGCGTACACCCGGAAATCAATCTCCGGAAAGATGTTATCCCTTTTTTCCACCTCACTCAGCCAGGCTTCGTCGATGTCTACCTTAACATGGATCATCTCATAGAGTCTATTAAACCGGGAGATATGGAGTTTTGTCCGTTTCACCGCGTAGTCTACCATTGTTCCCGTTCTCATGATAAATGCCCAGTCTGAGGATTGAGCAAGGAGAAGTTCTCTCGCCGCCTGATTTAAGGCACGAAGCACGAGGGGGTTCTGGTTACCTCGATACGTGACAGCAAGTTCGTGCATACGTTCTGCCATTTTGTGAAGATGGGGGTATATCCAGTCGTTGGTACCATTGAGCCAGAATTCACTGTATCCTTTGTATCCCCAGCTACACAGAGGAGGAGTGACCACTTGATTGTTGGGGAACATTTCAAGATATTCCGGGGCAGCTATCATCCCAAGTTTTGGATGGGTGGCTATTTTTTTGATCACGTGATAGAGAAAATCCGGTCCTTCAAACCACCAGTGTCCAAAAAGTTCTGCATCGTACATAGAAACGACAACAGGAGGTCGATCCATGAGGGAAGAGACATAATCAATCTGCTGTTCTCTTCCGTAGACAAAATGATGGGCGTGTTCCTGAACCTTTTGTTGTGCCATTTCTATGTCGTAAGGGAGTTTGTGATCCATGGGTGTTTCTTTACTTGTGATGCGATGGTATTTGATACCTGTTGCTACTCGTACACCACTTTCGTGAATGTAGGAGCGAATGTAGTTGTACTCAAGATCAAACCCTATATCCCGGTAAAACTCTCGGTAAGCCCCATCGCCAGGGTATCCTTCTGTTGAAGACCAGACGGTATGCGAGGTATCCACATCGCGGGCAAAATATGCCACCCCATTGGGAGTTTGCATGGGAGCAAAAACACCGTAGTGAGGTTTTTCTGAAGCATGCAGAATGCCATGCGTATCAGTGTAGAAAAAGTGTATTCCTGCCTCTTTCAAAAAGTTTTCAAGTCCAGGGTAGTAGCCACATTCAGGATTCCATATGCCGCGGGGAGCTTTCCCAAAATGACGGGCGTAGTCACGAACAGCCACTTGGATTTGTGCTCGTACAGCCTCCGGATGAACATTCAGGAGAGGAAGAAAACCATGGGTTGCCCCGCTGGTCAGGATTTCAATAAAGCCAAGGTCTTGAAATTTACGAAAAGCTTTTACGAGGTCTTTTTTGTAAGTTTCAACGAAACTCTTTCGCACCCTTTGAAACCTGTCGAGATAAAACTCAGCGATTTTGAGGTATTCCGGGACAAAGCGGTTTCTTACAACCTCTTGTTCTGCAAGCTGGATGAGTTTTTCTATGTGAGAGACATAGCGATCCTGAAGAAGAGAGTCTGCAAGCATGTTTGCTAGTGGGGGGGTGAAAGACATGGTTATTCGAAACTGTACCCCCTCACTTGCTAGCTGTTCAAATACCCACAAGAGAGGGATATAGGTTTCGGTGATAGCTTCGTATAACCATCGCTCTTCGATGACATCGTTATACTCTGGGTGGCGGACAAAGGGGAGATGGGCATGTAAAACGAGCATCCAGTATCCCTGTTTCATGCAAAACTCCTTACAGACATTTTTCTCCTTACATCATAAGGCAAAAAAAGAGAAAGTCAATATTTCTTTGAAGTAAAATTTTGAAGAAAAATTTCCAGAGGGCTAAATCTGATATTTAAATGAATTATAAATCATCCTTTTTGTAATATCCTGAATTATCGCAATTTCTTTCAGCATATATTCTTTTAGGCTGTTTTTATTCTCCATATACATTATCTCTTTATTATTGAACAGCTTTTCTTACAAATTTCAAGGTTATTTCAGTTTTCTCATTGTCTATATTTTTTTAAATTACGTCAATTAATCTTTTTTCCATTCAATATGCCCGTTGATATTGAACTTTTCGTATGTTTTCAGAATCTCTTCACAAAATTCTTGAGTTTTGGTATCACCAATCTTTTTTGCTGTTTCCCATAGTCTTATGAACATTTTTTTACCACTTTCTGTTTGATTGTAATTTTTCTTCCTAAAGTTACAAATTGAACAAAGTGTCTGTCCATTTTCTAATGTAGCCTTGCCCCCCTTGTCTTTGGGTAGAATGTGGTCAACATGTAACTCGTATCCTTCCTTTGCACTTCTACCGCAAACTATACACTTATAACCATCTCTTTTTAGTATTTGTTCTTTCAACTCTGGTGTAAAATCTTCTATTTCCTTTCTAATAACAAAATTTGGATCGTATTTATAAATTCCTTTTTTTACTTTAATTAAGAATCCTTGTTGATGTAACATTCTAATAGCTCGCCATGTATCTCTTGGTTTTTTATTGTAAAGCTTTTTATATTGTTCTTCAACCCAATCAACAACCGGCCCGTGAGGCAATTCTTCATTTGGATGCTTCTTGAAATATTCAATGATCAAATCAGAAATACTTTTGTTTTCCTTTTTCATAGCTTTCTCTTTAAAAAAGTATTTCTGTTTCTTTTAAAATTCTTTGTTTTGCTAACTCACAGTATTTTAAATCTATTTCCAGTCCCACAGAATATCTATTTGTATTATTAGCAGCAATCAAGGTAGTCCCACTTCCCGCAAAGGGATCAAAAACAATATCATCTACAAAACTAAATAGTTTGATACATCTATAAGGCAATTCTAAAGGAAAAGGGGCTGGATGTCCTATTCTTTTTTTGCTTTCTCCATTAAAAGTCCATAGTCCATTTGTCCATTCCATGAATTCTTTTTTTGTAATATCAGATATTTTTGACCCATTATTTTTTTTCCATTCACCTTTATATAGAACCACTATCAATTCAACAGGAGCAATTACATATGGTGCAGTAGCCGACAACCAGGAACCCCATGCCGTTCTCTTTGAAATATTCCCCTCATTCCAAATAATTGTAGAATGATATTTCCATCCCACTTTTTGTGCAATTGTAGTTAAATCAGCACCTACACTTTTTTGTCCACCTTTATTCTTATCCAGAGGAATATTTAAACAAAACCTTCCCTGGTTTTTAGCCCATTTAAAACAGTTTCTTATCCATATTTCAGAAAATTCCAAATATTCATCATAGGTTAAATCATCATTGTGTGAATTGTATTTTATATCTACATTGTAAGGAGGAGATGTTATAATCAAATCAAAATATTCTTTGTCAAAGAAATTTTCTTTCAAGACATCTCCGTTTAATAAAAGAGATTTTTTATGACTTAATATTATTTTTTTGTTATTTTTAAAATTACGAACTAACATTTCAAAAATCTTTGAATTATCTTCCTCTGTTTTAGATAATTGCTTTTTTGTTTGTATTGCTTTTGCTATCATTCTCCTAACCCTTCCACTGGTTTTTTCTTTGTCAATATCCTTCCATGTCTTTAATTGAGTAATGGCTCTTTCATGTCTTACAGAATCATAGCCTCCTTTTTTATTTTCTATTTCTATTATACTTTACCGTGAGAATTTTGTCAACTTTTCGAATTGCTTCATAATAAAAGTACTCGAAAAGGTGTCGCTCTTTCAAAATAAAAAAGCACTCCAAAGGCATGGATAATAATCCAGTTTACACAGCTGGAGAGTAATAGTTCGGCAGGCTTGCCATGGAAAGTGAGGGTAATGGTGTGCGAAAGAAAAATTTAAAACGGGAAAATCGCTTTCATTTGATATTTTTACAAAATGAGGATAAAATATAAAGAGAAAATTTTGATCGGAGGCAAGATATGAGATTTCAATACCATACAATAGGACGGTTTTTTTTCTTGGTTTTTTTTCTGATATCTCTGGGATGTGGTTCTGCAGGAAGGGGTTCTTATGTGCCAAAGGTTGTCGAGAGATCAGCTGCTGAAAAACCTGCCTGGATTATTACTCCCAAAAAGGATGCCAAGAACGTCTACTTTGTGGGCATAGCAGAAAAACAAGCATCTCTCCAGGCTGCGAAAAAAATGGCTGTTTCTGACGCAACAAAACAACTTATAGATTATATAGGGATACGGGTTACGAGAAAACTCTCATACAAGGCTACGGGCACAGAGTCTGATAACGCTTCTCTCTTTGAACAACAGGTTCAAGAGAGCATTGAAGGGAAGGGAAAGGCAGACATCAGTGTTGATGTGGAGGATGTGTACTATGAGCGATACGATGATGGCACTTACACCATGTATACGCTTCTCAAGATCTCAAAGAGCTGGATAGAAAAGGAGCGGGAAAAACAGCAGAAACTTGTGGCGAGCCAACGCATCACCTCTCAAAAATACCTGAGTGATGCCAAAACCCTTATGAGCCAGCGATACTATCAGCCAGCTCTTGAAGCTCTCTGGCAGGGGCTCCTTATCAGTGGGAAAGCAGCGGAGAATGAAGACGTTTACGAAGAGATACGGACAACCCTTCTCTCTCTTTACCAGAGACTTTCTCTTCAGCTTGTTTCTTCTCCTGTCTATGCATATCTTGAGGGTGGGAGTGATCCTATTGTGGTTCAGTTGACGGATACGGAGAAGAATTCGCCTCTGAGTGGCATTCCCCTTGAGGCTGTTTCTTCCAGGGCTTCTCTCGTCTCAAAGGGAGGTACGACGACGGATGCCCGGGGAAAGATGACCTATGAGGTTCAAAGTGTGAATGCTTCTGACAATATATCTGTGACGATTACGTTTTCTTTTAAAACGTATAGCAATATTATTGCCCTTGACAGTGAGTTAGAAGAGCAACTCGAGGCAGTGAAAAACAAAAACCGTATTGAACTTTCGCTCAAGGTCTCTCCTCGTTTCAAGGCCCAGAGTACAACAGTAATACTTTTGAAAAAGGTAAAGGAGGGGCGCGGTACAGCAAGTTATAATCTCGTACAAGCTGATAATGCCGCTTTAAGCGCCCAGCTGTCTCAAAAAGGTTTTCATGTTGTTGAAATTGAGCTTCCCGAGATAGACTTTGATGCAGAAAAAAAGGCAAAAGAGACACTTTTGGCCTATCTTCGTGCTTCTTTTCCTCAGATTCAACGCCTATTGTACGTCACCCTGGATGTCAATCTGTTAGGGAATGCAGGAGATCTGGTTAACATCGATGCTCTTGCTTCCATGTATGTCGCTGATGCCAGTGTTTCCTATGATTGGATTGAAATTAAGACAGGAAAGATTGAACAGGGGAAACCCTTTAAATCGAAGGGTGCTGGTTTGAACGGCGAGCAGGCTATTCAAAATGCCACCAAGCAGGCAATTACCACACTGGTCAATACCCTGGATGAAAGTGCAAAAGGTCAGAAATAAATATGAATAGAGATTAGTACTCCAAGGCCATGTTTTCTCTGAAACGCATAGTTCTGGCCTTACTGACGGGGCTTCTTCTTTACGTTCTCGGGATGGTCGCTGTCGATGTTCTGCTGGCAAGACAAAAGTCTGCCATTGAAGCGTTTTTAGCTCAGCAATTTCCTGATATCTCCATAACGATTGAAAGGCTTTACAATATGCCCTTTGTTTTTTTTGGGGCGAAAAATGTGGTTTTGCGCACGGGAGAAACAGGTAGTCTCGTGGTACGACGGGTTCGTATTTTTTATCTTCCCAATATTTTCTGGGATCCTGTGAGATCCGTGTATAGAATTGAGATAGATAGCGGAGAAGGGGATCTTGTTATCAATGAACTTTTTCGGTATTTTACTGCTTCTTCCTCCTTTTCTTTGAAGGGTTTTTATCCTACTATTGTTGTCACCAAAAGTGATTTTCGCATATCTTTTTGGCAAACACTTTTTGCTCGTTTTCAAGTAGACCGAGCTTTATTTCGGATGAAACCCATTGGGTGGGAAGGATTTTATACAGGGGATATAAGTATTTTTGATGTATATGGTATGGAGTATCTTCGCGGGAGTGGGAATCTACGATTGCTATCGTATGGACCACATTGGTGGAATACACTCGTAGAAAGTGGTCTTTCTTTGTCTGTGGGAGGGTTTTCTGTTGCTCTGTTGACGAACCTTCGTTTGGATTTATCCCTCTATCGTCAACATGATCTGGTAGTAACAAATGCCACCGAGGAATTTCATGTTGATTTCCAGAATGAAACGTTTTCTTACAGGCAAAAAGGAAAACTTGAGTATTCCCGGCTTGGAGAGAAAGGTATATTTGAGCACTATTTTTCTCCTGGTGAGTATCTTGCGTATATGACATGGGAGAAACAAAAGTCTCTTTTAGAGATATCTCTCAAAGGTTCAAATAGTCAGATGTTTTCTTTTAACTCCGGTCCTGAAAGAGGAGAGTTTACGCTGAATACTAAAAAAGGGGGACAAGCCAGGGCAAGATGGCAAAATCTTTCCTCGGGGATGGTGTTAGATGGGCAATGTGATTCATTGATGGTGATACCTAACTTCCTCTTTCTCAGTGGAAAGGTTTCTCTTGTGTCTAAAGGACAGGAAGGTTCGCTCGTGATTCATGATTTTGCGGTTAATGGGGGAAAAACGGGGAGTAGTCGTATTCAATACCATTTTGAAACCAATGAGCTTGTCTTTGTAAGTGATAATAATCATAACCTTCGATTTTCAGGTCGAATAGGCAAGGATGTTTCCGTGGATTTTGAGGGGCGTGATATAGAGGGAAAAGCACTTTCAAAAACTGTTTTTTTCTCTGGTTTTGATCTTGAGAGGATGAAGCTTTCAACAAAGGGATCTTTTTTTATGACTCCTCGGGGAGAGATTTCAATCTTCGGGAAAATGCAGGGAAAGTTATTTTTGCAGGGAAGAAGTTTTCTTGCAGGGACTGATTATACGATTTTTGTGCCTACACCGACAAACACCCATGTTTTCTTATCCAATCTCTTTCTTAGTAGAGAAGGGATTCAAAAAGGTGTAATAACTGTAGATGTAAACTATCCTGAAAGGCGATGGATGTATATCACCATGACGGGAAATGCCAGATTTCCACTTTTGGGGCAAACACCATTTGAGTTGAAGTATACGTGGGATGGTCTTGAAGAAAATGGCAAAGGAAATTTACTCGTAAAAACAAATATTCAGGTTCGATTTGAACATACCCTTGAGGATGGGAGATTGGATTGGGAGATATCTTCGATGCCTTTTTATCTTTCAAAGTCTCTCTCTTCTTTTGTTCAAAGCCGGGGTTTTTATCAATGGAAAAAGGGATTCATCTCCGGGCTGGAAATGAGGACCACACTTTTTATGAATAAAACTCCTTATGAACTTCGTTTGAAGCTTGTCTCTTCTAATAATGCTTTACAGATAGAAAATTTTTGGTTAAATCTCCAGGGAGATGTGCTCATAGGAAAGGGCATGATGGCTCAAACACGCACAGGTCTTGATGCTCAAGTGTTTTTTATCCGTGGTGGAGGGGTTCGCCTTCGGATGGAAGAACAAACATGGCAGATGATAGGGGATTTCCGAAAGGTTGGTATCCGTTTCCCTGATGGCTCAAAGTATATCCTGGATGTAGTAGGAAAGCTTCAAGGACAGGGGATGGACTTTGATGCTGAGGGACAGGTGATAATGGCAGGAGAAAACGTAGAAATTGCCTTGAAAGATGTGAAAAAAATTGGTTCCCGTCTTGATATTTACAATATCACAGGGAAGTGGCAGGGCTGGGAGATGAGTGGAGATGGTTTTTGGGACATAAAAAGACAGCAAGGTGGGTGGAATTTTTTTCTCTCGGCACAGGATAAAAAGCTTTTTCAAATGCAATTCATTGGCGCTTACGAGCAAAAAGAGGCACAATACTTTTTTTCCTATCGCGTTCCGAACTGGATTTTTTTTGGGAAGCCGCAACCATCTTTTAGTGGAGAGGTTCTTTTTAAACAAGATGAGGTAGTCTTTACAAAAAAACAGCTCTATGGTTTTAACGGAATGTATAAAGTTAGAGATAGGGCTTTGAATGTAGAATATCTTTTCCCCTTTGTAAGTGGCAATCTTTCTGGAAGCATGGGACAAACACTCAACCTTACGAGCAGGAATAGGGCAAGTTTTGACTTTTTAGATAAGTGGTGGAATATTCGTGTAAGTGGTGCGATGTTCGCGCAGATCTCACTTACAGGAAGTCAAGCAGAACCTTCTCTTGGTGGATCCCTTCAGCTTCAGGGTGTTTCTTTGACTATTCCTGGAGTGGTAACAAAAATTACCAACCAGTATTTGACCCTGTCTTTTTCGGGAGATGAGATTGTGCTTCCAAGGCAGAAGCTTGCCACATCAACAGGAGTTTTCTGGATTCAGGGGGCAATGAAACCGTTTCAGAATGGCTTGTTTTCTTTTCGTTTGGGTGCTCAGCGTTCGTCTGATGTTTTTCGTTTTCAGACACCTGTGTTTACGGGAGTTATACAACCAGAAATATTGACCATAGGTGGCTCCCTGGATGATATTACGGTTGGGGGAAATCTTCGACTTCGTCAATCGCGTATCTGGGTGAGTTTGCAGGATTTCTGGAGCAGGGGGAATGAGTTTTTCCTTCCTGTTCAACTTGCTCTCTCTGTGTTTCTTGATCAGCGCCTGGCGTTTCAAAGTGAGGTGGTGGATATGGTTTTTGAACCAGGCTCAGTGCTTAAGATAAGTGGGGCTCTTCCACAACCTTCGCTCAAGGGAAAGCTCTCTGTTGCTTCAGGTAGGTTGCGATACCTTACTCAGAATTTTCAGATTGTAGAAGGAATAGTAAGTTTTGAAAATGATTTTTTACCAGAGGTTGAATTCCAATCGAAGTACCGATATAGGAGTCTTCAAGATAATATCGAAATTTATTTGACCTTTCTGGGAAAACTCCCTAAAATAAATCTGGTAAATTTTTATTCTGTTCCAGAGAGACGAAAGGAGGAGATTATCAGCTATCTTGGTTTGCCTCAAATGGTCACGAATACAAATGTATCGTCTCAAACAGTGGCATCGCTATTTTCCACAGGCGCAGGGCTAGCAGAAGAGGTGCTTATTCTCTCGCCATTTTCAGCCAGGCTAAGACAACAGTTGGGATTAGATATGTTTGTTATTCGAAGCACTCTGGCACAGAATTACGCGAGATACTTGACAGGAGGTATCTCCAACCTTACCCTGCCGGCTTTGTTGGAGGGAACCTCTCTTTCTGTGGGGAGATATATCCTTCCCAATATTTTTGTGGAAGCTGATATTGCGTTGCAGGGAGTTTTTGGAAGCAACCAGGTGACATTGAGACCGGTATATAGCTTTGGTGTGAGCTACTCTCTGCAGGGAGTAGAGGTAGGATGGTCTTATGAACCGTTGCTCAATACCACTGAAACGCTTGAGTATGAACAAAAGATAGAGATTAACTATAAACGGAGATTTTAGGAGCAGGATATGCAGAGAAGTTTATTGCTTGGATTTTTCTTTTTCCTTTTTTTGGGAGTAGTTACTGGAAGTATAGCTCAAGAAGGGAACATTGTGCAGGAGGTTGTTTTTGAAGGACTTCAAAATATGCCTCTCTCAGAAATGAGGGGGTTAGTAACAATTAAGAAAGGGGATATGTTCTTGGTAGATAATATTAACGAAAGTGTAAAGAATCTCTTCAAAACGGGAAAATTCGAGGACATCCGCGTAGAACGAGAGCGACTGACCAATGGTTATAGATTGATATACAAAGTGAAGGAAAATCCTTATGTGCGCTGGATACGTTTTAAAAATCCAGGTTTTCTTTCTGTAGAAGACATGAAAAGTGCTATTCCCATCAAAGAAGAAGGATATTTTACTGAATCGATGATAAGTGAATCCATAGCCATTATTAAACAGAAATATATATCAGAAGGATTTCGTGACGTTTCTATTGATGTACAAAAAGAACCTTACGATGTAAAAAAACGCACCAATGCTTATGATATTACCTTTGTGGTAGATGCCAAGAAAAAAGTGGTTGTTGAAAAGATTATCATTACAGGGAATGAGGCAGTGAAAGCTGGTGAGATCAAAAATGCCATGAAAACCAAGGAGAAATTTTGGTTTGTTGTTTCGGGTGTCCTAAAAGAAGATGAGTTTGAAGAAGACGAGAAGCTTATTCAATATCTCTACAAAAAGAAAGGATACTTTGATGTAAAAATTAACCGTCATACATGGTATGTTACCAATGTAGGTAAAGACAATCATCCTGCTATCTATGTGGAGATAGATATCGCGGAGGGAGAAAAGTATTTTACAGGGAATATTTCTATCGAAAATAATACCATATACTCTACTGAAGATCTTCGTTCTCTTGTTTCTCTAAAAGAGGGAAGTGTGTATGATTATATCCAGATGGAAATGGGACGGTATGCGATCTATTCAAGATATGCTGACAATGGGTACCTGTATGCAAATGTTATTTTGATTCCCGAGAAACGTGAAAACACGAATGTTATTGATAGTCGGCTTATGATTTATGAAGGTAAAAGAGCGCATATTGAAAAAATTCTTATAACAGGGAATACACGAACAAAAACCAAGGTGATCCAGCGTGAGTTGATTTTTCAGGAAGGCGAGATGTATGTTAATCGCAAGGTAGAGCAAACGAAAAATCGTCTCATGCAGTTGGAATATTTCTCAGATGTTCAGGTAAATCCTTTCCCGGGTTCTGCTGAGGGTCTGGTGAATCTGAATATTGATGTAGAAGAGACGAGGACGGGTTTGTTTACCTTTGGTGTGACGTATGGTTTTGAGAGTGGTTTTTCTGCCTATCTTCAGGTTTCAGAGAAAAACTTTCTCGGGACAGGGAGAACGGTTACCGCTCGAGGGGAATGGGCAGAACGTAGGCAGTCTATCAGTCTTGGTTTTCAAGAGCCGTATCTTTTTGATCAACCAATCTCTGCAGGTGTTTCTCTGGGGTATAGCAGGGACTGGTTTAAGAGTGTGCCAACAGATGATGATGGGGATGGTGTGATCGATGGTTCAGATTTTAATTATCATGATAATCCGAGTAATAGTTTGACCACACTTACAAATGATAAACAATACTATAGAGATAGTATCAATCTTGGTATCAATCTTGGTCGTCGTTTTGGTATTTACTGGCAGGGTGGTTTCTCTCTGGGAACTTCGTTTTATCAGGATACAGGCGCTAATTTTACTCTTCCCCTTACGTTCTCTGATCACTGGGATACCAACGTAACCCTTCAGGATGATTTGAAAAAAGGCTGGCGTTTTCGAAATTATTTTGGATTGTCGGCAACTCGTAACTCTACGGATAATCCTTTTGAACCAACGAGGGGAAGTATTTTTCAGGCAAATCTAACCTCGTATGGGGGGATTTTGGGTGGAGAAAGCCATTTTATAAAAACGAAGTTCTTTTATAGCACGTATTTTAATCCAATATGGAAAATCGTATTGGCGTACAATATTTCTACAGAGTTTCTTCTTCCCCAGTTTATGAATGGATTAAAGGAGTATGCAGCGAACGAGGTCTTGCGCTATGATGGTATCTGGGAACTACGGGGTTGGATGGGGCTGGTTCGTGGAGGGGAGTCCAAGCTTTATAACAGTTTTGAGCTGCGCTATCAGATTTATCAGATATGGGTGTGGGGAGTGTTTATCTGTGATGTAGGAAATCTCTGGTCTACATGGAGTGGCATAGCTCCTCTCAATCCTGAGGGAACGATGTTTAGCTTTGGACCGGGTATTCGATTGAATATTCCTGGATTTCCTCTCAGGTTTTACCTGGTCAGACGCGGATACTATGATTCCCAGGAGAAACGTTTTCGATTTGAAAAGACCGATGAGTTCTTTAGTGATTGGCAGTTTGTATTTTCTATTCAGGGAATGTTTTAAGGAGGCGGATGATGAAAAATTGGTTTACAATATTCTGTGTAGTGTGTCTTCTTGCTCCTTTGTCGGTATGGGGGCAGAGTGCTTCAGCGCTTAAACTTGTCAAGGTAGCAGTGGTTGATTTCGATCGGATACTTCAAGCGTATCCTGGTTATGAGGATATTCGTCAGGAGGTGGCAAAAAAACGCCAAGAGTATGATACTCAAATCCAGGAAAAAAAGAAAGTGATTGCGACGATGGAAGAGGAGTATAAACGGCTTTATATGAGCCTCTCTGCTGAAGAAAGAACCCGCCGAGAGATAGAAATTGATGCAAAAAAGCAAGAACTTGCTGAATTTACCATAGAGGCAAACAAGACACTCGATGCCTTGCGTAACGATCTTACGAGAAATATCTACAACAAGATCCTTGTTGTGATTCAGAAAATTGGAAACGAGAAACGCTACACATTGATTTTGACAAAGGAAACTACCGGGCTTCTTTTTTATGATAAAAGTGTCGATATTACAGCCAATGTGATCTCAAGAATAAAGGCGGAGCAAAGTTTGGGTGAACGTAACTAAGCTAAAGGTGCGAATTCCTGCTTCTTCTCTTTCCTGCTATCAGATTGTCTTTGGAGAGAATCACTGGCAAAAAACGGTGAAGGATTTTGTTTCTCGCAAATCTTATAGCCATGCTTTTGTTCTTACGGATGAACAGGTTTATCGTCTCTGGAAAAAAGAGATAAACTTTTTTTCAAGAGATGTAATTGTTATCCCTGCTGGAGAATCCTCCAAAACCATTGAACAAGCCGTAAAGGTAACAGAGAAGCTTTTGGAACTTGGAGGGGATAGAAAAAGTGTGTTAATAGCAATGGGAGGAGGGGTTGTCGGGGATCTTGGAGGGTTTGTAGCATCAATGTACATGCGAGGGATTGATTTTATTCAAATTCCTACGACTGTCCTGGCTATGGTGGACAGTTCTATCGGAGGAAAAACAGGTGTTGATACCTCCCGCGGCAAAAATCTCATCGGTGCTTTTCATTTTCCTTCACTTGTGGTAACTGATACGGCTTTTCTGCGCACGCTTCCCGAGGAACAAAAAAGAAATGGGCTTGTGGAGATGGTAAAACACGCACTCATAGCTGATGTTTCGTATTATGACTTGCTTGTTCACAGTGATTGGGAAAATATGGATTGGTCTACTCTTCTCTGGAAAAGCTGCTTTATAAAAGCCTCAGTAGTGGCAAAAGATCCTCGAGAACAAAACCTCAGACAGATTCTGAACTTTGGTCATACGCTGGGGCACGCGATTGAGCATGTTTTGGCGTATGAGTTGCTCCATGGTTTTGCGGTAGCATGGGGGATGCTCGGCGAAGTGTATATTTCTATGCAGATGGGCTTATTAAAACCTTCGATTGTGGAAAATATAGCAAATGATTTCCGAAGATTAAATATCCTGCAGAAGCCCAACCTTATCCGTACAATAGACTGGAAGGATCTTGAAAAACCTCTTCTGGCTGACAAGAAAAACACCTTAGGACAGGTGAAAATGGTTCTTCTTCAACGCCCTGGCGAGGTGGCAAAGAACAAAGGTGCGTATAGTTTTCCCGTCCAGGGAAATCTTATCCAAAAAGCCGTAGAGTACCTGCAGAATATAGCGGAGGAAATTGATGAAGCTTGTTGATCTTCACAGTCACACTCTCTGGAGTGATGGAACACTGATTCCCTCTGAGCACGTTCGCCGTGCCATTGTAAAAAACTATGAGGCTCTTGCTATCACCGATCATGCTGATGCTACGAATATAGAGATCCTCTGTAGGGAGGTTGTTCCTTTTGCCCGACGTATGAATGAGAAGCAGGGAGATATCGTGGTTCTGGCAGGCATAGAGTTGACCCATGTCTTGCCTGAGGAGATTAAGGATCTGACTGAATATGCAAGAGCCCAGGGGATACATGTTGTTGTCATGCATGGGGAGACGATAGTAGAACCTGTTCGGCCTGGAACAAACAGGGCAGCTATTCTGGCAGGGGTTGATATTCTTGCCCATCCCGGGATAATTGCTGAAGAGGATGTAGCTCTTGCTGCAGAACGTGGTGTTGCTCTGGAGATCAGCTATCGCAAGGGAAACTGTTTGGGAAATGGCCGTGTGGTAACTCTTGCGAAAAAATACAAAGCTCCGCTTGTTATTAATTCTGATGCCCATGATGTTGGAGACTTTTTGACGCCGGAACTCTGGGAGGCAGTAGGAAGAGGAGCCGGACTTACCGATGAGGATATCGTTTGTGTAAGAGCCTATACTCGAGAACTTGTTTCTCGAGCTATCAAAGGAGCTTCTTGATCATGAGAAAAATACTACGCCTTTTTGATGAGCTTCCTGATTCGTTGCGCTGGATTATCGAAACTGTTGAACAGGCTGGTTTTGAGATTTATATGGTTGGTGGTGCGGTGCGTGATATGCTTATTGCGGGCGGGTATGAAAAAAGCTACAAGAATTTTGATTTTGATTTTGCGACGAGTGCTCCACCGCAAGAGATCATAAAGATTTTTTCTCGTGTACAACACCCACAGGGGAAAGAACATTTCACCGTTCCTACAGGCATGAAACACGGAACCATTACTCTTATTATTCGTGAACCTGTAGAGAGTTTTGAGATCACTACCTATCGTATAGATGAGGAATACCTTGACGGAAGAAGACCTGAAAGCGTTATCTTTGTACGATCATTGGAAGAGGATCTGGCGCGGCGGGATTTTACTATCAATGCCATGGCCTATCATCCGTTTCGTCAAGAGCTTATTGATCTTTTTGACGGAGAAAAGGATATTCAGAACCGACTTATTCGGAGTGTGGGGGATCCGCTGGTAAGATTCCTTGAAGATGGTCTTCGCCCTATGAGAGCCTGTCGTTTGAGTGCAAAGCTTCATTTTGATATTGAAACAAAGACTTTTGAGGCTATTTCTCAGGCTATGGAGAGTATAAAAAAGGTGGCGATGGAACGCTTTCACGATGAGTTTTTGAAGCTACTCAGGACGGAGAAGCCTTCTATTGGTATAGAATGGATGCGAAAATCTGGTCTTTTGGAGTATCTGATTCCAGAACTCCTTGAAGGGTATGGTATGGAACAGAATGAGTTTCATCGTCATGATGTTTACTACCATAACCTCTATGCTTGTGATTTTGTTCCTCCTGAAAAACCCCTGGTGCGAATGGCCGCTCTCTTTCACGACATTGCAAAACCGAGAGCAAAAAAATTTGCTGAGACTGCAGGGCAAGGCAATGTCTTTTACAACCATGAGGTTATAGGGGAAAAGATAACCAGACGCATCTTAAAACGTCTCAAGGCAAGCAATCAGGAGATCGAGTGGGTGTGCAAGCTTGTTCGGCTGCATATGTTTTATTATACCCATGATTGGACGGATGGAGCTGTTCGTCGATTTCTGCGGCGTTTTGATGGTGATGTGGCATTCTTAGAGGATCTGTTTTTGTTACGAGAGGCAGACAGACTTGCCAGTGGTACCAAACAACGGACAGCTGATATTCTCGAGGATTTTCGCAAACATATCCAAAGGATTCTTGAGCAAGAAAATGCTCTCAAAGTCACCGATCTGGATATTAATGGCTACGACCTGATGAACACCTTTGATCTGAAGCCGTCACCAATTATAGGAAGAATTTTAAATTATCTTCTTGATATTGTTTTAGAACATCCCGAATACAACGAAAAATCGAAACTTCTTGAGCTTACCAGAGATTTTTTGGAAGGCAGAATCATGCATCTGGCCATCTCAGAATCTGAAGAATACCCGGTAAAGGATGAAAACTTATGAGAAAGTTTCTATTTTTTATGTTTGCTTTATTTTCTCCTGTTTCTTTGTTTAGTGCCGAACTTTATGGATTACCTCGAGAGGTTTTTGTGAAACGCTTGAATGCTCGCGAAATAAACAATTATCTCCTGGAACAGGAGAGGCTTTTGGCTTCAGGCAAGACAAACTATCAGACTCTCTGGCTGATATCTGCTGGCTATTACTACCAGGGAGAGTTTTACCAAACTACGAAAGAGAGTCGTAAACGGTCTTTTACCCTGGCGAAAGATTATGGACTTATGGCAACTGCCTTTAATCCTCAAGGAGCTGAGGGATTCTACTGGCTAGCAGTTGCTTACGCCCTCTGGTCGAAGGAGAATGGAATTCTTGATAGTCTTTTCTATGCCGATGATGTGCTTGAGGCGCTTAATCGCTGTATAGAACTCCAGTCAGATTATTTTGATGGGGTTCCCTGGGCAATGAGAGCTCTGGTGTATGATCTTGTTCCTGGCTGGCCATGGTTTGGAGATAAAGAGAAAGCTTTTAGGGATATTCAGATTGCTCTCAGATATGCCAGAGGAAAAGTGACAGAACGAACAGTGTTAGGTATCTATGTAGATATACTCACTCGAAACAAACGTTATATCGAAGCCACCAATGCGCTGGCACAATTTACCAATATTCCCTGGAATAGTGAATTTGAGCTTGAAGAAAAAAGAGCTTTTCGAGATATTTCCAACAGTATTGAGATCCTCAAAGCAAAAAAATACTGGCAGTAGTATTCTTTACTATCTCCTTATCTACACTATACCCAGGAGTTCGTATATCCTGACATAACGGTCAAGATAAGGATACAGATCAAGTTCTCGTACTATCACCTTGTCTTTTACCTTCTGATAGGTAAACTCACTCATAATGATGTTTGTTTTATAGGTTTTATTTTCATCCTGCAATTCTTCCGTGAGAATCATGGGTTCTCCAATGGCGGTGTAGTTTTTCTTTTTCTGAGAACCAATATTTCCCACGGTGATGACACCCGTATTGAGGCCAATACCTATGTTAATAGGTTGTTTTCCTTCTCTTATGAGATTTGCGTTGAATTCTTTGAGTTTTTCTACCATACGCACAGCCGCTGTACAGGCCTGAAGGGCATGATCTTCGAGGGGAAGGGGAGCACCCCAGAAAGCGACGATAGCATCTCCAATATATTTATCCAGAGATCCTCTGGTTTCAAGGACAATATCTGTCATCTGGGAAAGATACACATTGAGAAACTCGATAAGCTCGGTGGGTTTCATGCCCTCAGAAAGGGTGGTAAACCCACGAATATCCGAAAAGAGCATCGTCACTTCTCGTTCTACTCCACCGAGTTGTACCAGCGAAGGATCCTCCACGAGAATATTTACGAGATCAGGGCTTACATAACGGGAAAAAGTATTTTTAATAAGCCTCTTTTCCCGTTCTTCTGTGATGAGAATATAGACTTCGCCAACAATCAGATAAAAAATACCTGCTATGAGTGGTAAAAATGTTGCAAATATCCATCCAAACTTAAAAAGGGTTATACCAATACCTAGAGGAAGGAGGAGCGCAAGAACAAGAGCAAAAATCGTGGTTTTTAAGCCTCGTAAAATCATAATCTGCAGGATGATGAGCCACGAGATAATAATCACAAGTTCTATCCACCAGGGAACATCAGAGAGAAATTCCCTGTTCAGAATCGTTCCGACTCCATAGGCAAGATGATCGGCACTAAACATGGAACCCATAGGTGAAGCAAATTTATTGGCAGCTGTTCCTTCAGAACGAACACCAAAGATAAGAAGAGTTTGTCTTGGCAATCCTGCCCGGAAAATATCTTTCAGCGATATATTTCTCAGGTACTGATACTGTCCCTGACTTTTGTAATGAATTCTCATCCTGTAGTGTTTATCTACAGGAATTACAATATCCATTGTTTTTTCTTTGAGTTGGGCCTGAGGAAGAATAACCTTATTGGGGAGTATTTTTACTGTTTCCGGTCGAACACCGGTATATGCCAGAACCATCATCAGGACAGCCGAGGGATAGACGACATTTGTAAGCGTATCTCCCTTTTTGTAGGTTACAGAGGCAAAGAGAGGTACCTTATACATGACATCTTCTTCTCCTTCGAGATTCAGGTAACCGAGGTAAGTTGTGTTACGGGTATAGTCAGAGGGTGGGGCTATATAAGAACTGTAGTGACTCAAAACCTCTGGATAGGGGAAAGGTATCTCAAAAGCCTTCATTGCTTGTGCATCATCACTTTCATAATCAGGATATTCTCCAGTATCTTCGAGCCGGAAATCCATCCCTATTGGTATGGGATATCCCTCGAGTTTCTTTGCAAATTGTGGGTCAGGTTTTTCATAGAAAGGTATATTAAAAAAGAGGGAACGAGGTCTTCGTGTCGGTTCTTGCTGGAGAAAATGATCAAGTACAGAAATCCAGACCGAAGAAGGAAGGGGGTAACTTTTGTATTCTTTGATGGATTCTTCATCCACTGAGACCAGATAAATCAATCGGTAAAATTCTGATTGTGTGGCCTGACGTTGAGCCATACCCTCAGCGGTAAGAGAGCCGCCCCGTGCCGCAAAGATACCATAGCGCAAGTTTAATGACACACGTTCTATACGGTGAAGAAAATCTTTCCAGCCCGCCAATGACCATTTTTCAGGAAGATAATAGACTACAATGAAAAAAATAATGACAAGAAAATTTATCAGACTAAGAATAAAAACCTTTTGTTTGTTTTGTGGTTTTTTCATATATCACCCCTCATTTCAAGTCCCAGAGTTCATAAACCCTGACAGGTTCGCTTTTACCTTTCACTCGTGTGAGGTCCAATTCTCGTACGATCACCTTGTCTTTTACATGGGCGTACGTGAACTCTGATATGATGATCTGGGTATGATAGAATTTGTTGAGGCCCTTAATACGTGAAGCAAGGTTTACAGAATCTCCGATAGCCGTATAATTCTTTTGTTTGTCTGAACCAACATTTCCTACCACTGCCTTACCTGTGTTGAGTCCTATATTTACCACCACAGGTTTTAAACCTAGCTTTTTCTGCTCTTCGTTAAAGAGCTTGACTTTTTCGAGCATAGCAAGAGCTGTCTGGCAGGCTAAAAAAGCATGTTGCGGTTCATCCAGAGGAGCCCCCCAAAAGGCCATGATCATCTCTCCCATATATTTATCAAGTGTTCCATTGGCTTCTATAACCATGTCACCCATAAATCCAAAATATCGATTCAAGAATTCGACAATTTGAGGAGCCGAGAAACCCTCGGTGATCTCATGGAAATTTTTAATAGAGGAAAAAAAGATAGTAATTTCTCTTTCACTTCCTCCTAATTGGAGAATATCAGGCCTTTCAATAAGCAGATCAACCAGCTTGGGGTTAAGATAACTGGAAAAAGTTTGTCTGATGAAGCTTTTTTCCTTACTTTCTGTTATAAGCACATAAATTTGACCAAAAAGCAACACAAGTACACTATTAAGAAAGGGTAAAAAGGTAATGATACTCCAATCCCCAAAAAAACCTCCTAAACCAATGCCAAATGGAAGAAAGGAGAACATAGCTCCAAAGGTTAAAGAAACAAGTTTTCCCCGAGCAGCAAGTACACCCACTATCATCACAAGGAGTACCATATAAAGAATCTCAACCCAAACAGGAAGATACTTGAGAAAACGATTTTCATACATAGTATATAGTGCATAAGCGATATGCTCAATCCCGTACATTTCACCGACAGGTGAACGCCAGATATCGTGTGTTCCGCTTCTTGAGTACATTCCTGTCAAAAGGATAGCATCTTGAGGGAGAGATGTTTTTTTTATATCAGCAAGCGAGACAACCTTAATCTCCCCTTTACCAGAAGGAGCGAGATAATTAATGCCTATGTATCCCCTTGTACGTGGTATAAAAGGAATAAAAATTTCGCGAGCAGACTGTTGAAAAACCACATTTGTGATACGTATTCCCTCAGGTGTCCATACCACATTTGATATATTAGCATTGACAAGGGAAAGAAACAGACTGAGATGGATCGAAGGGTAATAAACATTCGTAATATCTGACAGGCTGTTACTTTCACTCGTTTTCTTGTAAAAACTTGATATAACAGCCGGGAAAAATCTATAAACACTCGCATTATCACTGAAGAAATTAGCAGAGCCGGTCGCATCCACCGATTGTATCAGAGAGGGTAAGACTAGCACCTGTTTCGTATAATGAGAAACCTTTTCATAAGGAGGAGAACCAGGGAATTCAAAGATTCGCATACTCTGGACATAAGGGCTATCGTAGGGGAGAGCATCTCTTTGCACAAGTTTGTGAAAATAAGGATCTTCCGCGTTGAGATTTACCGCTGCTTGAGAAAGTTCAAGGATAAAGTCTATGGCAAGTTTCCCCTGGTATGCCTGAAAAGCCTTGATCAAGTTGGTATCACTGGTTGGATTTCTCGATGGATCAGAAAACACAATATCGAAGAATACCAGTTGGGGTTTTTTTCTTTCCGGAAGACTATTGAGATAATTCAGGTAATCAGCCCATACCTGTCTATCAAAGGGAAAACTTCCTCCATATTTTGCTATAGCCTTATCATCGATTGCAACGATAACAAGTCTATCAAGAATGTTTGATTGATGTTTTTTATTAAACCATGAGGCAAGCTTATAACGGCTTTGAAAACGCCAGTGAATTGTCCTGTCTTCAAATCCTTTGAAAAAGGCATTGATTGACTTATTTTCACCATAGTATAGCACACTTGAAAGGACAACAAAAGAGATCCCCAATCCTATAATGATGAAATATTTAAAGAATTTTTTTATTTTTTTCATGAGGCCTCATCCTCCTTTTTGAGTTTGAGGATAATGCCAGCCAGAGGAGGAATTGTTAAAGAAAGCGAGTACGGTTTACCTTGCCAGCCTATATCATCAGACCAAACTCCTCCCGCGTTTCCAATATTTGCCCCTCCATAAATTTCAGAATCAGAGTTGAAAATCTCTTTATAAAATCCGCGCGCAATGGTTCCAATTCGATAATTGTAATGAGGAAGAGGTGTCATATTGAGGACAACAACAACGAAATTTTCTTTACGATCACGACGGAGATAGCTTATGATGGAATGGTCAGAATCATAAAAATCTATCCACTCAAAACCATAAGGTTCTGTATCAAGTTCATAAAGAGCCGGTTCATTGACATAGAGATGGTTGAGATCTTTGACGAGTTTCTGGAGTTTTGCATGAGGTTCATATTGCGTGAGATGCCAATCAATACTTCGAGCTTCACTCCATTCCTGCCATTGACCAAAATCCTGTCCCATAAAGAGAAGCTTTTTCCCGGGGTGAGTCCACATGTACGTGTACAGAAGACGGGTATTGGCAAATTTTTGCCAGACATCCCCCGGCATCTTATCAAGGATGGATCGTTTACCGTGAACCACTTCGTCATGAGACAAAACGAGAATGAAATTTTCACTGTACGCATACACCATGGAGAAGGTGATGGTACCTTGATGGTACTTTCGATAGATGGGATCTTTTGAGAAATAAACAAGGGTATCGTTCATCCACCCCATGTTCCACTTGAATTCAAATCCAAGCCCTCCTACATAGGTTGGACGGGAAACACCACCAAAAGCTGTTGATTCCTCTGCAATCGTTGTGGTTCCTGGAAATTTACTGTATACCAGTTCGTTCATGCGTTTCATAAAGTCAATAGCTTCCAGGTTTTCTCTTCCCCCGTAGATATTGGGAACCCATTCACCTTCTTTTCTTGAATAATCAAGATAGAGCATGGAAGCCACAGCGTCAACACGTAATCCATCAATATGGTATCTGTCGAGCCAAAAGAGAGCGTTGGAAATGAGGAAGTTTCGTACTTCATTGCGACCATAATTGAAAATATACGTTCCCCAGTCCATATGCTCACCTTTTCTGGGGTCTTCGTGTTCATAGAGGGCTGTTCCGTCAAACCTGGCCAGTCCGTGGGCATCCTTGGGGAAATGTCCTGGTACCCAATCAAGAATGACACCGATGTTATTCTGGTGCATATAGTCCACAAAATACATAAAATCATCGGGTGTACCAAAACGACTAGTAGGCGCATAATACCCTGTAACCTGATATCCCCAGGAACCATCAAAGGGATGTTCGGCTACAGGCAAAAGCTCTACATGGGTATACCCCATTTCTTTGACATAGTCTGCAAGCTTATGAGCAAGATCACGATAGGAGAGAAATTCATTGGTTTCGGGAATGCGCATCCAGGAGCCAAGATGCACCTCATAAATACTCATGGGTTTGTGAAGGTTCTGGGATTCTGCACGTTTTTTGAGCCAGGCTTCATCATGCCAGGTATACTTATGGATATCCCAAACTCTCGATGCTGTTTTGGGTCTCACCTCAGCATAGAAACCGTACGGATCTGACTTATCCAGAATATGGTGATGTTTTGTTTTGATTTGAAACTTGTAGTTCTCCCCTTCACCAATACGTGGAACAAATATCTCCCATACTCCTGAACTACCACGAACACGCATCTGATGGCGACGATTATCCCAGGCGTTAAAATCACCCACAACAGCAACAGCACGGGCATTGGGGGCCCAAACTGCAAAAAGAACTCCTTTTACGCCATTGACTTCCATGATGTGGGCACCAAGTTTTTCATAAATATTCTGGTGAGTTCCTTCGTTAAAAAGATGGAGATCGAAATCCGTGAGAACAGGTGGAAAAACATAGGGATCTTCTGTTTCATGCAGTACACCATTGTGGTACTCAATCCGAAGGAGATAAGGGAAAAATTCTCGAGCATCCTCAAAAACATACTCGAACATCCCGTTATAATGAATGGGTTTCATTTCATAAATTGTTTCTTTTTTGCCCTTTTTAGAAAGGTCCACGATCTGAATAGATTTTGCTGCAGGATTGAGAACACGAATAACAGAAACGTCCTTCCCCCCCCAGTGAATCTTGTGAAATCCGAGGACATCAAATGGATCATGGTGATCAAAATGGAGAAGTTTGTTGAGCGTGTCTTGTGAGATTGTGCCTGGCATAGTGCCTCCCTTATTCTCTAACTGTTTCTTATATCATAAGGCAATTTTTATTTTATGCAAGGGGTTAAAGAAAAAAATTATTTCTTCCCAGAAGAGGGGAAAATAATCTCAAAGATTGTCCAGTGGTTTTCCCTCTGATAGGTAATTCTGGCTCCATAGAGAGAGAGGAGTCTTTTGACAACATAGAGACCAATTCCCATGCCCGTTCCCGGTCGGGTGGTAAAAAAAGGCTCAAAGATGTATTTTTCTTTTTCTGGTGGTATACCAGGACCGTTGTCCTTTATGCAAAGGATAGAGTTTTCCTTATATTCTTCAGTTTCTAGGATAATAATTCTGGGGGGATCCTGGGATTCAAGGGCATGAATAGCATTGGAAAGCAGGTTTGTTATAACCTGGTTTAGTTGAATGGGGTGAAAAGTGACTTCGAGATCAGCATGAACAAGGTGTTTTTTTACTGTAATCTGAGCAACATTTAGTTTATCATGCAATACGTCTAAACTTTCTTCAATTACGGAGGCTATTTTGACTCTTTCTGGTTTGATAGAAGTTGTAGAAAGGGCTGCCTGTTTCATCCCTTCTATTATCCGATCTATTCTCACCACCCGCTGGGAAATTTTTTTCATATTTGCAAGGATTTCTTCGTAAGGGAGCGCTTTGCCATGGTTTGCCCAATACACAGCACTTTCACTGAGAAGTCGGATAGACTGCAGAGGTTGGCGGATTTCATGGGAGATAGCACTCATCATCTGTCCAAAGGTAGCCATGCTTTCTGCCTTTTCCATGAGAAGTTTTTGATCAGCGAGTTTTTTCTCAGTATCAAGATGATGTTCCCACTCCTCGTGTCGGTGTATAGCCTGAGCAAAAACCTCGGCGATGATCTGCATGGTGATAAAAAATGAGCGTTCAAGGTGCTTTCGTGTGTACCAGAAACAAACAAGTAGACCAAAAAGCTTTTTTTCAAAGTAGAGAGGGAAAAGGGTGGCGCTTTTTATGTTGTTTTCATCCCAGAATGAATGAAAACGTTCGGGAAGTTTCGTTTTCTCTCTCAGGTAGATAACCGAGGTAAGGAGGGATTTTTCTTCTTCAGAGAGAGTGTATTTCAGAGGTTCCTTGCAAAGATTATCTTCATAAAAGAAACACGATATCTGTTGTAAAAGAGAAGAGGTGCCTTCTTCATAACGGAAAATAAGAACTCCATCTATTCCAAAAGAAACGCGAATGAAATCCGCCAGACCAGAAAGTTCTGGAAAAGGATCCAGCGTCTCGTTAATCTTTTCAAGAATATAACGAATAATTGTCTGGTAGCGCTTTTGCTGCTGAAGTTTTTTCAACCGGGATTCAAGCATCTTTTGCTGATGTTTTTCGAGGGTGATATCATAAAGAATTCCCTGGGTTCCTACAATAATTCCGGATTGGCTTACTAGGGGAACGAAGGTGATCCTTCCCCAGCGAATAGAGCCGTTTTTGTGCTGGAAGGAAAGCTCATACACCTGTTGCGTAAAGACACGCTGAAAAACAATATCCTCTTGAAACATCTGAAAGAGTTGTTTTGAAAGAAAAAGAGACTCCTCAGAGACGAGGTTTATTACAGGAGTACCCAGGATTTCTTCGGGGAGGTATCCCAGAAAACGCTCAACAGCCTTATTGACAAAGGTGAGTTTTCCTTCCGAGTCTATTTCAAAAACAACATCGGGAAGCTGGTTGATAAAATGTTCGTGGCGGTATAGGGTTTGACGGAGCTCTTCTTCCACCTGTTCACGCTGTTTTATTTCTAGTTGAAGTTTTGTGGTAAATGCATCAAGTTGTTTTTCCGAGGCGATTCGCATGAGTGCCAACTCTACAGTAGATAACAGTCGCTGCTCGTCTATGGGTTTGGTAATGTAACCATAAACAGGAATATGCTGGAAACGTTCATCTGTGGGGTTAAAAGCGACACCTGTGAGAAAGATAAAAGGAATAAAAATGACCTTGTTGACCTCTTCTGCGAGTTTTATTCCATCACCCTGTTTGTCAAGGAGGATGATATCTGATACTACAAGATCTGGTTTCAGATCGATAATCTCTTCTTTTGCCGGCTGGAAACTGGCACTTGATCCTATAACATCATGATTTTTTTTGAGAAAATTTTTGATATAGAGACTAACAATTGCGTCGTCTTCGACAATATAGAGACGTGCCATACTTCTCCCCCTTTTTTTATCGGTAAAGAAACAGAAATTTCTTGAGTTATGCGTTGTCTATTTTAATATGATTTTCAAAGAGGTATTCATCGATAGAAATACTGTTAATCTTGACTTGTTTGGTTTTGAGAAAGTTGTAGGTTTTTCTTTCTATGCTTCGGATAGGGTTGTTGTAGATGTCTATACGCTTGAGGTTGGGTAAAACCTCGAGATTGGCGAGGCGGGTGATCTGGTTATAGCTTAACCAGAGGATCTCGAGATTTTTAAGGTTTTGAAGGTTTTCGATACGGGAGATACGATTGTTGTAGAGGGAGAGTATTCTGAGCTGAGAAAGTGTTTCGAGATTTTCAATTTTTTGAATATGGTTGTTGTGAAGATAGAGGCACTGGAGGCGTTTGAGATTCTGAAGGTTTTCTATTTTGCTTATTGAATTGTCGTTGAGGGCAAGCCACTCGAGGTTGACCTGATTGTTGAGCCCTTGAATTTCATTGATCTGGTTGTGGGCAAGGGAAAGCCAGACGAGATGAGTGTTTTTTTCGAGATTTTCAATGAGAATAATATTATTGAAAGAGAGGTTGAGTTCCTCGAGTTCTTTGAGCTTTTCAAGATTTTCGATCTTACTGATCTGGTTGTGGTCGAGATGAAGGGCTCTCAGACTTGTGAGTTTCTCGAGGTTCACGATTCGGGTAATCTTGTTGTAACTGAGAAAAAGTTCTCTGAGATTGGTAAGTTTGTAGAGATTTTCAATGCGGGATATGCGGTTTTCGGAGAGCCAAAGAGCTTGAAGTTTTAGAAGGGTATCCAGGTTTTCTATCTGGGTGATTTCGTTTCTTCTGAGGCCAAGTTTTTTGAGGTTAATGAGGTTTTCTAGTCCCTTGATTTCTCGAATCTGGTTCCCTGAAAGACTGAGTCTCTCGAGATTAACAAGAGTATCGAGACCTTCGATTTCCTGGATTCTGGCGCTAGCAAGATTTAATACCCTGAGATTAACGAGGTTATCAAGATAGGCGATTTTGTCTATCTGTGTGTTGGAGAGGCTGAGGATTTTAAGGGTAATGAGATTTTCTACTGGTTTGAGACTGTCTATGGAAGGATCCATGAGATTGATTTCAGTAACATCAATTGGATATTCGTGAGAACCTATTTTCACAGAGTTGGGCATTTCTACACGGATATTGTATTTTTTAACATACATTTCGACATCACCAATCTCTGCTCGGCAGTGTATACTTAATTGTGTCTGGTAGGAAAAAGATAACCTCCTGTGATAATATAAATAAAACTATCACAGGAGGCCAGATATGATTGAGACGAAGAATATTTTAGAGCTATTCAAACCAATTGTCAAGGAAGTATTAGAGAGTATGTTAAAAGAGGAAAGAGAGATTTACCTGGAAAACAATCCACCCACAAAAGGCAATGGCTTTTACGAAAGGGATTTAAAGACAGCTTTTGGCGAGCTTACAGCCATACGTGTTCCAAGAACAAGGGATAATGGATTTAAAAGTGCCCTTCTTCCCTATCGCAAACGCATCACAGAAGACTTAGATGCATTAATCAGGGCTATGTTGATATCAGGAATGTCAACAAGGAAGATAGCAGAAGTTTTAAAAGAGCTTTATGAAATAAAGATTTCTTATGCTAACATCTCAAGGATAAGCCAGGTAGGCATAGAAGAGATTCAGAAGTGGCGTAGTCGCCCTCTCATGGAAGAATATGCCGTGGTATTTCTGGATGCTATGGTGTTTCCTATCAAGAGAGATAGGGTAGAAAATGAATCAATATATGTAGCTATAGGCATTACACCTGAGGGAAGACGGGAGATTTTAGGATACTACCTGCCAGGAGGCATGGAAAGTGCTTATAACTGGCGGGAAATTTTGCTAGATATAAGAGAAAGAGGTGTCAAACAGATTCATTTTATTGTCTCTGATGGCTTAAGTGGTATGAAAAACGTCATCACAGAGATATATCCCCACGCAAAGTATCAGCCCTGTGTAGTCCATGTCATGAGAAACATACTGGCTAAAGTGAGAGTTCAACACAGAAATATCATTGCCACTGAAATAAAAGAGGTATTTCATGCCAAAGACAAACAGGAGGCAGAACAATTGTTTATGAAATTTATACAAAAATGGAAAAATATCTATCCCAACTTAATGAATAACCTCTTGACAATAAGAGAGAATATATTCACTTACATGGAATTACCTGAAGGAATACGAAGCATGGTGTATACAAACAATGCCCTGGAAAGACTCTTTAAAGAACTTAAAAGGAGATTAAAAACAATGGAAATGTGTCAAAGCGAGGCTTCAGCTGAGAAATATCTTTACCTGTTATTAAGATACCAAAATGAGAAGTTCTTAAAAAGAAAGTTAAAAAATTGGGAGTATTACTTTCAACTCTATCGTGAGCAACACTCATACACCAAAGAAAATATTCACAGCGAGGTTATCCTATGACTAGACACAATTTTCTTGACACAATGCTCTGCTCCCCTATCATTCATAAAAATAACACGCTTCTGGTAAAGAAAATCATACGTATTTTTATCTATACTTTTGATGGGATTTCCGTCTAAATATAACAACTCAAGGGAAGGAAGAAACTCAAGACTCTGGATACGGGTGATACGGTTATGATCCAGATAGAGCCATTTGAGTTTCGGGAGACGAAGGTTTTTTATTTCATCGATTTTGTTGTAGGAGAGTTTGAGTCCGATGAGATTAGGAAGATTATCCAGACCACTGATTTCGGTGATATCATTGTGATCAAGCCAGAGTCTTTCCAGTCGTTGAAAAACACTCATGTCTTCGATCTTTGTTAGTCCCATATGGGAGAGGAAAAGTTCACGGGATTCGGATGAGTAGTACTGATTGGCAATCGGTATCATTTTCATGGTATATACTCCTCTCCGTCTTGTGAGAGACCTAACACAGATCGCTCAACGTCAAGAGAAGTTTGGTGAGATTTTCGAGATCATCGATACGAATATACTCCTTGAGAGAATGTACCTCTTCCATTCCAACACTCAAATTGACGGCAGGGATACCATTCTGGTTGTAGATGTTGGTGTTACTACCACCACCTGTCCATTCGAGACGTGGTGTGATCCCAAGGGTGTGCATGGCTCGTGAAGCAAGCTGGATAACAGGGCTTGAAGCATCATATCGAAAACCGATGTATACCCTTTTGAAACAGACATTTACATCTTCTGTTTTTCTTACAAAAGATTTACGGCGAACAAGTTTTTCTATGTGTTTTTGAAGCTTCTGACAATCACTTTCTCGGTGGGAACGGAATTCTCCCTGAATGTGGCAGAGATCAGCAACAATGTTTGTTGCCTTTCCACCGTCAATGACACCTACATTGGCAACAGTATAGCGGTTTATTCTTCCCTGAGGTAACCGGGTAAGGAGATCCCCTGCGGCAACAATAGCGTTTTTCCCTGCTTCTGGTGCTATTCCAGCATGGCTTGCCTTTCCCGTGATGAATATCTCATACTGATATTGGGTTGGTGCTGCGACAATGATCCCACCCACTGGTCCATGGGAATCCAGAACAAACCCATAATCAGCCTCAATATGAGAAAAATCAAGATAACGAACTCCAACCAGTCCTACCTCTTCGGCAGAGGTAAAAATGAAAGTGATGTCACCATGTTCGCGGTGAATAAGCTCCTCGAGAGCAATAACCATGGCAGCAGAGGCGGCTTTGTCATCACTTCCCAGAATCGTTTGCCCGGAAGAACGAATAACCTCTTCCTCAACCACCGGGGTAATTCCAATCCCTGGTTCAACCGTATCGACATGGGCATCAAAGAAGAGTTTCTTCTTCCCGGGAACATTGGCATGGAGTCTGGCAACAAGGTTTTCCGAGGTATTCCCCTCTTCGGTGGTGTAGGGGAGGCGCTCCACAGTTATCCCGAGAGACTTCAATCGGTTTTCGAGGTAATCAAACATCTTTTCTTCTTTAAAAGAAGGGCTTTCAATTTTAACCTGCCTTACAAATTCATCAACAACCCGACGACGAATATCATTCATACCATACCTTAACTTATGATTTTTTTTAGGGAATGCGTTTCCATTCTTCGGCACTTATATAAGGTTGAATATCCTGAACCACATCTTCATCGTGAACAACGTTCCAGCCGTATACTTTTCCTTTGAGGGTATTTTCATCAATAATCTCGAGGATGGAGTAGGCTCGAAGCGCTTTAGTTTGCACAAGTTGCTGGGCTATCTTTTTCGGGAGCCAGTTTATCAGGTATTGAACATTGTAATCTTCTTCAACGATTTTGACCGTTTTTTCGTTGAGATAGTGGACGGTGATGGGAATTTCAGCCCCATTCTTGGCAACAATACGGCCTTTTTTACCGGTGATAACGATAACAGCCCTTGTTCCTCGTTGCCATTTACCATCAAAGTTAATGATAAGTTTTATCTTTGCTTCTTCTTCTGCAGAAATCTGGGGTTCTTCTGGTTGGAGCTGTTCTGGTTTTACTTTTTTCTGACAGGAAAAAAAAGAACCCGTGAGAACAAGTAGAACGATGAACAATCCATACATCCTTTTCATATGATCTCTCCTTGTTGTAGGTAGGTTTGAGCCAGGAGAATGTCTTCAGGAGTGGTAATTTTGATATTCCATAGCTCACCATTAAATATATCGACAGAAATGCCTTCTTTCTGAAGTAATTGACTATCATCCGTCGTGTCAGTGATGCCGTTCTCTCGAGCTTTTTGATGGGCTTTGTAGATGGTCTCAAAATGAAAAAATTGAGGGGTCTGGATGATAACGAGATTGGTTCTATCAATGTAATGAGAGATTCTGGCATGGTGGACATAGGCAACCGTTTGATGAACCGGAAGCACAGGAATAGCCGCTTTCCCTTCTTTGAGTTTTTCCCATCCTGTTCGGATGAGATTCGGTGAGACAAGAGGGCGGGCTCCATCATGGATGGCAACAACCTCAGGAGAGACCTGGGCCAGTGTTTGAAGACCAGAGTATACAGATTCCTGACGGGTTTTCCCTCCGTGGGCAATGAGGATATCCTCCCTCCAATGGGGCAGAGTGTACAACTCATCTATCCAATCAGGATGCGAAACCACACAGACAACATCACTCTCTTTTGAAAATACGTCAAGACTGTAATCTAAAATGGGCCTTCCTAAAAGTTCAACAAATTGTTTTGGTTTTTCTGCACCAAAACGGCTTCCAACACCACCAGCAAGAAGGATTACACCCCGTTTCACGGGATTCATGGTTACTGCTGAGGGGGAAGAGTGTTTTCAGCAGGGAGGGGAGCCGGAGTTTCTGCTGCAGGGGCTTGCTCAGTTGAAGTGACAGCAGGAGGAACTTTGGGGGTTCTTGGGAGATGAAGGTAGGCAAGTCCAAGAGAAGAAATAAAAAAGATAGCTACAAGCCACTTGGTAAAGCTTACCAGTACTTCACTCGTTTTGGCACCAAAAGCCCCGGCTGCAAAATCACTCCCAAAGAGTCCAGCCTGAGCCCCACTTCCCGATTGCATAAGAACGACAGGAATGAGGAGAAGAACATCTACCACGAAAATAAAAAAAAGTAACCCGCTGAGAAAAGCCGTCATTGTATATTTCCTCCTTTTTCTCTTAATAACGCATAAGGGTATAAACAGGGCAGGAGAGTTTTTCCTCTCCCTTGAGGGCATCGAGAACGACAAAAAAGGCACATTCCACAACCTTCCCACCAAGAGCTTCCACGAGGCGGATAATTGCCTGACACGTTCCTCCTGTCGCTAAAACATCATCCACAAGAAGAACTTGTTCCCCAGGATAGATGGCATCTTTGTGGATTTCCAGGGTGGCAACACCGTATTCGAGGGCATAACTTTCTGATATCTTTTCTGCAGGAAGTTTCCCTGCTTTACGAACAGGAACAAACCCTACGCCAAGGGCATAGGCAAGGGGAGCTCCAATGATAAAACCTCTGGATTCAGCAGCTACAACTTTGTCTATTTTTTTGTTCTTATAATGATTTACAAGTTCCTCTATACTATTATGAAAAGCTTCTTTGTCCTTCCAGAGGGTGGTGAGGTCTTTGAATTGAATTCCCGGAACAGGAAAATCCGGAACGTTGCGAACGTACGCCTTGAAATCCATAACACTACCTTCCAGAAAAAGATATAGGGTTATTATACAATAAAAAACTCAAGAAAGCAAACTTTTTGCTTGTCTTTTTTTGTTTTTTTTCTCTATAATAAAAATGTCTAAAGGGTAAAATAATATTTATTTATAAGGAGGACTCTATGAAAAGAATATGGATACTCTGGATTCTCCCGTTGTATTTTTTTGCAGGTGAGAGTAAAAATCAGATTCAATGGCTGAATGCGGTTTATTTTCCCGGTCTTGAAACCAAGGTGGTTGTTTCTCATGAAGAAAAGATTCCTTTTTTACGGGGAAATGGCTTGTTGACGAAGGATAACTCTTTGACATGGAGATTGTTTGGAGAAATCTCTCCTGTCTCGGTGAATGGTGGTGCACAGGTAAGTATTTCTCCTCTGGCGGTATTGGTTTTTACGGCCGGAGGGAAAATCGGTACAGGGTGGACACTCTTAAATTTTGTTGGACTTGCGCTCAATCCGCTTACGAACACCAATCATATCCAGACTCCCACGCCTTTTGGTGGAGTTGTGGCGGAGGGTTGGATATCGGGGGCTTTCCAGTTTGATACAGGAGCTATTATTCCTGGCGATTGGAGTCATGTACTTGTGTATGCGGAGCAAAAGCTCAATTATCGTATGCTCAGTAGTGCTGATGATGAAACCCCCTGGTTGTATGAGGCTGACAAAGGGCAGAATTACAATGGTTGGAAATATCTCACTACAACGGTTCTTGCTTATCAAATGCCTCTCTGGTTAAAGAATGTCGGTTTTCTGGCGTCGACAACTTCTCGAATCACGAAAAAAGATGTTTCTCCTATGAAGGATAAAGGCTGGGCTTCTGATTTTACTGAATGGGTTTTCGGTCCTCTGGCGTATATGGAGTTTGGGCAACATGGTTTGACACTTCTTTTTCAGTGGTATACCGAACCTCAGTTTGAGAGTAAGGATGGACACTTTACTTCCTGGCAGTACAGAGAAACTCTTATTAAGCCTTATCGTGTAGCGTTGAGTTATGCTTATAGTTTTTAGGGGGGAGATTTGCTCTCAAGGATAGACAGGTCACTTTTGTATGCTGTTCTTTTTTTAATGGTACTGGGAATACTGTTTGTCTTTAGCTCGAGTTCCTATTTTTCCCTCCGTTATACGGGTAATATCTATACGTACGCGATGAAGCAGATGTTTTTTGTGCTTTTAGGGTTTGGAGTTATGATCTTTATGGCTCGGTATGAATACACTGAGCTTCGTCGATGGATAAAACCCATCGTATTTTTGACGTTTTTTCTTCTTTTGTTGGTGTTTGTGCCGGGGCTTGGGAGTGTCAGGGGAGGGGCGAGGCGCTGGATCAGTTTGGGTTTTTTTGATATGAATCCTGCAGAGTTTGCAAAACTTGTTGTGGTGATTTATCTTTCTTTTATTCTGACAAAGAAACAGCGCAAATTAGGGGATTTTACTTTTGGATTCCTTCCTCCTCTTTTGATTGTGACAGCGATGTTTTTTATCATTTTGATGCAATCCGGATTTTCTATTGCGGTTCTTTTGCTTATGGTGGGGATGGTGATGTTTTTTGTGGGAGGAGCCTCTCTTAAACATCTTTTGAGTGTATCACTTCTCAGCCTCCCTGTTCTGGTAGCTTTTGTGGTGAAAGTAGCCTATCGCAAGGCGAGAGTTCTTTCGTTTCTCAATCCCTGGAACGACCCTTATGGCAAGGGCTATCATCTTATCCAGTCGTATCGGGCTTTTGCTAATGCTGGCTGGTTTGGAAAGGGTTTGGGAAACTCCACTCAAAAGATAGGGGCTCTTCCTACACCGCATACCGATTTTATTTATGCGATTATCACCGAAGAGATGGGGCTTGTGGTGGCACTTTTACTTCTTGGTGTGTATCTTTTTATTTTTCTTCGGGCTTTTCTTATCGCCAAGCGTATCAAGGACCCCTTTGGTCAGCTTCTTGGGTATGGAATTGCCTCACTTTTTGGTTTCCATGTCCTGCTCAATATAGGGGTAACCACGGGACTTTTCCCTCCAACAGGGGTGAGTTTGCCATTTGTAAGCTATGGTGGATCTTCGCTTCTTATGTTTTCCTGTGCGATGGGGATTCTTTTAAACCTGAGTGCTCACGGAGATGAGGTACATGCAACAGTAAAGGAAGTGCAACGAAATTTTGACGAGGCATTCGATTAGCTTATTTTTTCAAAGCTTTGAGGAGAAAATGGAGAAAAAGCGCACCTCCTGTTACGGTAAACACTATCGTAGTTGGTTTGATGTTTTGCAATGCAAAAGGAATTTGCCAAAAGGAAATGGGAGAGGTTTTAGAGGATTTTTTTGTTTCTTGAGGAGTAAAAAATTTTCTTACCTGTTCCATGATAGATGGTGCAGTGGTTGATGTTTTGGCCGACGACGTGGCTTTCTCTTGTTGGACGGCGGTGGTGGTTTTTGTTTTTGTTTTAACCTGGGGAGTAGAGCGAGTTTGTTTATTCATCTCACAACTTACGAGAAGTAAAAGAGCGCATAAAAGAGACATCGCTCGATTCATATACTTTCCTTGTTTTTTTATTTTTATCGGTTGATGAGTAGAGAAAATAAAATTTTCTAGCTCGATCATAGGTTGGTTTTTGAAAAAAATATTTTTTATTTGACGAATTTGGATTTCTCTCCTATAATACTCATCATGAAATACCTCGGGATATTTTTTTTGTTCTTTGTCTCTGTGTGGGGACTGGATGATGCTCCGCTTATGGAGACGAATGTTTCCCTTGTGGAGGGGGAGATTCTCCCTCGTATAAGGGTATCACATCCTCCTGAATTGCCTAACACCTATCTGATCAAAGGGACAAATACCCTGCCTTTTACTGAAAGTACCTGGCGGCGGTATGACGTGGTGTTTTTTGTGGCCATTCCTATTTCATTTTATCTTATTATGAATGTTCTTATGATTAAGAACGCATATTTCTATCAACAAGAAGGAGCTTTTCTCTCAGATACTGATTGGAATTATATCTATCTCTCTACTTTTTTGATTCCCCTTTTTGCAGCGTATTATGATCAGGTTCATTATCGTCAGTACCAGGGCTCTTTTCAAAAATTTCAGTTGACGATCCCTCTCTATCAGACAGAGTTTTGACTATGAAAGTGCTGGTTGTTAACTGGAGAGATATTTTTCACCCGGAGGCAGGGGGAGCAGAGGTACATATCCATGAGCTTTTGAAAAGAAAACCCCCCGATTGGGAAGTGGACTTTCTTAGTGCGAGGTTTCACGGTTGTCAAACTCTTGAAAAGACACCGTGGTATACAATTTATCGTCTATTTTCAAATTTCTTTTTAAACTTTTCTTTTTTTTGGTGGTGGCAAACACAGGGTAAACAAAAGTCGTATGATCTGGTTATCGACGATATTTCAAAGATTCCTCTTGCGACGCCGTGGTATATTAAAGAGGTGCCTGTGGTGGCTCTTATGCACCATATTCATGGTAAAAGTCTCTATACCATTCTTCCCTGGTATCTTGCTACCTATGTTTTTTTGATGGAGCGATTTTTTCTAAGGGCGTATGTTCGTACACCTCTTCTGGCAGTTTCTCCAAGTACCACCAGAGAATTGCAAAAGCTGTATCCTTATCAGAAGCTTTCCGTGGTTTACAATGGAGTATCCCTTGCTCCTATTTCTTTTGAGACAAAAATAGCTGAAAGGGAGAAAGTCCCCTTGGTAGTGTATCTCGGACGGTTAAAGTCGTATAAACGGGTGGATCATTTTCTCAGAATGGCTCACAGGATTCATGCTTCTCATCCTCAGGTGAAATTTGTCATCGCTGGTCAGGGAGAAGAGAGGGAAAAATTGGAAAAACTTTCAAAGGATCTCGGGCTTGAGGGATGTGTTGAGTTTTACGGTTTTATTGATGAAGAAGCCAAACAAGCCCTTCTTCGAAGGGCCTGGGTGATGGTTCTACCCTCTGAGAAGGAAGGATGGGGAATAGTGGTGATCGAGGCGAATGCTCTTGGTACCCCTGTTGTGGCTTATGAAATTCCTGGACTAAAGGATTCTATTCAGCATGGAAACACAGGGTTACTTGTGGAGAATGGCTCTATTGAAGCTCTGGTTAAAGCGGTTGAAAAGCTTCTTGAGGAATCTTCTCTGTGGGAAGAATTTTCAAAAAAAGCTCTAGAATGGGCTGCTCGCTTTCATTGGGATGAGATGGCACGGGATTTTTATGCTCGGATAGGTGAAATAGTGGAGGAATTTCATGGCAGAAAGACACTTTGATGCCCGGGCCCTTGGTTTTCACGAACTTCTCGAAGAATTTGCTCGTTCTGCCCGATGTGAAACCACAAAACAAAAGATCCTCTCTCTAGTTCCTTATGGGTATGTTTCTTCTCTTCAGGATGATTTTGAGACACTTTCTGAGTATATTACTCTTGCACACAAGGGTTTTACCTTTGCTTCTGAGGAACTGGTGGATATGGAAGAGATGTTTCGTAAGCTGGCACTGGAAGGAGCAATTCTCTCTCCTGAGGAAACACTCCTCTTTCGCAGGCTTTTGACGTTGCTTGAAAATAATATCCAGCTTTTCCAAGAGGTTCAGAGAAACCAGGAGGTTTATCCCCATCTCTACAGTTTGTGTGCTACACTGGAAGATTATCCTGAAATGAGACGAACCATAGATGGTATTCTTTCCCCTGAGGGAGAGATCTTTGAAAATGCAAGTCCCCATTTAATCGAGATACGGGAAAAAAAACGCAATTTGCGAAAAAATATTCAGCAAAAACTCGAGACGTTTATTGCTGATGAAACGGTTCAGGGATATCTCCAGGATACGTTTGTCACTGTCAAAGAGGGGAGATTTGTTCTTCCTATTAAAACCTCCATGAAAAACGTCTTTCAACGGGAATATCAAGCTATTCTTCATTCCTATTCTAAGACAGGTGAAACGGTTTATATGGAACCGGCATTTATCATTGATGCCAATAATGAGATTCTCGAGATTGATGAACTTGAACTCCAGGAGATGTGGCGTTTGATGGGTGAAATTACCGGTCTTCTTCGCCAGATTCAAGTGGGATTAAAAATAGTCTATGAGGTTTGTCCAATCTGGGAATGGCTCCACCTTCGTTTTCTTTACTGGAAAAGTGTGCAGGGAACGCTTCCTCAGGTAAGTGAAACCCCCCATATACATATTCGTGAGGCGCGTCATCCTTTTCTGAGAGAGAAGGCGGTGCCGGTAGATATTCTTCTTGAGGGATATCAATCACTTATCATTAGTGGACCAAATGCTGGAGGAAAGACAGTCTCTCTTAAAACTGCTGGGCTTTTGGTACTCATGGGGATGTGTGGCATCCCATTACCTGCCACAGAAGCACGTTTAGGGGTTTTTCATAAAGTTTATGCTGAAATAGGAGATGAGCAAAACCTGGAAAGGGCACTTTCGAGCTTCACAGCTCAGATAGTTTCTCTTCAAACCATCTGGGAAAATGCCGATAGTACTACTCTTGTTCTTATTGACGAGATAGCAAATAACACTGACCCGAGAGAAGGGGAAGCCCTGGCCAAAGCCTATCTTCAGGCCCTTCTGGCAAAAGGTGCTATGGTCATCATTACCACTCATTACAATGGATTAAAACAAATGGCTTATGAGGATCGACGTATCCAGAATGCTTCGGTAATGTTTGATAGTGAACGTCTTCTTCCGTTGTATAAGCTTCAGTACGGGGAATCTTCTATGAGTTTCGCACTGGATATTGCTCGTCGTCATGGTTTAGAAAAAAGTATTATCAATGCTGCGTCTCGTTATCTTGAAGAGATGCTTTCTCCGACAGAAAAACTGCTTCAAGAGGTGGAGAAACAAAAACAGCTCCTGGTTGCTAAACAACAAAAGCTTGAGAAACGAATGGCAGAGGTATTTCAGATGGAGCTTTCCTACCAGAAGAAATTAAAGGAACTCGAGGTCCGCGAGAAAACTTTAAAAGAGAAACAACTAGAAAAAATGAGCGAAGAATTGTCCACCCTGAGAGAAGAGATTAATCGTCTTCATGAAATGGTAAAAAAATCCCAACTTTCACCCAAAGATTTAGAAAAACAAGCAGACATTATCGAAAAGCGTATTCAGCAAAGTCAGAAATCCTTTTATCAACCTATAAGAGTCCCCCAGGTAGGACAAACTGTTTTTCTTCCCTCATTTCAGGCAAGCGGGGTTATTGAATCTATTCAGCGTGACAAAGCCAAGGTTCGCGTGGGTGGTATCTCGTTTATTGTGAGTCTTGAGGAGATTTATACATCAGAACAAGACGTGCCTTCTTCTCCACAGCCATCTCCTCGTGAGACTTTTTCTTTTTCTCAACATATGAAAACGTCGAACCTCTCTCTTGATGTACGAGGAAAAACAGTGGATGAAGCTTTACGAGAGGTAGAAAAGACTCTTGATAAAGCTCTTCTTGAGGGGGCAGCAGTAGTGTACATTATCCATGGGATGGGAGGAGGCATCTTGCAGCGAGCGATTCATGACTTTCTGAGACAACAGAAAAACGTCGCTTCCTATGAATTTGCTCCTCAGAACGAAGGAGGAAGGGGAAAAACTATTGTGCGAATACGATAAAAAAGGCTGCTAAAAAGCAGCCTTTTTTGTTACTTTTTGACAGTCTGTTGATTTTGAGGAGTTTGGGAGGGCTGTTTTGGAACCATGGTACAGTTTCCATTAAAAGAACACCCTGTCTCGATGATGAGATCGGGAGTCTTGATATCCCCGGTGAGTTTGGCATTGTGAAGCAATTCTACACGCTCGAGACCTTCTACATTTCCGTTAATCTGGCCATAGTTTGTTACCACACCAGCTTTTACGTCAGCGTTGATAACAGCTTTTGGTCCTACAATGAGATGACCGGTAGCTTCAATTTTGCCTTCAAAGCGTCCCTTGATCATGAGAGACTTATTGAAACGCATGGTACCCTGAAAATCAATATCATCAGCTAAAACAGTATCAACCATGCTTTCGTCAATATTGGGTCCAAGATTGTCTTTTGCCATAAAGGCCTCCTTGCTGAATTCTTTTCTATTTTTTGAACTCCTCGACCTACTTCACAGAGTTCTTAAGCTCTTTTCCAGGTTTGAAAAATGGAGTCTTTCTAGATGGGACTTTAACCTCTTCGCCTGTTTTAGGATTTCTGGCAACTCTGGCTTTTCGTTTTTTAACACCAAAAGTACCAAAACCCCTGAGTTCAATGCGATCATCCTCACCAAGACCTTCGATAGACTCACGTAATTTCTCGACAAAAACAGAGACCACCGTCATGATTTGCTTTCGTGTCAGTTTCAACTCATCCACTGCAGGATCCTGGTACACTTTATCGACCAGATGAGCCTTTGTAAGTTTTTCTCGAGCCATATTTATCCTCCTCATATATATTACTTTTTAGTTATCATAACCTTGTTTTATTTCTGGCCAAATTTTTGATTAAATATCTGTTCCATTCGAGAAATGAGTCGAGAAGATTTATTTCTCTTGTAGATTCCTTTAGCCCATGCATTATCAATCTTGGACTTAAAGGTGTTCAGAGCCTCCTGGGCTTGAGCAAGTGTTGTCTTGGGATCCTGAAGAAGCTGAAGAGTCTCCTTGCGCAGATTTTTGAGAGCAGTTTTGAGGGCTCTGTTTCTAGCACGACGCTTCTCTGCTTTGCGCATCTGTTTTTTAGCGGATTTGATTATAGGCACAAAAACCTCCTTGCCTTCCAAAAATTTAGTATTATATTTTACTGTATTTATAAAAATTAGTCAATAAAAATGAAGCAAAAAAACAAAAAAAATTTCTAAGAATAGTTTTTGCAAAACCTGAGAAAAGTTGATTTTTTTGCGTATGGGTGTATATTGTAAAAAAAGGAGTTTTTATGCGAAGGAAAGTATTATTATGGGTATGGATAGCATTTGCTTGTTTGACCTTGGGTTTTTCTGCCAATCAAAAAACACTAGCCATTCTTGATCTCAAAAATCTTTCCCCACAGACGGGATACGACTTTCTCTCTTCGAGTCTGGCGGAGAGTTTTGTGGCCGTTTTCTCAAAAAATCCTGCACTTAAACTGGTCGAACGTCAGCAACTTCGTTCAGTGATTCAAGAGCATAAACTTGTGCTCACAGGGTTGGTCGAGGCCGATGTTTCAAACTCTCTTCGTATCGGCGAGTTGGTTGCTGCCCAGTATCTTTTAGTAGGAAGCTATACGGTTGTCAAAGATAGGGTAGAAGTAAATGCAAGGTTGGTAGATGTTTCTTCTGGAGTTATACTGGTAGCGGAGAAGACACAGGCACCTCTGGGAGATCAGTTGTTTGCCGCTGTCCAGGAGATGGCAGAAAAAATGAATCTCACAATCTCAGAAAGTGCGGTCGGATACCTTTCTCTGGAAACAACTCCATCAGGGGCAGAAGTACGGATAGGAAATGATATTCTTGGTTATACCCCTCTCTCCAGGAGGATAGTAACCCCAGGAAAATATGAACTTACTGTTACATTAAAGGGATACGACGTGTATCGTTCTATGGTGACTATTAAAACCAATGAAACAACGGTAGTAAGATGTACACTGACCAAACAGATGGGAGAAGTGCGACCACTGAGAAGCACGTTTGGCATCCATTTTGTTCCGCTCCTTTCTTATAATACTTATCAGCCTTTTTTTAATGCTGGATTGATTGAGTATTTAAACAAAGGGTTTATCTTTGGTTTTGAATATGGTGGCAACCTGATTGTTCATACGTATAGTACCAATCTCCCGGGAAATAAAACATTTGAAGAAATCAGGAGCCTCTATTACCATCGTCTGGATCTTCTTGCCAAGTATGCCTTTTTTTATCAGAGTCGTTATTTTTCCCCTTATGTGGGAGGAGGAATTGGTGCGATATTTGCTATTGACAAAGGAATAGATTTTGGGGACGTGCGTTTCTACAGCAAGATACTGGCAGGGGTGACCATTTTCCCGACGAGTTTTATTTCCCCTTATCTGGAGTTGTGCTATTTTACTACTACTCCATCAGTTACCACCATTCGTTATCGGGTGGTAAACCTCTTTGGTGATTATAATGTGGCCGAGATGTCTGTGACGATGCGAGATCTTTCTCTTGGTGTCGGATTGCAAATTGCTTATTAAGAGGGGAGGTGAATGATGAAGAGGAACGTTTCTTTTTTGGTTTTTTGGGGAATATTTGTAGGCTGTAGTGTGGTAGGAGAGAAAAACCCTCTTTTTGAGGGGACTTCACTCATCATCACTGCGTCTCCAAAAGGGACGGTCTCTGTTCCTTTAACCTTTACCTGGTCATCTCCTGAACGTATTTATTATCAGGTAGTAGCTGTTTTTACAAACACCATCAGGGTTGAAGGTAAAAAGATTGTCAATACGAACGATTGTATTGCAATGTGGACAAGCGGGATGCCCGGTCAGGCTGGAAATGTTTCCTACAGTGATTTCAAGGCGTATCCTTCTTTTTCTTCGCCCCCTCCAAGCCTTTCTTCGGGTACTTATTACTGGGCTGTATGGGCCTATAACGACCGGATGGAGGTTACCCATTCAAGTGCACAAATTTCCTTTACCCTTCCTTGAGGGAATGAAATAAAAGAAAATTTGGATACAAACAAAAAACGTCCTGGTTTGTCTTTTATTTCTTGCGCAGAAGGGCAAGCATCTCTATGTGATGGGTTTGAGGAAACATATCTACCATCCAGAGCTGTTCAATGTTGTAGATATCAGCAAGGGAACGGATATCGCGTGCCATCGTCGCAGGTTTACAGGAAGAGTAGATGATTTTTTCTGGTTGCATTTGTCTAAGTACCTCAATGACATGAGGATCCATACCCTTGCGAGGAGGGTCGATGATCATCACATCTGCATACCCCAGTGTCTCCAGTGTATCGTCGACAGAAGCTTGAATAAACTCAATCTTGCTCTGGATATGGTTGATCTCAAGATTGTGCCAGGCATCCTCCACAGAAGCCTTTTGTACCTCAACACCGATGGTTTCCCGGGCAAATTCTCCCACAAAAAGGGTAATAAGACCTATACCACAGTAAAGGTCAAAAATTCGCTCGTGCCTATCTTCAGCAAGAAAGCTGATAATTTTCTCTAACCAGAGAGGAATAACATAACTGTTGACTTGAAAAAAGCTATCTTTGGATATTTTGAACTTAAACTCCTTGCCTGCGGCCTTTACCACTTCGTAGACAGGTTTGTCTTCATAATAAGGAGATTTTACCCAATGTACGACCGTTTCACCAGGAATGGTTGTACGTACTTTAAAGTTATGTGGCGGGAAGGGATCCTGGTGGCGAAGTTTCTCTAAAGCCTCGTTGATGCCAGGCATAGCGAGCATGCATTTTTCAATGTCGACAATAAATTTTGTATCCTTGCGGAAAAATCCTATGAGATGCTTGCGTTCATTGACTTTAAAGGTTTCGGTATTGCGGTAGAAAAAGGGTTCCGGGCTTTCAATGATACCGGTAAGCTGGATATCATGAAATTTGCCCACCCGTGCGAAGGTTTCAAGAACGAGGTTTTTTTTGACCTCGAGCTGTTTTTTGTAGTCAAGCATCTGATAATCACAACCGCCACAAAAGGCAAAATAAGGACATGGTGGAGATTGTCTTTCGGGTGAGATTTCCAGCCACTCCAGGGGATCCGCCATGGCATAGTCTTTCGTCTCGCGGTAGATCTTTGCTCTGATACGTTCCCCGGGAAGAACATATCGAGCAAAAACGATCTTTTTTTCATCCTGTCCTTCTTCGTAGGCAATACACATTCCCTCTCCAGCATAACGATCGACACGGAGAAGAGTTTCTCGATCGGCAATTTTGCTTTTTCTGGGATTGATCTCCTCAACAGACGGTACTGGTTTCACGCAGGTTTCTCCTTTTTTGGTTTTTTGCTCCCCTTTTTGTGGCTGATTTTTACCTTGACAATACGGGTGGGGGTAGCATGTTCTATTTCAAAGACAAAAGCATTGGATTCATACACTTCACCTATGCCAGGAATTCTCTGAAAAACATGCAAAAGGTAACCGGCGAGTGTTTCAAAATCCTGTTTCTCTATCCGTGTGCCAACGATTTCGTTCACATCATCGATATTAGCCATACCACTGACATGCCAAAAACCATTCTCATATTTAAAGATTTCCTCGCGGTTATCAATCCAGTTTCCGACAATTTCACCGATAATATCGCTATTCGTTACAGCACCGACGACACCGCCATACTCATCAACTACAAAAAGCATCTGAACTCCATGGTGCTGCATTTCAAGAAGAGCTTTTGTGATGGGCACTGTTTCCGGTACAAAGATTGCTTTTTTGATATATTTTTTAACTGAATCTTCACTTGGTTTATTGAGAATATCCTTGTGATCGAGGTACCCTACCATATTATCCACACGCATTCTAAAAACGGGGATACGGGAGTGTTTGGTAGTAATCATAAGGGCTGCGGCAAGCTGAACACTATCGTTCTCTTCTACACAACTCATTCGTATAAGGGGAACCATGACTTCTCGTACTTTTACATTTTTGAAATTGACCACACTTTCGATAAATTCTTTTTCGCTTTTTCTGAGTTCTCCGGTGTTTTCAGCCATCTGAATCAAAGCTTCGAACTCATCCTGACTGAATACACCCCGTTTGCGTTTTATTCCAAATACCCATAGAATGCCTATGATAACCCTTTGAAAAAGAAATTGTATGGGGAAGAAAATAAAAAAGATCAGAAGAATAAGCCACGCAAAAATTTTTAAAAAGGTTTCCGCGAACTCCTTAGCAAGCACTTTTGGGACGATTTCTCCAAAAAAGAGGAGAAGTGGGGTAAGCACACCCATGGTGATAGTAGATATTACAATGGGATCTGTCCACCACCTGGCAAAGAGATTTGTAAACATCACAGCGAGGAGAATATTGACGAGATTGTTTCCTATGAGAAGACTCCCGATAACATTGTCCAGATTTTTTAATAGGAAGAAAAGGAGTTTTTCATGTTTTTGGTTTTGTTCAAGTTTTGCATAAATTTTAAGCCTGTTAATGGAGAGGAGGGCTGTTTCACTGCTACTGAAAAATGCTGAGAGAAAAAATAATCCCACAATAGCCATGATCATGGGCGCTTCCTTTTTTTGATGTCAACGAGTATGGCTTCAATCTGTTTATCTGTTGATTTTTGGATGGTGAAAATAAAGTGTTCAGTCTGGATAATCGTTCCTTTCTCTGGAATATCTCCATACTTTTCAATGAGGTAACCAGCAATAGTTTCATAGGTATCACTCTGAAGATGAGCATCAAAGTAGTCATTGAAATCCATGAGACTTACATCTCCACTTACCTGAAACCGGGTGGAAGAAAGCTTAATGATCTTTTTATGCAGACCAAACGTTTCGTCCATCACTTCTCCAGCAATATCACCCAGAACATCCGCGATAGTCACAATCCCCACGGCAAGTCCGTACTCATCTACTACTGCAGCAAGACGGAGTTTTTTGTGTTTAAAATCCTCAAGCATATCTGAGAGCTTTTTGGTTTCCGGGACATAGTAAAGTGGTTTCATGATATCCCTTGCTGTTTTTGATTGTTTTTTCTCCCTGTGAACATATTCCAAAAGATCCTGGATGTAGACGACACCAATCAGGTTATCTTCGGTATCCTCATACACAGGGATTTTCGAATAGTGGCTTTTTTCACAAATCTTGAGTATCTCGGGAATAGGTGTGTCTGCGGAAACACTTACGACTCGAATACGCGGTGTCATAATATTCCAGACTTCACGCTTGGCAAAGTTAAGGACTGATTCGATCATATCTTTTTCTTCTTTAGAAAAGATGTTTTCGCGGGAGACAATACTAAGCAGAGTCTCAATTTTCACATCGTGGGCAGTATCCGGGGTGTTTTTGTGGATTTTTCGTAAGAAGTTGATGAAACGTTCTATACCCTTGTAGGTAAGTTGTCCTAGGGGTTCAAATACCCTAAAAAGAGGATAAAACCATATAATATTAAATCTGATAAGGGCATCAGGCTTAAAGAGCGAGAGTGTTTTGGGAAACATTTCACTTATAAAAAGAATAAGCCCTGTGATAACTAAAGAGGAAAGAAAAGGATTCTGGATAGAGAATTGCTGGGAAAGAATAGAGGAGAGCAGGATATTAACCATGTTGTTAAAAAGAAGCACAATCACCAGCACAGCTCCACCCCTCTTGGTAATGTGGCGGAGCTGTTTTCTGATGCGGCTGTATTTACTGGTGCGGATCTGGGTTTCATCTAACCCGATAAAAACCGTTTCACTTGAGGAAAACATAGCAGACAAAATAAAAAGCATCACAGAGAAGACAAGATAGAAACCTTGAGTTCCCATTAGCGAACGGCTTGTTTAACATTATCCACAATGTATTGCATGGTTTCCTCGGTGAGAAAAGGATGCATGGGGAGACTCATTACCTCTTGTGCAGCCTTTTCTGCATGGGGAAAATCCCCTTCTTTGTAACCGAGAGAACGATACGCTTCCTGGAGATGAAGAGGGATCGGGTAGTGGACAGCGGTGGGAATGCCTTTGTCTTTTAAAAAGTTTATAACACTGTCGCGGTTCTGAACACGGATAGTATATTGAGCGTAGACACTTCTGGTGGTATTTTTTTCCAGAACAGGGGTGACGACGGTGTTTTTCAAAAGCTCTGTGTAGCGCTGACCGATGTGATGACGAGAGTTTGCCTCTTCTTCAAAGTGAGGCCATTTTGCAAGCAAGACAGCGGCCTGAAGGGTATCCAGACGCGCATTTATACCGACATAACAATGCTGATACCGAACATGTTGCCCATGATTCGCGATCTGTCGCATTTTCAAAGCAAGTTCGTCATCATTGGTAAAGATCATACCACCATCTCCATAGCATCCAAGGGGTTTTGAGGGAAAAAACGAGGTGGCGGCAACATCACTGAGGTTACACGACTTTTTGTCCTTGTAGATAGCCCCAAAGGACTGGGCTGCATCTTCCATTACCCAGAGATTGTGCTTTTTTGCAATGCTATTAAGTGCATCCATATCCGGTGTCTGGCCATAAAGAGAAACAGAGATAATACCCTTCGTTCTCGGAGTAATGGCTTTTTCTACCTGATGAATATCTATGAGATAGGTTTTTGGATCAATGTCTACAAAAACAGGTTTGGCACCTAACAGAGCAATAACTTCCACGGTGGCTACAAACGTAAAAGGTGTTGTAATGACTTCATCTCCTGGTCCTATGCCGTACGCAAGGAGGGGAATCAACAAAGCATCGGTTCCTGAAGCCACACCGATAGCATGTTTTACTCCGACGTAATGTGCAAGAGTTTTTTCGAGCTCGGCCACATCAGGGCCAAGAATAAACGAGGCATTTTCCATATTGCGAGAAAGTCGTTCCCAGATGGCCTGTTTGTCTCTCTGGTACTGAGTTTTCAAATCAATAAAATCCACAGATTTCTCCTTTTGGGGTTTGTTTTTTCTTGTATGATATTTATTGTAAAGGAAAAAGAGGGAAAATTCAAATTATGATGGTGTTTGGAAAAGTGAAAGAATCTGCATCCACTGCTTTTCAAGGTATGCTTCAAGCTTTTCTCTTTCAATAGACTTCCACTCACAGATTTGGGAGGCTACGAGCTCTAGATGAGAAAGTCGTGAAAGTCCTGATAATCCTGTTTCCGGGCTATACAGAGGTATATCTGGAGCGTCTGTCTCAACCAGTATGCCGGAAAGGGGAATCTCTTGAAACAGCTTAGAAAAGCGTTCCTGATTCCATGGTCGAAGTATGGAAGAAGCAAAAGAGAGATAGCCGCCTCGTTTTAAAACTTCACGAGCTATATGCAGGTTGTGAGAAAAGGCATGAATAATGAAAAAGGGAATCTTTGAGAGATACGGTTGAAGAATGGGGAAAAGGCGATGCCATGCCTTTCGACAGTGAATATTGAGAGGCCGTTGAAGCTCAGCTGCGATGATGATTTGTGTTTGAAATACTTCTTCTTGAAGTTTTTGGTCCTCTCGCTCGAAGTCCAGACCACATTCCCCAATCAGCGAGGGGGTATTTTTTACAAGCGTGTAGAGTTTTTCTTCCCATTGGTGGGGAAGATTGTCAAGATACCACGGGTGAACTCCATAGGCAGCTATAAAAAACTGTTTCTCGCGACAAAGGCTATTTACCACACTCCAATCATCCGGGCCTGTTGAACACACGACCCATCTCTTGATTCCGAGTGAAAGAGCTTCCTGGATTTGCTGCTCTCGATCAGTGATGCGCTCATCATGGAGGTGACAGTGTGCATCCCACAACATACCATAGTATACAAGAAAACCCTCTTTTTTTCAAAAAAGAGGGTTTTCTTCTTATGTGTTATATCATGGTTTTAGCCTTGGCAAGAGCATCATCGATGTCTTTATAGAGATTATCTCTGCCAATTTTATCAGCGAGGCCACTTCGGATAAAAAGATCTAGAGGCTGGGCATGGACTCCTGAAAAGATAAGTTTTATCTTTTCACGTGAGCATTTTTCCCAGAGGTCTTCCAAAACCGCTAGTCCTGTTGCATCAAGAGAATAAACATGTCTCATACGAAGAACAAGCACTTTGGGAGTTTTTTGTATATTTCGTATACGACTTTTGAAGGTTTCAGCAGCACCAAAAAAGAGGGAACCCTGAATTTCAAAGACCTCAACTCCTTTCGGAACATCACGAAGAAGAATAGATTTTGTGTCGTTCTGGAGCTCTTCTTCAGAGATTTCTTCTGTGAGATGGGATACCTCGGTTACATGAGCCATACGATACATGAAAAGAAGAGCAGCAAGGACAATTCCCACTTCTATAGCCACCGTGAGATCAATAAACACCGTAAGCAAAAATGTCGTAAGAAGCACACTAATATCAGATTTTGTCGTCTTGAAAATAGAGAGAAAAACTTCATATTCACTCATATTGATAGCAACTTTCATGAGCACAGCCGCCAGGGTAGCAAGAGGAATAAGTTCTGCCCATTTCCCAAAAAACAGAAGAATAAGAAGAAGTGTAAGAGCATGAATCATGCCTGCGACGGGGGTACGTCCACCGTTTTTGATATTTGTTGCGGTGCGGGCGATGGCCCCCGTAGCCGGAATGCCTTGAAACAGGGGTGAAGCAATATTCGCTATTCCCTGGGCTATCAGTTCCATGTTTGAACGGTGACGGGTACCCATCATACCATCTGCCACCACAGCAGACAAGAGACTTTCTATTCCAGCAAGCAAAGCGATTGTCACTGCCGGTGAGAACATTTTTTGGATAATCTCCCACGAGATGTGGGGAAGTCGAGGCACGGGAAGTGTATTTGGCACATGTCCAAAACGTTGGCCAATTGTTTCCACAGGAAGTTGAAACAATTGAACAATAATGGTAGTTGCCAGGATAGCTACCAGAGAGCCAGGAATCTTTCGCGAAACCTTTGGCCAGAAAACAATGATCAGAAACGAAAGAACCCCAATACCTAAAGCCCATGGATTAATAGTATGAAGAGAGTGAATGTATGCCTCTATTTTCCCAAAAAATTCAGCGGGAAAATTTTCTATCTGAAGTCCCAAAAAATCTTTGATCTGCGAAGTAAAGATAATGACGGCTATACCACTGGTAAAACCTACCGTTACCGGGTGAGGAATAAATCGTATCACACTTCCAAGCCGTAAAAGACCCATAAGGATAAGAAAAAATCCTGCCATAAAAGTAGCCACAGCAAGCCCATCATATCCATACTGCTGCATAATACCTGCAACGATCACCACAAAAGCCCCTGTTGGTCCGCCAATCTGAACCCGGCTTCCCCCCAAAAACGAAATGAGAAAACCGGCAACAATAGCTGTATAAAGCCCCTGTTCAGGTTTTACCCCTGAAGCAATAGCAAAGGCAATAGCAAGTGGCAAAGCAACAATACCTACCAGAACACCTGCAGACAGATCCTGGAAAAACATTTGTTTGCTATACCCTTCTTTCAATACTGTCCACAACTTTGGTTCAAGTTTCGACATAAATCAACTTATACTCACTATTTTTTTAAGTTTTATTATAAAGCCATGAGAGCAAGAATGCAAAAAATACTTAAATTGATAAAAAGAGGTTATGCTTTTTTCTTTTGCTTTTTTTTAAAACTGAGCATATAATATAAGTTAAAGAGAGAGTTCGAGGAGTTATTATGGGCTCGTATGATAAGTATTATCACCGAATGCCCGATGGAACGGTGAAACAGATTAATCCATTTAACCAGACGGAAGTGTGGTCTGTTTCCGAACGAGGCTACAAAGCGTTTTTTCCTAACGGTCAACCCCGGGAAGAGTTAAAAGAACCCCTTCATGATCCAGAAGACTATTGTCATTTTTGCGAGAAAAACTGGGAGTATGTTACCCCACAAAAAGCCCGCCATTTTTTTGATGGACACGAATGGAAAACAGAATACTACTTGATGCCTGATCAGGTAAAAGAAAAATATGGAGTTCAGTTTCGTCGAGTAGGAAATCTCTTTGAAATTGTCGGATACAATTACTGGGTAAAAAACTACAATTACAAGATGTCTCAACCGGTCCGCAAATGGAGAGACGAATATCTTTCTGATCCAGAGGGAATGAAACATGTTATGGGAGTACTGTCTCTCAAATATGACAAATTAGGTGTAGACATAAAGGATTGGAGTTTTGAGGATAAGCTTGAGCGAATCGATGCCTTTTTTGGAGGGTGTCATGAGTTGATTCTTGGGCAGCGTCACTATAAGCCAAATGCTCACTATACCTCGGACCTCTTTTCTGCTGGTGACTTTACTCCTGAGGAGCACTTCCATTATACTCTCTTTACTATTGAAACTCTTCGCAATCTTCGTGAACAGAATCCTTTTATTCGTTATGTTTCTATCTTTCAAAACTGGCTTAAACCGGCGGGGGCGTCGTTTGATCATATTCATCGGCAGCTTGTGGGACTCGATGAATGGGGAGTGCAGCTTGAGCGAGAGATTCGAGAAGTTGTCAAAAATCCCAACCTCTACAATGAATTTGGTGTGAATTTTGCTCTCTATAATTCTTTTCTTCTCCTTGAAAACGAGTTTGCCATTGGGTATGTGGAGATAGGACATCGTTATCCAACGATAGCGATTTATTCAAAGAGTCACTGTGGTACCCCACTTGAACAAAATCCGCAGGAAATTCGTGGCATGAGTGACTTGGTCCATGCTATCCACGTGGCTTTAACCTCAGAGATCACCTGTAATGAGGAGTGGTATTATACTCCTTTTGATTCTATTTATGTTTTGCCGTGGAGAATTCTTATAAAACTTCGTTTTAATGTTCCAGCTGGGTTTGAAGGAAATACGAAGATCTACATTAATCCTATAGCCCCTCATCAGCTTACGGAAATTATACTTGAAAAACTCTATAAAGTAAGAGAGAATGGAAGTATTGCTTCAGGGATACGGATAGGGGATGAGGTAAGCCGGGAACCAAATCCGCTTCTTTACTGTCGGAGGTGATATGGGTTGGTTTGAGATATTTTATACGATTGTTTTTCCTGTTATCCTGATTTTTGGTGCAGGATATGTTTTAGGCAGAATTTTTCACTGGCATCATCAAACCCTCTCCACTCTTTCTTTGTACTTATTAACGCCTGCTCTGATCTTTCAGGCAATTTATAGTCATCCAGAAGTGATCAATGCCTATTTTCTTCGCTTGTTTTTAGCAGTTACTTGTGTTATCGCTCTTTCTTTTGGTCTGGTTCTTCTTGTTTCTCGGTTCTTTGGCTGGGATGAGCGGATTACCCGGGTGGTGGTTTTGACAGTTACGTTAGCGAATACGGGAAACTTTGGTCTCCCTATTACAGAAGCTGCCTTTGGTGGAGAAGGTCTTGCTGTGGCGTCTCTTCTACTTGTTATTTATTCTTTTTACACTCATAGTTTTGGTGTATTTTTGGCCGCAAGAGAAAAATTCCACTGGAAAGATGCTCTGCGTTCTATGGCGGGTGTACCCGTTTTTTATGCGATTTTGTTAGCTCTTTTTGCAGTCTGGTTTCGTATAACCATCCCTGAGCCTATTTTTAAACCTATTCAGATGGTGGGACTCAGTGCAATTCCTCTCAATCTTATCCAGGTTGGACTTCAACTAGCTTCCGTGCGGTTCGGAAAACAAAGTTTTTTTAGTCTTGCGGTAGCTCTGGTAAAACTTGTTATCGTTCCTTTCGTGGCCATACTCTTTTTTGGACTTTTTGGGGTCAAAAAGATGTACTTCAATGCAGGACTTTTGCAGGTTGCCATGCCATCAGCGGTATACACAGCAATTCTTACTTCTCATTATGGGGGAAAAGCTGATCTTGCAAGCGAGATTGTTTTTATTTCGATTTTGCTTAGCACGGTTACCCTGACGGTATGGATTAGTCTTCTTCAGCGGGTTTTTTTTTAAGAAAATAGAGAAAATGCATAGTTTTTAGAAAAAAAGTCCGAAAATATCATTAAGGAAATAGGCAAGGAGAAAACCATGGCTTTTCTTGAGTTCCAGATTCCTACCTTGATTGTCTATGGAACTGATTCATTGATTAGGTTGCCAGAGCTTGCAACCCCCAATTCTGAAAAAGTGGTCATAGTAACCGACAAAAAACCTCATAACTCTTCCGTCGCTCACAAGATAAAGCAGATGATAGAAGGGTATGCCTATGGAGTTATTCTTTACGAAATGAAGCGTTATAACTCCCAGGATCTCTTTGAGGGAGTGAATATCACAAAACATGCTCGGGCTGATGTCGTGATAGGAGTAGGGGATGCTACGGTTCTCTCGATTGCCAAGATCATTGCTCAATTTAGTACTCACGAGTTTCAGCAGGAAGAGGTAAAGAGTCACAAAAAACTTTTTGTGAAAAAGGTACGCTATATAGAGATTCCTACACTTCAAACCATATGTTGGGGACTTTTACCCATGACCTATATTACGGATGATACTGACAAGATAAAAAAACCATACATCGATAAGGAATCTGTAGCCCATAGTGTTATTATTGATCCAACGTTGAGTGAAGATGTCCCTTTAAATGATATTATCTATTCTAGTCTGGAAGCTATTGCTTACTCTTTTGATGCGTATATTTGTAAAAAGGCAAATCCAATTTCTGATGCCTTTAGTTTGAGAGCGATAGAATACTTAAGTGTCAATCTTAAACGTCTGGCAGTGGAAACGGCTAACACAAAGATTAAGGGTAATCTTAGCATGGGAAGTTTGTTGGCTTCCTTGGCTATTTATGGATCTTCTCTTGGTACATGCGCGGCTACAGCAATGGGATTAGAATCACAGACAAACATATCCCAGTCTGTTGGTGCATCAGTGATTCTTCCCCATGTGATGGAGTTTAATCTTACAGCAGCGGCCAATAAATTTATTCAAATTGCCGCTGCTCTTGGTGAGAAGGTTACCGATATTTCGGTGATTGAGGCAGCTATTATGGCCGTGGAAGCCATGCGCCGCATCATGCTTGATCTTCATATTCCTCAGAGACTTTCAGAGTACAATGTAGAACAGGATCGTTTAGAGGCAGCTGCTCGTGTTGCTGGTCAATATGAATTTCTCACGTATATCCCACGACCAGCCAGTAAAAATGAGCTCGTTGAAATCTATTCCGCAGCCTATTAAAGGAGAATATTATGGCTTTGGGTATTCAGGATCTTGAGGCTATTCTCGATATCAGTCAAAAGATCAACTCTCTTGCAAGACCAAAAGATATTTTACAGGATATTGCTTTGTATGCCACCAAACTTCTGAATGCAGAAGGGGCTTCTGTTCTTTTAGTTGATCAGGAGACAGGTGATCTTCATTTTGAGGTGGCTTTTGGGCTTAGTTTCGATAAACTTTTGTCAATTGTTGTTCCTCGCGGCAAGGGTATAGCCGGACAGGTAGCCCAGACAAAAACCTACCGGATTGTGAACGATACCAGTCAGGAAAAGGATTTTTATAGTGGTGTGGATAGGCTTACCCAGACTCAAACGCGTAACCTGGTAGCGGTTCCCTTGCTAAGAAACGATATTGTCATTGGGGTACTTGAGGTAGTAAATGCAAGAGATGGGGGCTTCGATGAAGAAGATGTATTGCTTCTGCAAAGTTTTGCCAACCAGGCAGCTATTGCTATATGGAACTCTTTTCTTTATCAGGAGATAAAAGACAGAGCCAAAGAGATGGAGTATCTTTACAGGATTAGTAACCTCACGACGTCATCTTTTAACCAGAGAGAGGTTTTTGATCAAATCGTGTCGCTTATTCAAGAGGTTTTTGAGTCTGAAAGAGTATCCATAATGTTTCATGATGAAAAAAAGAATGCCTTAATTCTTTTTGCTGGAACAGGGATGGATAAAGACCTTACGGAAAAGATTCAGATTCCCCTTGATTCGGATCGTATTTCTGCCATGGTGATGAAAAAAAACAGGGCTTTTTTTACTAACAATATTGAACAGCAAGGAATAAAAAATAAACGTTTACGTTATCAAAAGGGTGCTTTTATGGCTGTTCCTATACGGAGTAAAAATATTCCTATAGGTGTTCTTAGTGTAAGTGAACCGCATGAGAATGTTTCCTATTCTATAGAAAAGGTAAAACTTCTCCAGACTATTGCGTCGCAGGTAGGGTATACGTATGAAGCACTGAATATTTATCAAGAGCGAATTGAACACGAAAAACTTCGTAAAGAAATAGATATTCTTCGTATGCTTCAAAATGCTCTTCTTATTAAAGACTTTACCCATTTTTCTAAACTTTCTCTAGGGGCTCAAATGATCCCTGCTGAAGTAGTAGGTGGAGACTTCTACGATGTATTTGAACTGGACAAAAATCATATAGGGTTTGTTATAGGGGATGTTTCTGGAAAGGGATTGCCGGCTTCTCTTTTTATGGCTGTTTCTCGAAGTGTTTTGAAAGCTTATGCTTATCAATTACAGGAACCGGATAAGGTTCTGGAGAAAGCTAATAACATTCTCTATGATGATTCCCGGGTAGGGATGTTTGTTACTGTTTTCTATGGGGTACTGAATCTTGAAACCTCTGAATTACGCTATGCAAATGCCGGACACAATATGCAGTATGTCTATCGTGGACAGACGAATCAGATACATCTTCTTACAGGAAAAGGCATACCACTCGGAATTCAACCAAAAACTGAATATGAGTCTCAGTCAATCATGCTCAATCCTTATGATCTTGTATTCCTGGTAACAGACGGGGTTATTGAGGCAAATAATGCGAATGGCGTAGAATTTGGGTTTCAAAACCTCAAGAAAGTTGTTGAAACGTATGGAAACATGAGTGCTTCAGCCTTTGTTCAGGCGTTGATTCGAGAGGTGGAAAAATGGAGTGAAGGGGTTTTGCCCTGGGATGATATTACCGTGCTGGCGTTTAAGTTGGCTTAATCTATGACGAACCATCTCTTTACCCTTTACCATCATAAACCACTCATGGGTTCCACTCTTCGAGGGGCATCACAATATGCCTATCATACGCTGGAAAAAGAAGAGGATTATCCCCCTGTTACCTCTTCAAGAAATGAACTCTGTCAAAGATTAGGTTTTCCTCATCTGGTAACCCTTCATCAGACTCATTCTTCTATAGTTCATCGAGTATCAGAGGAAAATCTCTGGTATTTTCTTCAAAATCCTTTGATAGAAGGAGATGGACTCTGGACAACGCTTCCTGATATTTTGTTAGGCGTATTTACCGCTGATTGTCTTCCGTTGTTTTTCTGGTCAGAAGACGTGGTTGGCATAGTTCATGCAGGAAGACGTGGCATCCAAAAGGAAATCCATAAAGTGTTCGTAGAAGAGGTGATGAAGGCGGGGTATGATATTTCTCGTTTTCAATTTTTGATAGGTCCCCATATACGGCAGTGTTGCTACCAGGTGGGAGAGGATGTTGCTCAAGAGTTTTCTTTCACCTATGCTATTCAAAAAAACAATGGCTGGTATCTTGATCTTGAAAAAAAAGTGATCAATGATCTTCAGAATATGGGTGTCAAACGGGGGGAGAGTATACCTATTTGTACTTTTTGCAGTGATCCTAGCCTCTGGTATTCGTATCGTAGAGGTGATAGACATTGTCGTCACCTTCATTTCATCGGACAAAAAAAAGAGAAAAAAAATTAGGATTTTTCTTTTCAATATGCGTATATTATATATACGTATGTAAAGGTGGAAAAGAAGGATCTATGATTCCTGATCATATAAAGGATAAAATTCTTTCAAAGGTTTCACTTGTAGATATCATGGAACGAGAAGGCATTCAATTTGTGAGAAAAGGACGCCAATATATGGCATTGTGTCCTTTTCATAAGGAGCGTACCCCTTCTTTTTCTGTTAATAATGAGGAGGGAGTGTATTACTGTTTTGGTTGTCATGCCAAAGGAAATGCTATTACTTTTCTCAAAGAATATAAGCATTTGTCTTTTATCGAAGCGATGGAGTATCTGGCAAGATTAGCCAACGAGGATATAAGCCTTTATCTTTCTGGAGGCACAAAATCAGAAGAAAGACGACAGGATTATATTTCGTTTTATCAGCAGGCAGTGGATTTTTACGCTAAAAATCTCTGGTCTTCCAAAGGAGAAAAGGCACGAGAGTACCTGTTTTCTCGAGGTTTAAACGAGGAAACCATCAAAAAGTTTCGAATGGGGTATAGTAGTGATCCACGTGAGATCGGAGAATATCTTCACAGCCGTGGATTTTCGTATGCCCAGATGGTGAAATGGGGGCTCCTTGGATCATACGAGCATCGCGATAGATTTGCGGGGAGGATTCTTTTTCCTATCTATGATCGCGAAGGATATCCCATTGCTTTTGGAGGGAGAATTTTTGGAACAACAGAAGGTGTTAAGTATCTCAATAGTCCAGAAACCCCATGGTTTAAAAAAAGTGATGTCTTGTATGGTTTTTTTCATGCAAAAGACACCCTTGTAAAAGAAAAAAAGGCAATCCTTGTGGAAGGGTATATGGATGTTCTGAGTCTCCATCAGGCGGGTATTACATCAGCCGTAGCTCCTCTCGGAACAGCTCTTACGGAGGCACATCTTCAGTTGCTGCAGCGTTATGTCGATAAAGTAATACTTTTATTTGATGGGGATAGTGCAGGGTTACAGGCTGCTTCACGATCTCTTGATATCCTCATAGAAACCAATATGGAGAGTGGGGTGGTGATTCTTCCACAGAATATGGATCCAGATGAAATGATTTTAGAAAAAGGGAAAGATGCGTTTTTACAATTTCTGGAACACGAAATCCAAAGTCCTCTTCAATTTAAATGGATGTATATCCGCGAATATCAGCTAAAAGAGCAGCCTCTCAACAAACATCTTGAGGAAATGTTTCAATTTTTGTCTAAAATTTCACAACCAGTAGCCCAGCATGAGGCTATTGTGTCTCTCGCTGCTTTAGTGAACCTGAACCCAAATATCTTATACGAAGATTTTCGTCGATATCTTCAAAAAAGAAAAAATTTCCGCGGCTCTTCAGAGCAAAAGGATACTCTCGTGGCTCTTCAGCAAGAGAGTGTGGCAGAGGAATATGAACGTACACTCCTTGCGATGCTTATTAAGTTTCCGGATAAAACAGCCCTTGAAATGATAGAAAGCATGATTACTCCCGAAATGTTTACAAATGAACGTTATCGAGAGTGGTTTTATTATCTCATAGAAAATAAGCCAACAATGGCTATTATGTATGAAAAGGTAGCCGAAGACGATGCGCTTTGCAAGAAAATTGCGGAACCCGGAGAAGAGAATGTAACCCCAGAGAAATTCATGGAACTTATATATACCTTTTATGCTTATTATGTCAAAAGAAAAAGTCAAGAGTGTACCTTGAAACTTCAGCAAGCCCAAAAACAGCAGGCTGATGCAGATTGGTTGAAAACCTTGTACACCGAAAAAACTCATCTAGAAGAAGAACTTCAAAAGGTACGACAGATTCTGGATGAACTTCACCAGCAAGTATGGCAGTAGAAAAAAGGAGGATAGATCAATGGAATTCGAAGGTATCGATATGGAAGCCTTGATGCCTTTGATCAAGTATGGTAAGGAAAAGGGTATCCTTACCTACGATGAACTTTTGCAAAGGTTACCGGATGATATTGTGTCCTCACAGGAGAAAGTAGAATACGTTGTGCGTATTCTTGAGGAAAATGACATTACACTCACCGAAAACATGTTTGACGAGTTTGAGGACTTTTTTGATGATGAAGATCTGGAAAGCTTTATCATTGAATCCGAAGAGGATCAAACAGACAACCCTCTTCGTGTTTATCTAAAAAAGATTGGGAGGGTTCCACTTCTCTCTCCTGAGCAGGAGATTGAGATAGCTCGTAAGATCGAAGAAGGTCAACTCAAGATACGAACAGCAGTTCATGATTCTGGTATATTTATTCCCGAAGTTGAAGAGATAACTTCTCGTCTGCTGGATCCTCGAAATGAAGGAAAATATACCGGCAAACTGTATGACTTTTTTAACCTCCCCAAGATTTACAACATGAATCGAAAAGAGAAGCAGGAGCGCATGAAAATCGTCGAGAAAGTAGGGGAATTTCTAAAAAATTATCATGCTCATGTTGATCCTTTAAAGGGAGCCTGGTTGGTTGCCTCTCCAGAAGAAAAAAAAGCCATCAAAAAACAGATCAATGAGTTTAACAATGCCTTTCTGATGTTTGTGCAAAATATAGACCTTAATCCCAAGCTTACGGAAAATGCTGCAGCAAAATTACGTACTATCTATAAGGAAATCAAAGAAATGCAGGATACGCTGCGTATTATTGAAGAAAATAACAACATGACTATTGAAGAGATTCTCGCCCTCAAAGAAAAGTATCCTGATAACATTCAGCTTCAAAACGTGATAGCCAACATCGAAAGAATACAACAGAAACTCAAAAGTTACGAACCTATGTATACGGCTACTATCCCTGAACTTATTCATTGGGGAGAGGAGGTGACTATTGGTCAGGAGATTGTCGATAAGCATAAACAGGAACTGGTAAATGCCAATCTTCGTCTGGTTGTCTCTATTGCCAAGCGTTATATTAACCGTGGTGTCCATCTCTTTGATCTTATCCAGGAAGGAAATATGGGGCTTTTGCGTGCTGTTGAAAAGTTTGACCATAACAAGGGATACAAATTTTCCACCTATGCAACCTGGTGGATAAGGCAAGCCATCACTCGTTCTATCTCTGAACAGTCTCGAACCATTCGTATTCCTATTCACATGATTGAACAGATTAACAAGATCAAAAAGATAGAAATGGATCTCACACAAGAATTAGGCGCTTTTCCTTCTATTGAGGAGATAGCTCAACGTATGGGGTGCTCCCCTGACAAGGTTCGCAAAATTAAAGTAGTAGCCAACGATCCTGTTTCCCTTGAAACCCCTGTAGGTAGGGACGAAGACTCATTGCTAGGGGATTTTATTGAGGATAATCGTGCTACTAGCCCATTAAATTCCACTATGTCTAACATGTTGCGGGAACAGCTCTTTGAAATTATCAACCAGTTACCTTACCGCGAACAGCGGGTTCTTATCCTTCGTTTTGGACTCGAAGATGGCTGTCCTCATACTCTGGAAGAGGTTGGGTATACCCTCGGAGTGACCAGAGAGCGTGTGAGACAGATTGAAGCGAAATCTCTTCGCAAGCTCCGTAACCCCAAAAATGTGAAAAAGCTTTTGGATTCTTAAGAAAAAAGCCAGTCAAAAGACTGGCTTTTTTCTTCCTATTTCCCACGAATTACGATTGTTGGAAGACCCTGTTTCTGAAGTTGTTTCTCAGCGTTGTAGGCTTCTTGTCGAGTAGTGAAATAACCCACTCGAACACGATAGTAGGTTTTTCCCCGTATTTTTATTCTGGCTTCATAGGCATACCATCCCTGTTGTTTCAAGCGTTTAATAAGAGCCTGGCTGTTGCTTCTACTCCGGAATGCTCCTACCTGGATCACATAGGTTCCTTTTGTGGTTGGAAGCCATTTTTCTACGGCATTGGATATCGTTATCGTATTGGTGAGGAAAACAACATTGGTTATTACCTCTGTGATGGTTTCCACATTGGTTACTGTGATGATGTTGGTTGCTACAATCTCCGGAAGTGTTACTGTTTCAGTCGCTGAAGGAGTTACCTGAGGTTTGATCTCTTCATTGGTGAGATTTGTCTCGGCAGGGTTTTCTTCTTGAAGAAGGTCGTTTGTTGGAGATGGGATTTCTTTTCCTGTGAGGTAAGGATTCAAGGAGGGTCCAGCGGTGACGGTCTTATCATCGACCTCAATCACTGAGAGAAGACCGTTTATGGTTATGAGCACAATTCTTCCGTTCACAAGTATGGGGCTTGAACGAACAGCATTTCCTACCTGGTATTCCCAGAGGATGGTACCATCGGTTGCATCAATAGCAAAGAGACGACCAGAATAGTCTGCCACGTAGACTTTACCGTTACCTATTACCGGAGAAGCCTCTATAATGTTGGAGAGTTTGGTTTGCCAGAGGATTTTTCCTGTTTCTCCCTCAATAGCTGAGAGATAGCCGTCGTATCCTCCAACAATGACACTCTTCTCATAAAGAACTGGACTTGCAGAGATTGGTTTGGTATTACTTATTCTCCACACCACTGTACCATTGGTATTCATGGCATAAAAATTCCCCGTCGAGGAACCAAAAAAAATGAGGTTTTGCCATTTTACAGGAGAAGAAAAGATTTTTCCACCGAGATTTGTTTCCCACAGAACTTTCCCGTCGAGATCAAAGCGGCTTATATTTCCCGAAAAATCCCCCACATACAGGGAGTCTTCATTCACCAGTACCCGAGCGTATACCGGCCCTTTGAGAGAGGCTTGCCATCGTATGATACCACTGTTTGCATTCAATGCATACAGGGTATTACTGAGACTTCCCGTATAAAGGATGTTATTGGCACTACTCAAAGGACTGGAAAAACTCTGGGGAAGAGTAGATTTCCAGAGAATAGTACCATTCTCGCTGTCGATGGTGTAGAGAGTTCCGTCCAGCCCAGTAACATAGAGATAGTTTGAAAGAACAAGAGGAGAAGAGGTAAAAGGCGCGTTTCCCGTCACACGGAATAAAAGCTCCCCTTCAGGAGAGAATCCAAGAATCTCCTTACTATAGGTGGTGACATATATATTCCCATTATACGCTGTAGGGGTTGCTACCACCAGGGTATTGAGATTGGTTTGCCATATGAGTTTTTGCCCCCACCCAAGAGACACAAGAATTATTCCCCCTACAACAAAAAGTCGACGCATACCTCCACCACCTTTAAAGTGTTTATTTATTTATCGGCAAGAAAACAAATTCCCTAATACTTTTACCTTTTGACTTTTTCTTTTTTTTGTTTTATACTATTTTACTTACGCTGTTTTAGAAAAACAAGGAGTATCTTAATGGCTCGTGGACGTAAATCTTCAGCCGAAAAGAAGGTGGAACCAAAACAACTCAAGAAACTTGTGGTAGTTGAGTCTCCTTCTAAGGCCAGCACTATTAAAAAGTATTTAGGCAAGGAGTACGAGGTCCTCTCGTCGGTGGGTCACGTGATAGATCTTCCAAAATCCCGTATGGGAGTAAATCTTGAAAATTTTGAACCTGAGTACATTGTGATGCGTGATAAGTCCCAGGTTCTTAAAAAATTACGAGAGGCAGCGAAAGAAGCAGAAGTGGTGTATCTTGCCTCCGATCCTGATAGAGAGGGAGAGGCTATTGCCTGGCATATCCGAAATGATTTGACCAAGAATATTCTCAAGAAATACGGTCGTTCTATTCCCATCCAGAGGGTAAAATTTAATGAAATCACAAAAAATGAAATCGAAGAAAAGATCAAATCTCCCGAAGAAATCAACGAAAAACTTGTTCAGGCCCAGCAGGGCAGAAGAGTGATTGACAGGATCTTTGGATATCAGCTTTCCCCTCTCTTGTGGAAAAAGATCAAATCAGGGCTCTCGGCAGGTCGTGTTCAGTCTGTGGCTTTGAGACTGATCTGCGAGCGAGAGGATGAGATCCAGAAATTTATCCCCCAAGAATACTGGGAAATCGAAGTTTCGCTCAAAAAAGAAAAAACAAAATTTTCTGCCATGCTTACCCGCATTGATGGAAAAAAAGCCGAGATTCATACCGAAACAGATGCTATGGCCCTCGTGGAAAGGCTGAAAAAAGCCACATATGTAGTCAGAGAAGTCAAGAAAAAAATAGCCAGCCGTCAATCTCAACCTCCTTTTATCACCAGCACCCTTCAACAGGCGGCCAATACCTTTTATGGATATTCTACAGCCAAAACCATGCAGATAGCTCAACAGTTATACGAAGGTATCGATATTGGTTCTACCCGCACAGGTCTCATTACCTATATGAGAACAGATTCCACACGCATTTCTCCTGTGGGAATAGCTCAGGCAAGAGCCTATATCGAAAAAAACTTGGGAAAAGATTATCTACCAGAGCACCCTCGTGTTTTTTCTAATAAACAAAATGCTCAAGACGCTCACGAGGCTATTCGTCCGACGAACGTGGAATATACCCCTGAAAGTATAGCCAAGTATCTTACTCCTGAGCAACTCAAAATTTATACTCTTATCTGGAAGCGCTTCGTGGCCTCTCAGATGACAGCAAGCCAATACGAGCAGGTTTCGGTTGAGATTGACGCAAGTGGCTTAACACTCCAGGCTAGCTCTTCCAAACAGATTTTTGATGGGTATCAAAGAATCTACGATATGAGCAAGGCAGAAAGAGAAGAAAATACCAAATCTCTACCACATCTACAAGAAGGAGATAAAGTAGAGTTTGTTTCTGTCAATCCTGAACAAAAGTTTACCACGCCTCCTCCTCGTTATACAGAAGCTTCGTTAGTAAAAGAAATGGAAGAGAAGGGGATTGGACGACCTTCCACCTATGCTCCAACGATTCGAACCCTTTTTGAGAGACATTACATCAAAAAAGAGGGAAAAAGTCTTGTACCCACCCTTCTCGGACAAAAGGTCAATGAGATGCTGGTCAACCATTTTAACAAGCTTGTAGACATTTCTTTTACCGCTCATATGGAAACAGAATTGGATGAGGTGGAAACGGGAGAAAAACCCTGGAAAGAGGTTGTTCGAGATTTTTATCTTCCTTTTTCTCAGATTTTGGAAAGCGCTTATGCCAATATTGAAAGTATCAAAGGGACTATGGATGAACCAACTCCCTATGTGTGTGAGATTTGTGGGAAACCCATGGTTAAAAAACTTGGAAGATACGGGTATTTTTTGGCGTGTAGTGGTTGGCCCGAATGTAAAAACGCCAAGTCTCTTCCCCTCGGAAAATGTCCCCGGTGTGAAACTGGTCTTGTTGTAGAGAAAAAGTCGCGGGGAAAACGGGTCTTTTATGCCTGTAACCGTTATCCAGAGTGTGATTTTGCTACCTTTTTAAAACCCGCCATCAGAGATGGACAGTATGTGTCCTGTCCTCGTTGTGGAGCACTTCTTTTCCAGAAAACAGAAAACAAAAAAATGCTTTTCGTGTGTTTGAAAGAGGGATGTGGATATGAAGAAGACGTTCGTTAGTCTGAGCCTGTTTCTTTGTTTGACTGGGGGAATTGCCCAGGTAGGAACTCTCGCAGAGTTTGGACTCGTATTTCCTCAGCCAGGAGAAAGCAATTCAATGGGGTTTTTGCCCCCAGGGACTGTTGTCCAGATGAAGGGAGTTTCTGAAAATTGGAAATACATAGAGGGGAGAGGACTCAAAGGATGGACACGAGGGGAGGTTGTGACAATTTCTTCAGAGTGGAAGATAACCCAATCCCAGGAGCTTGTTGTTTGCCCGGCCATCTTTCTTGACGAAAATACTCTCGCTCTCTGGTGGTATAAAAAACAGCTCTGGTGGTTTGATATTGATGCGCGAAAGGTTGTTCGTAAAGAAGCATTTGATGACATTTCTGAGATATTGGGTCTTTATCGCCAACGATGGCTGGTGTATACTATTTCTTATTTTGATCCAATGAAAGAGAAACCCACTATGATAAGTGATATGTGGGTATATGACATTCGGAGTAAGAAAAAAATCCAGTTAGGTATTTTTGATGATAAAAAAACCTCTTTTGAGGGTTTTCTTGTTTCTCCCGATCATCGATACGCCCTTGTGAGGATTCGAGGAAAAAACCATATAGTGACACACGTATTGGATCTCTCTGCGTTTCGCTGGGTTAGCTGGGTGACCAACGTTTCTCAACCTCAGTGGTATGGGACGAACCAGATCATTTTTAGAACCAAAGATACCATCGTTATCAGTGATCTTTCCACGTGGCTCTCCAATTCAGGAAGTGTTGATGGAGAAGCTCTCCTGCTTCCCAAGGGGGTAAAAAACGTTTCCTCTTTTCGTATAGTGGCAACAAATATCTATATTCTTGCTGAGAAAAAAATTTATCGGGGAAGAGTGGGGGAAACAAACTGGGAAGTAACAGATTTTCGAAGTTTTGACTGGAATAGTGATCAGACGCTCAATTTTTATGTGGATAGTGCTGGCGGTCATATGTATGACTTGCGAAGAAAAAAGCTTATTCCAGAGTTTTCTGGTGAAAATCCCGTGACAGAATTTATCGGATTTACCCTGGAGGGGGTTTTGATCCAGAAAAATTTTGCCAAGATTCCCACGATTTTTTTATTAACCTCTCAACTTGAGGAGAGCTATCGTTATAAAGCGATAGATAAAATCCATGCTTCTGATGGCAATGGAACTCTTCTGGAAGTTATAGATTATGTGGGAGAGCTTCTGATTGCTGTTGAGAAACCCGGGAAAGGGTATTATTTTATTTTTCCAAGAAGACTTTAAACTTGCCAGATGATGGAAAAGAACACCACCCAGATGATACCAATAACTGCCCCAGCAAGGATTTCTTTTCCTGTGTGACCCCGAAATGGAGGGTTAAATATCTTTTTGCCTGCAAGACTTTCCACTGCCTCTTGGGTTTTTTCGAGAGCCTTTCGCTGGACAAGAGCATCTGAAATGACAATCGAAGAAAATATTACCCCAAGGGCAAATACGGCAGATTGCCACCCCTCTACCAGACCAGCCATGAGAGTCCCGGAAACAATGAAAGCTGTGTGGGCTGAAGGAAAGTCTCCATACTGTGCAATATGATCCAAGCGAATCTCTTTTGCCTTTATCCATGTCCGTATGATTTTAAAGAGCTGGGATGATAGCTGAGCACAAAGCGCCGGAAGAAGAACTTTATTGTGGAGAAGCTCAAAAAGTACTCTCATCGGTATTTTCCTGAATCGTAAAAATTATTGTGAAACTTTAATGAGAAGAGGATTAAGGTTTTCTGCATAGAGACGGTTGAGGACTCGTTGAGCCTCTTCACGAGAGTTATAGTATCCTACTCGCACCCGGATGTAGCGAGTCATATGGACTTCTACCTCCGAAGTGAAGGCAGGCAGACCCATATCTCTCAGTTTCTGATAGAGTTTGATAGCGTTATCTTGTCTGGTAAATGCCCCTACTTGAATAACGTATCTTTCACCTGGTTTGAGTTTTTCCTGAGGAGAAACACGGAGTTCTTCCTTGAAAGAGGGAGAAACCTCGTTTGTTTTTGCAACTACAGGTTTTGTTTCGAGGGGGATAACCCTTTCTTCAGGAAGAAGAATATCACTGAAGATAATCTGTGGCTCTGAGGGGGTGTTTGTTTGGGTTTTGAGTGAAGAAGGGCCAGAAGATATGTTTGATGTTTTTTGTCTCAAAGCAGGCACAAAAATCTCCTCAGGTTCATCTAGAATGAACGAGGGATTTGCTATGGGAGTAGTTACAGGTTTCTCTTCATAGGGAACAACAATTGCCTTCTCAACAGCAAGATTCGTGTAATTTGTTGTCAAGACCTGATTGGTAACATAGTTAGTTATAATAAGCATTGAGGTTGGTTGGGGATAGGAACTATTTGTGGTGTTGGTTGGTAGAGAAGTATTGGTTGGCTGCTCGTCTCCTAAGCGAATAATGGTTACTTTGACGTAGGCAGTGCCTTTTTGAACAAACCCCAGATCTTCAGCTGCTTTTTTCGAAACATCAAGGATACGGTCGTCAACAAAAGGACCCCTGTCATTAACGGTCACCTGTACTTTTTTCCCGTTTTCGAGATTTTCCACCTCAATGAGCGTACCAAAGGGGAGTGTTCTATGTGCAGCGGTATACTGTTCGGGATCATATGTTGCACCACTGGCAGTTTTTTTACCGGCAAACTCTTCTCCGTACCAGGAGGCAACTCCATAAAGGTATTTGGGAAACTGTTGTCCCCAGGTTATACTGACTATCATACTCAAGATGACAAAAAGCCGACTTTTCATACCTTTACCCTCGAAGCATATACTTTTGCTAATGGTATCGGCAGTTTTTTTGAAAAGTTAATATGAAAAGAGAGATACATTGTGTCAAGAAAATTGTGTCTAGTCATAGGATAACCTCGCTGTGAATATTTTCTTTGGTGTATGAGTGTTGCTCACGATAGAGTTGAAAGTAATACTCCCAATTTTTTAACTTTCTTTTTAAGAACTTCTCATTTTGGTATCTTAATAACAGGTAAAGATATTTCTCAGCTGAAGCCTCGCTTTGACACATTTCCATTGTTTTTAATCTCCTTTTAAGTTCTTTAAAGAGTCTTTCCAGGGCATTGTTTGTATACACCATGCTTCGTATTTCTTCAGGTAATTCCATGTAAGTGAATATATTCTCTCTTATTGTCAAGAGGTTATTCATTAAGTTGGGATAGATATTTTTCCATTTTTGTGTAAATTTCATAAACAATTGTTCTGCCTCCTGTTTGTCTTTGGCATGAAATACCTCTTTATTTCAGTGGCAATGATATTTCTGTGTTGAACTCTCACTTTAGCCAGTATGTTTCTCATGACATGGACTACACAGGGCTGATACTTTGTGTGGGGATATATCTCTGTTATGACGTTTTTCATACCACTTAAGCCATCAGAGACAATAAAATGAATCTGTTTGACACCTCTTTCTCTTATATCTAGCAAAATTTCCCGCCAGTTATAAGCACTTTCCATGCCTCCTGGCAGGTAGTATCCTAAAATCTCCCGTCTTCCCTCAGGTGTAATGCCTATAGCTACATATATTGATTCATTTTCTACCCTATCTCTCTTGATAGGAAACACCATAGCATCCAGAAATACCACGGCATATTCTTCCATGAGAGGGCGACTACGCCACTTCTGAATCTCTTCTATGCCTACCTGTTTTATCCTGAGATGTTAGCATAAGAAATCTTTATTTCATAAAGCTCTTTTAAAACTTCTGCTATCTTCCTTGTTGACATTCCTGATATCAACATAGCCCTGATTAATGCATCTAAGTCTTCTGTGATGCGCTTGCGATAGGGAAGAAGGGCACTTTTAAATCCATTATCCCTTGTTCTTGGAACACGTATGGCTGTAAGCTCGCCAAAAGCTGTCTTTAAACTTTCGTAAAAGCCATTGCCTTTGTGGGTGGATTGTTTTCCAGGTAAATCTCTCTTTCCTCTTTTAACATACTCTCTAATACTTCCTTGACAATTGGTTTGAATAGCTCTAAAATATTCTTCGTCTCAATCATATCTGGCCTCCTGTGATAGTTTTATTTATATTATCACAGGAGGTTATCTTTTTCCTACCAGACACAATTAAGTATACACTGCCTTAAATGGGGTTATCATTTTAACAACAGAATTAAGGAGGTTTCTATGAAAAGAATTGTAGGACTGGTTCTGTTTGGTTTGGTTATGGTGACTTTGGGGTGTGCTCTTCTTTTTAAGACGGTAGCTACTCCGACTTTTTCCCCAGGGTCTGGTGAATACACAAATAGTGTGACGGTAACGGTTTCATGTGATACACCGGATGCGATCATTTACATCAACCGGTCGGTAAATTTTTATAGCAATGCAAACCTCAGTCTTCCCCCTGCGGTTACAGTTACCGATGAATGGACAGAATACACCGGTCCCTTAACCTTCCGGACCAATAGTACGTATGTTGCCGTTCGGATAGTTCTCTCTGCCTACGCTGAGAAAGAAGGGTTGCAAACGTCCGCTACTAACTCAGCCACCTACATCCTGAGAAAGTGACAAAGTGAAGCCAGTATTTCTAAGCTCTCTTTTGCACTTTTCTTTGTCCAGGGTATTGTAAAAAAAGTTTTTTATCTTTATAATGAAAGGGAAGTTGGAGAAAGGTGGTAGAATGTCCCGTCAGATGAGGCTTTTTTCACATCTGGTATGGTTGGGCTGGAGTGTGGCGTTTACTTTGTGTTTTCCTCCCTTTCATTTAGGGTATATAGCATGGGTGGTATTTGTTCCTGTCTTGGTGCTTCTCTATACGCATTTTCGTGCTCAATTGGTTGTAGCTTTTTGGTATAGCCTTCTTTTTTTTGTCTTGAGTTTGTTTTGGCTTTCTGGCTTTTGGGCACCGGCTATTGTTGTGGTACCTTTCTTTTATGCCTGTATTCTGGCAGTAGCTTTCTATCTCATTGGGTGGATGGGCCATCGTTATCCTCGATGGCGATGGCTCTCTACCCCGGTTATTTGGGTTGGTTTTGAGCTTTTTCGTAGCGTGGGTTTTCATGGGTTTCCCTGGAATCTTTTAGGACATACGCAGTGGCATATACCTATTCTTGTACAAACAGCAGATCTGTGGGGAGTGTATGGACTGAGTTTTGTAATTATGCTGGTAAATGCTCTTCTCACAGAATGGGTTGTGTACATAAAAGAAAATGGAGAAATTTTTTCATTTTTTTTGGAGAAAAGGTTTTTTTCAGGGTTGCTCGTCAGTATTTTTGTAGTTGTATTGGGCTATGGTAGTATCCAGCTGGCACGTTATGACCGTTATGCAAAGATGTTGCCTTCTGAAAAAATCGGAATGATTCAACCGAATATTGGTAGTCGTGATCCCTGGTGGGAAAATCTTTACGACTACATTGGGTTAATGTGGCGTCTCAATGCGGAGGCTGCTCTCCAGAAACCCGATATGATCATCTGGTCTGAAACGATGATCCGTCATTATCTCTGGTATTATCTTGAAACAAAACCTACCAATGTGTGGTATAACCAGATTAATCTTCGTGTTTTGAATTGGCCTTATGAGATGTCTGTTCCTATGCTGATCACCAGTCCAACATGGGAAAACGGCAAAGATTTTAATTCTGCTGATCTTATTGATCCTGAAATGCCTGATTACCACGGAAGAAACAGCAAGATTCATCTGGCTCCATTTGGAGAGTGGATGAGGGGATACGATCGTATTCCTTTTGTCAAAAAGATCATGGAAGCCGAAGGGGCTGGTTTTTTTGCTCCCTCAGAGGAAAGATCTCTTCTTCGAAGTCGTAAAGGGCTTTTTCGTGTGCTTATTTGTTTTGAAGATGTTTTTGGTTTTCTGGCAAGGTTTTTTGTAAAAATGGGGGCTCAGTTTTTTGTCAATACTACCAATGATGGATGGGCTTATCAGCTTGGTCTTAATCCTGCCCATTGGCAACATTTTGCGGCTTCGCTTCTCACCGCGGTAAGTGTTCGGCGCCCCATTGCACGGGCTGCCAATACAGGGGTAACAGGGATTATTCATATCAATGGGCGATGGGAAGGAAATATTGGTGACTATGAGGCAGGATATTATGTTGGCAGGGTAGAGATTCCGCCTGCATCTCTTCAGACTTCGTATGTCAAGGTGGGATATCTTTTCCCTTACTTTGTGTTTTTTGTGATGATAGTTATGCTTGGAGGAGGCTTGTGGTATGCCAGACGATAAAAGACACCATCTCACCATGCTTCTTGCAGAGGCAGAGGGGTACTCTCCAGGGCTTCCTGATGGAGTGTTTTTCCTCGAAGAAAAAAGTCCTATCGTGAATCTGGGACAACAGCTCTGTGCTCGTGTAGAAAGTCATGGATATAAAAGAGTTTTTCCCCCTCTTTTTGAGTTTTATGATACGTATGCAGGAGGGGGTGCAACAGATGTCTCTCGGCGGTGTTTTTCTTTCAAAGATAAAGATGGTTCTCTTCTTGCTCTCCGTTATGATATGACAACACCTATTGCTCGCATGGTGGCTCAGCGATATAAACCAGAGGATCTTCCTCTTCGGTTGTATTACTACGGTGATGTCTTTCGTGAGCAGCCTTTTCATCAAGGAAAGCCGCGCCAAATTCGTCAGCTTGGTGTTGAGCTTATTGGGAATGCTGGGGTTTCCTCTGATGGTGAGGTGGTTAGTATGGCCTGTCAGCTTCTTTCTCAGCTGGATACCTCCTATTTATTGGTAATAGGGGATATTCGTATTTATCGAGCTCTTCTGACATCGCTTGAGCTTTCCCCGTATGAAAGAGAGGCCGTTCATCGATGTTTTCTCCTCAAAGATGAAACATCGTTACGAACAATTTTAGCAGATATCTCTCTACCTCCAAAAGTTTCCGAACAGCTGTTTTCTCTGATGCAAGCGGTAGTAAAACTAGAAAATGAAAGGCAGTTGAAAAAGATGCTTGAGTTATTTGAAGAGGAGGGAGAGATTGTTTTAGGGTATCTTCTTGCCCTGAGAGAGATCCTGTCTCAAGAACAAAGGAAACACGTTCTCATTGATCTTGGAATGGTAAAAGATCTCGGCTATTACAGTTCCTTAATTCTTGAGGGTTATGTTTCAAAAAGCGGTTACCCTGTTTGTCATGGTGGAAGATATGATGGACTGTATGCTGCTTTTGGCAAGAATTTTCCGGCTGTGGGATGGGCTTTAGATTTGAGTTATACATTCCGTTATTTATAGAAAAGGAGATGCCAATGATATATGTGGTTTTAGGAACCCAATGGGGAGATGAAGGTAAAGCTAAGGTTATTGACTACTTCTCTCCTCAGTTTGATTATGTGGTCCGCTTTCAGGGGGGAGCAAATGCTGGACATACGGTACATGTCGGGGAGAAAAAATTTGTCTTTCATCTTATCCCATCGGGTATTCTTCATGAAAAAGTGCAGGTAGTCATTGGAAATGGGGTGGTCCTTGATCCTGGATGTCTTTTAGAAGAAATGGAATCTCTTGCAGGTGAGGTTTCGTTTGCGGGTCGTTTTTGGATCTCTAACCGTGCCCAGCTTGTTCTTCCTTATCATAAGTGGCTTGACGCTGCAAAAGAAAAAAAGTCCAAAAATCCTATAGGCACAACGCTTCGCGGGATTGGACCGGCCTATGCGGACAAAGTGGAACGTCTCGGAATCAAAACTGGAGATCTTTTTCTCCCGGAAGCAGAGTTAACCGAAAGACTTGAAAAATCGTATGGCTTTCTGCTCAAAAAGACGGTATGGAGGAACTTCTTCGTTACCGGGAAAAACTTGCTCCTTACATCACGGATACGGAACGTCTTATTCAAACTGCTGCTCAACAGCGATGGAATATTCTTTTTGAAGGAGCACAGGGGACACTTCTTGATGTGGATTTTGGCACCTATCCCTTTGTTACCTCGTCAAATACTGTGGCTCCGTATGCACTGGTTGGAAGTGGCCTTGGGCTCGTGGACGTAGCAAATGTTGTGGGTATAACCAAAGCTTACTGTACCCGTGTGGGAGAGGGACCTTTCCCCACAGAACTTACAGATACGATTGGGGAACGGCTTCGCAAACAGGGCAATGAGTACGGTTCTACTACGGGTCGTCCCCGGCGGTGTGGATGGTTCGATGCTGTTATCACTCGTTATGCTCTCGGAGTAAACGGCGTAAGTGAGATTTTTCTCACGAAACTGGATGTGCTCGATGGAATCGATGAAATAAAAGTTGCCGTAGCTTATGAAATAGAACGAAATGGTAAAAAAGAAAAGATTGACTATCCTCCTCAAAGCTGGGAAGAGCTTTCTCGTTGTCAACCCGTTTATGTCACACTTCCAGGATGGAAGGGGAAAACAGCAGGGATCAGCCGGTATTATCAACTTCCTGTCGAGGCACAACACTATGTTGAGTTTCTTGAAATGCAGCTCGGGAAAAAGATATCGTATATTTCCGTTGGACAAGATAGAGCCGATGTTATAGAGCGTTAGGGGGTGCGATGGCAAATCATAGCCATCTTTCAAAGGCTGCGCTTGGTGATAGTTATGGACTCGATGTTCTGGGAAAGTTTCGGGATCTCGTTCATCTTTCTCAGCTTGTGCGACAGGTGGTGAAACAACAACTTCAGAGAGAGGCAGAGATTTTTTTGTGGGTTGATCATCTTGATGTTTACCGGGATTGGGAACGTGAAGATGTGATGGTAATCTCAAGGGAGAATCCGATAGTAACGTATCTTGCACTTGAGAATCGACTTATTTCTACAAGAGAAAAGAGAGTAAAAGCATTTTTTGAAGAGGCACCAGAGCTTAGGACTTTGTTTGAAACGGAAAAGATTTATTATCTTTTGTCAATAGTTCATCAGTATACGCTGCTTGGTTTTGTCGCTTTTAAGGAAGATGACAGGGCTTTTACCCCCGAGGAAAAAAAGTTTTGTCGATTGTTGCAGGATACTTTGAAACAGTATGTCTATACTGGAATTATTATGGAGAGACGACTCCAGGAAATGCTCGGGTTAAACTATTTTACAAGTGAGTTGTCTCGCTGTGCTAATGTTCCAGAGGTTTATCGTCGTTTTTTTGAGCTTTTGGAGAGTTTGTTGCCTGTTTCTGCTGGTGTTTTCTACCAGTATGATGAGTTTCGTCAGGTGCTGTTCCCTGTAGCAGCTCTGGGAGTACAAGAGGTCAAAGAGCTCATGAAAGGTGAGGGTATATCGTGGTTTGTACTGGAGAAAAAAAAACCGCTTCTTGTGAATGATGTGGTTCATCAGCCGTTTTTGGTAGAAAAACAGGAACGTGAACAGTTTCTTCGTGATGCGATCATGGTTTTACCCCTGATTCAGGATGAAAAAATGTGGGGTGTGCTGTCATTTGCTCGTTATGATGGAGAATACGGTGCTTTTTCTTCTGATCATCTCTATCTGGGAAGAATTTTATCCCAGATCCTTGTCACTGTTTTAGCAAGTAAGTTTTACTATGAGCGTCTTGAACATAACTACTTTGATACTATCAAGGCTCTTACTCAGGCACTAGAGGCAAAAGATAGCTATACGCGGGGACATTCAGAAAGGGTTTTACAGTATGTAACATGGATTGCTGAAGAGCTTCAGCTCTCCAAAACTACACTCCGTAATCTTCAATTTGCCGCTTTGCTCCATGATATAGGTAAAATTGGTATTGATGAGTATATCATACGCAAAAAAAGTAAACTCACCGAGGAAGAATACGACCAGATCAAGCATCACCCGGAAATAGGGGATCATATTCTGGCCAATGTCGATTTTTTGAAAGAAGCCAGAGAGTATGTTCATTATCACCATGAGAAACTTGATGGGTCTGGCTATTATGGTAAGCGTGCAGGTGAGTTTCCCTGGGAAACCACTCTCGTCACCCTCGCAGACATGTTTGATGCTCTTACGAGTGAAAGACCCTATCGCCAACCCCTCTCATATGAAGAGGCTCTTGCAATTTTGAGAGAAGAGATTGGGATTACTTTTGAACAACGCGTCTATGAGGCTTTTGTTCAGACACTTAAAAAGCGAAACCTCCTCGCTGAGAATGTGAGATAACCATGAAGTGGATAATTGTGGGACTTTTTTCTGTATTGGTCATGGGAAGATGGTACTTCAAAGTAAAAAGTCATTCTATTTTTGATAGTTATAAGGGCAAAGAACCTTTTTTGCTCGTTTTGTATCGTATCCTGTTAGGTCTTTTACAAGCTATCGTGACAGTCATGTATCTGTTTGAATGGAGTTTGCTATGGATGACTCATCCTGTTGTACCATTGACGGAGTGGCTGGGAATAGGAATGAGTTGTTTTGCGATTGGTCTTATTTTTTGGGCTCATGCCGCTCTGGGAGAAAATTTCAGCCCTTCTCTTGGAAAGGCTTATCGTCTTGTGCAAGAAGGTCCCTACCGGTATATTCGTCATCCCATTTATGTGGGATATATTGGACTTTTTTTGGCAGTTGATCTGATGACAGGATGGTGGTTGATGGCGCTTTTGGGAGAACTTATTTTGCTTTCTCTGGTGTTATGGCGCCTCCCTCTTGAAGAAGGGTATCTTGAGGAAACCTTTCAGGATGCGTACCATTCGTATGCGAGACGCACGAAACGATTTTTGCCGGGCATTTTTTGAGAAAAATATTTTTTTTCTTTACAATACAAGAGGGTATGGTATAGAAAAAACCAGAAAAGGAGAAGAATATGCGGAAAATGGTTGTTTTTTTGGGGATATTGGTGCTATTTGGATGTGAGGTAAGAGAGGAGACTTCTGACAAACTTACAGAACTTTTTCGTAACCTGGATAGTGAAGGAAGTAAGGTTTCTGTCTACCAGTCCTGGGCTTCTGCACAACAGCTCCCATTGATAGAAAAGGGGAAAATCACCTTTGTCCTCTGGGATGAAAAGGCAGAAAAAGTGATTCTCGAATCTCCGCTTGTGAAGAATAAAGACAAAAAGCTCCAGATGAAGCGTTACAAGAATACCGGCTTATTTTATGTTTCTCTTGCCCTTGCAAATGAAGAGATTGTGGATTACAGTTTTATCAGGTTTGGTAGTCAATCTCCAAATGGTCGACGCATCCAGGATCCGCATCATCCTTTCATTGCGTATACGAAACCAATAAGGAGTCGTGTGATCATGCCAGGGGTAAAAAAAGGACAGCTTATTATTTCTCGTATAGAACCGCAAAATGGCCTTGCAGCCCGCAGGATATTTATCTATCTTCCCTCGGATTATAATCTGACAACCAATCGGTATCCTGTGATTTACATGCAGGATGGGCAGAACCTGTGGGACAGCCCTCAAGCCAATTTTGGCGGGTGGAAGGTAGATACAACGCTGGATCGTCTTATAGCTCAGGGGAAAATAGATCCGGTGATTGTGGTAGGTATAGAAAACTCCTCAGCACGAGCGGAAGAGTATGTAGGTTTCTCTGCCTACTACCTATGTAGGTTTCTCTGCCTACTACCAATGGAAAGAACCGTATCCTACCAATGAGCAGGCAAAGGTAATCTCCTATGCTGAACGGTACCGTGATTTTGTGGTAAAGGAACTCATCCCATGGGTAGAAAAGCAATACAGGGTACTTCCTGAAAAGCGTATAGTAGCAGGTTCCAGTTTTGGAGCAGGAGTTTCATTGTATCTCGCTTTCTCCCATCCAGATGTTTTCTGGGGAGTAGGAGCATTTTCTTTTGGGAACTACAAGTCTGATGATGTTAACCGAGGGATCCGTCGTGTGCCTCAGGTGCAGCCCTATCTCTCCGATCATCTGCCTCTTACCAAAAAACCAAAAATATATCTGGACTGTGGTGGAAGAGGAATTGATGTGATTTTTGTAGAAGCAGCAAGGCGTCTCCATCAAGATCTTCTCCAAAAAGGATGGAAAGAAGGAACAAATTACCTCTACATTGAAGATCTCTCTGCTGATCACAATGAGGTTGCGTGGGCAAAACGTTTTGAGGGATTTGCTCTGTTTTTTTTGGGGAGGTAGACGAGGAATATTTTTGCGTTTTTGAGAGACTTGTGGTACAATATGAATAGGGAGAAGAGATGGCTCGTAAAACTCAAGAGAATGAAAGTTTTGAGGACAAACTTCGTCAACTGGAAGATCTGGTTTCCCAGATAGAGGATCCAGCTTGTCCTCTTGAAAAGGCCATAGATCTCTGTGCTCAGGGCATGAAACTGTACACCGAGCTGAGTGAGAGGTTGTCCAAGCTTGAAAGAAAAATCTATGAGGTGAAAAATCTGAAGGCGTTAGCAGAAGGAAAAGAAACTTCACCTGATCTGGAGCTTTTCCCTTCTAAGGCTGAGAAAACAGATGTTGATGAAGGAGAGAGTGATTATGGCTTTTAATAAACTCGAGGAGGCAGGTATGCCCTTGAGACCAACACGTATCAAGGTATCTATTCGTGCAGTTTATAATTACAAAGGATGTGAAGGTGAAGGGACAATTGTAGATATTTCTACAGGCGGACTGGCCATGGAGGTAAAGCAGATTTTTGTACCGGGGGATCTTTTGCGGATACGTTTTCGCCTTGAGGGAGTGAGTTCCACCGAGATCGACACATGGGGTATTGTTCGGTCGGTGAATGGTACTTTGTTGGGGATCAAGTTTGAAGAGGTCTCTAACGAGAACCTTGAAAAGATTGATAAGTATGTTACCTCGCTTCTTGCTCAAAAGGGGTTGCCTGAAAGAGAGTCTTACGAAGGTTAAATGATGATGACATCAGAGTTTCTGTTGTGGCTTTTTGGAGGACTGGTCGTTGTTTTGACGGGAGTCTTGTTTTGTTTAGGGATTGGGTATTTTCGCCTTCGTCAACAAATTGAAAACCAAAAGGTAATCCTCACAGCTATCAATGCGAGTGAAGATATTGGTTACATTCTCTCAGAAATTCTTTCTCTGATGTATAAAGTCCTCCAGATACCTGTGGCTCATGCTCTCGTAACTATCGCAGAAGAAACTCAGCTTCGTATCCTCTATCCAACAAAATTAGAAGAAGGAAAAATCTACCATTTTTTTTCCTCTCTGAGTCGAAGTGAAATGTACCAATTTCTCCTTCAGTGCATTTCTCTTACAAAAAATATCTTTGCTTCCAGGGTATTAGGTTCTACAAAAGAGGTTTCTCTTGAATCGCTAGCTCTTTTTCAGCGTTTTCAAGATTACAAAAATGGGGAGTATTTGTTCCTTATTATTCCAATTTACGACAAAGAAATAGCAGGTCTAATTGTTTTAGAGGCAGAGAGTCACCATCTTTTTGGGTATAAAAATGCGAAACGACTTCAAAAGATTATGCCTCTTTTGAATGTGGCTTTTTCACGAGTTCTTCTTTTGTGGAATCTTCGTCAACAATCGATTACCGATCCTCTCACCGGGATGCTTAATAAACGTCAATTTGTCTTGATGGCAGAAAAACTTTTTTCATTATCCAAGAGAAAAGAACATCCTTTTGCCCTGGCTATTCTGGATATTGACAATTTCAAACATATTAATGATTCTTATGGGCATCATGTAGGGGATATTATTTTGAAGGATATAGCAGAACTTATGATGCAGCAATCCCGAAAGTCGGATTATCTTTTTCGTATAGGGGGAGATGAATTTTGTGTTTTGTTTTCAGATATCCCCAGTATAGAAGAGATTCGTGTGTATAGTGATCGTATTTACGAAGCGGTGAAAAACTATGACCAACACAAACCAAATATAGTCAAAGAACCTATCACCGTGAGTTTTGGGTGGGCTATTGAAAAAAATGCGGAAAATTGGGTGGAGGTTTTTGAAAAAGCAGATAGACACATGTACGAACAAAAGAGGAAACACCATGAAAATCATTGGTATTCGTGACGAAAAGAATCAGTATTTTCAGGGCATATTGGAAAAGGATTACGTGAGAGTTTTGAATCCTGAAGGTGAAGTTTTGAAAGAACTCCCCCGGGAAAAAATAGTATGGGATGTTCCGCGTAAACCTACTAAAATTGTGGCTGTGGGCCTGAATTACCGTAGACATGCAGAAGAGATGAACATGCCTATACCGGAAGAACCGGTAATTTTTCTCAAACCCCCTTCAGCGCTTTTACCTCATCTTGGGACAATTGTCTGGACACCTCAGAGTAAGCAGATAGATTATGAAGCAGAGCTGGCCATTGTTATTGGAAAAGAAACCAAAAACGTTTCTGTTAAAGAAGCCCGAGCATGTATCTTGGGATTTACGGCTTTTAATGATGTTACCGCGAGGGATCTTCAACGAAAAGATGGGCAGTGGACACGAGCAAAGAGTTTTGATACCTTTGCACCTCTGGGACCAGTGATCGATACACAATGGTGGCCCGAGTCTTCAACTGCTATACGGCTCTACAAAAACGGCAAAATCTGTCAGGATGATGTGCTGGGAACGATGATTTTTTCTGTGGAGGAACTGGTAAGTTTCATAAGTAGGGTGATGACACTTTATCCCGGTGATGTGATTGCCACTGGTACCCCATCAGGTATTGGACCCATGCAAGGGGGAGATAGGGTTTCTGTGGAGATAGAGGGATTGGAGCCCTTGGTGAATACGATGGGAAAACCTTTGTCGTTTTAAAATCTCTATAAAAAGAGAAATGTTAAAATCCATTTGTTAAACCAAGTTTCTGCAGAAGAGGTGTTTGAAGCTCAGGGGGAAGCTCTTGTTTTATCATCTGCGCAATCCTTTCCATCGTAACGACTTCTGTTTGCCAGTGGATACGTAAATTCTCCCTATCCGCATCAAAAAGAATCCCTAACCTCTGTGGATCGCTTCTCCAGGAAGGCCAGGGAGGCAGGTTTTCTGTGTTAGGATTGCCTGTACGAACAAATTGAATAAGGTAATTCATCATGAGGGTAGAAAGTGCTGTGCGGCCTTTTTCATTGGCTTTGGTGAATATTCTAGGGGTAAAAAATATACCCTGAATTGTGTCATTCCCTAGCCAGAAGGGGATTTCTAAACTATGGAAGGCGCCGAGACGTTTTCCTTCCTTTTCTCCGAGAGGACTGACATGATTGGTGTCTTCAGCTCCCCAATCAAAACGATAGACATACACAGAGGAGTTGGAAGAGAGTGCCTCAGCAATGGTATCCACGTAGAGCACTTTCCAGCGCAGGCTTGTAAAGCGAGCCTCTGCTTGATAGGAGAGAGATCTCCAGTCTTTGCGAGAAAAAGAAAGAAAGATTTTGCTTTCCTCTTTGTTACTTCCCAGAATAATCGGGATAGAGAATATTTTTCCTTCTTTTAACGCGTCAAAGCCGCCAGGAGGAAAAACCGTGCCATCAGCTATGAGATTGGCTTCTCCTGTCATACCAAGAGTCCCTCCTTTAAAAACAGAGAGAATCTCTCTATGCGATAACTTGCGAAGAAAACTCTCGATTTCTTCTGCAGAAAGAGTTGATAGAAGCTTTCTGGCTTCTGTTTCTGAACGGGCTTTGTGTTTTTTTACTAGAAGCTTTGCTATGATTTTAGAGGCATTTTCATCAGCCTGCTCAAGGGATATCATGGCGGTATAACCACTCTGGACCATCGCCCTGTGAAAGAGTCCCGAGGAGAGGGGAGAAATCAAGAGAGAAAGAACATTAAGACCACCTGCAGACTCTCCTGCGATGGTAACCGCTGATGGGTTTCCACCAAAAGCGATAATGTTGGATTGAATCCAGTGGAGTGCAAAAAGAATATCGAGTGTCCCATAGTTTCCAGAGTTATCGAGGTGGTTTGTCCCCTTTCTTAGCGCAGGATGGGTAAACCATCCAAAAGGACCCAAGCGATAATTGAGAGAAACAAAGATAAGGTTCCCCTTTTTCGCCAGGTTTTCCCCATAATAGTCTGGCACATAGTGGGCGCTTCCTATAGAATTTCCCCCACCATGGATCCACACGTACACAGGGAGATTGGTATCCGGTGTCGCAGGTCGCCAGATGTTGAGATAGAGACAATCCTCGTCTCCAATTATCCATCCGAGCAAGGGAAGAAATTGGGGAGAAGTTCCTCGAAAGCTCTCTGCCTCATAGATGCCTTCCCATCCTGGATGGGGACGGGGGGCTTTCCACCGAAGGTTTTTGAGAGGGGGAGAGGCATACGGTATCCCCTTAAAACTATAAACCCCTGAGGGTTCGACTTTCCCTCGCAGCCACCCCTCTCTCACAAGAACAAGAGGAGAGTTTCCCCATCCCCTGTATTCGGATGGGGGTAGGGTGGAATGTTGACAAGTAGCTAACAGAAAAAAAGTTAGCCAGCTACAGACAATCTTTTTCCGAAGCATACAAAGTATTATAATGGAGGTTTTCGAAAAAGTCAACCAAACGAATTGCTTCATAATAAAAGTACTCGAAAAGGGAACGTTGCTTCAAAATAAAAAAGTACTTTAAATTTGTGTAAAATAATCCAGTTCATAGCTCGACAAGCTCGCCAACCGTGGCTCGACAGGCTCGCCAACAGGAATTGGGTTAACGAGGTCTGAAAAAAGACCTATTTACAGGGAAACGGCGAAATGATATGCTGAGCTTGTCGAAGCAGAGTATCAAAAAGCCAGCAAAAAGGAAAAAATGGAGATACTGGATTACTTTGTGAGGATAACAGGTTTAAAAAACCGAAACTATGCCGCCAGGCTCTTGAGGCAGCACGGAAAAACCATCTATGTAGGCAAGAAAAATTACCTTAAAGCCGACATAGCCAAGAAGGGCAAAAGACCTGGCAGAAAGAAAAAATTCGGCGAAGAGGAACTAAAAATGCTAAAACAGGTCTGGGAAATTGAAAACTACATGTGTGGCAAACGTTTAAAGCCAATTTTAAATGAAGTTTTAGATAATCTCTTAGCAAACGGACATCTCCACGGTTCTCCACAGGCTATAGAAAACTTGCGCCATATAAGTGCTTCAAGTATTGACCGACTTTTGAAACATGAGCGTAAAAAGCTTGAGATAAAAGGACGAAAAGGTACAAAGCCTGGAACGTTGTTAAAGCAACAAATAGCTATACGCACGTGGGCAGAGTGGGATGAAAATTGCCCTGGTTTTATGGAGATTGATCTGGTTGCCCATGAGGGAGGAAATAGTTGGGAGATTTTGCTCAAACATTAAATATGGTGGATGTTTGGAGCGGTTGGACAGAGCTTGTGGCAATCAAAACAAAGCTTCAAAATGGGTAAGAGAAGCCATAGAAAAAGTCCAAAGAAGACTTCCTTTGAGTTACGGGGAATTGATTCTGATACCGTGCTGAATTTATTAATCATCCTCTGCGGATTGGTGTGAGAAGCACCAGATAAAATTTACAAGGGGAGAAACTCCCGTTCCAATGATAACTGCTACGTTGAGCAGAAAAACTATTCCATAGTCCGCCAGAATGTTGGATACTTCCGCTACGATACCGAGGAAGAAGTCTACTACTTGAACCGACTCTATGCGTATCTCAGGCTTTATGCCAACTTTTTTCAACCGGTTATGAAAATGACAGAGAAAAAGAGAATCGGAAGCAAGTTGCAAAAGAAGCATGATGATATTAAAACTCCCTACCAGCGGCTTTTAGAAAGCTCTTATGTAAGTGAGGCACAAAAGAGCTAACAAGGCTTTATAAGGCTCTCGATTTGTTTCACCTAAGACAAAAAATTACAGCTTGCCAGAGAAAACTTTACAGCCTTCAAAAGAAAAAAAAGGCAGAAAACAAAAAGTTGGAGGAAACTGTATGGAATTTTTGAGTACTTTTTTTTATGAGGCAATGATTCGAATTTCGAGTACTTTTTTATTTGACGCAACGGGCCAAAAAAAGGGGCACTGCTTAGCAGTACCCCATAGCATATTTAAAAGCTTGTTTTGAACTGGAAGTAGACCATATCCATGTCTTCAAAGAGTGAGAGGGTTGAATTTCCCTTTCCGTCGATGAGAGATATTCCTGTCGAGAGGGTTACACCAACTATCGGAGAAAAGGAAACCTCCCCTTGAAGTGCCCATGCCGAGGTATCGGCAAGGGATTTCCAGATATTTTGTTCTCCAAGGCTTTTACCAAAATCTTCTGTATTAAAAATACTAGTTATGGCAATCTTCCATGCATCATTCAAGAGCGTCTTCTCCACTCTCGAGATGAGGTAATCCTGAGGATGTTCCATGTCTTCTCCACGTTCAGCGAGGAGCCCTTTGGCATACTGAAGGTTGATATACCATCCGCTTGAGAAGTTTTTCTCCATTCCCAAGACATATTTGATATACGCTTTTTCCAGAACATTGGTGCTATTGGTAGTAACCGTAGTTATTCCGATACTGATAGTGCGAGAATCGTAAACAATGGTTTGTTGTGTTTCTGGCCAGGTTATAGTCGCTTCGAACCAACTGTTTACAAAACCAAAATCCTTGGCTACATCAAAACCCCATATTGCTTCCCGATAGTATCCCATCTTATAACTACGGCTTTCCATAGTCAAATTGGTTTGCAAAGGAAATCCGGTTACTGTGCTTGAGAGAAAGATTTCTTGGATATATGGTACATCGTTATATCGATATACCAGAGAAGTTGACATATCAAAACCAATAAGAGAGGTTTGGAATCTTCCTCCAAAACTACTGTTGGAAAGATGATAAGCTGGAAGTTGAAGAGAAACCTCCCACGGAGCTTCTATAGTAAAAGAACTCACGTTTGAAACACTCTGGTTTATCATCGTGTCGAGACGCTTTTCGTAGAGGAAAGAAGGCAGAACCGATCGAGAGACAACAGGCTCCCAGATGAAGTTCAAGGCCGTGCTTTCTCCCCACGGAAGATAGCAGATAAGATTGAGAGCAAGACTCGCCTCTTTCTGGGCAAGATCGAGAGGATTCTGGAGAACGACTGGATTCCAGAGATCAGTGGGGTTTATCTTGTCAGCCTTGCCCCAGCTTATTCGCTGTTTTCCCGCAACAAGATCAATAGGCTCCCAAAGAAAATGGTTTATCTTGAGGTATGCTTCATCAATATGCCAGGTAAAAGGAAAAACACTCTCCTTGTTAGTCATTGTCGATTTTTCCTCAAGGGGATTGTATAAAAAGTTGATACCGGCGACAGCATGTATGTTTTCACCGAGTTTATTGTGAAGTCCAAGACGATTTTTAAGAGGCATAAGGTATATATTTCCGTTGGTAACGCCTGTTGCCAACATAGCCTCTACATCGAGTGAGATGTCCGTAGTACCAAAAACCAGAAGAGGCAAACCCATCCCTACATAAACCAAAAACCTTTTCATACTTTCCCTCCTTTTCTTTATTCCGCCTGGATGAAGCGCTCGGTGAAGATGTTTTTCTTTTCCAAGCCACTATTGAATACTACTTCCTTGAGAGTGATTTCGGTATAATGGTGGCGTTTTACATCTTCCATACGAACTTTTGAGAGAATCCAGTACTCTTTTTTCTCTCGTTGCAAAATGGTGAGTACTTTCTTGAGCCCCTGGGCATCATACATCTGTAGCTTTACCGGGAGATAGACTGTTTTGTCAACAGTCATCAGAATCCTTGTGTAAGGAGCATCGCTATCTTGTTTTCTTACCAGTTCCAGAAGAATTTCGTTTTCAGACTCTTGTTTCACACTACTGTGGTAATCTTTGGAATATTCATAGCTTCCTATCTCCCTGTACGAAAAATCCGTCCCTTGAAAATTCTGATCCCGTGTAGTACCCTGAATACGACGAATCTTTTTGTAAGCCGGGAGATAAATGTACATTGAATCACTTCCTCGAACCAACAAAGTGATGTTTTTTACTGATGAGGGGGAGAGGAAACGGATTACTCGCTTTTCCTTTCCTGCACTCCAGATACGCATGGTTCGCTTCTCTTCCAAATTACCACCTATCTTCCCAAGCGTAATCTCACAGAGAGCTGTTTGATCTACGGGGGCAGAGAGATTAGCTTCAATTTTGTCCAGGACTTCCTGACCAGTGAGCGACAGAGCACATTCTGTCCATACCATCAACATAAGAAAAATCCCTGTCTTCTTCGTCATGGTATTCCTCCTTTAGTGTGTATTTTGTATATCACAATAATGATCAAGTTTGAGCGCTTTTCGTAATAACAGAAGAGAAACAGGTAACAGGGTCAAGGCTGAGGAGGCACTTACCAGCATCGTTACAGCCATAAGCAGGCCAAAGCTTCGCAGTGGAACAATACTTGAGAACATCAAAACCGCAAATCCCAGTCCCACCGAAAGCGAGTTAAAAATGATACCCTTACCTGTTGTTCGAAAAGTGTCGTAAAAGGCTTCCTCATAGTTTTTGCCCTGTCGAATCTCATGGAGATAGCGTGAGAGGAAATGAATCGTATAGTCTATCCCGGCACCTACGGCTATAGCAGCAATTGTTACCGTAATAAAGTCCATGGGTATACGAAATGCTCCCATAATGGCAAAATTGACCAGAATCGTAAAAATTATCGGAAGAAGAGAAAGCAATCCCTCGAGCAGAGAATGAAAGGTTATTGTGTTCAAAATTACCACAATAAGGACTATAAGCCCCAGGCTTACAAGTTGGTTTCTCAAAATTGATTTTTCAACATCGGTAAAGAGTTTGGTAAGCCCCGTAACACCATGCTTTTTAAAAAGTTGGATCTCGTTTCCTGGTATAGGGACTTCCTTCCAGAGGAGGGGAGAAAGAGCATAAAAAATGTCATACTTCGAAAGAAAAGAAGAGATTTGGAAACGCTGCTCAAGAATGTTCATTGCCCTGGAGAGGAACTGGAGTTGCTCCTCATACGTTTCCACGTTCGTATATGCAAGAGATGGAACAAGAGCCTCGTTAATGTCTTCCAAAGGAAGAGGATGCCCTGCCCGCACCAAACGATTATAAAGCATCATGGCCGAAAGAGAGAGAAGAGTTTCTTTTGTCTTAGAAGCAGGTACGATGTTTACAGAGGCATACGACGAAAGCAATTGTGTAGCCTCATCAATTAAACGATAACGATCACGAGATTCGATAGATGGAAGCAAGAAAGAAATAAGAAGTTGATCCTTTTCTTCATTGACGATAGCCTTTACCATTTCATTTCCTTCAATGAAAAAAAAGAGATTCTCTACCTCTGCTTGGCTCTCCGGGATAGCTGGAAATTGTACCATTCCATTGTTAAGTGAAGCAATAATATTTACGAGAGAGTTAGGTCTTGTGTTTCCTCCAGCTTTGAAGCGTATGGTTTCTTCTATAATCTGGAGAGCTCGTAAAGTCACTGGATCTGTAGCATCAGATTGTGCATACAGCTTGAGTTCAAAAGAACCATCAAAAGTGTGATTAATTTTTGCAGTAATCTGGGAAACCTCAGCTTTTTTATCAAAATAAGCAAGATAGTCAACTTTGATCTCTACTTTGAAGAGAAAGTACAGAGCAACGATACCTATAACAATAAAGATGCCAAGAACAGGAATACGATACCGAAAAACCAACTCGGCCACACTCGAAAAAATGCCTTCTTCGTTCTCATGGTTTAAATTACCAAGATTTGCCTTTCCTTTAGGGAAAATACATATCCATGCTGGTAGCCAGAGAAAAGTAAATATCAAGGATAAAAGAACCCCAAACGCCGAAATTATACCAAAATTCTTAGCTGCAAGCATCTCATTTGCAAAGGCTATAGAGAGAAATCCTCCAAAAGTAGTAATCGCACTCATCAAAACAGGAAGAAATGTCCGTCGTAAAGCTTCATACAAAGCCTCAGACGGTGGTAAAATCCTAACTTTTTCATAATATTCGTTTACTACATGGATCCCATAAGCATTTCCCACAGCGATCAAAACAACAGGGATAGCAACACCAAAAGTCGTAAGAGGCATTCCAAGATAACCCATGATTCCCATGGCTGAGCCTGTGGCTATAAGAACTGTGGAAAGAGGGAGAAATGTTCCCTTGAGACTGCGAAAGGATACCAGGAGAACAACCAACACAACCACACTCACCAGAGGAACAAGAAAAGAAAGATCTTTTATCACCATTTGAGAGATAGAGTTGAGCATGTTCGGGGTACCACCATGATAGATCTTCCAATCCGGGCAATGGTTGGCAAGATAGTCATTGACAAGTTTTTTGACACGCCGCGATACAATATCAGCACGAACTGAAGGTTCAATCGCAAGAATAATTGCTGTTGCATACCCATCTTTCGAGAGTAGGCTCCGAAAACTTTCCCGACTTAAGATGATGTTGGTAGTTGTATCATAGGAGGGCATAGAGAGTATGTCGTCCGGGAAAAGACGTGAAATTATCATTTCATCTTCACTCCCCTGAATATCTTCAATTTCGGTGATACTGTATACACTTGAGATACCTTCCTCTTGTTTGCCTAACAAGGAAAGTTCTCGAATATGTACCAGGTTTTCTTTCAAAAGAACAGGGGAGGGAAGCTCGAGCATGATTATAAGAGGATTACTGTTTTCAAATATTTCGTTTACATGGTAGTTGAGATTTCCAATCTTACTCTGAGGAGAAAACCAGTGGAGAATATCGTTATCCAGATAAACCTTCGCTATACCCATCGCCAAAACCGTAAACAACAACAAAGATATCCCAATCATCCAGCCTGGATGAAGAATTATCCATCGCCAGAGTTTACTCATGGTTTTTTCCCTCTCCTTGAGATATCATACTATAGATCATTTGACTGACTTTTTCTATATATCGTTCTTTTACTATCTCTTTGATCTCCTGGTCATGACTTTCTTCGCTGGAGAGTTTATCCCGGATATTGAGATAGCCTATGATAAGATTGATCACAATAATTTGTTCAACCATACCAATGTCACAAATGTTTTGGTATCGTTGACGAATAATCTGTTCTACTCGTTCGAATATGGTACCAATCGTGTGAATGATGCTTAACTCCCACCGAGATTGACTATTCATGCTCTCTCGTTGAAAGATTTTGATAAGCTGGGTGTTTTCGTCTATGTATTGGATACCTGCAGAAACAAATCTCCGTATCATTTCCAGGAGAGTATGACAGCTTTTCAGATCCATTCTATCGATAATGCTATTAAAGTCGTGAATACTTTTTCGAATAATAAATGAGAGAAGTTCATCTTTACTGGAAAAGTAATAATAGATCATTGCCTTGTTGACCTGAGCAAGATGGGCAATCTCGTCTACCGAAGTCCCATCAAAACCTTTTTTGGCAAAGAGTTCCACAGCTGTTTGGAGTATTTTTTCTTTGGGAGCAAGAGGCGCTTTTCCCATACTTCCTCCATTAACTTATCGTTTACTTAAACTAACTGTTTAGTTAAATTATAAACCCAGCATTATTTTTTGTCAAGTAAAAATGCTATTTTAAGAAAATATTTTTTTGTTTGGAATTGAGAGGTGGATCAGTTTCTGCTTTTCCTGATACCAAAATGTTGACAGAAAAAGAAAAACCATCTATAATTTATCGCCTATAAAAAAAAGGAGTAAGCTATGAGCTGGTATGCATGGGTGATTGTAGGGGTTATTCTTCTTATTCTTGAGATTTTTACCGCAGGTTTTTTTATCGCTTTGATAGGCATAGCCGCTCTCTTGGTTGCGGTGGTCTCACTTTTTATCCATAGCTTATGGCTCCAACTTTTGATTTTTACTATTTTTTCTGTGGCGATTGTATGGCTTTTTCTTCCCAGGATTCGTCGCTCGCTGGAAAGCCACTCCGTTCCTACGAATCAAGACGCCATGATAAACAAGGTGGTACGGGTAACAGAAGAGATTAACAATACAACGGGCAAAGGGTATGTAAAGTATTATGGGGATTATTTTCCTGCTACTTCTTTGCATGGCACTATCATTCCAGCAGGGAAAGAGGTCATTATCCGAAAAATTGAGGGGATACGGGTATTTGTGGAGGAAGTAGAGAAACAATGAACGATGTAGGAGTTGTTGAGACACAATACCTTCTTCTCTCAGACATGGGAGTCCATGAAATCACGCTTGAAAGTGGAGCAAAGATTGGGCCTATCACGGTTGCCTATGAGACGTACGGGACTCTTAACGAAACAAGAAGTAATGCTATCCTGATTTGTCACGCCCTCTCTGGTGATGCCCATGCTGCAGGGTATCATAAAGAGATTGGACACAAACCCGGGTGGTGGAATGATGCTATTGGCCCGGGTAAAGCGTTTGATACTGATCGGTACTTTGTCGTGTGTTCGAATGTCCTTGGAGGATGCCAGGGAACAACTGGCCCATCTTCCATTAACCCGAGAACAGGGAAACCTTATGCTCTTAGTTTTCCTGTGATTACCATTGGCGATATGGTTCAGGTTCAATGGTATCTCATGAAACATCTTGGGATTGAAAAATGGCTTAGTGTAGCAGGAGGTTCCATGGGGGGGATGCAGGCTCTCGAATGGGCACTTCGCTATCCCGAAAATGTTTACTCCGCTATGGTAATCGCTTCAACAGGGAGGCTTTCTCCTCAAAGTATTGCCTTCAATGCAGTAGGGCGAAACGCTATTATCTCCGATCCGAACTGGCAGAATGGGGAATATTATGGGAAGGCTATCCCTGAAAAAGGGCTTTCTATTGCAAGAATGATTGGACATATTACCTATCTTAGCGAAATATCCATGGAAAAAAAGTTTGGTCGGAAACTTCAAAACAAGAAAGAATTTAGCTTTGATTTTTCCACTGAGTTTGCGGTGGAGAGTTATCTCCATCATCAGGGACAAAAGTTTGTCGAAAGATTTGACGCAAACACATACCTCTACGTAACAAAAGCTATGGACTATTTTGATGTGGCTGCAAAATACGGACAGGGAAGTCTCAAGAAGGCAATGCAAAAAATTTCTTCCCGTATGTTTCTCCTTTCATTTTCCTCTGACTGGCTTTTTCCTCCCTCCCAGACACAGGAACTGGTTGATGCCTTGATTGCTAATCATAAGGATGTCACCTTTTACAATATCGATTCTTCTTATGGTCACGATGCTTTTCTTCTTGAAGTTGAAAAAGAGACATCCCTTATTCAGCGTTTTTTGCAGTCCTCAAGTAAACTCTGGCAGGAAGATAGATATGAGGCGGCTTGAGGAAGCTCTGGGTATGCGTGTTGACCTAGGAGTCATGGCAGATTGGATAGCCCAGGGGAGCAAAGTTCTCGATCTCGGCTGTGGAAGAGGTGAACTCCTTTCCTATCTTATCCATCACAAACAAGTAAGGGGTATAGGGGTTGAAATTGATGAGGAGAGTTTCCTTGCCTGTGTGGAAAAGGGGATTCCGGTTATTCAAAGGGATATCAACCTCTCTCTCAAGGATGTGGAGGATCAGTCATTTGATTATGTTATCATCAGTCAAACCGTCCAACAACTTCAGCGTCCTGATCTCTTGATCCTGGAAAGTCTCAGGATTGGACGTTATGTAATTGTAAGCTTTCCAAATTTTGGGCATTACCGAATTCGGTTAAATCTTCTCTTTTCGGGGAGAATGCCAAAATCCAAAGCTCTCCCCTATGAGTGGTACAATACTCCTAATATTCACCTGATGACCATCAAGGATTTTCAGGATTTTTGTCACCGTTACCAAATTACGGTACATCAATGGTATTACTTCTGGCAAACCCGGGGAGGAAAATGGTTGCTGCTTCCCAACTGGTTTGCCAGTGGTTGTCTTGCTCTTATCAGCCGGAGGGATGAGTATGAAAAAAAAGCCTAATCTGAATTTTGATGAACTCAAAAATCCCGCTCATACCTATCATTACTCCAGGGCAGAACGAATGAAAAGAAACAGAAATTCACAGGAACAACAAACGACAAAATGGTACTATCGTTTGGTGGGGAATAATCGCACCACCCTTCAAATGCTTATTTTTTACGTTTTTCTGGCCATTGTTTTCTGGTTTTTCTGGTGGGCAATACGGAGTCAAGCGGAAGACAAGCGCGTTTTTCGTATAGGAAATGCAAGGTTTGTAGAGGTACGATGGATAGCTAACGAACAAAAAAAAGGCTGGAATGTTCTCATAGATAACAAATCAAAAGAAGTGTGGAAATTGAAAACGATTGAATTAAAAGTAGCGAGTACTGTGCTTTTCTTTACCAATGCAACTATTGAAATTGCTCCAAATGATTATGTGGCATGGTTTTTTGCCTATGATGGCGAAAGACCATCCATACCAAAACTGGAAATCAAAGTAGGGGAATAGACATGTTTTACCAATTAGAAGCCATCATTTCGGGGAGGGTGCAGGGAGTGGGGTTTCGTTTTTTTGCCAAGCGGATGGCCATGATGCTTCAGGTGACCGGATGGGTATGTAATATGCCAAATGGTAGTGTCAAAGTAGTTGCCGTAGGAACAAAAGAGCAAATAGCCGAGTTCTTGATGGTTTTATCTCAAGGACCTTCTATGGCAGAAGTAGAAGATGTAAAGCATACCATAACCGAAAGTGAATGGAATCCCTATAACGACTTCGATATACGATATGGTTGCGAAGAGGAGGCATAATTCATGCAAAAAGTAGCTTACATGAAAACTTTTTTTGATCATATGGTTCTTCCGTATAGATGTGAAAGAGATATAACCATTGAAAAAAACAAATGGTATGTGGTCAATACCCGATTCGGCGAGGATATAGCGCAAAGCATGTCCGGTATTGTAGAGATATCTGATGAAGAATTACGGAGGTATTTTCACAAACAGGAATCTCCCCCTCCCGTTACTCAACAAGCAGAGGGGATTGAACTTGATGAAAAAAGCATACTTGAAGCCAAACAAGAACACGCTCCTGTGGAGATAGAACACCTTTTTGTGATACGAGAAGCCACAGAGAAGGAACTTCAAGAATGGCAAAATATGAGAGAAGAGTCAGATCAGGCCTATCAACTTGCGTTAAAAGAGATAAAATCTCTACAGCTTGACATGAAGCTTATCAATGTTCACTTTCTCCTTGGAAGAAAAAAAGTAATATTTAATTTTACTTCGGATAACCGTGTAGACTTTCGTCAGCTGGTAAAGCAACTTGCTGCTATTTTTAAAACTCGCATAGAAATGCGTCAAATAGGAGTAAGGGATGCTGCCAAAATAGAAGGAGGATGTGGAATTTGTGGAATACAACTCTGTTGTACCCGTTCTAACTGTCACATGAGTTCTATCTATCTCAAAATGGCAAAAGATCAAGGTTTTTTGGTGAATTCGAGTAAACTTACAGGGGTTTGTGGTCGATTATTGTGTTGTCTTGCCTATGAAGTTGATTTTTATCAACAGGAGAGAGGTTTCTATCCAGAGATTGGGTCCAAAGTACTGGTAGGAAACCTCGAATACCATGTGATGTCCATAAATCTTTTAAAACGAGAAGTTGTCCTGGTTGATGAAAATCACCATATGCAAAAGGTTTCACCTCATGAGCTGAAAAAGATACCCCGAAAAGAAGGGTTTGTTTACCAAATAGTTGGCACCGGAGACGACAAAAAATAAGAGGGACAATAGGAGTAATGAGGTAATAAAGACACTGTATGCCGTATGATAAAGAGAATATCGAGCGCGCAAAAGCGAAAGGTCTTTTTCAAAATGGGGTATTCGATGCCAAAGCTCTCGAACTTGACAGTGAGGAAAAAGAACGCCTAAAAAAAGAATTAACAAAAATTCAAAGCAATTCTACCGAACAGGCAAAACCTCAACAAGCTCCAGTATCCCCAGCCCCTCTCCAGGAAGAAATACCAATAAATATCCAACTCTCATTATGGGATAAGATAGTAATGTTCTTTCTTGCATTGCTTGGCATGCAAGTCCAGGAGAATTATCTCCAATACAAAGCTTTAAGACAGGTTTATAAAGATCTGGCACTCATTCGTCCCCCTATCTATAATAAGAAACAGAGAACAGTAACCCGTTATTTCGCTTACAAGATCCATGATCTTCAGTTAAAACTTCTCTTTTTCAAACCAATGTTTGAGATTATGGAGACCCCTCAATGGGATACTGCTGAGCAAGGAAAAACAGGGATAGAACGTCTTTGTGAAGCATTAATGCAGGTTGATAAAGAAAAGGTTTTTGCTATTTTTGGATACGAAAGCATTTATCGACGTCTCCAAGAAAATCCTTCATCTCAAACAATTGCAGCTATTCGACAAGAAGCCGAAGAGTATCTTGCTTCTTTGTCTTCTGAGAAAAAAGAAACAGCAAATCGAGCTTACACTTTCCTTATGTATATGAAAAACCTCGTTTTTTACGAATTTGAATGGCTTTTGAAACGTTTTGATCCTTCCTATGAAGTAGGAAAAGAAGCACATTTTATTGATATTCCCGGTGAAGCATTACTTTTTTATCTTACGAATCTGGAAGAAGCTTTGCTTCAGATTGATCTTAACATTGACTTTCTCGTTCCCTTCCAGGCTTTGTTTAGTGTCTACGATGAAATGACTTCGATAGATGAGGCTAACGAGAAATCAGAGAAAGAAATGATAAAAACCACTTTTTTGTCCCAGATAGATGCTCTCAAATCAACTCTTCAGGAGCTTCTTTACCGGAACTATTGTACTCTTTTAATAAGAGTTATAAAGAAAAACCCTTCATATTTTCCTTCTTTTGTCCATATCCGATTTGATTTAGTCCAGAAATACACCGAAATTATGGAAAAAAAGCTCAAATGGTCATTTGAAAAGGCCATGCGACAGGTGAAATTTGAAAAGGTAGAAAAAAATATTCGTGCCTATTTTCCAAATTTGAAACCCGTAGGGATTTATACAATGGACAGGTCAAAAGAACTGGAAAACCTTGGATTTCCAACTTTCTCTCATGCCTATACTCTAGCTATACTTATTCATTTCTTTGATATCTACTACAAAGAATGGATACAACCTCTGCTCAATATCGTAACCATCAATGGTATATTTAATGATGAGTATTTTAAGCGAAGTGTTTCTGATACGCTTTATGCAGTGGAGAGATTCCAGACAAAACTTCAAGAAATAGTAAATTCCTTTCACCAAGAAGGCGACAGAGGTAGCAAATTTCTGCTTCTTTTTAAACGTCGAGAGACACAAGAGAATAAACGATCCCTTGAAAAGCATATTATCTCCATGAACTCAATAGTTGCTGATCTTTTTCGGGAGTTTTACGGCCACTATCTTTCACTTAAGGATATTGTTACCAAACTCTATAGCGATACCACAGAGCCTATTCCCAAATACCTTCGCAACGCTCGTAGTGTAGGACAATCAAAAAATCAACTTTACAAAGAAAGTCTTAAAAAGACGTGGGAACTTTTCCAATCGCTTGAACCTATTCTTCAGATGTTAAGGGAAACACCATTCTGATGAAAGTATTATTACTTAGTGTAGTCGAACACCGATCTTCTCCTCTTCTTCAGCAGGTTTCTCTTGAAGAATTGTCAGAACTGGCACGAACTGCAGGCTATGAAGTGGTGGATAAACTCGTCGTCTTCATTCGCTCTATTGATCCCAAAACCTATCTCGGAATAGGAAAATTGCAAGAACTTGTTGATTTTTACCATACGGAAGAACTCGATGGTATTATTATTCAACAAGAGTTGAGTCCTTCCCAGATCAAATCGGTAGAAGAAAAAGCTCTTTGTAAAGTGATGACGCGAACTGAACTCATCCTTCAGATATTTGCTCTTCATGCTCGCACAAAGATAGCAAAAATTCAGGTAGAACTTGCACAGCTTAACTATATGCTTTCCCGTCTCGTTGGCAAAGGAGAGGAGATGTCACGTATCCGTGGAGGTATAGGGATGCGAGGTCCCGGCGAACAGCAACTCGAAATAGATAGACGTCTTTTGCGAAAAAGAATCCACACCCTCACAGAACAACTCAAGAAAGCAGAAAAAGGAATGCAAGAAAGGAGAAAAAAACGTCGTAAACACCAATATAGTGTTGCTCTCGTGGGATATACCAATGCAGGAAAGTCCTCTCTCTTACAAGCACTTACTCACGCAGACGTACTGATAGAAGACAAACTCTTCGCTACCCTTGACACAACATCTCGACGATTGTGGTTGACAGACGGGAACCAATCTCTCCAGGTTGTAATTACCGATACTGTTGGGTTTATTCAGGATTTACCCCATACGCTTGTTGAAAGTTTTCGTTCCACCTTGCTTGAAGCTGTTGATACGGAACTTATTATTCATGTGGTGAATAGTGTTCATCCCGCTTATGTACAGCAAATAGAAACCGTCCAAAAAACCCTCCAGGAGATTGGCGCTGAACATATACCCCAGATTTTGTGTTTTAACAAAATCGATCTGCTCGACACAGAGCTCTATCTTCAATTGAGACAAAATTTTCCAAAGGCTTATTTTGTTTCAGCTACGACAAAAGAAAACCTCCCAATTTTACGGGAGGCGATCTATAACTTTTTTATAAAAAGAGAGAAATCCAATTCCTCTGTTTAAGGATGTTTTCTGATAGGCTCATAATCCGGAGAGAAGGGAATTTCAATCCGTGCCATGGTTTTACCCTCAACAACCCCAATGCGAAAAAGTCGGGGATCTATCCCTACTTCACGAAGGAGATGAATAATCAGCATAAGACCAAGTCCGGCTCCCTCGTGATTATTACTTTCGGTGTAATAAAGAGTAAGATTCGTATCCGCACTTTCACTTGCCTTTTTCAAAGATTCCCGTATTGTTTTCTCTTCATCTTCCCAGAGGGGTGTATTATTATACACTTTGAGCACAATACCCGTTTCTTTCTCTTCAAATTCCACCTGAACGTACGCGTTATGTTTACGAAGTTTTTCGCGAAGATACGAGAAATATTTGTCTGTTAAGAGTTTTTTGAAACTGGATTTGGCTTTCTCATAGATCTCTTTATCCTGCTCGTTGATCTGTGCTTCAATGAAGAAAGTTTTTTTAATGTTACTTTTGGAGGCATTGATCATCAGTTCTTTGAGACAGGTGTAGATCACATCGATATTTTCCTGACGCGAGAGAGGATGATCGTATTTTCTTATAATCTCCCGTAACTTCTCTTGAACCGCATTTTTCACCGTATCATCCAGAGTATAAAAAGAGATCATCGTTTTATCTTGGGAGGACGAAATCTGAGGTTTTTCCATAAAGACCCCCTGCTTTTTTAATACATTATCGGTATTTTTTGTATTCTCTCAAGGATTTTGATCATTTTTAGTATAGGACATGTTGGTAAAAAAGCAAGCTTTTGTTTGATTTTCTTTTTTCTTTTATGTATAATATTAGTGAGTAAAATTCTTACTACTACTGGCCGATAAAGAAAGGGGAGAGAAACATGCGGTATGTTTGGGGTTGTGTTTTTGCTTTTCTTGTGAGCAGCTGTGGCTTAAAAGAAGCTCAGGCAGAAAAGTCTCTCGGACTTCCAAATTTTCTTATTTCAGATTTTAAATATGTAGCTATTAATACCATGGGACAAAAAGAATGGGAGCTAAAGGCTTCGGAAGCGGTAATGTATCAAAATAGTGATGACGTATTTATTTACAACTTCAGAGTGGCATTTTATCGGATTTCTAATGGCGTGGAGATACTGGATAGTATTTTGACCGCCAATAAGGGCCAGGTCAATAAGAAAAGTCTTCTCGTAATTGCAGAGGGAAATGTCCGTATACTCGCAAGTGAGACAAGCCTTGAAACAGAGAGGATTCAGTGGGACAATATAAAAAAGCTCTTTTTTTCAGAAGCAGGGATACCCGTCGTTATTCAGCGGGGAGGAACCAGACTCATAGGGTACAATCTTGTTGCTGATGCATCCCTCAAGGAAATACGTATGGAGAATATTGATGCAAAAATTCAGCAATAAATTTATCTTTCTGATGGCACAAATGACTTTTTCCCTGAGTTTTGCTCAGATTTTTCAAAACAATGAGCCTATAACCCTAACCGCCGAGAGAAGTGTTTTCCAATGGGAGATTCAAAAGCTTCTTCTTGAAGGCAAGGCGAAAAGGATTCCAACCATCCAGCAAGGGGCAAGTATTCTCAAGGCAGATACTATTGTTTATGAGGAACAAAAAAAAACAGGATATGCTTTTGGCAACGTCTCTTTTGTAGACAACAAGCGAGGAGCAAAGCTTTTGGCTGGTGAAGGAACGTATGACACAAGAACTAAAGAAGTCGTTGCCACTAAAAATCCGCGTCTTTATCTCACTGGAGATGGAGTTGAGGCATCTGGAGGGGTTATACGATTCTTTCCAGAAAAAAATAATCTTTTCTTCTACAATAACGTAAAAATAAAGGGAAAAAACTATCTTCTAACAGGAGAACAGGCCCAGCTCTACCAATCTTCCAGCAGGCTCTCTGTTCAAGGAAACGCGCGACTTGAGCAAGAGGATACCACAATTTCCTCTCGTTTGATGCAAATTGCCTATGCAAATGGTAAAATCTCAAGTTATACCGCCACTGAGGAGGTAAAAGTATCCGATAAAAAACAAGGCTATGTCATCACAGGAGGGAGACTTGACTATTATGAGTTGCTTGGTTACACGAGAGTAACGAAAGATCCACGTATCCATTTTACCAATGAAAATGGAGAAGCAGAGGTTTCCTGTCTTGTGCTTGATATGTACCAAAAAGAAGACAGGGCCAATCTTCTTGGAAATGTTCAGATCACCAAAGGAAATCAACGCGTTACGGCTCGTTGGGGGCAGTACTATATCAAACAAAAACGCATTGTTTTGACGGGTAATCCTGTGCTTGAAGATGGAAATTCCCGTTTTGAGGCAACGGTTATGGTGTTTGATGTGAATAAACAGGAACTTATCTTAGAGGGTAGGGGAAAAGGGAGATTACAGGGACAATAGTACAAGGAGAAAGGATTGGCTATAGAACAGGAAGAACTCCTTATCAAACATTTTGAGCGGCTTGGACTGAGCAGTAATGAAGCTAAGGTATACCTGGCTCTTTTGGAAACCCATCCAATTACAGGATACCAACTCAGTAAAAATAGCGGTATACTTCGTCCTGTTGTTTATGAAATGCTTAACAGACTTGTGGATAAAGGAGGGGCAAGAATCATCAAGTCCAATCCTGATACGTATGTACCTGTAGAAATAGAAGAGTTTCTCCGTAACCTTGAAAGTGATTTTATTGATTCTAAAAAACTTATTCATACTCAGTTAAGAAATTTCATGAGTGTGAATGAAACAGATTTCTTCTGGAACATTATAAGTCAAAAAAATATTGAAAACTCTATACTTACCCTTATACAAAAAGCCACCGAAGAGATTTTTATTTCCGTTCAGGATGGCCAGTGGTTATCACCGTTTTTCTCTCTTTTGAATCAAAGGCTAAGAGATGGGATTAAGATAAGCATTTTTTCGTATTATGTTTTTGAAAGTCAGGGACTTCCCCTGTACACCCATTACCTTGATCCTTCCTTTCGCACCCCTCTCATTGATCGTTCGATGTTTCTCATGGCTATCGATCATAGTGATGCCCTTGTAGCTTTCTTTTCAGACCTCAAAACAGCAAAAGCCACCCAATCCCAAAATCCTGTATTGATTTATACAGTTCGACAAAAGATTTTAAGTGATATCTACTTGCTTCGTTTGAAAAACATGATGGGAATTGAAAAGTTTAAACTCGTTCTCAACGATGAGGACAAACGTCTCTTTGAAGTAATTGAAGGAGCTAGCAAGAGATAAAGTTTCCAAAACTAAATAACCATGGGTAAAAAAGTATTCAAAAATTGGCAAGAATTTCCTTTTTGCGTTATACTCTATCGCTGGCAACTGGCGAGGATGGAATAAACCATCGGGGAGCCTGGAAAACCCTGTCGTCCGCCTGGGCAGGGATACTTTTGAAGGAGGAAGTATGTCTGTAAAGGTTATTCAAGAGTATCTAACCAGTACGACAAAACCATCAAGTGGAATGGTGGCTTATATGGCAAATTTGAGCCAGGTGGCGATGGTAACCCCGGAAATTGCTCGTTCGATTGTAGCAGAGCTTGAGGCTCAGCGCACTCATCTCAAGCTTATTGCCAGTGAAAACTTTTCTTCTCTCTCTGTTCAGCTCGCGATGGGCAATCTCTTGACAGACAAGTATGCCGAAGGATTTCCCTACCATCGTTTTTACGCTGGCTGTGAAAACGTGGATGCTATCGAAGAGACAGCTGCAAGGTATGCCTGTGAGCTCTTTGGTGCAGAATACGCCAATGTTCAGCCCCATAGCGGAGCCGATGCGAATCTGATGGCTTTCTGGGCTATTCTGAGTACCAAGGTTGAAGTACCCTACCTGGAAGGGCTTGGGGAAACCAATCTCTACAAAATCACCGATGCTCAATGGAAAGAACTCAAGGAAAGACTTGGTAATCAGCGATTGCTCGGGCTTGATTACTATTCTGGTGGTCATCTCACCCATGGATACCGCTACAATGTTTCAGCCCGCATGTTTGATGTCTATAGTTATGCCGTTAACAAGGAAACCGGTATACTTGATTACGATACTATCGAAAAACAAGCTATGGAAATCAAACCCCTTATTCTTCTTGCCGGCTACAGTGCCTATCCAAGAAAAATTAATTTCAAGCGAATGAGAGAGATCGCCGACAAGGTCGGAGCTGTTCTCATGGTTGATATGGCCCATTTTGCGGGGCTTGTAGCAGGTGGCGTTTTTGAAGGTGAATACAATCCCATACCCTACGCCCACGTTGTCACAACCACCACGCACAAAACCCTCCGTGGTCCTCGTGGGGGTCTTGTTCTAGCGAAAAAGGAGTTTGCCGATGCTCTGGACAAGGGATGTCCCCTTGTCATGGGTGGGCCCCTTCCTCACGTGATGGCTGCAAAAGCCGTAGCCTTAAAAGAAGCTCTCTCCCCGGAATTCAAAAAATATGCTCGCCAGATTGTACAAAACGCCCAGGCACTTGCCGCAGGATGTCAGAAACGGGGGCTTGAAATAGTCACTGGTGGAACAGATAATCATCTCTTTCTGATTAATGTAGCCCGGAAAGGCATCACCGGCCGTCAGGCTGAGAGTGCTCTGCGAGAATGTGGGGTAACCCTTAACAGAAATTCTCTTCCCTACGATCCTAATGGTCCATGGTATACAAGTGGTCTTCGTATTGGAACCCCAGCGGTAACCACCCTTGGTATGAGAGAAAATGAGATGGATGAGATCGCTGAGATCATCGCTTCTGTGGTTGAGAATATTAAACCTCTTTTTTCTGAAAAGGATAATGGTCCCAGTAAGGCTAAATATGAGATTGCCGAAAAGATCAAAACATCCTCTCAGCAAAAGGTCATCGAACTTCTGAAAAGATTTCCTCTCTATCCTGAGCTTGAAATCACGTGGTTAAAAAAGATAGTGGAAGCGTAGCTACTTTCTTTTCTCTCCCGAATGGAAATATAAAAAAAACAGCCCGGTTTTGCCGGGCTGTTTTTTTTTGAAATATCTTAGTACACAAAGAGCATCTCGCGATACTTAGGAAGTGGCCAGAGATCGTCTGCTGTTTTATCTTCAAGAGTATCAACAATCTCTCGAAGAGCGTTCATCATGGGAACAACCTGCTCACAGTAGAAATCGGCTTTCTTTACCTCATCTTCAGTCTCTTCGGCTTTGGTCAGAACCGTTTCGAGATCATGAATCTTCTTTTGTAGGTCGAGGACCAGAGAAGCATAATCCTCCAGGAGGGCAACTTGAGTCTTGTAAGTCGATTCTCCCACCAGGCCTTTTATGGAACTGATCGATTGAGCCAGGATCTGCTGATAGCGAATCACCGTCGGCAAAATCTGTGTCTTTGCAATCGCGAGTGCTGTCTCTGCCTCAATATTGAGAGTTTTGGAGTAGTTTTCTACAAGAATATGGTAACGTGCTTTGATCTCCACTTCACTAAGAACCCCCATTTCCTTCAAGACATCGATATTCTTCTGATTAATGAAATCTTTGAGGGATTCTGGGGTATTCTTACGATTGGGTAAACCCCGACGAGCAGCTTCCTTTTCCCATTCGGGAGAGTAGTTGTTCCCCTCAAAACGAACAGGCTTGCTTTCCTTAATCAGAGGAAGGATTGACTCCATAACAGCCTGGTTAAATTCCATTCCTTTCTTGAGGTTGGCTTCAATGGTATCACAGACCTCCCGGAGTACCTTTGCTACAATTGTATTCAAGACAAAGTTAGGTCCGGCAATAGATTGAGAGGAACCAACTGCACGAAACTCAAACTTGTTCCCTGTAAAGGCAAAAGGCGAGGTCCGGTTTCTATCCGTGTTATCTCTGCTGATGCGGGGAAGGGTGCTGATACCAAGATCAATGATCTGCTTGTCAGTGTAGTCTGTTTTCTTGTTGTTTTCAATATCATCAAGGATCCGGGAAAGCTGTTGCCCAAGAAATACCGAAATAATCGCGGGAGGAGCCTCGTTTGCACCTAAACGATGATCATTTCCCGGTGTGGCTACAGAGGTACGCAGGAGATCAGCATAGCGATAGACAGCTGTGATCACAGTTGTCAATACCGTGAGAAATTGGAGATTCTCATGGGGAGTTTTACCAGGCTCAAGAAGATTCTCTCCCGTATCGGTTGCCATAGACCAGTTGTTGTGTTTTCCTGAACCGTTGACACCCTTAAAAGGCTTCTCGTGGAGAAGAAGGGCAAAATTGTGTCGACTAGCCACTTTTCTCATGATTTCCATGAGAAGAAGATTGTGATCGGTAGCGATATTTGAGGTCTCAAAGATAGGAGCAATCTCAAACTGAGCAGGAGCTACCTCATTGTGACGTGTTTTAGCAGGAATGCCGAGTTTGAAGGCTTCAATCTCAACATCTTGCATGAAAGCAAGAACCCTTTCACGAATAGAAGCAAAATAGTGATCTTCCATTTGCTGTCCTCGAGGAGGCTTTGCTCCAAACAGGGTGCGACCTGTCAGAACAAGATCTTGACGACGAAGAAAATACGCCTTGTCGATCAAAAAGTACTCTTGTTCGGCGCCCACGGTTGTGGTGACCCGTTTTACATTCCTTTTACCAAAAAGGTGAAGCAGTCGTGTCGCTTCTCGACTGAGAACTTCCATAGAACGGAGAAGAGGTGCCTTCTTGTCGAGAACCTCTCCAGTATAAGAAAGAAACACGGTAGGAATACAGAGCGTATTCCCATTCACTCCCTCTATAATAAAAATCGGAGAAGAAGGATCCCATGCTGTATAGCCACGAGCCTCAAAGGTTGCTCGAAGTCCTCCGCTGGGAAAACTTGAAGCATCTGGTTCACCCTGCTTCAGCGCCTTTCCCGAAAAGCGATTGATAGGTTGACCGTCACCATCAAAATCCAGAAAGCTATCATGCTTCTCTGCTGTGGTACCTGTCATGGGCTGGAACCAGTGCGTATAGTGGGTTGCTCCTTTGCGAAGAGCCCACTCCTTCACTCCATGAGCCACTTCCTCTGCCAGAGCATCATCAATAGCTTCTCCTGTGGCGATGATAGTTTTGAGCTTGGCATAGGTTTTGTAAGGCAAGTAAGTTCTCATCGCCTCATCGTTAAAAACATTACACCCAAAGTACTCAGGGATGGGTACATTTTTGTACTCATCCTTTACTGTTGATTTTACCTGACGATTACCGATAATATCGGTAAGCAGGTGATCACGTACTGAAAGAGACATAACTCATCCTCCTTGTTATCTTCTTCATGGTAATATCAAAAAACATGCCAAAATATTTTTTTCTCTAATTCCATTATATATAGGGAATAATCTCATTTTACAAAAAAATAAAAAAACAAAAAATTGCCTATTTTTTAATCACTCTTTATAATGATGATGAAAAATTATGCAGGAGAGAATATGCTCAAAGAAGACAATCAGATAAAACGTTTACGCATGATTCAATACCTCAGTATTGCCATGAATCAAACACAGGATCCTGATGAGCTTTTAGGTCTTATGCTGGATAAAGCCATAGAACTTACGAAAGCGACAACGGGTTCTATTATGTTAAAAGAAGAGGGTTCAAAATTCCTTCGTTACGCTGCGTACCGTGGGTTTGATGAAAACAAAATTAAGCGGGTTCCGATTGCCGTGGGAGAAGGTTTGACAGGAGCGGTCTTCAAAGATGGTATTCCGAGACTGGTGAATGATGTGGATCAGGATCCCCTGTATATTCCTCTCCGCGATGACATTCAATCTGAACTTATTGTTCCCCTCCAGGTAGAAGGACAGATTATCGGTGTTTTGAGTGTAGACAGTGTGGAAAAAAACGCCTTTTCAGAAGAGGATCTCGAACTTCTCTATACCATCTCCAATCAGGCGGCACAGATCCTTTATAGAACCCGTCTCTACGAAGAACTCAAATACAAAATTCACCTCCAGGAAATTCTTATCGAGATCTCTCAGCTCATTGAAAAAAAGATTGATCTTCAGGATATTTTTGACTCTGTTATGAATATCCTGGGAGAAAGAATTCATATCGATAGGGGAATGCTTGTCCTGTTTGAACCAGAACAAAGTGATAAACTCTCTATTTTTGCCGGTTATAGACTCACGTCAGAGGAGTGTGAACGAGGAATTTATCGTGTGGGAGAGGGTATTATCGGAGGGGTGGTGGCCACTGGTGAACCTCAGTCTATCCCCAACATTCATGAAGAGAGCCGTTTTCTCAACCGACTGAAAATCAAACGTGATAAGGAGAAACCCATCTCGTTTATCGCGGTACCGCTCAAGCTGGAAGGACTTACCCTTGGTGTTCTTGCCATAGAAAAAGAATATGATAATAAAACCTACCTCAAAGATCTTGAAAGTATGCTTTTTCTTGTGGGACAGATTCTCTCCAACAAGGTAAGGCTAGCAAGAACCTTTCAGCAGGAAAAAGCCTCTCTCCTCGAAGAAAATCTCACCCTCAAAAAAGAGCTTGAAAAAAACTATACTTTTCACCACATTGTGGGGAAAAATGCCAAAATGCGAGCTGTTTTTGAATTAATCCATACCGTGGCTGACACGAATGCCTCGGTTCTGATTCTCGGAGAAAGTGGCACAGGGAAAGAGCTGGTAGCTCGTGCTCTCCACTATAACAGTTCACGAAAAGACAAACCCTTCGTAAGTATCAATTGTGCTTCCATTCCAGAGAATCTGCTAGAATCCGAACTCTTCGGCTACAAAAAAGGTGCCTTTACCGGTGCAAATACGGATAAGAAGGGTCTCTTTTTGGTGGCAAACGGTGGTACCCTGTTTCTCGACGAGATAGGGGATATGCCTTTTGCCCTTCAGGCTCATCTACTTCGCGCACTCCAGGAACGGGAGATCTCTCCTCTGGGAAGTGAAACGAAAATTCCTATTGATGTTCGTATTGTGGCAGCAACCAATAAGGTGCTGAAAAATCTTGTCAAAGAAAAAAAGTTTCGAGAAGACCTCTATTATCGATTAAATGTGATTGAAATCCAGTTACCACCCTTGAGAGAAAGAAAGGACGACATACCCCTCCTGGTTCGACACTTTATTCAAAAGGTGGCACAACGTGAAAACCGTTCTCAGGTAGAGATTAGCGAAGAGGCTCTGATTGCCCTCATGAACTACTCCTGGCCAGGTAACGTCCGCGAGCTTGAAAATAGCATTGAACGGGCTTTTATCCTTGCCCAGGGGAGAAGAATCGAACTTCACCACATTGCCCCCTTCCTCACCACCGAGGAAGAACAAAGAATCTTTTCCTTAAGCGAGTGGATAAAAAGTTTTCTTGAAAATGCTGCATATAATGGCCAGGTTTATGAGAAGGTTATTGGTGAAGTCGAAAGAGAACTCATCCATCAAGCTCTTCTCATCAATGATCGAAACAAAGTCAAGACAGCAGATTTTCTTGGAATCAATAGAAATACCCTTCGCACAAAAATAGACCAGTATCACATCACATAGCGTTTGGAAAAAATACAGACAACCGGAGAAGACGCTTATTTTCTTCTTCACCATAGAAAAGTTCTATGAGAGTGTGGGGAAAATTCAATTGATCAACAAGCATCTCTGGCCATTCAATGAGGACCAGTGTTTTTTCCTCAAAGAATTCAAAAAGCCCCAGATTCTCAAGCTCTTCAACAGAGCGAATACGGTAAAGATCAATGTGATAAATCGTTTTTTTGGGATGAGGATACTGATGGATGATGGAAAACGTCGGGCTGCTTACCATATCTTCCAGATGAAAAAAAGAAAGAAGCCCCCGTACGAATGTGGTTTTTCCGCTTCCGATGTCGCCTTTAAGAAGGATCAACGAGGGAATTTCCTTTCTTTCTATCATCTGTGCTATTTCTTGGGCAATTTGTTGTGTTTCTTCTACGGAGAAAGAGAGCCATTCTTTCTGCATGGTAATCCTCAAGAAATCAAATCCACGAGCAGTCCCTTAATTTGCTGGACAAGCTGAAAATAGGAAACACGGTTTCTCTCATTTGAGAGGATGAGATGTGCCATTTGTTGGAGTTTCTCGTCGATTGATTGTACAATAACATAGGTGTTTACCTTGGCAAATCCCGAACGACTTGTGATCGTTTTTACCTCCATATTTTTCATAGCATAACGTACCAAGGCTTTTACACAACTTCTATAGCGGTTAAAATGTTCTATATCAGGATTCTGGGAGAGTTGTTCTCCTAAAAGATCAATCATGTTTCCAAGTTCCCGAAGATCGCTTTCGGACAGATCTTCTCCTATCTGACTAAAAAAAACCTCGAGATCCGAACTCTCCATCATTGCCTTAAAGTTGAGGGTTAGACCTTTGTCCGTTTTTTTGCGCTCAGTTTTTTTAGGATTCATAAAGGGGGAAAAATTCTCAATCTTCATCCGTCTTGTTCCTCATAATACAAGCATACGCATTGTGATTATGGATGGACTCTTCGTTTTCAACCTCGATATGATACCAGAGAATCCTCTCATCCCGGTTCAATGCCAGGGCAATATCCCTCGCCGTGTCTTCCACAAATTTAGCGTTAGTGTAAGCTTTCTCAGTAATATATTTCTCATCACTTCGTTTAAGGATAGTAAACAAAGGAGCAGAGGCTTGTTTTTCTGCAAGGGATATAAGCTCCTCAAACCACACAAACCCTTTCGTTTGTGCTTGAATTCTCACAATACCACGCTGGTTGTGCGCTCCATAGCTACTAATCTCTTTCGAACATGGACAAAGGCTATGGATAGGAACCTCTACACCCATCGTCAACGAGAGGTTTTCTCCCAGACTCGCTTGCACAGAACAACGATATTCCATATAACTTTGCATACCAGAAACAGGAGCGGATTTCATGATAAAGTAGGGAAAAGAGATCTCAATATGAGCCTCTTCACACTCAAAACGCTGTTTCATCTCCGTGAGGATGGACTCAAGATGTTCCAGAGAAAGATCATGGGCATACCGATGGAGAATCTCCCCAAACCGACTCATATGGGTTCCCCGATAATGATGGGGAAGATTGACATACATATTCACATCAGCAATTGTTGCCTGTCTTTGTTGACTTTGATCTCTTACTACGATAGGAATACGAAGACCTCGTATACCTACCTTGTTGATTGGAATATTCCTCTCATCTCTCTCATTTTGTACGTCTTTCATGAAATATAGTATACCAAAAAAATATAAAAAAGGCAATTTTTATGGGGAGAGTTTTTTTAAACCTTGCTTCCAGCCCGTTGCGTCAAATAAAAAAGTACTCGAAATTCGAATCATTGCCTCATAAAAAAAAGTACTCAAAAATTCCATACAGTTTCCTCCAAATTTTTGTTTTTTACATTCTTTTTCTTTTGAAGGCTGTAAAGTTTTCTCTGGCAAGCTGTAATTTTTTGTCTTAGGTGAAACAAATCGAGAGCCTTATAAAGCCTTGTTAGGCGTTCCTTTTGTGCCTCACTTACATAAGAGCTTTCTAAAAGCCGCTGGTAGGGAGTTTTAATATCATCATGCTTCTTTTGCACCTTGCTTCCGATTCTCTTTTTCTCTGTCATTTTCATAGGGTTGAAAAAGTTGGCATAAAGCCTGAGATACGCATAGAGTCGGTTCAAGTAGTAGACTTCTTCCTCGGTATCGTAGCGAAAGTACCCAACATTCTGGCGGACTATGGAATAGTTTTTCTGCTCAACGTAGCAGTTATCATTGGAACGGGAGCTTCGCCCCCTTGTAAATTTTATCTGGTGCTTCTCACACCAATCACGCAGAGGATGATTAATAAATTCAGCACCGGTATCAGAATCAATTCCCCGTAACTCAAAAGTCTTCTTTGGACTTTTCTATGGCTTCTCTTACCCATTTTGAAGCCTTGTTTTTGATTGCCACAAGCTCTGTCCAACCGCTCCAAACATCCACCATATTTAATGTTTGAGCAAAATCTCCCGCTATTTCTTCCTCATGGGCAACCAGATCAATCTCCATAAAACCAGGGCAATTTTCATCCCACTCTGCCCACGTGCGTATAGCTATTTGTTGCTTTAACAACGTTCCAGGCTTTGTACCTTTTCGTCCTTTTATCTCAAGCTTTTACGCTCATGTTTCAAAAGTCGGTCAATACTTGAAGCACTTATATGTCGCAAGTTTTCTATAGCCTGTGGAGAACCGTGGAGATGTCCGTTTGCTAAGAGATTATCTAAAACTTCATTTAAAATTGGCTTTAAACGTTTGCCACACATGTAGTTTTCAATTTCCCAGACCTTTTTTAGAAGTTTTAGTTCCTCTTCGCCGAATTTTTTCTTTCTGCCAGGTCTTTTGCCCTTCTTGGCTATGTCGGCTTTAAGGTAATTTTTTTTGCCTACATAGATGGTTTTTCCGTGCTGCCTCAAGAGCCTGGCGGCATAGTTTCGGTTTTTTAAACCTGTTATCCTCACAAAATAATCCAGTATCTCCATTTTTTCCTTTTTGCTGGCTTTTTGATACTCTTTCGCCGTTTCCCTGTAAATAGGTCTCCTTTCAAACATCGCTAACTCCACCTTTTACCTCCAGTTCTTTGAACTGGATTATTTTACACAAATTTAAAGTACTTTTTTATTTTGAAGCAACGTTCCCTTTTCGAGTACTTTTATTATGAAGCAATTCGTCCAGTTGTATTTTTTTTTCTTTTCTTGTATAATATACGATACATAGAGAAGGTTTCGCCAACAGGAGGAAACATGTCCAAAGAATATACCTCGGCATCAATCAGTGTTTTGCAGTTTCCGGAAAATATTCGCACACGTCCTGATATGTATATTGGTGACAGAGAGATAGATGGGTATCATCACCTTGCCTTTGAAGTCATTGACAATTCTGTGGACGAGCATCTTGCAGGGTATGCAAAACACATCGTCGTTCGCCTTTTGCAAACCAATATTGTGGAAATTATCGATGATGGTCGGGGTATCCCTGTTGATCCTCATCCCCAAAAGAAAATACCGGCTATTGAGCTTATTCTGACTGAGCTTCATTCCGGTGGTAAGTTTAACCGCCAGGTGTATGGGGTATCGGGAGGACTCCATGGCGTAGGACTTACCGCTGTCAATGCTCTTTCCACCTTTCTTGAGATTGAGGTCAAAAGAAACGGCAAAAAGTATTTCATCCGTTATGAAAAGGGTATAAAAAAAGAACCTCTCAAGATCATAGGTGACGACCCGGCTACGGGAACGACCATCCGTTTTCAGCCTGATGATACGATTTTTCAAGTTCATAGTTTTAGCCAGGCTATTCTTCGAGCCAGGCTTCGAGAAGTAGCCTTTCTTAATCCTGGTCTGGAGGTTGTTTTTGAGGATCATACCGTTTCGGGAGAACCAACGCGGGAGGTTTTTTGTTTCCCCAACGGGATTGTTGATTTTCTCAGAGATGAACTCAACAGAGGAGAAGAGCTTCTCTTTCCGGAACCGATTGTCATTCAGGGAGAAAAGGAGATTGAAGGCGGAACACTCAAGGTTCAAATTGCTTTTCTCTATCGCAATACAGGTGATGATCCCGAGATCTACAGTTATACCAACTCCATTCACACCAAATCCCATGGTATTCATGTGGATGCCTTCTGGATGGCGTATGAAAAAATCATGCAGGACTTTGCCGAACGATTGAATCTGGGACGAAAAGACGAAAAAATCGATAAAAAGACACTCTCCTTTGGTTTTACCTGTGTGATCAATACCCTCATTCCTAACGCAGAGTTTAAAGGACAAACCAAGGACAAACTCACCGAGCCAATTGCAGCGAGAACTGCTATCAGGGATATAGTCGAAGGAGCTCTCTTTGTCTTCTTTGAAAAGAATATCGATCTCGCAGAGAAGATTATACAAAAAAGTCTTCTTGAACAACGCGCTCTGGAAGAGGCAGAAAAAGCCAGACAGGGTGTGCGAAACAACGTCGGTCGAAGTAAACGGGAAACAGCCACTATTGTCGCCGGTAAACTTGCTGATTGTACTTCTCGCAAAAAAGAGATCCGTGAACTTTTTATTGTTGAGGGAGATTCTGCTGGTGGTTCAGCAAAACAAGGAAGAAACCGGGAATTTCAGGCTATCCTTCCCCTGCGAGGAAAAATCCTGAACGTTGAAAAAAAGATTGAGCGTCAAAACCTCAATACCATTTTAGCAAACGAAGAGATCAAAACGATGATTGCAGTTATTGGTACAGGGTATTATAGCTATTTTGATATTGAAAAGCTGAACTACAATAAAATTATCATCATGACAGATGCCGATGTGGATGGTTCCCATATCCGCACCCTGCTTCTTACCTTTTTCTATAGGTTTATGCGTCCTTTGATCGAAGAAGGTCATGTGTATATTGCCCAACCCCCTCTCTACAAGATCACCGCAGGAAAAAGGATAGAGTATGCGTACAGTGATCAGGAAAAAGATGAACTTATTGAAAAGGTTTTTAAAAACAGCAAGTACGACATTCAGCGATACAAGGGTCTTGGAGAGATGAATCCTGAACAACTCTGGGAAACCACAATGAATCCAGAAACCCGCAAACTTCTCCGTGTGAGTATTACCGACTTTGAAGAGGCGAATAACATGGTGCGGGTTCTGATGGGAGAAAATGTTGGAGGAGAACGAAAAGAATTTATCCTCAAAAATGTTAATTTTGTTACCAATGTGGATGATATAGCATAGGAGGAATGAAGTCATGGCATTTTATGATTTTACCTCAATTGAAAAGAAATGGAAAACGTATTGGGATGAACACAAAACCTTTAAGGTAACGGAAGATCCCTCCTATCCCGATGAGAAGCGCCTCTATGTGCTTGATATGTTTCCTTATCCCTCGGGTTCCGGGCTTCATGTAGGACATCCTGAAGGATATACGGCTACCGATATCTACACACGTTACAAACGGATGAATGGTTACAACGTCCTTCATCCCATGGGTTTTGACGCTTTTGGGCTACCTGCAGAGAATTATGCTATCCAAACAGGAACCCATCCAGCAGAAACAACCTACAAAAATATTGACCGTTTCCGTGAACAAATCAAATCTATTGGGTTCTGCTATGACTGGGACAGAGAAATCAGTACCTGTGATCCAGATTACTACAAATGGACACAATGGATTTTCCTCCAGCTTTTTAAGAAAGGTTTGGCGTATGAAGCAGAAATGCCCATCAACTGGTGTCCAAGCTGTGGAACAGGACTTGCAAACGAAGAAGTTCAGGATGGAAAATGTGATCGCTGTGGTACTCCTATAGAACGCAAACGTATCCGTCAATGGGTGTTGAAGATCACAGCGTATGCAGAGAGACTTCTAAAAGACCTCGATCTTTTGGACTGGAGCGAGTCCATCAAACTCATGCAAAGAAACTGGATCGGTCGTTCTGAAGGTGCTGAGGTTCATTTTCCTGTCGATGGAAGAGAGGAAGTTATTACGGTTTTTACAACCAGACCTGATACCCTTTTTGGGGCTACCTACATGGTACTTGCTCCTGAACACCCTCTCGTCGAAAAGATTACCACTCCCGATCAGCGTGAATCTGTAAAAGCCTATCAGGCAGAGGCTAACCGCAAAACAGATCTTCAGCGTACCGATCTCAACAAGGAAAAAACAGGGGTGTTTACAGGAGCATATGCAATTAACCCCTTGAATGGAAACAAGATCCCTATCTGGATCTCAGACTATGTGTTGATGGGATACGGAACAGGAGCTATCATGGCGGTCCCTGCTCATGATAGCCGAGACTTTGAGTTTGCTAAAAAATTCAATCTGCCGATTATCCAGGTGGTAAGTCGGGATGGTTCTCTGTATGAACTGAACGAAGCCGAAGAAGAAGATGGTATCTCCGTGAATTCTGGTCCCTTTAGTGGACTTCCCACCAGGGAAATGAAAGAAAAAATCATCCAGTACCTCGAAGAAAAAGGTATTGGACGCCGTACGGTGAATTATAAACTTCGGGATTGGATTTTTTCTCGTCAGCGCTACTGGGGAGAACCTATTCCTGTCGTACACTGCGAAAAGTGCGGCATCGTACCTCTGGATGAAAAGGATCTCCCTCTTACCCTTCCCAATGTCAAGAGCTACAAACCAACAGGAACCGGAGAATCTCCCCTGGCAGCGATAACAGATTGGGTAAACACAACCTGTCCAAAATGTGGAGGCCCGGCCAAACGGGAAACAAACACCATGCCCCAATGGGCAGGAAGCTGTTGGTACTATTTGCGCTATATCGATCCTAAAAATGACAAAGCCTTAGCCGATCCTGAGAAAATTAAATACTGGGGACCTGTAGATCTGTATGTAGGTGGAGCAGAACATGCGGTGCTTCATCTCTTGTATGCCCGTTTCTGGCATAAATTTCTCTACGACATTGGGGTAGTTGATTATCCTGAGCCCTTTATGGCCCTGCGAAACCAGGGTATGATCCTGGGAGAAAATGGAGAAAAGATGTCTAAATCCCGAGGAAATGTGATCAACCCTGATGACGTAATAGCCGAATACGGGGCAGACACTCTCAGAATGTATGAGATGTTCATGGGTCCTTTGGCCGCAGACAAACCATGGAATACCAAAGGGATTATGGGAATCAAGCGATTCCTTGACAAGGTATGGAAAACCTTTGATGAAAAACCAATAGGAGAAAAGGAACCGTCGGAGGAACTGAACCGACTACGACATAAGAGTATTCAGTTCATATCTGAAAGGATAGAAAACCTTGAGTTTAACACGGCTATCAGTCAACTCATGGTATTTATCAATGCCCTGAGTAAAGAAGAAGAACTTCCCCGTGATATAGCAGAGGATTTCGTCAAACTGCTTCATCCATTTGCCCCCTTCATCACAGAAGAGCTGTGGGAAAAGATGGGACACAAACCCTCAATACTTTTTGAAAAATGGCCAACTTACGATCCTGCCTTCCTGGTGGAAGATACTGTAACCGTTGTTTTGCAGGTCAATGGCAAGGTACGTGATAACATACAGGTAGTTCGTGGGCTCTCCCAGGAGGATCTCCAGAAAAAGGCTCTGGAAAGCGAAAAGCTCAAAACATGGTTGGACGGTAAAACGATAGTGAAAGTGATTGTTGTACCTGATAAACTGGTCAACATTGTGGTAAAATAAAAGACCAGGAGGGCCATATGACCCTAGAAGAACTTCATCTCTCGAAAGCAGGAAAACTGCTTCTAAAAGAGGCACTTAACTATGTAAAGTCAGAATACAAAAAATTTGGACGTATTCGGACACGTTTCTACTATCCCGAGTCTGAAGAGAAAGCAAGCTATATTGAGCTTCGAGCCTTCATTGATGACATCATCAAAACCCACAATCTTCCTTTTCCGTTTACTGACAGGGATTCAGATTACGCTATTCTTGTCAATGAAAAATTTTTTCAGGTTGTGATGATGCAAATTCATCGCATGTATCCAAAATCTTACCTCCTCGTGACTCAGCGGGATCCTTTGACGGTAATTTTTGTAATCCGGGATACAGAGGAGTATCAGGCGGAAAATATCAAGCTGGTATGGAACCCAGAAAAACCGTCTCTTCCCGAGGTTTCAACAGTACCCATGCACTTTACCTTAAGAGATTTGGCATAAGATCATAGCAAAAGGAGGTCTCTATGAGAGTAGCTCTTATTCTGGGACAAAATTTTGAAGAAGTAGAAGCGATTACTCCTATTGATATTTTGAGACGGGCACAAGTTGAGGTAATCACGTATGGAGTAGGAGGGAAAGAAATTACCGGAAGTCATCAGATAACAGTGCAAGCAGACAGGGTATTTATGCGGATGGATGATATCCATACTGAAGAGTTTGATGCGCTTCTTTTGCCTGGAGGACCCGGCGTAAACCAGCTTGTCCAAAATCAACATCTTCTGGAAGTCATCAGGCGCTTTGTAGCTGCTTCCAGGTGGGTGTATGCTGTTTGTGCGGCTCCTCTTCTTCTGGATAGAGCAGGGGTTTTAGAGGGGAGAAACTTCACCTGTTATCCTGGTACCGTAGCTTCAATAACTTCAGGAAAACACAAAAACGAACCAGTCGTTGTGGATGGGAATATTATCACCTCGCAGGGAGTAGGAACATCCCTCCTTGCGTCTTTAAAACTTGTTTCTTTGTGGGTTTCAGATGAGGAAGCCCGTCAGCTTGCTGAACGAGTTGTTTTTTATGGATGGAAAGATTAATATTCCTTGGCATTGCGTTTTTCGCTGGATGGAATAGCAGCGAACTCTCCAAAAAAAATAGTAATCTCGCGTTTGGCACTTTCACGAGAATCGGATCCGTGAATAGCATTTGCAGGCATTTCTGTGCCATAGGTGTGGCGTATGGTGCCTTTCGCTGCCTTTTTGGGATCAGTAGCTCCCATGAGCTTACGAAAATCTTCGATAGCGTTTTCTTTCTCGAGTACCATGGCAACAACCTTCCCTGAAAGGGTAAATTCTAAAAGCGAGGGGAAAAAAGGTTTTTCCACATGCTCCGCATAGAAGAGACGGACAGATTTTTCAGTAAGCTTCAACATCTGGAGATAAATGATCTTAAATCTTTCTTTTTCGATCATGGTAAGGATGTGACCAATGTTCCCAGCTTTAACTGCGTCTGGTTTAATCATCGCAAAGGTTCTTTCGAGAGCCATTTCCGTCTCCTTTAATGTCTCTTTTTTTTATTTTCGGAAAATATTCTTTTTTCTTAAAATATCAACTCGCAAAAAGAATTTTTTTTTGCATTTTTTTTAGCAAATACCTATACTATACTTGAAAAGAACAAAACAAAAAAGGAGCACTCCATGGCATCTCCTGTATATTTTACTGATTTCCGTTCAAAAGGCAAAAGTATTCTTGAAAAACTTGAAAAGCTTGTTTTAAAAGCGGGACTTGAAACCATTAACTTTGAAAAAAAATTTGTTGCTATAAAGGTGCATTTTGGTGAACCGGGAAATGTGGCCTATATACGACCAAATTACACACGAAGAATCGTTGAAATAATCAAAAGGTTAGGGGGATTGCCGTTTTTGACAGATTGTAATACGCTCTACAAAGGTAGACGCTCCAATGCTATTGATCACCTTCAAGCTGCCCATGAAAATGGTTTCACCCCAGAAACAGTTGGGTGCGATCTTATTATCGCAGACGGTCTCAAAGGTTCAGACTACCGTGAAATTGAGATCAATCTCACTCATATCAAAAAAGCCAAGATAGGCACAGCCATTGCTGATGCTGATATATTTATCTCTATCAATCATTTCAAAGGTCATGAGATGACAGGATTTGGGGGAGCTTTAAAAAACATTGGAATGGGATGTGGAGCCGTTCCAGGAAAACTGGAAATGCATTCAAATTCTAAACCCAAGGTAGTAACAGAAAAATGTGTTGGCTGCAAAATGTGTGAACTCAACTGTAATCATAACGCTATCAAAGTCAATGAACATCACAAAGCATGGATTAATTACGATCTCTGTGTTGGGTGTGGTCAATGTGTGGCAGTATGCCGCTATGATGCCGCGCAAGTGGTATGGAACGAGGGAGGGAATACCGCCTGGAAAAAAATTGATGAGTACGCTTTTGCCGTTGTCAAGGGAAAACCTCATTTTCATATAAACTTCCTTATGGATATTTCTCCTGACTGTGATTGCTGGAGTAGTCATGATGCTCCTATCGTCCCTGATATTGGGATCCTGGCTTCTTTTGATCCTGTGGCTCTGGATCAGGCAAGTGTGGATCTGGTAAATCAGGCTCCCGTTTTGGCACCGAGTAAAATCTCTGATCATCATCCACATTATGATCCCTCTTCAGACAGATTTCAGCTTATTCATCCTCACAGCAATTGGCAGGAGGGGTTAGCTTACGCCGAAAGTATTGGCCTGGGTAGTCGTACGTATCAGCTACTACGAGTAGAATAAACCACGCCCCTAAGAAAATGAAAATATTGGTCCTTTCCGATTGGCATCTGGATGCGAAGGACGCGCTGGGATGGTTCGGATGGGAAGAAGATGCCTTTCTCGCACGTCTCGAAGAGGTTGTTACCCATTACCAACCAGACAAGATCATCTTAAACGGCGATGTATTTGAGCTTTATCGTTATAGAAAAAGTGATATCGCACAAGCGTATCCTGGTATTTTTCGTTTCTTTCAAAGGCATTCTGTCATTTTTATACGTGGAAACCACGATAGCATCAGTCACACAGGGCTTGATTTTTATGAAATTCATCATGGGGAGAGAAAGATCCTGATCCTCCATGGTCATCAGGCAGATTTTTTGAATGGGAACAGCGTGATGAGGGCACTGGTAAGTCTGGGTATGAAGATTTTAAGGCTTCTTTCTTATAATGAATGGGTGAGGCAACGTTACCTGGATATCTATAGCCGTATCGATACCAAACCACTCGATTATAGAAGGCAAAATGACTTTAAGTATCTCTTTTATGCGATGAAGCTTCTTGATCGACATTATGATGCTGTCATCATGGGGCATACCCATCAACAGGAGGATATTGTTTTTTACCACCGTGGAAAGAAAAAATACTACCTGAATAGTGGTACCTGTACACGAGGAAGATTTCAAGCTATTATTGTAGATATAGAAAATTGGGAATATATTCTTTTGAACAGGTAAAGGCTTTTTGCAGTTAAAAATGGATTTTTTTATGTTTTCTCTCTATAATACAAGGGTAGGGGTAAGCATGTTTAAAATTGGTGATAAAGTTTTTTATCCGTATCATGGTGCAGGAGAAATAACAAATGTAGAAGAAAAAGAAATTTTTGGAGAGAAAAAACTCTACTATATCATTAAATTTCCTCTCACTGAAACCACAGTGATGCTCCCTGCAGACAACCCTGATCAACTTGGTTTACGATTCCTCGCTACACCGTTAGAGATCAAGTATTGTCTTGATAAACTCAAAAATATCAATATTTCGCTTGATGACGACTGGAAGATTCGTTACAAACGTAATCAAGACCTTTTAAAATCAGGAAATATTGATGATGTTGCCATGGTAGTAAAAACGCTTTATCTGAGAAACAAACACAAAGAGCTTTCTACGACAGAGAAAAAGCTTTATCAAAACGCGATGAATATTCTCATAAGCGAGATAGCCTTGGCCCTGGAAAAGACTCTCGACGAAGTCAAAGAAGAAATTCTTAGAATTCTTGGAGAAGAAAAAAGATAATGATGTTTTAAAAATAATAATGGGAAAAAGTTATGTCTCATGCTCTTCTTTCAACTTAACATAATATATATTATAGGAAATGATAATCAGCTTTCTTGGAAAATTTATAAATTTGCAAGAAATAAAAGCACTCCTTTATAATATAAAAATATTTCAGAAAAAGAGAGGTTTTATGGGTTCTTCTCTGCAAAAGTCCAAACAGGTTACACTGATTGGTTTGTGGGTAAATATTTTTCTTTCTCTGTTAAAGTATATCGGTGGGATCCTGGGAAACAGTCAAACGATGATTGCTGATGCAACTCACAGTCTTTCCGATCTTGTTACCGACGTGGCAGTTCTCTTTGGCATCAACTACTGGACAAAACCACCAGACACGTCACACCCTTATGGTCATAGACGCATAGAAACCCTGGTTACAGCCCTTATTGCTTTGCTTCTGGGGCTTGTGGGTATAGGCATAGGATACGAAGGGCTTATCAGTCTCCAAAAACCTGACTCCACACAGGTGAAAAGTATAGCAATAGTCATGGCTGTTATCTCTATTTTTTCCAAAGAAATTCTCTATCGCTGGACCATAGCTCAGGGGAAAAAACTCGGTTCGCCAGCAATCATCGCCAATGCCTGGCATCACCGCTCTGATGCCTTGAGTTCTATTCCCGCTTTTGTTGCTATAGGACTCTCCCTTATTGATAAAAGATTGTCATATTTTGACCACATAGGGGCAGTTGTCGTTTCATTGTTTATTATCAAAACAAGCTGGACTCTTCTCCAACCTGTTCTTGAGGAACTTTCTGACAGAGGAGCAAGCGATACGGATGTCATGATGATTGTAAAAATAGCCGAGTCTGTTGAAGGGGTGCGTGAAGTTCATGCTGTTCGCACCCGTCATCATGGGAATTCTATGTTTGTTGATCTCCATGTCCTTGTCGACGGTAACCTTTCTGTCACCGAAGGACACAATATTGCAGGAAAAGTAAAACACTCTCTTCTCGAACATGGTCCAAGCATCCAGGATGTTATTATTCATATTGAACCTTACGAGACAGCTTCCAGAAAAAGTAGGTAGCTTTCCCTACTCCTTTGGCAGAGAGTTTTTCTTTCTTTTCTTTTGCAAAAAAAATTGCTTTATGCTACAATATCTTTAGCTAAAGATGGAGACCATGATTTATAACATTCAGACAGGGCAATTTGAGGTTAAAAAAGGACCTATTTTTACGAATTTTGTTCTCGCTGATGAGATCAACCGTGCACCAGCGAAGGTGCAATCAGCTCTTCTTGAGGCTATGCAAGAACGGACGGTAACTCTTGGGGATACAACCTATGATCTCCCTACCCCTTTCTTTGTTATGGCAACCCAAAATCCCATTGAACACGAGGGAACGTACCCTCTTCCCGAGGCTCAGATTGATCGTTTTTATATGAAGGTTTTAGTTTCCTATCCCACAGCCAAAGAAGAAAAACGTATCCTTCACCGAATGACAGGAACACTAGAACCAACTGTCAAAAAAGTTGCCAGTAAACAGGATATCCAGAAACTCCAGAAGCTTGTATCCCGAATTTATGTTGACGAAAAAATCTATGACTATGTTGTTTCTCTTGTTCAAGCAACACGCCAAACTCACAAAGACTATATCCGTTATGGCGCATCTCCACGAGCGGCTATTGCCTGGATTAAAGCAGCAAAAGTTGAAGCCCTCTTTGATGAACGTGGATACGTTATCCCAGAGGATGTAAAACATACCGCTCACGATATCCTTCGCCATCGTCTCATTCTCAACTTTGAGGCAGAAGCCGAAGGAATCACCACCGACAATGTGATAGATACTTTTCTCCAGGAGGTAGAAATTCCCTAAATAAGGAAAAAAATTTCACTTCAGGAAACAAAAAAACGTATAAAAATAGAGAAAAAAAATATTCTCATAAGAGGTAAAAAAAGCAAGGAGGAAAGCTGTGAAAAAGCAAACGTTGTGTTGGTTGTTGGTGTTTTTGGTTGGTGTTATTGGTTGGTGTTATTGGTGGTATGTATGGGTCTCTTGCTCGCCTTTCAGGACTGGGTGTGTACTATTCTGATCAAAATTGGTTGGGCGCGAGCTGGATTATTGACGATCCCATTCTGGTTCCTGAAAATGGTGCTCTCATCTACCGATTACCAAACGAGGTGGGATGGGAACCCTTTGCCTATATTTCTACCGGAAATTGGAATGATTCCTATGCCTATGGTGTGATAAACACCGAGTGGGTCTCGGTTGGCTTATTTATTAATCCTAATCAGCAAACTGAGGACTATCTAGAAAGTTATTCTAAAGTGAATGCAGCAAATCCTCCCACCTAGGCAGGAACTCCTCCCCCTTCTTACCCCCCAGGAATAACTTATCGAGACCGATTACCCTGGTTTGACCTTACCATCGGAAGCCGAAAAATCCCCTTCTCTCCCTATGTGGGGCTCTCGGTGGCTGCTTATTCTTCTTTAACGGTCACGGAACATGTTCCGACCCCTGCTGATCCTACCAAATCAAAACTCCAGAGCGATGTATTTGCTTCTTTTGTAAAAATCCGAACGGGAGCAAGTATTGATATTCTTCAACCCTTAACCATTGATGCTTCTCTGGGCCTTTGGCTCCCTGGGTATAAAAACCAGGTAAAATCCGAGTTTCCAGAAATTTCAGGCTATACCCAAGAACAACTCCATACAAGTGAAGGGAATTTTGGTATTGAGGTGAAGGTATATCCCAAAATAAAACTCTCTCCAAATCTCGAATGGAAAAATATACTCACCTATGGCTATCTCAATCTTTCAAGTGTTTACACCGCTATCGCTGATCTTAATGGTGATGGAGATTATATTGATCTGGGAGAAGAAAAAAACAAAAACACTCACCCCTTCTCCATTCAATCCATTGGAGTTGGTACAGGTATCAACTATACCAACAACCAATTTTTTACCTACGTTTCACTCAACAATTTTACTATTTTGAAAGGTGAGGAATGGTTTATTGTAAACCAGGCCACAGGAAGCGATCAATATAAGGATAAAGAACAGGGAAGTCAAACGGATAACTATACTATCCTCGATGGAGGAGCGGAAGTCACTCTTAAAAAATGGTTCTCTCTTCGTATGGGAGTTATGAATATTATAGAAATTCAAAGTATAACAACAACATCTTTTGGCTATACTGGAACCACAGAGAACGTGCGAGATATCAAGTCTTCCACCACCATAAAGCATACCATTATTCCTCGGATTGGTCTGAGCGTGCATTTTGGTGGTTTTTCACTCGATTGGGTCATAAGCGATACCTTTGTTCAGAATGTTCTGGGTCAGGGAAGTCTCCCCTACCTCATCAGTGGCAAAAATTTGTTTGATAAGTTTTCCATGATCGTCAGTATAAACTACAAGTTCTAAAATATCTTTTCATGAGAAGGGGTCCATCCCCTTCTCATGAAAACTTGAAAAAATCGTTTTTTCTCCCTACAGTATAGAGGGAGGAAATCATGTCCTTTCAAGAAAACTACCACAGGATTTGTGAAGAAATTGAGGATATAAAAAGCCGTATCGGAGTATCCTATCCCATAACCATCGTTGCTGTAACCAAAACCTTTGGTCCAGAGGTAGTAAGAGAAGCCCTTGTGGCGGGTATCCAGAACATAGGGGAAAATCGTGTTCAGGAGGCGAGTGAAAAGTTTCCTGCTCTCTCGGATTTTCAATTCACGCGGCATCTTATTGGGCATCTTCAATCAAATAAAATCAACAAGGCATTGCAGCTCTTTGATGTTATCCAGTCAGTTGATAGTCTCGAACTTGCGCAGGGACTTGAGAAACGACTCTCCAGACAATTACCAATATTCATCGAAGTGAATACCTCTCAGGAAGCTTCAAAACATGGAATTACCCCAGAACAGGCTCGTGATCTTATTGCTCAGGTCAAAGAAATGCCACATCTTCATATTCAAGGACTCATGACGGTGGGTCCACTTACCAATGATGAGAAATTGATACGTCAATCTTTTCAACTCCTCAAACGTCTCAGGGATGATGTGCAGAGCTGGTTTTCTTATCCTCTTGGACTGTCCATGGGAATGAGTGATGACTATCGGATTGCTATCGAAGAGGGAAGCACCATGCTCCGACTTGGACGAGCCCTTTTTGGAAGTCGTACGTACACCTAAGATAGTAGGTAGCTCTTCCTACTCCGCTATCAAGGAGAAAAAATGACTACAGAAGAAGTTCTTAAAGTACTCGCTATCCTCAAAAATCACTATCCAACCTGGAACGCGCCCGTGGTTACGTTTATCGCTATCTCGCAAGGTTCTCCTTATCAGGTCCTTGTTGCAACCCTCCTCTCTCTCAGGACAAAAGATGAGATGACAAGAGAAGCAGCCGTAAGACTCTTTCAACGGGCAGACACACCAGAAAAGATGCTGCGTCTTTCCGAGAAAGCAATAAGCGAAATCATCTACCCTGTCGGCTTCTACAGGACGAAAGCTAAACGCATCCTTGAAATCACGAAGATCCTTCTCGAAAAATATGGAGGCAGAGTCCCTGATACCCTTGAGGAACTTTTATCACTTCCTGGGGTGGGAAGAAAAACAGCTAACCTCGTCATCACCCTGGGGTACCATAAACCAGGAATTTGTGTAGATACCCACGTCCATCGTATCTCAAACCGCTGGGACTATGTTAATACAAAAAATCCCCATGAGACAGAATTTGCCCTTCGAGAAAAACTTCCTATCGAAGAGTGGATAATGTACAACGATATTCTTGTGGCTTTCGGGCAAACAATATGTAGACCCATCTCTCCGTTATGTGATAACCAATGTCCGGTTAATCATCTCTGTCCCAAACGAGGAGTAAATAAGCATCGATAAACGTTCACGGTAATTTAAATGGGATAGACAACAATATTTTCGTCAACTTTGCGGTTGAGGTACCCCTGAATAGCATACAATGTCCCTGTCATGGCACTAGCACAACCATTACACGCACCAAGATAACGGATATACACCAGCGTCTTTCCATTCTCCGTTGTCTGGATATCAACAATCTCAAGACTTCCCCCATCAGCCGCCAGCATGGGACGGATCTCTTCTTCCATGATCTTTTCCAGAACCTTATGTTTCTGGACAATAGTCATGTCATTAAATTTCACTTCTTCTGCCATAGATTTCTCCTTTGCCATTTCTTCTCTCACTTCTCGTAAAATATCTACAAGATAATATTTTCTCTTTTCATGTCCACCAGGCCGGATACAAGATTTACAAAAAGCACCGGCTTTGGTATACTGGGTGATTTCCTCCACCGTCTTGAGATCGTTGATGCGTATCACGTCCTTGATGGTGCGTAATGAAACACGAGCACATTCACAAACAATCTCTTCCTCTTCAAGACTTTCTCGGTCCACACCCTTATAAAGAGCCACAGCTTGTTTAATAACATCGTAAGCCATTACACTACAATGCATCTTTTGAGAAGGCACAGCAGGGGTATCTGGATCATCTCGAAGAGCTTTTTCCACATCGAGGTTGGTAATTTTGACTGCTTCGTCTACTGTTTTTCCAATACAAAGCTCTGCCATCATATCACTTGAGGCAATTGCCGTACCACACCCAAAGCTCTTAAACCTTGCATCCAGGATGGTATGAGTGGCAGGATCAACGATCCAGTAAAGCCTTACAGCATCACCACAACTTTCCGCCCCCCAATCAGCCACGACCAATTTTCCCCCGAGTCGAGCAGCATCTTCCTCGGTTAATTCTCCCCGGTATTTAGGATTATCCATCCGTTCAGCAACCTTTTGGGAATAGTTTTCCCAAAGAGCACCGCCAATGAGTTGATTCTTTGCCATACAGGCTCCTTTAACACTTTTTGTAGGTTGAAGAGATCTCACGAAGCCTCTTCACAGACGCTCGTAAAACTTCAATAGTATAATCAATCTCCTCCTCTGTGGTAAAACGAGAGAGACTAAAACGGACAGCAGTATGGGCTAATTCTCTGTCTACCCCAATAGCCACCATCACAGGATTTGGTTCCAGAGATTCAGAAGCACAGGCAGAACCCGTTGAAGCAGCAATACCTTGCTTATTCAGATCCCAGATAAGGGCTTCGCCCTCTACCCCTCGAAAACTCGCAAGAATAGTATTTGGTACCCGAAGCTCTCGTTTACCGATAACCAGAGTGTCAGGAATAGCTAAAATAGCATCCTCTAATTTATCACGAAGGCGTCTCACCTCTGTCGCTTCATATTCAAGAGCATAGTTTGCTAACTCCAGAGCAAGCCCCATACCAACCATTCCGGCAACATTGATGGTGCCAGAACGTTTTCCTCCCATGTGTTCACCCCCGTGCAACAAAGGCACAAAAGGTGCACCCTGGCGAATGTAGAGGCCACCTACTCCCTTGGGACCATGAAACTTGTGAGCAGAAAACGAAAGATAATCCACTCCCACTTCACGCGCATTGACAGGAATTTTCCCGATTGCCTGGACAGCATCTGTGTGAAAAAGCACTCCCTGCGAGCGAGCATAGGCAGCCAGTTCCTTTATAGGGAAAATGATTCCTGTTTCGTTGTTTGCCCACATAATAGAAACGAGCGCTGTTTTCTCAGGATCAAGATATTCTTTTAAGGTAGAGAGATCCACGATCCCATATTTATTTAATGGAAGTTCGATAATCTCTGCTCCATTTTCTGCTAAAAATTCACACACATGAGAAACAGAAGGGTGTTCAACAGGCGTGGTAAGGATACGTTTCTTGTTGGTTTTCGAGATAACCTCCCAGTACACTGCTTTGAGAACAGTATTATTACTTTCAGTAGCACAGGAGGTAACGATAACATCATCTTCATCAGCAGCCCCTATCCCAGCATACAACCTGTCAAGCGCCACCCTCATTGCAGGGTGAACCTCGGTGCCAAATTGATGAAGCGAATTGGGGTTACCGTACTGCTGACAAAAATAGATTTCCATAGCCTCTTTCACCCTTGGGTCCACTATGGTCGTCGCGTTATTATCAAGATATACTCTTTGCATATAATTCCTACTCTTTTGGTGTATTTTATTATACACCCTTTTGGAGATTTCGTCAAGTTTTTTCTTGAAGTATTCTGTCAAATAAATTAAAATGTCACCTTTTTATTGAAATAGAAATGTCACTTTTTTATGCCGAAACTCTACGACCATAATCATCTATTTCAAAAAAGTTCAATTCGATATTTTTCTTAGGCAGTGTATACTTAATTGTGTCTGGTAGGAAAAAGATAACCTCCTGTGATAATATAAATAAAACTATCACAGGAGGCCAGATATGATTGAGACGAAGAATATTTTAGAGCTATTCAAACCAATTGTCAAGGAAGTATTAGAGAGTATGTTAAAAGAGGAAAGAGAGATTTACCTGGAAAACAATCCTCCCACAAAAGGCAATGGCTTTTACGAAAGGGATTTAAAGACAGCTTTTGGCGAGCTTACAGCCATACGTGTTCCAAGAACAAGGGATAATGGATTTAAAAGTGCCCTTCTTCCCTATCGCAAACGCATCACAGAAGACTTAGATGCATTAATCAGGGCTATGTTGATATCAGGAATGTCAACAAGGAAGATAGCAGAAGTTTTAAAAGAGCTTTATGAAATAAAGATTTCTTATGCTAACATCTCAAGGATAAGCCAGGTAGGCATAGAAGAGATTCAGAAGTGGCGTAGTCGCCCTCTCATGGAAGAATATGCCGTGGTATTTCTGGATGCTATGGTGTTTCCTATCAAGAGATAGGGTAGAAAATGAATCAATATATGTAGCTATAGGCATTACACCTGAGGGAAGACGGGAGATTTTAGGATACTACCTACCAGGAGGCATGGAAAGTGCTTATAACTGGCGGGAAATTTTGCTAGATATAAGAGAAAGAGGTGTCAAACAGATTCATTTTATTGTCTCTGATGGCTTAAGTGGTATGAAAAACGTCATAACAGAGATATATCCCCACGCAAAGTATCAGCCCTGTGTAGTCCATGTCATGAGAAACATACTGGCTAAAGTGAGAGTTCAACACAGAAATATCATTGCCACTGAAATAAAAGAGGTATTTCATGCCAAAGACAAACAGGAGGCAGAACAATTGTTTATGAAATTTACACAAAATGGAAAAATATCTATCCCAACTTAATGAATAACCTCTTGACAATAAGAGAGAATATATTCACTTACATGGAATTACCTGAAGGAATACGAAGCATGGTGTATACAAACAATGCCCTGGAAAGACTCTTTAAAGAACTTAAAAGGAGATTAAAAACAATGGAAATGTGTCAAAGCGAGGCTTCAGCTGAGAAATATCTTTACCTGTTATTAAGATACCAAAATGAGAAGTTCTTAAAAAGAAAGTTAAAAAATTGGGAGTATTACTTTCAACTCTATCGTGAGCAACACTCATACACCAAAGAAAATATTCACAGCGAGGTTATCCTATGACTAGACACAATTTTCTTGACACAATGTTTTCTTAAAAATATGTATACTTCCATCAAGCCAGGTTTTTAAGATAACATTGTCCCCGGGTTTTATGGCTATAGGTTGTTTCTTTTCAATCTGGTATATTCTTTTAGAAAACTTTATTGTATAATCTCTATAGACTTTGCACTCGGCCGTATAACAAACATAGTTCCTTAAGTCCTGATCAGGCATTAATGCAATATGAAAATCTTCATCCGACAGAGGTTTTTTACTAAATTTTCGGTTATTCTTTTCCCAGTAATATTCTTTCAAAAAACGATTGGCACTGTCAATATCCTTTATGTTTTTTAGTTTCATTTCTGCTATTAACCTGTCCTGATGGATCCCATTCCATCTCTCTACGCGTCCTTTTGCCTGGGGACTATGGGCATATATCATTTCTATCCCCAGCCTATGGCAGACCTCTCCAAACTTTGTTAGAGGCATTTCCCTGCAAGCTGTTCTTCTATGGTCGCTTCCCGTTTCGTATAGAACAGGCTTTTATAATCACAATAGATCGAATAAGGAATACCGTATTTCATTATCCAGTCAAACAAACATTGCAGCGCTACTTGTGTCGTTTCTCCTGTGTCGAAAAGACCGTAAGATGTGCCTGTAGCATCATCCACCATATTCATCAGACAGACTTCTTTGCCTGTCCCAAACCAGTCGTGAATGCTGCCGTCCATTTGAATCATTTCTCCAAAATGCTCTTTTCTCGGCCTTCTGGTACGGTTCGCAGTTTTCTTATTTTCTTCCACAATCCTGTTTCCATCATCCATAAACGAAGCGTTGATGCTCCTATTTTTATATGATGTTCCTCATAAAGCTTTTCAGCTATAAATGTCGGCTTAAAACCTTTATAATTATTCCGTACTATCTGCATAATTTTCTCTTTGATATCACTGCTAATTCTGTGATTCCCCGGTTTGCCTATTAATTTGTGATTGAGGGCTTCATCACCCTTTGATAAATATTCTTTAAAAATTCGAATAAGTTGCCTTCTGCAAATCCCCAGTATTATTGCAGCATCTTTCTGCTTGATTTTCTTGTTCTTTACCATCTCCAGTATTTTTGCCCCTTCTGTGTTCTGTGCTTTAAGTGTCATCGTTATCACCTCTCTCATCTGCAACCTCTCGTTTTTTTAGTTGCAGTATTTTAAAAGGTGACATTTCTATTTGCACAAAGTGTGACATTTTAAATTGTTTTCGACACTACCCGGCATTCCTCAAAAATAATCTACCTGAAATTTTCTTGTTTCCTCAAAATGAAAATTGACACATAAAGATGGTTGTTAAGAGGGGGATGGGGATGCTCTTACCTTGTCTCAGCCACGCTTGCTATTCCCCTGCCTAGCCAGGGGAGAATCCAAACCCTCAAGGAAAACTGCGACAAGGGAATAGCTAACGTCCTCTATCCCACCATCCCCAAGAAAACTGAAACAAGGTAATAGCAAAACTCACACACCCCCTCATTACATAGTACCGACTAAAAACTTACGGAAGTAGATAGTGCAGTGAAAGAAAATCTTATGAAACAAAGGGCTTCTCTAGATCCATTTGAGCCCTCAAGATTCATAGAACACAATACCGAAGAATTATCGAAAGCTTATGAAAAGAAATGCAAAAGGAGGGTTTTATGAATAGCTTTCTTCCTCAATTTTGTATTTCGAGTAGATTTATTTTTGAGGAAAGACGGTTTTTCTAAAAGTCTTTTAAGTAATACCACGAAAAATTTCCATTTTTGCTTATAAAAAAGGTAATATAGTTAGGAAATTTTGGGAGAAAAGATATTTTTTATAAGCTATTGACAAACAAGTATTTTATGGTATAATTAACTATAAAGTTTAAAAGGAAAAATTTTAAAAGGAGATAAATATGAAAAAACATATTCTGATGCTTTTACTTTTGCCTTTGGTGATGTGGGGAGAATCACTGACGTTGGTCGCTATTGGTGCTCAACCTAAAAAAATGGATAGTGGAAGCTACCAACTCCTCGTAAATCAGATTACTTACAATCTAAATGATTTAAATGATGTTCTCAATAATGTTTACCTGCCTGTGAATACTGCAGTTGACTGGGCTAATTCCATTATTCAAGAAATTAACCGCACAAATACGAATATGACAATAATAAAAAATAAACTCGTGCCTCCTAAAAAACTTCGAACTATTCGTGCGGCTCCTTTTTCTCGGACATTTTTCAAAAGTCTTTCTAATTACGTGCGTTTTCAACAGGCACTTAACATCTCTATTGCCACAGCATCAACCGGTTATACTATAACTTTCAAGTTTTATCAGAGTCCTGCAACACCAAAACCATCTATAAAGAGTATCAATATTCCTAGCACGTTACTTACGAATACACCCGCACTGAACACTTTGTTAAAAGAAACCCTTATTACACTCTTTAATCAATGGGACAGATATTATTATCAACCTGAAGTTACTGGAAAACTTTCGTTGAAATTGGTACCGGCTAAAGCCAAAAATCTCCAGATCCTTTCCCTGCCATCAGTCATCCTTAAACCGGGTCAAAATATTCTACCTCTTGGATCTTATCCTATTCTTGTCATGGCGGATGGTTATGATCCTTTCTTTACCAATGTGACCGTAGGTTTTAACCCAACTACTTGTACCATACGCTTAACGGCGACTCGAAAAATCCGGGGTGCGGCAGAAGACAGACCTAAAGGTCATCTTTTCCTTAATGCGGATTATCCAGGGGCACAATTTTTGATTCTCGAAGACAGCATTCAGGGACGGACACCGTTTTTTATGACTAATATTAATGCAGGCGTAAAAACTATTGTCTTTGAAGAAACGGCAAACTACAAAATGAAACAAGAAACTTTTACTTTAGAACCAAATGTTTTAAATATGCACAATGTTTCGCTTAGCCGAAAAGGAGCTTCTTTTGTTATCAAGTCTGCCCAAGAAGGAGCCACAGTTATTATCAACAAAAAAAAGATGGGCGCCATCCAGAATGGGAGCTTTGAAACCCAGGTTTCTCCAGGGCTCCATCTTGTTACAGTCATAAAAGATGGTTATCTACCCTTCAGAACAAATATTACTCTCAAAGAAGAACAGAAGACTATCATGGTAGATCTCAATCCTCGTCCTGTGGTTGGACTTCTGATATCCACTCCGGAGAGAGGGCTTATTACCCTCGTTGAAAAACGACGTGTAAAAACCCCTGCTACTATTTCTTTGTCTGAGTCTCCCCAAATTTCGATAGAATTCTTGGGTACTAATGATGGTTATATGAATGTTTCTACGAATGTAGAGTGGTCACTTACCCGTTTTAATGTAGTTTTAGCACAACTTACCCCTATATTTGGGGATTTGATAGTGAGCACAACACCCGATGATGCTTACGTGAGTATTAACAATATTCCACGCGGACGGAGTGTTGTAGGAGGTCTGGAGATTCCTATGCTCCCTGCACGGACAGTTAAGGTCCGTATCGAAAAAGAAGGCTACAAAACTCTTTCCACAAACATTTTTATCCAGCCAAATATGAGAAATTCTCTTTCTCTGAAACTCAAGGATGCTCCAGCCAAGTTGTATGTCAGCACCGTTCCTGAAAAGGGTTTTGAGGCTTTTGTCAACGATGATTTTGTAGGGTATAGTAGTTCAAATGTCTTCTCTGTGGAGATGGGTAGTGTAACCCTCAAGCTCAATAAACGGGGATTCAAAACAATAGTAACTAACTTCATTGTAGACTCACGTGGTACAAAGATCCTTACCTTTACTTCTACACCAGGCGTAGGAGAAGATGATGTTATTGATAGTAGTCTGTTTTTCCTTCAACAGGCTATAGATGCTGCCAGTCAGAATGATTTTATTGCTTCAAGTTCTAACTTTGCTTTAGCTCTTGGAACCCTCAGAAATTCTGAGTATGCAAACTTTCCCAGGATCAAACAAATAGAAAGTGAAATCCTGAGCCAAAAAAAAGAACTTGGCGAAAATATTCTCATTGCGGATTTGTATATCGATGTTTCGACAAATTATCAATATTGGGTAACAATGGCTGAAAAGGGTGAAATAGCCGCAAGTGTAAGCAACTTCAAACTTTTAGCTCTCAAGATTGACCAGAGTGGACTTACCAACACACCGCTTCCAGGGCTTCGAACAAGTATTAGAAATAGTTATGCAAACTACGCTTGGAAGCAGATAGAACCTGAGGTATTGGCTTTGATAGCCTCAGGCGACACAGCTAGCCAGAACGAGAATTACGAAGATAGTATTAAATACTACAACCGTGCTCTTTCGATGATACAAGAGATGGAAGCCTTTGAAAACGAGACTCTTTCTAATACCTATGTTGATATTCAGCTAAAGCAAAAAACGGCCATGAACAAAAAGATGGAAAAAGAGCTAGCTGGCGATGCGAAAGTATTGATGGAGTCTCTTACTCCTATGGTATATGAAGCAGACAGAAAGGCTGAAAATGGACAATATGCTGAAGCCCTTCGTCTCTATCAGAACGCTCTCGCGAAGATAGACACTTCTCCGTTCAAAGATTATTCTGCTATTAAAGAACAACGGAGTCGTATAGAGAAACACATAGAAAATGTTCAAAAACAGAAAAAGCAAGCCGATGTTTGGTGGCCAAAAATGGTACGTAACTGGAGCGGTGTCAGTCTTACAGCCTCCTATACTGGTATTGAATCTAAGAGTTTCAGCTTTTCTCCTAATATGAATCATATGATTCGAGCTCATTTTGGGATACATCCTTTGCCTTTCTTACAACTCAATATTGGCGGTATGTATAACATGAGCGAGAACTATATTCCTTATGCACTTGCTGTGGGTGGTGGATTGCGTATACCTCTTCTTGCTCAGTGGAGTCTCTTTGCCGATACACAAGTTCTGTGGTCTGATTTTATTGTGTTTGACATTGCTAAAAATGACCTCGTAGATGTTGGCATGGATTTAAAGTTTGCATGGTTTGGAATACGATTGGCCTACACTTTTGGTTTTCAAGACTACTTCAAGACGAGTCAGCAGGGTATCAGTGCAGGTATTACCTTCTGGTTTACAGAAGAATAATAAGTAAAGGAGGAAACTATGAAACGGTGGTACATACTTCTCTTTGTCAGTCTTATTCAGATTCTCTGGGGACAAAGTTATATTTCAAAAGCAAGCAACCTCTTTGCATATAAGCAAAAAGATGGTCTCTATGTCCTCGAAAACAATAGAATTAAAGTAGTTATCGAACCAAAAATGGGAGGGAGAGCCCTCTCCATTGTGAATAAAGAAACAGGGGAAGAGCTTGTTCAAACATTCAATCCAAATTCTCCAGATTCTGCGGGCGCTTTTTACGATATCGTTGATCTCTCATGGCCAGGACTTGCCAAGACGAAATACGATGTGAAAGGATTTGGTTTCACAAAGGACGAGTCCAAAGCGTATATAGAAATGAGTGTTGATGTTGGTAAGGCTAATCCTACAAAGAAAAATCTTTTCCTTACAAAACGAATCTCTGTAGATACCACGGTTCCTGCCGTTTATTCCTTAGTTGAGATTGAAAACCGGGGTGGAAAACCTATAGAAGTTACCTACTGGCATCAATCTAGACCGATTCTTGGACCTACCAACAAGGATGCTAAAAGTACATGGCTCCCTTTAGAAAATGATGTCGTTGAGATTGGATTTAACCCGGGAAGTGCAGGGCATGGTTTGGATATGTTCCCCAGTGCGGGGTTTGCAGGTCTTACCGTTCCCAATGGCAAGTCATCAGCTGTTTGGCTGTTCTCTCCGTCTCTCATTGATGCTTATTGGACCTTCCATGATCCAATAGTGCCTACCTATGATTTGGTGTTCAAGAAAAAAGTTCTCCAACCAAAAGAAAAAGCCTACTATGACGTCAGTATTGTTCTTCTCCCTCCCATGCAAAATATTGCTGTAGGGAATCTAGAAACGGGATTTACAGGTTCCATGGTAGCCACCTACGCAAACGGAAAAATTACCGTAAGCGGCCAAATCTACAAGTTTACTCCTGGAAATTTCCCTGGCGGAAAACTTTTTATTGAAATCTACGATACAGGAAAAAATCTTCTTGACACTATCAAAGAAGATACACTCTCCGAGATTGTCCCTGAGAAATTTGTTTCCTATTCTGCTTCAGCAACAGCCTCAGCCAAAATCAAAGGTGGATATTATATAGTGGTTGTGAGAGTTACTGATCCTAGCGGGGTTGATGTTTATCGAGCAGAACGGACCGTCAAAATGGGAGAGATCCCTATACCGGCTGTAAGTAAACCCCTGACGATTAACTTTGCCTGGCTTCTTAATCAACCCATCTACAACTCTACAGGGAAAATCAAGGCAAATCTTGTTCCTCTGGCGCCAGTTTATTCAAATATTGTAAAACTTTACCAAAAACATCCAACGGTACGAAGTGATATCATCATTAGTGGTGCGTTACTCTATCAATGGATGCTGGTTTCTCCTCAATTTGTTTCCATGTATGGTAATTTGATCAAAAAAGGAACCTTTAATCTTGTTGCCACCGGCTATGGAAATCCCTTATTTCCCTTTATTTCTACCGAAGAGATCAAGGAACAGATAGGCATGGATATGGACATTAAACAGCTTGCTTTTGGTGTGAAACCAAATGGTTTCTTCTTTCCTGAGCTTGCCTATGCTGACGGGGTACTTGAACCCGTTGTCCAAAATAAGCTCACGTGGGGATATCTCTCTGATATTGCGGTAGACACAGGCTATAAAGACATGCCAGATATCGATTACCGCAAACCTTCACGTATTATGAGTAAAGGTTTCGCCATGAACGCGCTTATTCGAGACAGCAAAGCGGTAAACATTCTCCTTAAGAAAACAGACAAAGCAATCGATGAGTTTATTCTCTACGTAATCTCTGTGGCACTCCAGAACAAGGATGGAAACTCGGTTATTGTAGTAGCAAACAACGGAGAATTCATTGGTGATGGAGAGTTTATGGATAAACTCTTCACAAAACTCAAAACTATCCCATGGATCCGTTTCAAGAGCGGTGAGGATATCTTCAAAAAAGTAATTCCAACACAAAGTTTTCTTAGTGAGAAAATCTCAGGTGGTTGGTACTACGACATTGAAACCCAAACGGTCAGCTATAAGATATGGTTTGACCATCCGATGAAACAAGCTATCTGGGATAATATTCGTGCCAACGGGAAAAAGGTACTGGAAATTGTTTCTGCAAAGCAAATGGTATCTGATCTCAAGCTTGACACAAGTTATCCCGACTACCTCTACATAGAAACATGGGAAAATCTTGTGATGGCTACCCACTCAGATTGGCTCTGGTCTGGAAATCTAAATAACATGAAGACTGCAAGTAACCAGATGGAATTGGCCATGAAGCAAACAGCCGAAGTATACGACATTCTGCTTAACGTACTCAAAAGGAAAAAAATAAATATTCCCACGCTCGCAACCCAAGGGGAGGTTGTTTCTCCCGAAGACAAGGATCGCTATGACACAAAGATCCTGGGGAATCCATTTAAAGTTACCGAGTTGACACTTCATCCCGAGAAACCCACTGCAAACTCAGGTATCTATCTCACGTTTAAGGTTTTTGATCCTGTGGAGGGTATAGACTACAATAATATCTATCTCGTATACCGTGTCAATAACGCCCCTGAATACCGTCGCATCCGGGCAAAACTCGGTTTTGATGGGACAGTGAGAGTCTTCCTTGGAAGAGGAAACATCGGTGATACTGTAGATTATTTCCTCTACCTTAGAAGTACCAAAGGGAAAGAAGGCATCACTCCTCGAATGAGTTTTGACATCACAGAATAAACAAAAGGGCTGCTTTTTAGCAGCCCTTTTTTGTTTAAACCCCGTTGCGTCAAATAAAAAAGTACTCGAAATTCGAATCATTGCCTCATAAAAAAAAGTACTCAAAAATTCCATACAGTTTCCTCCAAATTTTTGTTTTTTACATTCTTTTTCTTTTGAAGGCTGAAAAGTTTTCTCTGGCAAGCCGTAATTTTTTGTCTTAGGTGAAACAAATCGAGAGCCTTATAAAGCCTTGTTAGGCGTTCCTTTTGTGCCTCACTTACATAAGAGCTTTCTAAAAGCCGCTGGTAGGGAGTTTTAATATCATCATGCTTCTTTTGCACCTTGCTTCCGATTCTCTTTTTCTCTGTCATTTTCATAACCGGTTGAAAAAAGTTGGCATAAAGCCTGAGATACGCATAGAGTCGGTTCAAGTAGTAGACTTCTTCCTCGGTATCGTAGCGGAAGTATCCAACATTCTGGCGGACTATGGAATAGTTTTTCTGCTCAACGTAGCAGTTATCATTGGAACGGGAGCTTCTTCCCCTTGTAAATTTTATCTGGTTCTTCTCACACCAATCGCGCAGAGGATGATTAATAAATTCAGCACCGGTATCAGAATCAATTCCCCGTAAATCAAAAGGAAGTCTTCTTTGGACTTTTTCTATGGCTTCTCTTACCCATTTTGAAGCTTTGTTTTTGATTGCCACAAGTTCTGTCCAACCGCTCCAAACATCCACCATATTTAATGTTTGAGCAAAATCTCCCCGGCTATTTCCTCCCTCATGGGCAACCAGATCAATCTCCATAAAACCAGGGCAATTTTCATCCCACTCTGCCCACGTGCGTATAGCTATTTGTTGCTTTAATAGCGTTCCAGGTTTTGTGCCTTTTCGTCCTTTTATCTCAAGCTTTTTACGCTCATGTTTCAAAAGTCGGTCAATACTTGAAGCACTTATATGGCGCAAGTTTTCTATAGCCTGTGGAGAACCGTGGAGATGTCCGTTTGCTAAGAGATTATCTAAAACTTCATTTAAAATTGGCTTTAAACGTTTGCCACACATGTAGTTTTCAATTTCCCAGACCTTTTTTAGAAGTTTTAGTTCCTCTTCGCCGAATTTTTTCTTTCTGCCAGGTCTTTTGCCCTTCTTGGCTATGTCGGCTTTAAGGTAATTTTTTTTGCCTACATATATGGTTTTTCCGTGCTGCCTCAAGAGCCTGGCGGCATAGTTTCGATTTTTTAGGCCTGTTATCCTCACAAAATAATCCAGTATCTCCATTTTTTCCTTTTTGCTGGCTTTTTGATACTCTGCTTCGACAAGCTCAGCATATCATTTTGCCGTTTCCCTGTAAATAGGTCTCCTTTCAAACATCGCTACCCCAATTCCGGTTGGCGAGCCTGTCGAGCCACGGTTAGCGAGCTTGTCGAGCCACGGTTGGCGAGCCTGTCGAGCCACGGTTAGCGAGCTTGTCGAGCCACGGTTGGCGAGCTTGTCGAGCCACGGTTGGCGAGCTTGTCGAGCCACGGTTGGCGAGCTTGTCGAGCCATGAACTGGATTATTTTACACAAATTTAAAGTACTTTTTTATTTTGAAGCAAAGTTCCCTTTTCGAGTACTTTTATTATGAAGCAATTCGATGACTTGACAATTGGTTTGAATAGCTCTAAAATATTCTTCGTCTCAATCATATCTGGCCTCCTGTGATAGTTTTATTTATATTATCACAGGAGGTTATCTTTTTCCTACCAGACACAATTAAGTATACACTGCCCAGGATACAATCCAAATGTTCAATTGATTTTGCCATCACTTGAAGATGTTTTTGTGACAAAGGTAAAAGAATTGGCTTAATATTTCCGATAAGTCTCTATATGCTTACAGGCAAAAGAAAGGTATTCATTTTACTTTCCATCCTTGACAAACAGATAGTCAAAAAGGTTTTGGTATTCTTAGGGAAAAATGAAAGAAGGATTGTGGCTTCATTATTGAAAAACAATATAAAGTTTTCAGAAACTGAGAAAATAAAGGTTTTAAAGGAATTTCTTGCCACCATGGAATTTTATCGTAAACTGAGAAAGTTAAATATAAATCTTTATTTCAGGATTGGACTTTTGTTCCTGACAACAGCATCTTTTGTCTTTTTGTATAATTTTGATGGTATTTCACACATAATTTCTGAATTTATAAAATTCCTTGCAATAGGTGGAGAGTATATTTTTGTATTTCCCATCCTTATGGTTTATATAAGAAATAAAACCGGCAAAAGCTTTTTTTCTTATGGATACACCACAAAAAAGCCTCTGTACGACATTTTTATTGGCATAGTTGCTTCCGTATGTGTATTTCTTCTTCTGAGTTTATTAAACCTTTCATTAACGGAAGAAACAGCATTAAGTGGATTCTATAAAGCAACCTATATACTCATTCTCTCTCTTCTGGCTCCATTATGTGAGGAAACCATTTTCAGAGGAATAATATATGACTTGATAGAGAAAAAATTTAACCACAATCTTGCTCTTTTGGGCTCATCTTTCCTCTTTACCTTTGCCCATCTCCCAAAAGACTTGAATGAAATCTTTTTGTATTTTCTGATAAGCTTTATTCTGGGAATCTTGAGGTTTTCAAGTAGAAACTTAATCCCCTCAACCATTGCGCATGCTTTTTCAAATATTCTTGTTTATTTAGTATATTAAACTTCATGTATGGTACCCGTTAACCCATCATGTCTTGAGCACCAATAACGTCATATCATCATAAATATCAGCTCCACCCCTGAACTCCTGAATCTCTTCTAAAACTTTATCACGAATCTCAGAAGCAGAAAGATAGTCATATTTCTGGATAATTCGTTTCAACCTCTGGATACCAAACTCTTCTTCATTTTGGTTGAGACACTCGGTAATACCATCCGAATATACCACAAAAATCTGATCAGTTTCATAGTTATAGGTCTCCGTAACATATTGTGAATTTTCAAATAATCCAACAGGTTTTCCAGGGGTAGACAGCTCAAGAAACTCTCTTTTTTCCAGATCCCATATTAACAGGGGATAATGTCCTGCATTACTATAATACAACATCTGAATCTGGGTATCAATAAATCCCACAAATACTGTGGCAAAACTCAAGGTACGCCATTCTTCGCGTGACTTTTTCTTGGAAAGCATAACATTTAAGTGTGCCAATAAAGAATGTACTGTTGAAGAACTCAAATGGTACCCCTGTATCACACTGTGAATCATCATAGTAATCAAAGCTGCCGAAACACCTTTCCCGGAAACATCTGCAACCACAAAGCTGAGTTCTTTGGAAGAAACTGCATCCAGCCAGAGATAATCACCGCTCAGCCACTTTGCCGGTTCTTGATAAAAAGCAACATCAAGTCCAACAAGCTTTGGTGTTTCCCTCTGAAAAAGGGTCTCCTGGATTTCTGATGCTAGTGCAAGCTCTCGCTTTGTCTGTTCATTCTCCTCTTCACGTTCAAAGAAGAGAACATTTTGATAAAGAAGCTCTATGATACGCAAAAAAGATTTGAGCTCTCGAATCTCTCGCTGTTTCAACCCTTCACCTTCTCCATTAGGCCCAAGCTGAATAAGAATCCTCACTTTTCCTTCAATACGTCCCAAAAGGAGGGCTTCACAAACCTCTTTATCAAAATATTCAAAAAAAACTCCAACATCTTTTCTAAAACCCTTATGACTCAAAACCATCTCACGATCCACATATGCATCACCAGTTTCCAGATATCTTTGCATTACCTCAGGAAAAAACATCCTGCCAGATTTTGACCTGGTAGAAGAAAGATAGCTCAAATACCCATCATTGTTCTCTATAACATCAACCTCTCTTTGGAGCCATTCCTTGAGAAGAAAAACCAACTCCTCTGCAAATCCATAACGATCCTTTTTTTGTACAAGCTTTTTTAAGAAAAATGTGAGTCTATCTTCTTCAAACTCTGTTGGTTTCGAAATCTTGCGAAAGAGCATAAGCACCATTACACAAAATACAAAATATAAAGCCATCGCAGAGGCAAATATTAGCACAAACACAGGCCAGAAAAGCGTCATAAACCACGTGCGAAAAATATAAAAAATCACTCCTGGGAGAAGCATCATCACAAGCCCAAAAAGAGCCAAAAGACTAAAACGACTAAAACGCTCTCGAAGCCCAAGCGCCCGAGGAGCAGATACAATATAAAAAACCCACCCACCAAGCCACAGTATCCCCAACATTCTGAGAGAAAGCCCTATTTTTTCCGTTCTAACAAATAGAATATCTAATAGCACAATTATCACTGCTGCAAGAAGATACCGTATCCATCTCTGTTGAAAGGCATAAGGTACAGAAAAATACGATAAAAAAAGTTTAAATATAGCAAAAAAGATAGTGATTCCTGTATACATGAGAGCAAGAACTCTCATCACAGAAGGAACAAGAACTACCTGAGTTCTCATACCAACCAATCCTGCTACAGTCGAGAGATAGAGAGAATCATACAACCCACCTCCTAGACCCACGAGGGAAAAAATACTACTTATTCCAAACAACACTATAAAAGGAAAAGAAAGATTTTTTTTCTCCTCCTTTGCAAGGAGTGACTCCATAAAAAACCATATGATCCAGGGCTGGTGAACCCATAATGCATCCTCCAACCTCTGAAAGAGATAAAGAAGCTGAAAATTATGAAGTTCGGCAAGATAGACCTTTAAACCTGTCATCAAAGCATAAAATGCCAAGATACCCAACCACAAAGCGGCTGCGACTGTCATACGCCTAAAGTTTATTACCAACATCTCCAGAGCAAGAACCACCAACACAAATGCAATCAGAAACATCCATGCTATTTCAAGCACAACCCCACCTCTTGAAAAAAAACACGATTCTCTCCTTCACTTCATCTTTAACATCTTCATGGTTTAAAAGGAGATGATGTCTTGTGACGGTATCCCACTGCATATCTAATACAACTGCCTCACGTGAAGCATTTTTCAGTTTTCGCATCAAGAGATAAATATTGTTAGGATGAACAGTTCTATCATTACTCGCCTGGATAAGTAAACAAGGGTTTAAAACATGGTCAAGTTGTTTTTTGAGCCTGCGAAGAGCAATCTTCTGTGAATGGATTGCTCTCGCCCATATCACACCATCAACACCGTAACGCTTCTCTTTCTCACTAGATGAAACATAAGAAGCTTTTGTTCGCCAAAAAGGGAACAAAAATCCCACCCATCCCGAAAAAACAAGCACAAGATTACGAGAGAAGGGACGATAGTAATGCCATCCCCAAAGCCGTATGGGAGAAGCAACGGCAAAAACCCCTTTTACATGATAGTGAGCTGCGAGATCCAGAGCAATACTTCCACCAATACTTGCTCCTCCCACAACAACACACTCATACTGAGCCAACAGATGCAGAAGTACTGATTCTGCCCTTTCATACCACAAAAAATACAACGGTCCAGCTGTTATTAAAGACAGATCCTCTTTCTTTTCAACCGTTTCTGGCATAGCAGGAATATACACATCCCATCCTTCCTGATACAACTGTTCTCCAAGCTCCCTGAGAGAAGCAGGTAAACCCGAAAACTCATGCAAAAGAAGCACCGCCCGTTTCGAAGGACTGGAATGAATCATTTCAAGCGAGGAAATTAAAATTTTCCCCTTTCCCCGATACAACCATTTGAGCCAGAGATCGGTTTCATTGACCAGGATAAACAAACAAAATAAAACTCCTCCAACTACAACACCTAGCACACACCCTCCCACACTTGCTCAAAACAAGAAAACGCTCTAAAAACTACTCGCCCCAAAAAAGTTCCCCAGAGTCTTTTCATCCCTGAATCCAAACTCCTTCTATACTCCCCATAAAAAGATCATGATAATCCCCCGTGCTGTAAAAAGCCTGCCGTACATCTTCACGCAAAAGAGATGAGGGGTCAAGAGGTTGCCGAAAAGCCGTTCTCGCAATAATCACCAGTTCTGCCTCGTCAAAACCCACAGCTTCTTTAAGATCCACAGGTGTTATCCCTGGAATTCGCATCTTGTCTATATCCCTTCCCGACCGGGACCCACAAAGATTTAATATTTCCCGATACGAATCAGGCAAAAACACCAGAGAAAACCGTGGATACTTCATAAGAAACTCATGTGTGTACCTGCTAGGACGAACAAAAACAAAAACCATCGGTTCATTCCAGACAATTCCTACGCCTCCCCAACTCGCTGTCATCATATTATAGGAGTCTCTCGTTCCCCCTACCACAAGCATCCATCGCTGTCCAATCCATTCAAAAACATCCCACTTCAGATCGTTTATTTCTATGCTTTTTAACATACCCACTCCTACTTTTATCCAAGAGTTTCCTTAAAATTGAATAAAAGCGAAATAGCATTCCCGTTCTTGTTATAAACTAGTGAAGTAGCAAGATTTTTCATCAACCGAATACCACGACCAGTTATTGTTTCCCGATCGATTAAAGAAACAGGAACATGCCGCTTCACATCAAAACCCTCACCTTGATCATGAATAAAAACCCTCAGTCCCTCTGGTCCTATCTCATACCCAATGGCCACCTTTTTGGTATAATCCAACTGACTCCCATAGGTAATAGCATTCACTAAAGCCTCGTGAATTACCATTTCTATATGCCAATGTTCAGGACAGTGATAAGTGATTAACTTGTTACGGAACATTTCTGTTGTGAGTCCCACAGCTCCAAGGGTTGCCTGAATAAAAAAAGTATATTTTTCTGCTGGCAAAAACTGAAGCATATAGAGAATATTGGTTCCACGAAAAAAACGTCGCATGTAACGCTCAAGATAAGAAAGCGCCTGATCGGCGACGAGGTCACACTCTCTTTTAGAACGAGAAATCAAAAGTTCTTTATCAAGCGGCTTATCCAAAGCAATTAAAACATCACCTTCCTTTGTTATGACAGATTTGCCCTTTTCTAATCTCTTGAAAGGCACATCACAGGCTCCGATATAGTAAAAAACACCATCTTCCCGAAGAATCTTTACTATACCCTTGTCATATTCAAGAACATTCCGAAGCTGATCAATAGAAACCTCATAATCATATGCCCTTTTTTCCCATAAATCTATACCTAAACGTAAAGAAAACTTGTCCGAGCTACGACCAAGACGGTAGAAACGTTTTGAAGTATTATTCACTGTTAACCAAACATTCTGTGTCAATGTGAAATCAAGAAGTTCATCCTTCACTTTGAGAGGAAATCTTCTTTTACCATTCATATTCTTTCATTCATCGCGTAGTTTTGTCTGGCTTTTTGGCCAACGATACTTTTATACCTTGCCAGGGAAATTCCCTCACCCGGACGTAAACACTTTATATCATTTTTGCCGATCATTTCCCCTTTACGGATATCGCGTGCTGCATACAGATCCCTCATCGAAAGTGGACGAATCTTTTGCTCAAAATCAGTTATCTTTTTTTCTCCTTTTCCAAGAGCAATCTCCACTTTGCGTATTTCTTCGACCATTCTCCCAAAGGCTTCTGGATTCAGAGAAATCGAATGATCAGCCTCTTGAAGCGAAGAATTGTCGGTAAAATGCCTCTCTATTATCCGTGCTCCCAGAGCCACAGCTGCCACACTAAACACTGTCTCAAGTGAGTGATCAGAAAACCCCACTGTCGTACCAAAAGTCTGTCGCAATCGCTTAAGAAAAGAGAGATCAAGATCTGAAGCTTCTGTAGGATAACGAGAAACACAGTACAGAAGGGCTAGCCGTTGCCTGGGGAAAAATCTTACCGCTTTCCCAATTTCCTCCAGCTTCACAAAACCAGTTGAAAGAATAGCATATGCCCTATATCTACGAACGTACTCACCTATTTGTTTGAGAAAAGGTTCAAAGGTAATATCAGAACTTGCCACCTTAATCAAAGGTATACGCTGATCCATCATCCACTGAAGCGAACCAAAATCCAGAGGAGTGGCAAAAAACAATATACCTTTCTTCTCACAGTATGCCTTGATCCGTGAAAAACTCTCTAAAGACAATTCATACTTTTCAAATATCTCATAAGCCGGAGAATCCGGATGATAAAAATCCTGGGTCCTGTATATCTGAAACTTTACCGCATCCGCCCCAGCTTTCATAGCCTCGTCAATTAGTTGATAGGCGTACTCTTCTCTGCCAAGATGATTGATCCCGATTTCTGCAGTGACCAACACCCGAGAATCTCGAGGATCAAATGCACGCAGCCACTCCATACTCCGACCATTTATAATATTTTTATAATCTTTGCAAAAGAATAATCTTTCCTCACAGGATACTGTACTTCTTTATCACTTAAAGAGAGCTTCATGCTGTTTACAATATCCTCAGCAGATCGCCCAACCAGCGCATCTCTATTCTCCTGGGAAATCAGAAAAGCCGCCATCTGTCGGCGTTCCTGTCTCAGTCTACTCTGCTGTACTGTTATCTCCTGATCAATCTGCTGTCCGAGAGTATAAAGGGTACGCTCATCAGATACTTTTACACTCATATACGCGAGGGGAGTTTCCCCTTGAAAGCGTGTCTGACTCACAATTTTCTGCAATTCCTGAGAAAAGAGCTCATAGTTCCTCTGTTCTACGGGTGTTCTTGAAAACTCTGCCACCCTTCGTTTAAGTAACTCAAGCCCAGAGACGATCATCTCATGACGCATATAGTTTTGCTGTTGCTCACGAATAGAGACAAGTTGCTCATCACTCTGTCTCAGAAGTCCTACCTCATCTTCAGAACCTCCAAGCCTTTTCGTCGTTTGTCCTTTGAGTTCTGTTTGTCTTTGCTTCTGAATACGGTCAAGAAACCTCCCTCAATCCTCCAGTCTTTGCATATATATTATACGGCAAAGTATGAAAAAGTAAAGAAAAATACATAAAAAAAGAAAAATTTTTATATTCTGAATATCTGTTTATATGTTTTGGCGATTATTCTAGCCAAAAGAACATTGTGTCAAGAAAATTGTGTCTAGTCATAGGATAACCTCGCTGTGAATATTTTCTTTGGTGTATGAGTGTTGCTCACGATAGAGTTGAAAGTAATACTCCCAATTTTTTAACTTTCTTTTTAAGAACTTCTCATTTTGGTATCTTAATAACAGGTAAAGATATTTCTCAGCTGAAGCCTCGCTTTGACACATTTCCATTGTTTTTAATCTCCTTTTAAGTTCTTTAAAGAGTCTTTCCAGGGCATTGTTTGTATACACCATGCTTCGTATTCCTTCAGGTAATTCCATGTAAGTGAATATATTCTCTCTTATTGTCAAGAGGTTATTCATTAAGTTGGGATAGATATTTTTCCATTTTTGTATAAATTTCATAAACAATTGTTCTGCCTCCTGTTTGTCTTTGGCATGAAATACCTCTTTTATTTCAGTGGCAATGATATTTCTGTGTTGAACTCTCACTTTAGCCAGTATGTTTCTCATGACATGGACTACACAGGGCTGATACTTTGCGTGGGATATATCTCTGTTATGACGTTTTTCATACCACTTAAGCCATCAGAGACAATAAAATGAATCTGTTTGACACCTCTTTCTCTTATATCTAAAATTTCCCGCCAGTTATAAGCACTTTCCATGCCTCCTGGCAGGTAGTATCCTAAAATCTTTCTTCTTCCCTCAGGTGTAATGCCTATAGCTACATATATTGATTCATTTTCTACCCTATCTCTCTTGATAGGAAACACCATAGCATCCAGAAATACCACGGCATATTCTTCCATGAGAGAGGGCGACTACGCCACTTCTGAATCTCTTCTATGCCTACCTGGCTTATCCTTGAGATGTTAGCATAAGAAATCTTTATTTCATAAAGCTCTTTTAAAACTTCTGCTATCTTCCTTGTTGACATTCCTGATATCAACATAGCCCTGATTAATGCATCTAAGTCTTCTGTGATGCGTTTGCGATAGGGAAGAAGGGCACTTTTAAATCCATTATCCCTTGTTCTTGGAACACGTATGGCTGTAAGCTCGCCAAAAGCTGTCTTTAAATCCCTTTCGTAAAAGCCATTGCCTTTTGTGGGAGGATTATTTTCCAGGTAAATCTCTCTTTCCTCTTTTAACATACTCTCTAATACTTCCTTGACAATTGGTTTGAATAGCTCTAAAATATTCTTCGTCTCAATCATATCTGGCCTCCTGTGATAGTTTTATTTATATTATCACAGGAGGTTATCTTTTTCCTACCAGACACAATTAAGTATACACTGCCCAAAAGAAGTTGCAATATTTTTTATCTTATGCTAAACTACACCATCATAACCTTGTATAAAAAGGGGCATAAACTATGAAAAAACACTCTCTTCCTTTAAAAACCAAGCTTGCTTTTGGAGTATGTGATATCGGAGGAAACCTCTTTTTTACCCTGGCAAGCTTCTGGTTAATGAACTATTTTACAGACACACTCGGACTTCTCCCTGCATTGGCAGGCACAGCTATCATGATAGGACGTGTCTGGGATGCGGTTACCGATCCGATGGTAGGATTTCTTTCGGATCATACAAAAACGAGATGGGGACGACGTCGACCGTATATTTTTGTAGGCGCTATCCTTATGTTCATATTTATGGTTATCATGTTTACGAACCCCAAAATATCCAATCAAAATCTTCTTTTCTGGTGGGCAACCATTGTACTTTGTTTTCTTTTTACAGCGTACACACTTACCAATGTGCCTTACTCTGCGCTCACACCTGAGCTTACCGATGATTATGATGAGCGCACCTCGCTAAATGGCTACAGAATGTCTTTTGCAATTGTAGGGACGTTTTTGGCTGCAGGAGCTGCTTTTCCTATTATTGATGCATTTTCAAGTAAAGTAGTGATGGATGGTCAGATAATAATTGATCGCTCCCCTGGTTTTTCAGCTATGGCGATTATTATGGGTGTGATAACGATGCTTTCTGCTTTTGTGACAGTATTTTTTATTAAGGAAAAAAAAGCCCCTCATAGGATCCCTAAAGCCTCTCTCAAAGATTTCGGTGTCATCGTGAAAAATCCCCCTTACCTGTTGATTCTTTTTACCTATATGTTCAACATGATTGCGATAACTCTTCTCAGCGGAACGATGATTTACTATTTTAAATACATCTATAACAATGAATCTCTTACGACCCTAGCTTTTCTTTTTCTCCTTGTACCTACCCTGTTTTCTATGCCGCTCTGGATTAAACTTGCTACCTGGATAGGTAAAAAATGGGCCTACATCCTGGGCATGGGGATTCTCATTATTGGACTCTGGCTTACATTTTTTTGGGGACATATTCTCGGTATACCATTCTTTTTTGGAGTCTTGGCCTTTTCGGGTATTGGATTTGCTACAGGGTATGTACTCCCATGGTCAATCCTTCCCGATGCAGTAGACTACGGTTATGCTGTCACCGGAAAAAGAAACGAGGGTATCTACTATGGAGCCTGGACATTTTTTTCCAAGATGGGTCAATCTCTCGCTAATTTTATTATCGGGATAGCGCTTCAGATTGTTCATTTCAGTCCCAATGTTTCTCAACCACCGACTGTTCTTTTCACCATCCGACTTCTCTTTGGACCTATTGCCATCCTATTTTATGCCCTTGCTATCTTTGTCCTCATCTTTTACCCTATAGATAGAAAACATCATCAGCAAATCTTACAAAAGATTCACAAAAGATGATCGCTTGATCATGGCATGTATATTCTCTTAGGCATCCTTCCTCAAGCACGTCTCTCTTTTTTGCAAAAAATCCAAAAAACAAAAAAGCCGCCCCGGGTAAAGGGCGGCTTTTCTTTCTTGCATTGAAGCTTACTTGAAAATATTGTAAAAAGCATTTTTCCCGGGATAGATAGCAAATTCCCCGAGATCTTCTTCGATACGGATAAGCTGATTGTATTTGGCAATACGATCTGTTCTTGAAAGAGAACCCGTCTTGATCTGGCCTACATTGAGGGCGACCACAAGATCGGCAAGAGTAGTATCCTCTGTCTCTCCACTTCGATGAGACACTACGGCAGTAAATCCTGCTTTCTGCGCCATCTGGATAGCATCGATTGTTTCAGTCACCGTACCAATCTGGTTAAGTTTAATCAGAATAGAGTTTGTAGCCTTGGTCTGAATACCTTTCTTAAGGATAGCAGGGTTGGTAACATAGAGATCATCACCAACGATCTGGATCTTATCACCTAAAAGCTTTGTAAACTTCTCGTATCCCTGCCAGTCATTCTGATCAAAAGGATCCTCAATAGAAATAATGGGATACTTTTCAACCCACTTTGCGAGAAGTTCAATCATCTCATCTGTGGAAAAGATCTTGTCGGGATTGGATTTCCAGAACTTGTATCCCTTCTTGCCACCTTCTTCAAAAAGTTCGGAAGATGCACAATCCATAGCAATCATAAAGTCAGCATCAATACCCGCTTTGTACCCAGCCTTATCAATTGCCTCAAGAATATACTTTACGGCTTCTTCGTTGTCAATATCAGGAGCAAATCCCCCCTCATCACCAACCGCGGTATTCTTCCCTGCCTTTTTCAAGATAGACTTCAGGTTATGAAATACTTCAGCCATCATTACTACAGCGTCTTTGAGACTCTTGGCACCCACAGGCATAATCATAAACTCCTGGAAGTCTACCTTATTGTCTGCATGTTTTCCACCATTGATAATATTTGCCATGGGAACAGGCATCAACTTTGCATTGGTACCACCAAGATAGCGGTAAAGAGGAAGCCCAACATAGTTAGCAGCCGCGTGAGCCACAGCCATAGAAACCCCAAGAATAGCATTTGCTCCCAGCTTACCCTTGTTATCCGTACCATCGAGATCGATCATAATACGATCAATCTCCACCTGATTTAAGGCATCCAGTCCAACAATCTCCTCAGCAATCACGTTGTTTACATTCTCAACTGCCTTAAGAACACCCTTCCCCATCAAACGGTTCTTGTCACCATCTCGAAGCTCTACAGCCTCTCTTTCACCAGTAGAAGCGCCACTGGGAACAGCTGCACGCCCCATTGTTCCATCTTCGAGAACCACCTCTACTTCAACCGTTGGATTCCCACGAGAATCAAAAATCTCGCGAGCATGAACATCAATAATTGTAGACATATATATCCTCCTTTTCCATACTCTCTAGCAAAAATTCTCTATATTATAGCGCTAACACCTTTTTCTGTCAAATTAATCAAGGCTTTTTATTTATAAGTCAAAAAAATAATCAAAAAAGCTATATCCCTTTCATAAGATGCTCTATTACAATACGAAGCCCAATCCCAATAAGAACTATTCCTCCAATCCATTCAAACCGTTTTTCTTGAAAAGTTGTGGAAATCGATTGTAACCTATGCCCTACATACACACCAACAAAGCACACACCAAACGTAACACCCCCAATCACCAGAGCTGGCAAAACAATGGCCGTCTGCAAAACCCCAAGAGTGATCCCCACGGCAAGCGCATCCAGACTTGTCACGATACTCATTAAAAAAAGCACAGGAAACTCAACACAACTCTTTTTCTCACACTCATCCGAAAAAAATGATTCCCAGATCATTTTTCCCCCAACGTAGCTCAAGAGAAAAAAAGCCACCCAATGCTCCCATCGTTGCAAAAAGGTAACAAGCTGGCTACCGGCAAACCATCCCAAAAGAGGCATCAGAGCCTGAAAAAAACCAAAAGCAAACGCAATACGAAAAGCATGTCGCCAGCGCATCGTCTGCATAATAAAACCATTTGTAAGCGATACTGTTAGTGCATCCAGAGAAAGCCCAAAAGCAATACCCAGAAGGGACCACCACTCCACATTATCCTCCAAGGTAGGCTTTCTTTACCTCTGGATTATCTAAAAGATCCTGCCCACTTCCAGAAAGTGTGATCTTTCCTATTTCAAGGACATACCCGCGATCAGCCACCTTGAGTGCTTGACGGGCATTTTGTTCGACGAGTAAAACAGAAAGCCCCTTCTCCTTGTTGAGTTTGTTAATAATTTCAAATATTTTCTGTACCATAATCGGTGCAAGTCCCAAACCAGGTTCATCCAGAAGAAGCACCCGAGGTTGAGACATCATGGCCCTTCCTATGGCAAGCATCTGAAGTTCTCCCCCAGAAAGAAAACCTGCTCTCTGAGAGGATCGATCCTTCAGTACAGGAAACCACTCATAAACCTCCTCGAGACTTCGCTGTATGTTAACTTTATCTCTTTGAAGGAATGCTCCCATTTCGAGGTTCTCTTTCACCGTCAACTCAGGAAAAATTCCTCTCCCTTCCGGTACCAAAACCAATCCCATACCAGGAAGACAATGGGCTGGTGTGGAAACTGGCCGCTCTCCACTATCAGAGAAAGCCTGAAAAATAACTTTATTCTCGTAGGTAATTACTCCTTCTGCAAGCGGTTCCAAACCCATAATTGCCTTGAGCAGAGTGGATTTTCCTGCTCCGTTAGCCCCTATGAGCGTTACAATTTCACCTTTTGACAGAATGAGACTCACCCCTTTCAGGGCGTGAATACCACCATAGCGCACATGAATATTATCCAGTCGTAAAACAACCTCTTTCATGCCTCTCTCCCAAGATACGCTTCTATAACCTGAGGGTGAGACTGGATCTCTTGTGGTGTTCCCTCAGCAATCTTTTGTCCATAGTTTAACACTGTAATACAATCACAAATATTCATCACCAGTTTCATATCATGTTCTATAAGAACGACTGTAATACCGAGATTCCGGATCCGTCGAATAAGAGCCATCAGTTCTTCTGTTTCGACAGGGTTCATACCTGCTGCCGGCTCATCGAGAAAGAGAAGTTTGGGTTCCATAGCCATCGCCCGGGCAATCTCCACCTTTCTCTGGACACCATAGGGCAAATTTCCGGGAAATTCTGCGTGGTAACGGTCAATACCCACAAACTCAAGCCACTTCCATGCATTTTCATAGATATCCCGCTCCTCACGACGAGAATTGATGAGGGCATACAACGCATTCAGGAGGCCTAAAGGTCCTTTAAAAGGATGTGTTCCTTTAAAATGTCGACCAATCATTACATTTTCAAAAACAGTAAGCTCACGAAAAAGACGTATATTCTGAAAGGTACGACCAATGCCAAGTCTTGCTATCTTATAGGCAGGTTCTCCTGTGATATCCATACCCTGGAAAAACACATACCCTTCAGTAGGTTCTTCCATCCCTGTAATCATATTAAAAAGGGTTGTTTTTCCTGCACCGTTTGGTCCAATGAGTCCAGTAATACTCCCCGCCTCCACCTGAAAATCAACATCATTGACAGCAACGAGCCCACCGAATTCTTTTCGCAAACATGACGTATAAAGGAGTTTATTCACGAAGACCTCCTCTCAAGAATTCTGGCAACCTCTGTCTCGTAGGAGATACGCTTTCTCCCCAATACACCCTGAGGACGAAAGATCATCACCAGAATAAGTAAAAGCCCAAAAAACATCTGATTGAACTGGGCAGGGATCAAACTCGTAAGACCAGTAAGCCGGGGAAGCTCCGAAAGAATCACTATGACCAGCGCTCCCAGGATCGCCCCAAGAGAGTTCCCCAAGCCACCCAACACCACCATACACAGAACCAGGACCGAAAGCATAAAATCAAAGGTTTGAGGTGCTACCGACTGGTTGTATACCGCCCAAAGAGAACCAGCTATCCCGGCAAAAAAAGCTCCCATCATAAAAGCGACAACCTTGTACTTAACCGCGTTGATGCCCATAGCACCCACAGCAATCTCATCCTCCCTGATTGCTTCCAGTGCACGACCAAAACGAGAATGTACCACCCAGCGTATAACAAAATACGTTCCTGCTACAAACAAAGCATAAAGCAATACATAAGCAAAAGGGGTATCATACCCAAACTTAAGTCCAAACATCTCTGGTGTCGGAACACCATTGATACCATTGGGCCCCCGAGTGAGACTGTCCCAGTTGATGATAATATTCTTTACCACTTCGCCAAATCCAAGTGTTGCAATAGCCAGGTAATCTCCCTTCAATCGAAGAGTGGGAAGACCAACAACAAGTCCCAGCATCGATGCGAGTATCCCACTGACAAAAAGAGAAAACCAAAAATTCCACCCACCCATTGTCATTCCAATCGCTGTCGTATACGCCCCTATAGCAAAAAATGCCGCATGACACAGCGAAAGAAGCCCTGTATATCCTGCTATCAGGTTAAGACTCAATGCAAGAATCGCATAGATCTCTATATAAATTACCAGAAGAGAGAGAAAATTTAGCATTATACCTTCTCCTTTTCTTTTTTTCCGAGGAGCCCAGACGGTCGAAACAAAAGCACGAAAATCAAAATAGTAAATGCCACCGTATCCCTTAGCCCCTGAGGAATACCCAGAACTGCCACCCCAAAGGTTTCAATCACCCCCAGAAGCACGCCACCGATCATCGCCCCTGTGATATTTCCAATACCACCAAAAACTGCTGCCACGAACGCCTTTAATCCTGCAAGTGTACCCATTGTGGGATAAATCTTAATCTCGAGAGCGACAAGCATACCAGCTGCTGCAGCAAGTGCCGACCCAATCGCAAACGTCAGACTAATAATAAAATCCGTATTAATCCCCATCAGTTTGGCTACATTCATATTCTGGCTGGTTGCTCTCATTGCCTTGCCAAGTTTTGAATAATCTACAAAAAGCTTAAGTGCCACCATAAGTACCAACGCCGAAACCACGATCAAAATCTGATGCGGTGTAATAGCCACATTTCCCAAAAGAATTGTTTCGTTGGGAAAGGGGTAGTCCAGCCTTTTTGATTTCGTTCCAAAAAGAAACGCCGCCAGGTTTGATAAAATAATAGACACCCCTATAGCACTCAACAGGGGAGCAAGTCTTGGAGCTGTTCTAAGAGGTTTATATGCCAGTTTCTCTACAATAACTCCCAGCGTAGCACTCACTAGCATTGACCCTATCATAGCCAACAAAAAAAGAAAAAGCGAAAGTGAAGAAACCCCCTCACCATTCAAAGCCATATAGAAAAAATATCCGGCATATGCCCCCATCATGAGAATTTCCCCATGAGCAAAATTGATAAACTTCAATATGCCATAAACCATCGTGTAACCCAAAGCAATCAAAGCATAAATGCTTCCCAGCGTAATGCCATTCACTACGTGCTGCCCTATCTCAGACCAGGAGAGATGAAAAAGCGCCATACCACTCCATCCTTACCTATAAAAATCCAAACCCGGATAAAAACACCCGGACGTCCCTCAAGGACGCCCGGCTTATTATAAATTATTTTACCTCTACCAATTGATTGTTCTCTACTTTGTACACAGCGATCTGATTGTAGGTCTTCTTCTTGGCATCAGCTACATAGATACCCACATTCTTGATCGCATCGCCAGAAGGCAAGAAAGTAATCACACCAGAAACCCCTTGATATCCCCGGAGATTCAACAGAAAATCACGAACCTTGGTTCTATCAATAACTCCACCAGAAGTTTCATAAGCATTCTTCAAAGCAAGCAAGAGCACTTTGAAAGCATCATAGGCATTCTGGGCAAAAGCATCAGGATCCTCTCCATACTTCTCACGGTAAAGCTTGACAAAGTTTTCACGAAGTGGGTTCTTCATACCACTTTCATCAGCAGAGTTAGAGAAGATAACACCATTGGCAAGATCTTTAGCAAGAGCAAAGATCTCAGGATTGGAAAAACCATCAGCTGAAAGAATCTTCACATTCAGACCAAGCTGTTTAGCCTGTTCAAGGATCTGAGCCATTTCTGCCACATAGTTAGGGATATACAAAGCCTCAGGCTGAGCCTCTTTGATCTTGGTAAGCTGGGTCTTGAAATCCTTATCGCCCTGAACCCCTGTCTCAACAGCCACAACCTGACCACCGCTTGCCTCAAAGACACGCTTGAAATCCATGGCCAGACCCTGGCTATAATCATTTTTAATATAAAGAATAGCCACCTTTTTGATGCCCAGTTTTTCAGCTACATAACGACCAAAAACCTCTGCCTGCAGCTGATCAGAAAGCACATTACGGAAGATAAAATCTCCCTTGGAGGTAACATCTTTGTGAGTAGCAGACTGAGAAATCATCACCACTTTGGCTGCCTGTGCCTTTGGTGCAATAGCCAGAGCACAGGAAGAAAACATAGGACCGACAAAACCATAAATCTTGTTCACACCGTAGAGCTTTTCAAAAGCAGCATTGGCCTTTTCAGGCTTACCCTCATCATCTTCAACGTAGAGCTTCACAGGCAGGCCACCAATACCACCCTGAGCATTGATCTCGTCCAGAGCAATCTGAACAGCCTGGAGCGACAGCTTGCCATAGTTGGCTGCATCACCTGTCAGAGGACCAATAAACCCTACAGGGATTTCTGTGAGCTTCTTACTACCACAACCAAGCACCAGGAACACCAGACCAAGAGAGAGAAGAATCCTCTTCATCTTTTCCTCCTTTCATCCATTTTATCAGGATTTTTTAAGAATTTCACTTTATCAAAGAATTATAAAGCTAAGCACTGATTTTTGCAAAAATTCGAATTGCTTCATAATAAAAGTACTCGAAAAGGGAACGTTGCTTCAAAATAAAAAAGTACTTTAAATTTGTGTAAAATAATCCAGTTCATGGCTCGACAAGCTCGCCAACCGTGGCTCGACAAGCTCGCCAACCGGAATTGGGGTGGCGATGTTTGAAAGGAGACCTATTTACAGGGAAACGGCGAAATGATATGCTGAGCTTGTCGAAGCAGAGTATCAAAAAGCCAGCAAAAAGGAGAAAAAGGAGATACTGGATTATTTTGTGAGGATAACAGGCCTAAAAAATCGAAACTATGCCGCCAGGCTCTTGAGGCAGCACGGAAAAACCATCTATGTAGGCAAGAAAAATTACCTTAAAGCCGACATAGCCAAGAAGGGCAAAAGACCTGGCAGAAAGAAAAAATTCGGCGAAGAGGAACTAAAACTTCTAAAAAAGGTCTGGGAAATTGAAAACTACATGTGTGGCAAACGTTTAAAGCCAATTTTAAATGAAGTTTTAGATAATCTCTTAGCAAACGGACATCTCCACGGTTCTCCACAGGCTATAGAAAACTTGCGCCATATAAGTGCTTCAAGTATTGACCGACTTTTGAAACAAGAGCGTAAAAAGCTTGAGATAAAAGGACGAAAAGGTACAAAGCCTGGAACGCTATTAAAGCAACAAATAGCTATACGCACGTGGGCAGAGTGGGATGAAAATTGCCCTGGTTTTATGGAGATTGATCTGGTAGCCCATGAGGGAGGAAATAGCCGGGGAGATTTTGCTCAAACATTAAATATGGTGGATGTTTGGAGCGGTTGGACAGAACTTGTGGCAATCAAAAACAAAGCTTCAAAATGGGTGAGAGAAGCCATAGAAAAAGTCCAAAGAAGACTTCCTTTTGAGTTACGGGGAATTGATTCTGATACCGGTGCTGAATTTATTAATCATCCTCTACGCGATTGGTGTGAGAAGCACCAGATAAAATTTACAAGGGGAAGAAGCTCCCGTTCCAATGATAACTGCTACGTTGAGCAGAAAAACTATTCCATAGTCCGCCAGAATGTTGGATACTTCCGCTACGATACCGAGGAAGAAGTCTACTACTTGAACCGACTCTATGCGTATCTCAGGCATGCCAACTTTTTTCAACCGGGCTATGAAAATGACAGAGAAAAAGAGAATCGGAAGCAAGGTGCAAAAGAAGCATGATGATATTAAAACTCCCTACCAACGGCTTTTAGAAAGCTCTTATGTAAGTGTGGCACAAAAGGAACGCCTAACAAGGCTTTATAAGGCTCTCGATTTGTTTCACCTAAGACAAAAAATTACAGCTTGCCAGAGAAAACTTTTCAGCCTTCAAAAGAAAAAGAATGTAAAAAACAAAAATTTGGAGGAAACTGTATGGAATTTTTGAGTACTTTTTTTTATGAGGCAATGATTCGAATTTCGAGTACTTTTTTATTTGACGCAACGGGAAATTAATCTAGTGAGCGTCTTGGCAAATGCCAACTATAGCGGATAGCCAGCACCCGCCCTACAAAAATAAATCCAACCACCAAAGCAATACTCCAGCTATTGGGAAACGATAGGAAACGGAAAAGATAATATATCCCAGAACCAACAATACAAAAAGACGCGTAAATCTCTTCTCTCAGAACCGACGGAATCTCTCCTACAAAAATATCCCGCAGCATTCCCCCTACTACCCCTGTTGATGTTCCCATGATAATTACCCCCAGTAAGCCGAGAGAGGCACTCATGCCCTTTTCTGCCCCCACAGTCGTAAAAAGAGCTAGTCCCAGAGCATCAAAATACCTCACCCACTGAGAAATGTTTTTTACCCTTCTTCCCAGAAGATACGTAACCACCGAAGACCCAATCGCATAGAGAATCACCTCCTCATGACGAAGCGCCTCAGGCAACTGGTTGAGAAGAACATCCCTCACCATCCCTCCCCCAAGAGCAGTAAGAATACCAAGTACCACTACCCCTAGAATATCAAGGGAATACTTCATCCCCTTCATGGCTCCAGAAACCGCAAATGCGACAATCCCCACAATATTGAGAACAATAAGAAGAACTTCCATTCCACCATCCTCCGGTAAGATGTTTTATTATAACACAAAAAAATAATTTTTCCATTCAAACGAATCTCCTTCCCTATAAAAATTTGCTTTCAAAAATTTTTCGTGGTATAATAAACAAAAAAAAGTATAATTTTTAGGAGAAAAAAATGGATCTGGTTCTTCGGGCCCTCCTGGCAAACCAGGGAAAATTCATTTCTGGTGCCCAGATTGCTGAAATGGTAGATCTTTCACGAACCGCTGTGTGGAAAAGGGTTCAATCCCTCATAGAAAATGGCTATGGTATCGACTGTATCAAAAAAAAGGGATACCGACTCCACACTCTTCCGAAAGACCGTCTCATCCCCGAAAAGCTTTCTCTCCTTTGTTCTCACCCACTTGAGTTTTTTTACAAACCCGAGATAGATTCAACCAACCTCTGGGCCAAAGAAGTCATGGTACGCTATTCCGAAAGCTCACTCTTTTTCACCGACAAACAATATGCAGGAAAAGGAAGACTTGGTCGCCAGTGGGAGAGTGCTCCTGGTAAAGACATCGCCTTTTCCCTCGGCCTTCGAATGAATACGGATGTTTGTCATTACTATCAGTATACCGTTCTCATGGCTCTCGCTGTGAGAAATATTCTTGCCAGCAGTCTTCAAAACGAAGTCAAGATCAAATGGCCAAATGATATTTATATAAACAACAAAAAGATATGCGGCATTCTTACCGAAATGATCACCGAGGAAAACCGACTGAAAACACTCATTATTGGCGTAGGAATCAACATAAACTCCGAACCAAAACTCCCCCAAGCCACCTCTATGAAGATGGTAAGTGGCCAGGAATATGACCGTCATATCATTCTCTCCGAGATTCTCAATACCTTTTTCAAAATGAGAGAAATCATGGATACCTATGGTTTTTCAACCCTCTACGAAGATTGGAAAAAGCATCTTATGGGGCTCTTTCAGTCTGTACGAATTGACACAGGGAAATATATTGTTGAAGGCACCCTGGAAGATGTCAATGAACAGGGTATTGCCGTCATCCGAAATGGAGATCATGTTGAACATGTCTATTCTGGAGATCTCTTTGTTTCTTAAAAATGACAGGATGGATATATCTCTTTGCCCCACCTTCCTATACCCTACAAAATCTCTCTTCCCACCCCCCTTCTCATTCTCTTGCTTCTTCAAACATGAGACTCTATCATCGCGGCTTAAAGATAGACTCAAGACTACCCCTCTTCGTTGATGATGAAAGTGTCTGGAAAGACATCAATGATTTTTTTAGTCGAACTTTTCTTATCTTTCCTTCCGGAACATTTCTCCAGGTGAAAAATACGCCACCTCAGGATACCACCCCTCTCCTCTTTTTCACTTTCCAAAAAAGAGAGAAAAAATTCACGCTTGGTTTTTCTTTAACCGGACTTCAAGATATTGTCTTGCTTCTCTCGGGAAAACCCACAACAACCACAGATATCGATCAGCTGCTCGAAGAGATTGAATCCTGGTTTCGAGCATCCCTGGGAAGACCCCCTCGGGACTTTGATAGCTATGTCACTTCTCTTTCAGACCATAACCTCCAGTGGCTTTTACAATGGCTCCTTTCTCAGAAAATTGTTTCCAGCATGATTCCCTTCCCAAAGAGAAAAAGAAGCTATCGCTGGATCGACGAGGTAAAATACCTTATTCATCATAATCTTTTCTTACATGCCACAAACCTCTATTCGAAAGTGCGGATTCTCCAGTTTTATGCCGACCTCAGACAAAAACAAAACCTCGAGGATCTTCACGAATTTTTGAAAAAATCAGAAACCTGGCATCTCTCCATACCCCATTTTCCCCGAGAAATACGAGAACATTTCTACTACAATATTCCTTCACGGGTAACGGCAGCTTACGGGAGCTTTCTTGAAGAAAAACTCTTCCTTTCCTGGTGGAAAGATGTAGTTTCAGAAAGAGGTTTACGGATTTTATTAGAAGACAGAGAGTGGTGGATATCTCAAACTATGGAAAAACGTGCTTCTGAAGCTATACAATTTCTTACATCATGGTTTACCCTCGAAGCAGAAGATGTTATCAAAAAAGAAGATATGGAGGGGGTGCTTGTTACCCTCACATCACCCTGGCAGATAGAACTCATCGCCCAGGAAATAGGTGTAGCAACGTGTCTCTACGCTCTCAAACCTCTTGAGGTAAAACAGGATCTCCTCCCTGCGATGATGGCTTCCCTTCTCGCAGATATCCGCAGCGGTTATATATACTTCCACGAATGGGGAGATCATCGTATACCCTCTTCTCAAAAAGCTTTTCTTACAGCGGTTTATGTTTTACGACGAATCGGCCGATTATAAACAATATGCAAAAGGAATGCATCTAAGGAATGAATCTATGGAAGTTTTTTTTAAAAAACTCTTCGATCACCTTACGGAGGGGGCTTATATTCTTGATAAAAACCGCAGGATCATCCTGTGGAATAAAGCCGCTGAAAAAATCACAGGATACTCTGTTTCAGAGGTCATAGGAAAATCCTGTCAAGACAACATCCTTCGACATGTAGACATGGACGGAAACAACCTCTGTAAAACAGGGTGTCCTATGCTTCTTGTACTGAACGGACAAGAAACAATTGAAGCAGATGTATTTCTCCATCACAAAGAGGGATATCGTATCCCTGTTCATATCAAAGGATTACTCCTTCCTCCTCTTTTTTTAAAAGAGTATAATCTTGATGAGAGTTCTCCAGTTGCTCTCGAACTCTTTCACCCTCTCTGGCAGGGGATCTTCGTAAAAACTGATGAACTCAAACAACTTGCTTTTCTCGATCCTCTGACCGAATGTCTCAACCGCCGAGGTTTAGAAAGCCTCTTCTACTTTCGTCTCCAGGAAATGCTTTCCTTAAAGAAAAAAATCGGTGTTCTTTTCTTTGATATGGACAACTTCAAATCCTATAACGATACCTACGGTCATGCCATAGGAGACAGGATTCTCATGAATACCGCCATGACTGTTAAACAAACTCTCCGTCCTTTTGATCTCTGGTGTCGTTGGGAAGGTGAAGAGTTTGTTGCTATTCTTTTTGTCGATGACGTGTCTCAGATAGTCCCAATCGCAAAACGATGTTTAAATCTCATTTCTTCCCAGTTCATTGAAACTCCCACAGGCAACATTCATATTACCGCGTCGATTGGTGTCACGGCTCTTCGATCCCCTGAAGGAGTACAAAACGCCATCGAAAGGGCTGACAATCTCATGTATCAGGCAAAACGCCAGGGGAAAAACCGGATTGTTGACGATCTTAGCTAAGAGGCTCTGGAGCAACATCCCCAAAAAAACGCTCAAGAAAATCCACCACCTCTACCGCAAGCGTTGGTTTCACAAAACCCATTGTCCCTATCTGCAATAAACGGGCTCCTGCAAGCAAAAACTCTGCCGCATCCTCCCCAGAGGCTATACCGCCACTTGCAATCACAGGAATATTCACCTCCCGAGAAACCCGATAGACATGAGCTAAAGCCATAGGTTTTACCGCCGGTCCGGAAAATCCAGCAAACTTTCTGGCAAAAACAAAACTTTTCCTGTGAATATCAATTGCCATCCCAAGATAAGTATTAGAAATCGTCACGGCAGCCGCTCCTGCTTTTTCCGCTACTCGGGCATTTCTTACCAGGTCATGCTGGGGACTGAGTTTAACAAACACAGGAAGAGACGATTGTTCAATGGCTTCCGAAACAATCCGATACACAGCTTCCTGCTCACTATCAAACGTTGCCCCTCCCGCGTGGACATTGGGACAACTCAGGTTTAACTCAATCGCCGAAACACCAGGAAGCTTTCCACACCGTGAAGCAAGCTGTACAAAATCCCCCTCTTCATCACCGGCAAGACTCACAATGACATTGGTTTTCCACTCAGCAAAGGGATTTTTCTCCAGAACCTCTCGTTCAAAGACATCAAATCCCTCGTTTTCGAGACCAATGGAGTTCAAAAGCCCTGCTGGGGTTTCATAAAGGCGTGGGGGTGGATTTCCTTTTCTAGGGCGGGGTGTCAGTGTCTTGAGTACCACTCCACCGAGTTGGCTATAGTCATAAAAATCTCGAAAGGGATCCCCCATCCCGAACGTTCCTGAAGCCGTCATGACCGGATTTCGAAATACGATTTGTCCAATTTTTGTTTCAAACACGAGTATACTCCTTTTTCAACCATTTTCGTAAAAACTCTTTCAAAGAAACCCACTTGTCAGCCATACTGACAAGCCAGCTTTCGCTATATCGCGGCCATATCCCTAGTGGCCACATATGAGAAAGAATGATATTTCGTTCGCGCCTGGTAATTCTATAGTAATAATGGGCATTTTTTGCTGATTCTCTGGGATGCTCAAAGGCGTGAAGCTTGCCACTCGGAGGTTTCTCTCGCCGCCAATCATAAAAGAAAAAATCGTTGAGGAGAGCTCCCCGGATGAGCGCCTTTGTTTTTATATGACGCGAAAAAAACTTTTTCAGAAACATTGCCCACCGGTAAGCTACCCTTGCTACACGGAGATTGTGATAGAGTATGCTGTTATCATGATGTCGAATAGTATTTAAACGCAGATAAATTCTCCGCCTCACCATGGCAAGAGTATAACGTTTCACGAGAAGTGGCATACCTACTCCCTGGGAAGAAACCGTTTCACAAACTCAAGAAAAGAATCCGGCGTCTCCTTTAAACGTTCCCGAAACTGCTTCGCCAGATGGGGAAAAACCTCCATGGGATGAAAAAGTCTTTTAAAGTATCGCTGGCTTTCTTTGAGGGACATAGAAGGAATGATAAGTCTTTCAGGAATTTGGGAAAGATTTTCTTTGAGTTGACGTATCCATCGAGCATAGCGCTGGTACATATTGGCAGAAAACCAAAAGTCAACGACAAGATACATGCTGAGCCATCCCGTAAGAAGCCATCGCCACTCTCCCGGAAGGCTGTGTATCAGAGAGAGAAGTGCAGGCTGGACCCACAGAATGACTCCAACAGCTAGCAATCCCCAGAAAAAACTAAACAAGAGACACACACGACCATGAAGATGGAACGGCAAATCACTATAATCCCACAATTTTACCCCAAACCATGTTTCCGTAAACCAACCGGCAATATATTCAACGACAGAAGGCAAAAGAACAAGGGCAATCCATGCCCATACTCCCCAACGTTCAAATGGGAAAAGCTCGCTCAAAAGATAAATCCCGACTCCACCAAAACCATACACTGCAACAAACGGTCCTTGGAGAAAACCAGGATTCACGAGACGCTTTGATTGAATCGAACGAAGATCTTATTAATAATAACACAAAACATCTTGAAAAACAAGTTTTTACAAAAAAAAGGGGCTACCTGGTTATCAGATAGCCCCTGAGCAATCTACTTTCCCTCTCCAACCATCGGAGGAATTTTGAAAACCTGACCGGGATAGATGAGGTCGGGATCCTTGATCTGGTATTTGTTGGCTCTCCAGATCATAGGCCAGAGCCAGTAACGATTGTTATACATATATCCCGCGATCTTCCAGAGACAGTCTCTATTAGCCGGATTAAGTTTCACCGTATACGTGGCAGCCGTTTCCATAGCAAGGAGCATATCAGCCAGTCGAATAGCCTCTCGGGCATAATCAATAGCATCAAGATACTCTTCGCGAGCATAGGCATCTTCTGCAAGTTTTATGTATTTTTCCACCATCGCATCATTCACCTCTTCTTCTCCCTCACCGGCAGCAACATACGTAAACGACGCTTCTAAAGGAAGATAACTACTTCCGCGACGTTTTTTAAGTTCTTCTAGCTTTTTCTTGGCTTCATCAATGTACTGTTCTGCCTTTTGCTTGTTGGTATTAATATTCCCTTCTGCAGGGCTAACTTGCTGTTGGGAAGCCAACTCTTGCTGATAGGCCTGCTCTGCCTTGGTAATGGCACCATCAATCAGGGCAGAAGCCTGTTGAGCGAGAGAGATAGCCTCTTCCAGATCACCATTTGCAAGAGCTTCCTTGGCTCGCTGCAGGATAACAGCCGCATCCGAAAGCTCCTTGGAGGCATAGGTTTTCACAATATCACGATTCTCTGCCGCATAGTACTTGTCCTGCGCTGCGGTTACAGCAGCCGTTGCCTGCTCAACATCGGCAAGGAGTTTTTGCGCAAGAGGAGAAAGTTTTTCATACAGCTTTGAACCCTCCTGATAGGTTGCATCAGGATCCTTTTTTGCATAGGTCTGTTCGAAAGCATTAAAAGAGGATACAGCATCTTCATACGCTTCAGGAGCCCGCTTCTCACCAAAGTTTTCCTTAATCTGGTTCATTAAAGCAACATTCTTTTGATAAATGTCCTCAGCACGACGTTCACGGGCAAGACTGTAAGCTTCATCTGCTTTCTGTTTCGAGGAAACAGCCTTTTCTTTTGCCTCTTTGTTCTTTTTATTTTCTACGAATTTGTTGGCAGCATCATAGTCATTCTGAGCTGCTGCTAACTCCGAAGAGGCAAATAAGGCCGCATCGACTGCCTGGGCTTGTTCAATAGCTTTTTTGGCTTCTTCAAGTTCTTTTTTGGGTACTGATGAACATCCTGCAAACCATAACACCATTCCAATAATGGATAACGTAACAAGTAATTTTCTCATACATCCCTCCTTGTGCGAATTCTCTTGTGCTTATTTTAGCATAAAGAGAAAAAAAAAACAAGTGTTTTTGAGAAATTTTAAAAGATTTTTTGCTCTTACACGGAGAAACTATCTTGTTCAATCAAAAAATAAAAAAAGGCTGGTCGAAACCAGCCGTATTACCCCCACGGGGACTTGAACCCCGGTTGCAGGGATGAAAACCCTGTGTCCTAACCCCTAGACGATGGGGGCACTCTTTAAGAGGGATATATTATAGCATATTTCCCTGACTTTGTCAAGTACCCGAATTGCTTCATAATAAAAGTACTCGAAAAGGGAACGTTGCTTCAAAATAAAAAAGTACTTTAAATTTGTGTAAAATAATCCAGTTCATGGCTCGACAAGCTCGCCAACCGTGGCTCGACAAGCTCGCCAACCGTGGCTCGACAAGCTCGCCAACCGTGGCTCGACAAGCTCGCCAACCGTGGCTCGACAAGCTCGCCAACCGTGGCTCGACAAGCTCGCCAACCGTGGCTCGACAAGCTCGCCAACCGTGGCTCGACAAGCTCGCCAACCGTGGCTCGACAGGCTCGCCAACCGTGGCTCGACAAGCTCGCCAACCGGAATTGGGGTGGCGATGTTTGAAAGGAGACCTATTTACAGGGAAACGGCAAAACAATATCAAAAAGCCAGCAAAAAGGAAAAAATGGAGATACTGGATTATTTTGTGAGGATAACAGGTTTAAAAAACCGAAACTATGCCGCCAGGCTCTTGAGGCAGCACGGAAAAACCATCTATGTAGGCAAGAAAAATTACCTTAAAGCCGACATAGCCAAAAAGGGCAAAAGACCTGGCAGAAAGAAAAAATTCGGCGAAGAGGAACTAAAACTTCTAAAAAAGGTCTGGGAAATTGAAAACTACATGTGTGGCAAACGTTTAAAGCCAATTTTAAATGAAGTTTTAGATAATCTCTTAGCAAACGGACATCTCCACGGTTCTCCACAGGCTATAGAAAACTTGCGCCATATAAGTGCTTCAAGTATTGACCGACTTTTGAAACATGAGCGTAAAAAGCTTGAGATAAAAGGACGAAAAGGCACAAAACCTGGAACGCTATTAAAGCAACAAATAGCTATACGCACGTGGGCAGAGTGGGATGAAAATTGCCCTGGGTTCATGGAGATTGATCTGGTAGCCCATGAGGGAGGAAATAGCCGGGGAGACTTTGCTCAAACATTAAATATGGTGGATGTTTGGAGCGGTTGGACAGAACTTGTGGCAATCAAAACAAAGCTTCAAAATGGGTAAGAGAAGCCATAAAAGTCAAAGGAAGACTTCCTTTTGAGTTACGGGGAATTGATTCTGATACGGTGCTGAATTTATTAATCATCCTCTGCGTGATTGGTGTGAGAAGAACCAGATAAAATTTACAAGGGGAGAAGCTCCGTTCCAATGATAACTGCTACGTTGAGCAGAAAAACTATTCCATAGTCCGCCAGAATGTTGGATACTTCCGCTACGATACCGAGGAAGAAGTCTACTACTTGAACCGACTCTATGCGTATCTCAGGCTTTATGCCAACTTTTTCAACCGTTATGAAAATGACAGAAAAAGAGAATCGGAAGCAAGGTGCAAAAGAAGCATGATGATATTAAAACTCCCTACCAACGGCTTTTAGAAAGCTCTTATGTAAGTGAGGCACAAAAGGAACGCCTAACAAGGCTTTATAAGGCTCTCGATTTGTTTCACCTAAGACAAAAAATTACGGCTTGCCAGAGAAAACTTTTCAGCCTTCAAAAGAAAAAGAATGTAAAAAACAAAAATTTGGAGGAAACTGTATGGAATTTTTGAGTACTTTTTTTTATGAGGCAATGATTCGAATTTCGAGTACTTTTTTATTTGACGCAACGGGAAATTCTCAAGCACAAAACAAAAATTATTTCTGTCTATTTTAGACAAAAAAAATTTTTTTTTGTTATTTTTTTTAAAATATCCCTTAATAATTGAAAGTAGGAGGATTTTATGTCAGATCAAGCTAAAAAAAGGGCAGTGTATACTTAATTGTGTCTGGTAGGAAAAAGATAACCTCCTGTGATAATATAAATAAAACTATCACAGGAGGCCAGATATGATTGAGACGAAGAATATTCTAGAGCTATTCAAACCAATTGTCAAGGAAGCGAATTGCTTCATAATAAAAGTACTCGAAAAGGGAACGTTGCTTCAAAATAAAAAAGTACTTTAAATTTGTGTAAAATAATCCAGTTCAAAGAACTGGAGGTACAAGGTGGAGTTAGCGATGTTTGAAAGGAGACCTATTTACAGGGAAACGGCGAAAGAGTATCAAAAAGCCAGCAAAAAGGAAAAAATGGAGATACTGGATTATTTTGTGAGGATAACAGGCCTAAAAAATCGAAACTATGCCGCCAGGCTCTTGAGGCAGCACGGAAAAACCATCTATGTAGGCAAGAAAAATTACCTTAAAGCCGACATAGCCAAGAAGGGCAAAAGACCTGGCAGAAAGAAAAAATTCGGCGAAGAGGAACTAAAACTTCTAAAAAAGGTCTGGGAAATTGAAAACTACATGTGTGGCAAACGTTTAAAGCCAATTTTAAATGAAGTTTTAGATAATCTCTTAGCAAACGGACATCTCCACGGTTCTCCACAGGCTATAGAAAACTTGCGCCATATAAGTGCTTCAAGTATTGACCGACTTTGAAACATGAGCGTAAAAGCTTGAGATAAAAGGACGAAAAGGTACAAAGCCTGGAACGTTGTTAAAGCAACAAATAGCTATACGCACGTGGGCAGAGTGGGATGAAAATTGCCCTGGTTTTATGGAGATTGATCTGGTTGCCCATGAGGGAGGAAATAGCCGGGGAGATTTTGCTCAAACATTAAATATGGTGGATGTTTGGAGCGGTTGGACAGAACTTGTGGCAATCAAAAACAAAGCTTCAAAATGGGTAAGAGAAGCCATAGAAAAAGTCCAAAGAAGACTTCCTTTTGATTTACGGGGAATTGATTCTGATACCGGTGCTGAATTTATTAATCATCCTCTGCGTGATTGGTGTGAGAAGAACCAGATAAAATTTACAAGGGGGAGAAGCTCCCGTTCCAATGATAACTGCTACGTTGAGCAGAAAAACTATTCCATAGTCCGCCAGAATGTTGGATACTTCCGCTACGATACCGAGGAAGAAGTCTACTACTTGAACCGACTCTATGCGTATCTCAGGCTTTATGCCAAATTTTTTCAACCGGTTATGAAAATGACAGAGAAAAAAAGAATCGGAAGCAAGGTGCAAAAGAAGCATGATGATATTAAAACTCCCTACCAGCGGCTTTTAGAAAGCTCTTATGTAAGTGAGGCACAAAAGGAACGCCTAACAAGGCTTTATAAGGCTCTCGATTTGTTTCACCTAAGACAAAAAATTACAGCTTGCCAGAGAAAACTTTTCAGCCTTCAAAAGAAAAAGAATGTAAAAAACAAAAATTTGGAGGAAACTGTATGGAATTTTTGAGTACTTTTTTTTATGAGGCAATGATTCGAATTTCGAGTACTTTTTTATTTGACGCAACGGGGGAAGTATTAGAGAGTATGTTAAAAGAGGAAAGAGAGATTTACCTGGAAAACAATCCACCCACAAAAGGCAATGGCTTTTACGAAAGGGATTTAAAGACAGCTTTTGGCGAGCTTACAGCCATACGTGTTCCAAGAACAAGGGATAATGGATTTAATAATGCCCTTCTTCCCTATCGCAAGGAAGACTTAGATGCATTGATATCAGGAATGTCAACAAGGAAGATAGCAGAAGTTTTAAAAGAGCTTTATGAAATAAAGATTTCTTATGCTAACATCTCAAGGATAAGCCAGGTAGGCATAGAAGAGATTCAGAAGTGGCGTAGTCGCCCTCTCATGGAAGAATATGCCGGGTATTTCTGGATGCTATGGTGTTTCTATCAAGAGAGATAGGGTAGAAAATGAATCAATATATGTAGCTATAGGCATTACACCTGAGGGAAGACGGGAGATTTTAGGATACTACCTGCCAGGAGGCATGGAAAGTGCTTATAACTGGCGGGAAATTGCTGATATAAGAGAAAAGAGGTGTCAAACAGATTCATTTTATTGTCTCTGATGGCTTAAGTGGTATGAAAAACGTCATAACAGATATATCCCCACACAAAGTATCAGCCCTGTGTAGTCCATGTCATGAGAAACATACTGGCTAAAGTGAGAGTTCAACACAGAAATATCATTGCCACTGAAATAAAAGAGGTATTTCATGCCAAAGACAAACAGGAGGCAGAACAATTGTTTATGAAATTTACACAAAAATGGAAAAATATCTATCCCAACTTAATGAATAACCTCTTGACAATAAGAGAGAATATATTCACTTACATGGAATTACCTGAAGGAATACGAAGCATGGTGTATACAAACAATGCCCTGGAAAGACTCTTTAAAGAACTTAAAAGGAGATTAAAAACAATGGAAATGTGTCAAAGCGAGGCTTCAGCTGAGAAATATCTTTACCTGTTATTAAGATACCAAAATGAGAAGTTCTTAAAAAGAAAGTTAAAAAATTGGGAGTATTACTTTCAACTCTATCGTGAGCAACACTCATACACCAAAGAAAATATTCACAGCGAGGTTATCCTATGACTAGACACAATTTTCTTGACACAATGCAATTTTTAGAAGAATTAGAAAAATATTTACAACAAGATAATAACTTTTTTCAACAATTTGATTGGTGGTTTTTCTCAAAAATTGATGAAACCCTTGACGAAGTGTATATCCCCTACTATCAACCCAAAACAAATAGAATAGAAAAATTCAAACCCGACTTTATCTTCTGGTTCAAGAAAGAAAAGGATTATGCCATTCTCTTTGTCGATCCAAAGGGAACAGAGCATGCTGATGGGTATAGAAAAATAGAGGGCTTTGTAAAGATATTTGAAGAAGAAAAAGAAAAAAACGGCGAAAGCCAACCCAAGACATTCTCCCACAATACATTGTCGGTACAAGTGAAGCTGCTTTTAAAAACCACCGACAGGGCAAATGTTTTACAGGAATACCAGAACTACTGGTTTAAGGATATAAGAGAACTCGAAAATCTCATGAAAATCCCCTCGTGAGGCAATCCTCCCTCTGAAGGGGGATCACTATCCTATGCCTTTACAAAACCTGAAGTCTTGCTTTGATATTCCCATTCTTGTGAAGAAGTTGAAGAATCTTTACCACATCCTGGGCGCTCATTCCCAGTTGATTCAGCCCGGTTACCAGCTCCTGAATCGTTGTCGACGCAGGAAGCACCTGGGCACTTCCCTTCTGAGAAGAAGAACTTCCTCCCCAAGAAAACCCTCCACTCCCAATCGTTATCTGTGATCCCTGATACACTACAGCCGCTTCGGTAACCACAACATCTCCTCCTGCCACTACCATCCCTGTTTTGCTATCGATGGTAATACTTGGCACCTGAGGAACATCTACCTTTTTGGCAAGGAGACGCCCTAACCACTGAGAAGGCTGTTCCCCTTCAGGAATCTTGATTTTTATCGTATAATTTTCCAGCGTATACTCAGTATCAGAAAAGTCTCTCTGAAGCATTTTTTCCACCGCCATCATCGCATCAAACGAATAGTTCGGATCCAGATGGAGAATCACGCTTCTATCTGTCTGAAGCCATGTCTGAGGGATAGGTTTCTGGACAATAGCCCCCTGGAGAATCGTTCCACTCACACTCTTTGAGGAACTATCCACAACGAGTTTCCCACTTGCCACAGCATACATCTCATTATCCCCACCCAGCAGCGGCGTGACCACCAGCTCTCCACCCTCAAGGGATTTCGCATCAAACACTGAAGCGACACGAACATCGAGACGGTTGCCCGTCTGGGCAAAAGGTGGTACATCAGCCATCACCATCACAACAGCCGCATTCTTGGGTTTAAATTTTTCTATATTTGCCTGAATGCCAAAATGGTTCGCTATACGGGCAAGAAACTCCTTTGTCTGAGACCCACCTTCACTATCACCCGTCCCTTTTAACCCGATAACAATCCCATAGCCAATCAAAGGGTTAAATGACAAACCCTCCACACTCACAATATACTTTAACTCCACAGGTTCTGCCCAAAGCCAGGCCATGCTTACAACGAGGAGAAAAACTACTTTTTTCATAACCCTTCTATCTCACCTCTTTTGAAACGCAAAACACGCTGATTACTTTTATTTTCGACCAAAATCTCATCCAATTGAGTGGGAAGAATTCTCACCGGCACACGAATACGGAGCCCCCCTTTCTCATACACGAGAAACCCCTCCTTTTCCCCTTCTCTCTCAAAACGGTAAGACAGCTTCACCCCAACATTTCCAGAAGAAATGTTTTTCTTTCTTGCGGGAATGGTATACCTTCGTTCCTCAACCCTGTCAGCAAGATACACCCGACAGAGAAGGATTATACCCTCATCTGCTATAGTCTCCTCTCTTACCTCAAAATATTCGGGTAACTCAATTTCACTCACGATCCATCCTTCATAACGCTTTTGAGCCTCGTCAAACCATATTTCCGGAGTTATCAGCCTTACTCCCCTATAAACATTTACTTCCTCACCGACGAGAATAAAATCCCTCATCCCCACCTTTCTTAAAAGCATTCCAATCTCCTTTGCTGTATAAGAAGATTTTCCATCAGTTACAAGCATATTGGTGGGAAGCTTTTCCACAAGGAGATCCTGAAGCCATACTTCGTTGTGCGTACTGATGAAATAAGGTTTTAACGTCCACGACGAGGCAAACAAAGAAGACGTAAGAAACAAAAATACTAAAACTCTCATACACTTTCTCATTTTATTATCGGTGAAATACAAGAAAACTCAACATCACTTGACGATTTGATTTTTTATGAATATATTATAATAAAATAATATTATAAGGAGATATTTATGGAACCCAAGATTGTGATTTTCACCACGCCAACGTGTGTTTTCTGCAAAAAAGCCAAGGAATACTTTCAAAGCCGCCGTTTAAAGTTCAAGGAGATTGATGTATCGCGCGATCCCGCTGCCGCTCAGGATATGGTACGGAGATCTGGACAGATGGGAGTCCCCGTTATTCTCATCAACAATCATGTGGTAGTAGGATTTAACGTATCTCAGATTGAGCGTCTCCTCTCTGTTCATTAGTTTTGTCAAATTTCTCAAGCCCCTTTCTCTTTTTTCCGAAACTATAATAAGAAAGAGAAAGGGGTACCCATGAAGCGACGACTCGTTTATCTTGTAGTGAATGTTATCGCTTTTACTATCATCATCAACTTCTTCTTTGGAAATGGTGGGGTAAGTGAGCTCATAAATGAAAAGGCAAAACTTTCCCGTTTACAGAATGAAACAGACAAAAAAGAGTTAGCCCTCCTGACTGAACAAGCCGATTTACTCTCCGAAAAATCGAGAAAAAATATTGATGAGTACCTCCTCCGTCACGGGTATATCCCGGAAAATACGGTCGTCTTTCGTTTTGTAAAACCTCCCCAGTCACCTGAAAAACCAAGAAGCACCGATCTTCTCAGCCGGTTGTATGCAGTATTTTTCATCCTTACGTTCTCCCTTTTGCTGGGTGAGATTTTTATTTATTTTATTACTAAAGGAGAACCCCAGTTATGAAAATCGTTCTCATAGGCTACCGTGGGAGTGGCAAAACCACCATAGGAAAACACCTCGCTACAGCTCTGAACGTTCCCTTTATCGATACGGATCATCTCATAGTCAGTCAGGCTGGTATGAGTATCCCGGAAATATTTCACAAAGAGGGAGAATCTGGATTTCGTCTACGAGAAAGTCGTGCGCTCAAAGAAGCCCTTATGTTAGGTAGAGGCGTAATCTCTACCGGCGGAGGGATTGTCCTCAGACCAGAAAATCGGATCCTGATTCGAACAGCCGATCTTGTTGTTTATCTCACCGCACCTGTGAGTATTCTTGCTGAACGTATCCGTGGAGACAAAAACCGCCCGGCTCTCACCAACCTCTCCCTCGAAGAGGAAATTCACACCCTCCTCAAAGAGAGATCTCCCCTCTATGAAGAGCTCGCTGATTTAAAGATTGATACATCCACAATCGATGTTAATCAAGCCGTAGCAATCATCCTCAAAAAAACTCAAAGGAAAGATTTATGCAACGAAGCTTTGCCATCCTGACCAAAGTCATGATGCTTATCGTGCTGATATGGATGATATCTTTTGGAGTGATTGCTGTCACCACAGAACTCCAAGTGGAGAGTGGAATCTCGCATTACGCCTTTTTTATCTGGCATGAGGCTTTCTACAAAAAAATTCGAGAATTCATTGTTAGTGATCAATACATGGAAAATCTTGCCAAAGAAGCCACAAACACCTTCGCTCTGATAGAACAGGAAAAGGATCATTTCTTTTCGATTGTGGACCGTTTCAAACAGGATAAAAACCTCAACGATGCTATTTTTTTCTACGTTGTTTCAGGTACCCTTCCCTCTCTCCACACCATCATAGAAACCTATTGGGAAAAACTTCCAGGTTTTGTCGAAGGCTATGTTATTGGAGAGAGTGGACAGCTTCTCTACAAGCATGGCACCTACAGTATTTCACCACAAAAGATAGCATCAGAGAATCTTTATAATTTCCGCTATATAGATAATCTCATCGAATGTGTCATCACCTGGAAGGATGCAACCTTTGATCGTGAACTCCAATTTCACCTGTTATTTAAAAAAGAAAACTTCCAATCATGGATACCACCAACACAGACTCCCCTCGCTCTTAGACTTGGAGAAATTCTCCTCACCTCTGGAAAAATTCCTTCAAAGATGCTAGAAGATGAACCCCATCAGGCCAAAAGCTCTCGTGACTACTTGATAGTCTCTTTTCCCCTCCTCTGGAAAACAGAAACCATTGGAAAAGTTGATATGTTTCTTAAAAAAGGTGGTTTTCTTCGAATGCTAGGTGTTTTTGGACGTCTGTTTGTAGTGCTGGGTATTCTCATAGTCATTATCAGCTTCTTTTTCTGGCTTGATCACAACATGAACCAACTTCTTAACCATCATAAACGCCAGGAATCAAAAGAAAACGAAATCGAAGAACAAAATATCCGCTGGGTTGAGGAATTCATCTCCCAGCAAAAAGAGGAAAAAAAATGAAATGGTATTTTGTGTGGCTTTTTCCTGTCTTTCTGTACGCTCAATGGACGATTAATGATATTTTCAAGATCTCTGTAAAAAACACTAATAGTTTCTCATGGATAAGTGACTGGGAAAACATCTCACTGTCCCCCCTGGGTATTCAGTCCACCACTACTGACATGGGCTGGCTTACCCTCCTGGATCTTTCCTGTGGAGAAGGATATCTTTTTAGTCATATTTTTGCTGATTTTCAAGATAGTGGAAACGAAGGCCTCATCATCGAAGTCCACGATAGCGAGGACAACCGCCTGCTTACCAATGTACAACTTCTTCAGAGTGGAAGTATCTTTCTAGAAAATATCTTTCAGCGTCGTATTGACGTCTGGGCATATCTTTCCCCTGGAATCACCCTCTACAGCTTTGGAATCGTTCGTAAGGAAGAAATTCCCCTTACCCCTTCCCTTGTGCTTGTCAATCCCAAAATTGTTTACCATCCCGAGGGGATTCTCTCCGTGGATTTTTCCCTGCTCAGTCCTGCATGGATAGAGGTGGAACTCTACAACAAGCAGGGAGATCGTCTCGCTTCTCTTATCCCCCTCGCCTACTATACACCAGGTCCTCTCTCCATCCAGTGGACTCCCCTTTCTGCAGTCAGACCCTATCTTGTTTCAGGTTCGGCGTATGTGTATATCCGTTACCGAACCAGCACCAGAGGGAAAGAATGGGTACACCGGTTTGAGATCGTGTACCTGTAGAAATTCAAAAGGAACAGCTTTTCATTTCTTTTCCCCTCATTCCTCATCAAAAGTGTGAACTTTTTTTCTTTTTTTAAAAAAACAGGAAAAATCCCGTTGCGTCAAATAAAAAAGTACTCGAAATTCGAATCATTGCCTCATAAAAAAAAGTACTCAAAAATTCCATACAGTTTCCTTCAAATTTTTGTTTTTTACATTCTTTTTCTTTTGAAGGCTGAAAAGTTTTCTCTGGCAAGCTGTAATTTTTTGTCTTAGGTGAAACAAATCGAGAGCCTTATAAAGCCTTGTTAGGCGTTCCTTTTGTGCCTCACTTACATAAGAGCTTTCTAAAAGCCGCTGGTAGGGAGTTTTAATATCATCATGCTTCTTTTGCACCTTGCTTCCGATTCTCTTTTTCTCTGTCATTTTCATAACCGGTTGAAAAAAGTTGGCATAAAGCCTGAGATACGCATAGAGTCGGTTCAAGTAGTAGACTTCTTCCTCGGTATCGTAGCGGAAGTATCCAACATTCTGGCGGACTATGGAATAGTTTTTCTGCTCAACGTAGCAGTTATCATTGGAACGGGAGCTTCTCCCCCTTGTAAATTTTATCTGGTTCTTCTCACACCAATCGCGTAGAGGATGATTAATAAATTCAGCGCCGGTATCAGAATCAATTCCCCGTAACTCAAAAGGAAGTCTTTGGACTTTTTCTATGGCTTCTCTTACCCATTTTGAAGCTTTGTTTTGATTGCCACAAGTTCTGTCCAACCGCTCCAAACATCCACCATATTTAATGTTTGAGCAAAATCTCCCCGCTATTTCCTCCCTCATGGGCAACCAGATCAATCTCCATGAACCCAGGGCATTTTCATCCCACTCTGCCCACGTGCGTATAGCTATTTGTTGCTTTAATAGCGTTCCAGGCTTTGTACCTTTTCGTCCTTTTATCTCAAGCTTTTACGCTCATGTTTCAAAAGTCGGTCAATACTTGAAGCACTTATATGGCGCAAGTTTTCTATAGCCTGTGGAGAACCGTGGAGATGTCCGTTTGCTAAGAGATTATCTAAAACTTCATTTAAAATTGGCTTTAAACGTTTGCCACACATGTAGTTTTCAATTTCCCAGACCTTTTTTAGAAGTTTTAGTTCCTCTTCGCCGAATTTTTTCTTTCTGCCAGGTCTTTTGCCCTTCTTGGCTATGTCGGCTTTAAGGTAATTTTTCTTGCCTACATAGATGGTTTTTCCGTGCTGCCTCAAGAGCCTGGCGGCATAGTTTCGGTTTTTTAAACCTGTTATCCTCACAAAGTAATCCAGTATCTCCATTTTTTCCTTTTTGCTGGCTTTTTGATACTCTTTCGCCGTTTCCCTGTAAATAGGTCTCCTTTCAAACATCGCTAATTCCACCTTGTACCTCCAGTTCTTTGAACTGGATTATTTTATACAAATTTAAAGTACTTTTTTATTTTGAAGCAACGTTCCCTTTTCGAGTACTTTTATTATGAAGCAATTCGAAAATTTGCTTTTTTCAGTCTCCTGTGATATACTGTTTCAAAACTAAAAAGGAGTCTGTATGCCGCTCATAGAGATTAAAGAAGTGACAAAAGATTATCCCCTGGGCAAAACCACTGTCCATGCTCTGCGAGGAGTATCCCTTACCGTAGAAAAGGGAGAGTTTTTCTCTATCGTAGGACCATCAGGAAGCGGTAAAACAACTCTTCTCAACCTCATAGGATGTATCGACAAACCCACCTCAGGGGATGTTATTATTGACGGACAGGATGTCTCGTCTTTAAACGACAAAGAACTCACCAATATGAGACTTCACAAAGTGGGATTTATCTTTCAGACGTTCAATCTTATCCCGGTGCTTAATGTGAGAGAGAATGTGGAGTTTCCCCTTCTCCTTATGAAAGATAAATCTGGTCTTTCCAGACAGGAGATCAAGGAACGAGTGGAAAAACTTATTGAGAATGTGGGACTGAAGGATTTTATCACCCATAAGCCTGCCGAATTATCCGGCGGACAGAGACAGCGTGTCGCTATCGCAAGGGCTCTGGTAACCAACCCTGCCATTGTTCTGGCTGATGAACCGACCGCCAATCTTGACTCAGAGACAGGAGAAATCATCCTCTCCATCATGCGCCATCTCAATGAAACCCAGCAAACCACTTTTATCTTTTCTACCCATAACCCCGACGTTCTCAAATACGCGAAAAGAATTGTGAGACTCAAAGACGGAAAGATCATAGGTGAGGAGTAAGCTATGCAACTCCTATTTTATAGTATAGCCTTTCGTAACCTTTTCCGCCATAAGGGAAAAAGTCTCATCGTAGGTGGACTTCTTTTTCTCGTTGCCTTTCTTCTCACCTTTGGAAACGCTGCCATTAAAGGGATAAATACCTCTCTGGAACAAAATATCATCCATGGTTTTACGGGAAACATGGTGATCATCTCCACCAACCAGATGGACAAAGAGGTTTTTGGTTTCATGACGGGACGGCCTATGAGTCTCATTCACAATTATGCTCAGATCAGCAATATCCTCTCTTCTCTACCTTTTGTTGAGGATTTTCTCCCTCTTGGTCGAAACGTCGCCATGCTTCTCAACCCCACCGGACTTCCCGTGTTTTACATGATATACGCTGTGGATGTTGATAGGTATGAACGCTTTTTTCAAAACCGGCTCATTGTTGTGGAAGGGAGGCGCCTTCTCTCCGGAGAACGGGGCATTATGATCGGAAATGTTCAGAGAAACCAAACAGCAGAAGTTATTAACCTCTGGCTTCTCCCGGAGGGTGGTGAGGTGATCACAAGCAATATGCCACCCAAAATCCTGAGTAACCTGGAAAGCCTCTCGTATGCGTCAAATGTCGTTCTCATGGGATTAAGCGAAGAAGGTGGAAGCGATATTCGCCTCAATGTTAAGGGAGTTTTCCGCTTCGAAAAGCTCAATAATCTCCTGGGAGATTTTATTGCCTTTGTGGATCCACTTTCGTACGTGGAGATGTTTCACTATGTTATTACTCCTGAAAACATCTCTCTCACCAAAACAGAAAAAACTATCCTCCAGGCAGACAATCTCGATACCCTTCTGGAACAAAATCTCTTTTCACAAGAGACTCCTGTATCCTCTTCCACCTATGATGAAACCACTCTCAAAAAGTCACTTAAGCGACAGGAAAACTATACCTACAATCCCGAAGCCTACAATGCAGTGATCATCAAGACGAGACCAGGCACAGGAGATGCTGAAGCCCTCAAAAAACTTAACCGCGCTCTCATCGAAGCCAAAGCCGATGGAAAGGCAATCTCCTGGCAGGAAGCCACGCCCCAATTCTCCCAGTTTATTGGCATTGTTCAGGGCATGTTCTCCGTCATTATGTTTCTCCTTTTCCTTGTCTCGTTCATTATTGTCATGAATATCCTCTCAATGTCTGTCATAGAACGTACGACAGAAATCGGTATGATGCGTGCGATTGGAGCCCAGAAAAATTTTGTAGGGAGAATGATTCTTTTTGAAACGCTAACCCTTGGACTTGTTTTCGGAGGAAGTGGTATCCTCGTAGGGGCTCTGGTGAGCTGGATTTTTGCTCTTGTGAAACTTCCTGCTAAAAATGAGATGCTCCAATTGATCTTTGGGGGAGAGTATTTTATCCCTATGGTGACACCTCTCGATATTCTCGGTAACCTCCTGGTACTTTTCTTTGTCCTCTGGCTTGCATCACTCTATCCCGGTCATTTAGCGAAAAAAACCACCCCTCTTGAAGCCATTTCAAGAGAGTAAAAGGAGAAACCACTATGAAACTCCTCACTCTTTTCTTTCTTGCTCTACGAAACCTCACCCGCCAGAAACGACGTAACCTCTTCCTCAGCGCAGGGATCGTTGTAGGCATGAGCATGCTGGTGGTTGCCGGATCCTTTTCCAATGGTCTCAAAAAACTTCTCATAGATCGGTGGATCACCTATATGAATGGACACATTCAGATAAGTGTTTTAGGCATAGTCAATGACTTCTATGGCAGGGCTCAAGGATACTTTAGAGACAAACGTGTTCTCGAGGATGCAATACATCCTTATACAAATGATATGGAGTTTTACTATACAGATGCTTCTGCCTTTGTAAAACTGGTAGGTAATAAACGAAGCGATCTCATCCAGCTCGTTGGTGTCGATATCGATAAAGGCTTTCTTGGTTTTCTCAATATCATCGAAGGAAACGGCTGGGATCTCACCAACACGCGTTACGAAAATCCTCTCGTCATTACCAAAGACAAAGCCGAATACCTCAGAGTCAAGCTCTACGATACGGTAAAAGCATCTTTTCAAACCATTCATGGACAAACACAGACGGCACGCTTTACTATTGTCGCTATCTATAAATCTGATGTCTCCTTCATGGGATGGGTTGGGTATGTTCCCAAACAAGCGATGGTTTCTCTTTTAGACTACCGGGACTATGAGGCAGGAAGTGCGACTATTGTTCTCAAAAATAGACAACAAACCCTCTCTCTAGCAAACGAAATCCACAAAAGACTCACTCCCCCTCTTCTTATCTTCCAGGCTCAAACCGAAGGAAAAAACATCCAGGTTGCTGGCTTCTGGCGAGACGAGAAACGTTTTCAAAAACTCTCAAACGAGATCACCATCATCAAAAGCGAAAAAGACCTCGACTTTCGTCGAAAGGGTATACTCATCCCTGAAACACTTGCCAGGTCACTTCGTCGTATGCCAGGAGAGGTTCTCAATCTTCGTTATCTCTCCCGTTTTGAAGGATGGAAGACCGTTTCTCTCCCTATCAACGCCATCTATTCAAGTCGCTCTCTTCCCGAGCTTGTGCTCGTCAACGAGAAGGATTTCTTCCAGACATTTCAGGCACTTCCCTCCAGGGATATCATGGTTACCAATCTCCCTCTCACCAATACCGACTTTTTCTGCACTGAATGGTACCTTCTCCCGAGACCAAAAAGTGATCAGGATATCACGATGTTTTACGAAGATCTCAAGAAAAATCCTATCTATGCAGACAAGATTCTTGTTTCTACCCTTTACGAATCCACTTCTTCTTTTCTCCAGTTTCTTTCTGGTATCAATATGGTGAGTTTAATATTTGCTTCGTTTCTTTTTCTGATTGTTATGGTGGGACTGGCAAACTCTCTGCGTATGACCATTCGTGAACGAACACGAGAGATTGGCACCCTCCGCGCCCTTGGAATGCAACAAAAAGATGTTCGCAGGCTCTTTCTCATGGAGGTAGAACTTCTCATGACTTTTGCAGGTCTTGCAGGTATCCTTCTGGGTGCGCTCATTGTCACTATCATCTGTGCTATTCCTATGAAAAATGAAGGCATGTTGATGATGTTTCTGGTGAATAACCGTCTTCAACTTTCTCTTGATTGGGGATGGAACCTCTTTTGTCTCTTCTTTGTCCTTCTCCTCGGATTCATCACCGCAGCTGGACCTTCTAGACGCGCTTCCCGTCTTTCGCCAGCAAAAGCCCTTATTCATTACAAATAAGGAGAAAAAATATGAAAAGAATCCTGGTTATCGTGAGTATGGGAATACTTTCCCTCGGCTGGAGTATCACAGGACCGGAACTTTTGAAAAAACTGGATGCACTCTCTGAAATGCGTACTGATATTACCGCCAGAGTAACCATCTCTCAACAAAAAGGGGAAAGCATCCAGAAGCTTGAAGCCATCTATTACCGCCGGGATGCTGATGATTCATTCCTCATCGTGATGACAGCACCAGACAAAGAAAAAGGGAACGGGTACCTCAAGGTAGGTGAGAACCTCTGGATGTACAAACGAAACACCCGTACCTTTCAGCACATCAGTCGGGATGAATCTGTTGCTGGAACGGATGCTCGAAGTGGTGACCTGGAAAAACGCAAGCTTAGTGAACTCTACACCGTTGCCAGAGATGAAAACAATCTTGAAAAAATCACCGAAGAAAAACTTGGATCTATTCCCGTGTATAAAGTGGAACTCATTGCCAGAGTGAGTGATGTCACCTACCCAAAACAAATTCTCTGGATTCATAAAGAAAATTTTCTTGTTCTCAAGGCTCTGGCTTTTGCCCTCTCGGGAACGTTGATGCAGACCATCTACTACCTCAAGTACACCCAGATCCAGGGACGCTATATTCCCCTCCAGCAAATTTTTATCGATGAATTCGATCAGGGAAACAAAACTATTTTCGAACTTTCCGGTATTTCTTTTGATAGGATTCCCGGTCACGTTTTTACTAAAGCATACCTGGAGAACCTAAGTAAATAGGAGTCTTTATGCGGGTTTTGTTTTTGTTTTTTCTTTGCCTTTCGGTTGTATGGACACAGACCATCGACGAAAACGAGCTTTTTGAAAAGAGTGATATCATCACAGACGCCCCTTTGCTCACCAATGAGTCTTTCAAGGCTTTTTCCCTCACCGGGCAGATTCAGGGGGAGTTTTCTTACCTGATCCCCAAAAGCCGACTCACCAACCTTGAGAGTTCTGATCCAAACCGTTATCTCTTTACTATCGGAGGGGATCTGTTTTTGGATATTCGACAGGGAAAAGGATACAAGGCCTTTGTAGATATAGCCTTTGCCACCTCATCCGGTGGAATTCCTTTCCTCCATCGTTTTTATGATCCTGCCACAGACACGTCAACCTCGGTGACAGAAACCAATACTTTCATTTTGCAGATGAAAGAGATCTTTATTGATCTTCCCCTCGCCCACACCGTGTATCTCAGACTCGGCAAACAGTTCCTCAAATGGGGAACAACCTATTTCTGGAACCCAACGGATCTGATTAACCGTGAAAGAAAAAACCTGGGAAATCTCGAAGCTACCAGAGAAGGTACGTGGGGACTCAAGATACACATCCCTTACAAAACCGTAGCCAATTGGTACACCTTTGTTGATTTCACCGACACAGATACCATAGAACATACCGCCCTTGCCTCCCGCTTAGAGGTACTCCTGGGCACCACAGAAATAGGCATCTGTGGCTGGTGGAAGAAAAACGCGATTCCTGTTTATGGTGCGGATCTCTCCACTCGTTTATGGGGTTTTGATATCAAAGCCGAAGGCACCATATCCTATGGAGATAATCGCCCTTCTCTCAAAGAGGAAATCATTACGATAGGATATGTTCCCTTTACTAATTATGTTGCTGAACCAATCTCTCACCAATGGGTTTCTCGGCTTTCTTTCTCCATCTCCCGTTCATGGGATGTTTTTGATGAAAAAGAGCGGCTGTTTACGTTGCTAGAAATATTTCACAACAGTCAAGGGACCAACGCCAGTCTTTTCGACAATCCCATAAAACTTCAGACTGCCCTTGCCACCAGAGCGTATATCCCCAATGAATACGCGCGATGGTATCTCCTTTTCTCTCTAGGATTCAAAAAAATCTTCGTACGCGAACTCTCTACCCAAATGTATACCCTCTGGAACATTGAAGACGAATCAGCTATCCTCCAACCCACCCTCACCTACGCTCCTACAAGTGATGTCACTCTCTCGGCGGGACTATCGTGGGCTATAGGCAAACCGGACAGGGAATACACCACCACCGCTACTCCCCTCACCTTCAGCGGAGGCGTTACTCTCCGTTTTTAACCCCAAACTCTTCCAAGAAACGAGGCTGAAGACGAATGGTTCGACGATCTTGAAGAAGATATCCCTCCTTCTCAAGTCGACGAAAAACTCTACAAAGAGCCTGTCTTGTAACAAAAAGATAGGCTGCAAGATTTTCTATACTCATAGGGAGATGGATCTCCATGCTGTCTTTTTTCATCTGGGACAGATACAACAAAAGCCGCTTCTCCACTGGCAATTGAAAAAGCATCATCCGTTTTGAAATAAGGAGAAGCTTATCCGAAACCTCACGAAGAAAATTTTTTCGCAATATTTCACACTCTCCCAAAATATTCTCCCACACCGATTTTTCTACATAGAGAGCTTTGCCTGGTGTTATGGCCTCCACATCCACGGGAAGATACGACGAACTTGCAAAAAGAAGCGCCGAGGCAAGAACAACCGGAGCTCGAAGTTTCTCCACCACAAACACTTCTCCAACAAGAGAAGGAAAGATAGCCTGACATTCTCCCGAAATGATAATCCAGAGATGTTTGTACTCACTCCCACTTCGTAAGATGATCTCTTTTTTTTCAAAGGTGTACTCGTGCCAGGGAAGCTTTTGAATCCTCTCCCTCTCTTCCTGAGAAATACCCTGAAAAAGAGGAAGATGCCATGGTAAAAACATATTTTCCTCCTTTTTTGTCACCCAGGTGACAGAAAAATCCCTACAAAAATAGTATAATATAAACACAGAAAAAAAGCAAAAAGGAGGAACGTATGGCTGTTACTATTGACCAGAATACCTGTATTGGATGTGGCGTGTGTGAAAGTATTTACGTAGAACTCTTTGAGATGCGGGCTGATGGCAAAGCCCATGTCAAAGAAAATGTTGCCTATGATGTGTCCCTCGCTGAGGATGCCGCCCGTCAGTGTCCTGTCGGTGCTATCTCGGTAGAGAAAGAATAGAAAATGTGGGAAAAAGAAGTTAAAGGAGATTATCAATGAAGAGAAAGATGATAGTTATCGATGAAGAGAAATGCAATGGATGTGGACTCTGTGTGCCCAACTGTCCCGAGGGAGCTCTTCAGATTATTGACAACAAGGCAAGACTTGTTTCAGAATTTTACTGCGATGGACTTGGAGCTTGCGTGGGATACTGTCCACAAAACGCTCTCCACATAGAAGAAAGGGAAGCAGAACCTTATGATGAGGCTCGTGTACTTCAAAACATTATCCGTCAGGGAAGAAACGTTATCGATGCTCATCTTAAACACCTCGCCAGTCACAACCAGTGGAAAGACTATGAAATAGCTGTTTCCATCCTCCGCGAAAAGGGTATCTCCTTTACCGAAGGAGAAAAACCAAACCAGCATTTTCCTTCGCCGGAGGTATTTCAAACAGGATATACCCTCACACACTGGCCTATTCAACTTCATCTTGTTCATGGAGAGGATGAGGCATGGGAAGACGCCAATATCCTTCTCGCCGCCGACTGTACTGCCTTTAGCCTTCCAGGCTTCCATACCCATTTGAAGGAAACAAAACTTTTGATTGCCTGTCCAAAACTCGACACGCATCAGGAAATATATCTCGAAAAACTTGTGACTATTTTTGAAAAGAAAGAACCAAAATCCTTCACCACTATGGTCATGGAGGTCCCCTGTTGTCGCGGGCTTGCTTTTCTGGCAAAAAAAGCCCGAGACACAAGTGGTTCTTCCCTTCCAATCAAGGTAATCACCGTGGGTATTGAAGGAAATATCCTGGGTCAAACAGAGATCTAAAAAATAAAAGGAGAAACACTATGAATCACAATATGTTCTGTTACCAATGTCAGGAAGCTGCAGGTGGTCTCGGATGCACTATAAAAGGCGTTTGTGGAAAAGACGATACAACAGCACAACTTCAGGATGCTCTCGTCTACGCTATCAAGGGACTTGCGGCAACCCATCAAGCACTTCGTAAACAAGGGAAAACCGATTCCATCGTAGGAAAACTCATATGGGAGGGACTTTTTACTACCATCACAAACGCAAATTTTGATCCTGAGGATTTTATTTCCCGAATCATGCAAACTGTCTCTTATGGAGAAAAGCTGCAAAAAGAACATGCACTTCCCGTTCCTGAATTTGCACGAATATCCATAAAAAACGAAGAGGATATCGATTCTCTCAAGAAAACTGGTGCTATCTTAAATGAAAAGGATGAAAACCTTCGCTCGCTCAAAGAACTCATCACATATGGAATCAAGGGCATAGCTGCTTATGCCTATCATGCAAGTCATCTTGGATTTGAAGATGATCGTATCCTCGATTTCGTTGAAAAAGCTCTGGTGGCTACGGTACAACTCCAAGATATGCAAAAACTTGTAGAATTGACGCTTGAAACCGGAAAACACGGCGTTATGGTTATGGAACTCCTCGATAGGGCCAACACCTCCTCTTTTGGAAACCCCGAACCCACCCACGTTTCTATCACGACGAGAAACCATCCAGGCATACTCATAAGTGGCCATGATCTCAAAGATCTTCTGGAACTTCTAGAACAAACAAAAGACACCGGCATAGATGTGTACACCCATAGTGAAATGCTTCCAGCACATTATTATCCCGTGTTTAAAAAATACCCCAACTTTGCCGGTAACTACGGCAATGCCTGGTGGAAACAAACAGAGGAGTTTGAAAGCTTCCGTGGCCCAATCTTATTTACCACAAACTGTCTTGTGCCCCCAAAAGAAAGTTACAAAGACCGTGTCTATACTACAGGACCTGTCAGTTATCCAGGTCTCCGTCATATACCCGCTGATGTAAATGGGAGAAAAGACTTTTCTTCTATCATTGAACACGCCAAAAAATGTCCCCCACCTCTCCCCATAGAACATGGAGAAATTATCGGAGGATTTGCCCACGCTACCCTTACTTCTCTTACAGAAACTATCCTTGATGCTGTTAACAAAGGACTTATCAAACGTTTTGTAGTGATGGCGGGATGTGACGGTCGAATGCCCTCTCGCAACTATTATACCCAATTTGCTCAAGAACTTCCCTCTGATACCGTGATCCTCACAGCAGGATGCGCCAAATACCGTTACAATAAGCTCGGACTGGGAGATATTCATGGTATTCCGAGAGTACTCGATGCCGGTCAATGTAATGACTCCTACTCGCTCGTCGCCGCTGCTCTCCACCTCCAGAAAACCCTGGGGCTCAAAGACATCAACGATCTCCCTATCATTTATAATATCGCATGGTACGAACAGAAGGCGGTTATTGTACTCCTTGCCCTCCTCTCCCTTGGTGTAAAAAATATCCGCCTCGGGCCAACTTTACCTGCCTTCCTTTCTCCAGCTGTCCTGGAATTGCTGGTAGAAACTTTCGGAATAACAGCCCCTACTACTGTTGAAGAAGACCTCACAACATGGGGATTAGCTCAATAACATTACCTGCAGAAAAAAAAACGGCTGTCAAAAGACAGCCGTTTTTTAGTATGAACAGAGGTATCTACTTCACCTTGCTTTTAATCTTTTGAACAGTATCTTCCGTCTCATCTTCACCATTATCACTATTTTCTTCATCATACTGCATCAACTCCTCCAGAACACGTTCGGCGTTTTTAATTGCCATGACACGTGACATTGTCTCACGCTGAGCTTCAGAGAGAGCCTGTTTAAGCGCTGCAAGATTATTCTTGCTACGACGAATTGTCTCTTCCAGGGATTTGTTTTCATCCATCGTCATGGAAAGCTTCTGGTTTTCTTTGACCTCCACGGTCAGCAGCTTCTTTACCTCAGGATCCCGGGCAACCTCTGCTGGGAGGACAACATTTCTCGTTAATACAACGCGCCCTTCTACTACCGTACAGGTAGAAGCCTCATTTTCCTCATAGTCAATGATAAACCGCGTCCCACGGACTGCTGCAACAGCCACATCATTTTCTACCTGAATAACCTCACCACCTTTTAACTTGGTAAACACATTGAGGTAAATCTTGCCACTCTTGACTTTGACAGTCTCCGTTGTTCCGAGGTTCTTGAGCTGAATAACCGTCTGCTGAAGCACCTGAAGCGTTCGTTTCCCCTGATAGGTCATTGTGACCTCAGAACTCTGTCCTGTTCTCACCCAGCTATTTTTCGACAATCTCATGCCCACGTCCACAGGTTTCCAGATTTTGCCATCGCTGGAATACTCTACCTTCCCTATGAAACTCTCCACCTCATAGGATGGTGAGGTTGTCTGAGAAGAAACCAAAATCACCATCATCACAATACCGTATATCCACCATTGTTTCATCGTCTTCCTCCTCGATTCTTTTCACGTATACTATACTCTCAAAAAGAAAAAAATTCAAGCAAATACTCTTTTTTTGCAACTTTTTTGTTTAAGAAAGGATCATTATAAGTAAATAGAAGAAGGAAAGACGTATGGAAAAAACTATTATCTTGCTTTTTTTGATTTTCTCAAATCTTTTTGCTTCGTCACTCAAAGATCTTCTCCTTTCAGTCTCAACCAACAACCTTACGCTAAAACAACTCATAAGTGAAGAGCAAGCCACTCAATACATGTTCAAAGCAAATATTGCTTCTCTCTGGCAGCCTTCTCTCAAACTCTCTTCAGGCATTTCTTTCACCGAAGAGGGAAACATGACTCCCAACGCCTCTGTCAGTCTCTCCAAATCCATCAATCTCGGAGGAAGTGAATGGTTTTCCCTCAAACAAAACCAACTTCAACAAGACCTTCTGGCAAAAAAACGTTCTCTCACCATAGCCACTCTCAAAAAAGAGATTGTGAGCACCTATTTTTCGTTTCTTAGCATCGCCGCCGATGTTCGAGCAGCAGAAAAAGACTATGAGCTTGCCATCAAAAAACAAGAATTCTACAAAATGCAGTACGAACTCGGCAAAATCCCTCTCTCCACCCTCCAGGAGTATCAAAGTAAATCCCAACAAGCCTACCTCACATGGCAACAAAAGATTCAGGCACACGAAGAAAGTCTTCTTACCCTACAAAACCTAACAAAAATGACCAATAATGACATTGTTCCTACCAGAGAAGAGGCTGAAACTTTTTTATCAAACCTTGTTTACGAGCCAACTCCTCCCCTTTTCGAGAGGGATGAAACCTATCTTTCTCTCACCTACACCCTTTCTAACACCCTGCTAACCAAAAAGATCCACGAGGCAAAACTCTGGCCAGATCTTGGTCTTCAAAGTGGTTACCAGGTAAAAATGAATAAAGACAAACTCCAGGGACAATGGAGTACCGGAGTCACTATCTCTCTCGATCCGTTTTCATGGTTTCCGGGAACATCTTCCTCCCTCGAACGAGCCAGAGTTCAACAAGACATCCATACCCTTCACATCAAGCTCGAGAACCAAAAAATGTCTCTTTTACAAAAACTTGTTCTTCTTGAAGGACAAGAAAAATCAGCCCGCGAATCCCTCAACTTTATTTCTCTGTCTCTCGAATCTGCCACGCTCCAGTATCAAAAGGCACAGGAGCAATTCACCATGGGCAAAATTTCATCCCTTGACCTTCTCGCGGCTGAGAGCTTTTATCTTTCCACTCTTGCTCATTACCTTTCCTCCCTTACAAGTCTTCTTTCAATACGAATTGAGCTTGCCTTCTGGTATGATCCATCCTGGGACAAACTCCCCTAAAATAAAGAAAGGAGAATCTTTATGAAACGATGGTTTTTTCTTGGAATAGTCATACTTCTCGCAGGAGTATGGGGTGTATGGTGGTTTCTTTCGCAACAGAAACAACCCCCATCCTACCAAACGGCAATTATTGAGCGAGGGAATATCTTTCGAACCATTACCACAACGGGGAACGTAGACTATGCCTTCAAACACTCCATCTACGCCAAAACAGGAGGGATAGTTACAGGTGTCTACGTTTCCCCGGGGAACACAGTAAGATCAGGTCAGATATTGGCAAAAATCGATGACACCGAGCTTCGAATATCCTACGAAAAACTTCGGCAAACTCTGCTTCAACAATCCAATAGCGTTTTAACCACAAAAAAAGAATATGAAGATGCCCAAAAACTCTATAACAAACAGTTCATCTCCTACGCTGAATTGGAAAGTGCGAGAATCAACTATGAAAACGCCATTACAAGTTATCAACGGAGCCTTCTCGAGCTTCAGGAAGCAATCAATACCCTGCAAAATTGTACTCTTGTCAGCCCTGTATCTGGCGTTGTAGCCCTCAACAATCTAACCACGGGAACCAATCTGCCAAATTCATCAACACTGGCATTTATCATCGCCAGCCACCCTTCGGTAATGCAAATCAAGTGCCTTGTCAGCGAAATTGATATCGCAAGTATTAAAAAAGGACAAAAGGTACTCTTCACTGTCTCTGCGTATACCAACACCTTCACCGGTGAAGTCTCTGAAATCTGGTATCAACCCCAAACATCCCAGGATGTGGTCTATTATCCCGTGATTATTCTCACAGAGAATACCACCGGAAAACTCCTCCCCGGTATGTCTGTTTCTGTTGAGATCATCATCCAGGGAAAAGAGAACGTCCTGCGCGTTCCAAGTCGTGCTCTCCGTATTCAACCTACCCAAGAGATGCTCGCTACACTCACGAATATACCTCGTGTATACCCCCCACGAGAAGCCACCACTTCCGGGAGAAGACAAACCACACGACCCCAAAATATCACCAATGCCACGCAGGGATCTTTTGCTACTCTCTGGCTCATCAATACCAATACAAAAGAAATCCTTCCTCTGAGAGTACGGACAGGCATCTCTGATGGACAGTACACCGAGATTCTCCCCTGGGAGGAGAATGAAAATCTCGAAGGAAAAACCATCATCACCGCCATAAGAACAACAAAAAACACCAGCAAAACCTCTTCTTCACAAACTCCTCGCTCTACCTCTTCGCAAAGCCAGAACACACTCTCCTCTCCTGTTAGCATACCCGCAGGTGGTCCTGGTATTCCCCCCCACCCTGGTTTTTAAAACAGAAATGAAAAAGGGAGAAATGTATGGTATCCGATTTTCCTGTCATCCATACCGAACGCATCTCTCGTGTTTATACCTCTGATCATTCCATGGAAACTGCTGTCCACGCCTTGCGCGAGGTGTCACTCACCGTATATCAAGGAGATTTTATCGCCCTTACCGGACCATCGGGATCAGGCAAAAGCACACTTATGTACATCCTTGGACTTCTGGATACACCCACGAGTGGGAAATACTACCTTTTGGGAAAACCGGTTCACACCATGTCCGGCATTGAACGTGCAACACTTCGTAATCATACACTTGGATTTGTGTTCCAGAACTTTCAGCTTATCCCCAGAACAACAGCCCTTGAAAACGTTGAGGTTCCCCTTTTTTATCGACGTCCCCATCTTCCTGCTCAAGAAATACGAAAACGAGCTCTTTCTATGCTCTCATTGGTGGGACTTTCACACAGAGCGCACCATTATCCCACTCAGATGTCAGGAGGACAACAGCAGCGCGTGGCTATCGCCAGGGCTCTCGTTGGTAATCCTTCGCTTTTGCTTGCGGATGAGCCTACGGGAAATCTCGATAGTCACACAAGCAAGGAGATCATGGAACTTCTTGTTGACCTGAATAAAAAAGGCCTCACTATCGTTATGGTAACGCACGAAGAAGATATTGCCAGCTATGCAAAAAAAATCATCCGCATGCGTGACGGCGAAATCATTGATATAATAGCCAGGGAGGAAAAATCATGATACGCCAGATGATAGAATTAGCCTTTCGTTCGCTTAGCCGAAACAAAATTCGAACATTTATTACCATGTTAGGCATTGTCATAGGCATAGCCTCCGTCTCTGTGATGGTATCCTATGGACAGGGTATGCAAAAACAAATAGAGTCTCGCATAACCAGTATGGGGGTCAATCTTCTCACCATTTTCCCCTCACGTTACCGAAGTGGTGGAGTATCCACCGCAGGAGCCAATCGTCTTACCTATGCCGATTACGAAACCCTGAAAAAAGAAGCCCTTACCCTTGCCGGTATTACCCCTCTTGCAAGAAGTTCAGCAACCATTTCTACCAAAGAAGAAAGCTATTCTACTACTCTCTCTGGTGTTTCTGCCGATTTCCCTCTCGTCCGAAACTGGTCTCTCAAGTGGGGAGAATTTTTTAGTGAAGAGGAAGAAAAAGGGTCAAGATTTGTATGTGTCCTCGGATATACAACAAGTACCGCCCTCTTTGGTGAAGAAGTCAATCCCGTAGGCCAACAAATCAAGATCCAGAACTCACTTTTTAACATTATCGGGGTTTTACAACCAAAGGGATCAAGTGGTCCCCAGGATGAAGATGATGTTGTTTTCGTTCCTTACACAACTTACCGACTTCGTTTAAATCAATCCCGTTATATCCCTCAAATTTTAGCAAGCTCTCTTTCAAAAAACACCATCGAGGAGAGTATCGATGAGATTACCTCTATTCTCAGACGCTCTCATCGGCTCAGAGAAAACGTTTCGAATGACTTCAGGATCCTCAATCAAAGTGAAATGCTAGAGACAGCCCAAACCGTAAGCTCTTCTCTCACCCTCTTTCTTGTGAGCATTGCGGCCATCTCCCTGTTAGTTGGGGGCATCGGAATCATGAATATTATGCTGGTTTCTGTCGTAGAACGAACAAGGGAGATAGGTATTCGTATGGCTGTTGGCGCACGAGAACAGGATATCCTCTGGCAGTTTCTCACAGAATCCCTTCTTCTCTGTATCATGGGAGGTATCCTGGGCCTAATCGCTGGAATTTTTTTCAGTTTGCTTCTCCGTCAGCTGTTGGAATGGAATATTGTCTTCTCCTGGCCAGTTTTTGCCTTTTCCTTTGCCGTAACGCTTTTGATTGGCATAGGTTTTGGCTACTATCCTGCTCAAAAAGCCTCAAAACTCAATCCTATCGATGCACTACGATATGAGTAAAAAAAGTTTTATCTATAAAGTCTCCTTCTCTTGAACACTTTTCATGGGCTTTGTGAAGTTTTGAGAGAAGGGAATTCTACCTTGTTGGAGTGAAAAAGACTGCTCTTTCCTTGTTGCAGCGGAAAAGTGAAAGAAAAAAACTGCGATAAGGGAAGAGCTTTTGTTTTGTTCTTTTCTTTTTTCTCCAAAGGTATCATCGGGGGACGGTGGAGGAAGCACTGCTCTTACCTTGTTTCAGTTTTTATGGTGCTCGTGGACGGTTTTTTTTACTGCAACAAGGTAATAGCTAAAAAAACAGTTTTTAGCTGTAAGAAGGTAAGATCAAATGTCTTTTCACTCAAGAGTGTGGAAGAGAAACTCAAGTTAAACGTTTAACGCGAGACTTGCCAAAATTGCTCTTACCTTATCGCAGGAAAGCCGTCACCATACTATGGGGTATAAGGTGCCAAAAACTGCAACAGGGTAATAGCACATGTTTTTTCTTCTTTCCCCCTCACGAAAAAACGTTTTCACCATGAATTTTCGAGTTTTTCCTGTCCTTTTCTTTCAAAAGAATGAAAAAAATCCAGAAAGAAAAAAGTAAGACAAAAACTTTAATTTCCATTTGACAGACTCAGGAAACGTTTTGAGAAAGAAAAAAACAAAACCTACGCGTGGATGGGGAGAATAAGCCCTTCAGCAATAAGCTTTTTCCACGGGAGGAGCTGGCGACGCTTACCAAGCCTTTTTAAAAGCTCTTGTAGCCTGGTCGAAGCATCTTCTATATTAAACCGAAAACAAAACTCATCAAGGTAGCGCTGCATGTGTTTTCGGCAACCGTAGTGATACACCCCCTCGAGAAGTTCTTTTAAGCCGTCATGAAGATTTGAAAGCCAGGGCGTTCTTTTTTCAACAGGCGTATGGCGGAAAAATTTGCCAAAAAAGTCTGAAAGCCAATCGATACTCACATCATCCACAAGGTGAATGTGAAGTTTGGAAGGGGTATCATCCGCATCAATTTCGACAACCTGCATCGGGGAGAAATTTTTCCGCTGGCGGCGTTTGATACCGGAAAGAAAGAAAAAGGTTTTAACAAGTTTTCGTATGGATTTTGTGTAGTGTAGTGTCGGTTGGTAAGCCGCATGAGGCTTCGTAGCTTTTGAAGAAGAAGCCAGCTTGCCTTGTAGCTAATATGAAGAAGTTGGGAAAGTTTCACGGCGTTTATGCCGCCATCTTGAGAGACAAGAAAGATGGCGATAAGCCAAACCTTTGGCGAGAGGTGACTTTTTCGCATGATGGATTGGCTTTTAAGGGAGAATTGCCTCCCGCATTTGGTACACTGATACACCAGCCGGCACGAGAGAAGGTGAGCCTTTGCCTTACAGTGGGGACAGATCGCCCCTTCTGGCCAGAGGGCTTTTTCGAGGATCTGGTAGGCCCCGTTTTCTGAGAGGGTGAAAAAATCCTTTTCCATAGCTTTCTCCTTAGAGAAATTTTTTCATACTATATATATCGAAAATTTTTTGTTATAGTTGTTAAAAAAGATGTTTTATATATTTTAAAAGTAAGATCGATGGGGAGATTTTGGGGTTGTAAGAAAAATGCTCTTCCCTTGTTGCAGTGTATGATCCCTTAACCTTAGACTGTGATAAGGGAAGAGCAAAAATTGTGACAAACACCCTCTCCTTGCATCAAATAAAAAAACATATAAAAATTTTGTACCGTTTTCTTTAAACCTTTGTTTAAGGTATATTTTTTCTTTTGGAGGTTATCAGGTTTTCGCTGACACACAGGGACTTTTGTCTTCCCGGCATAGTTTTTCAGTATTCTTTCACACACCGTTAAGCTCACTTCACTTGGTAAACCTACCCAACTATAAAACTCCAATGGTGCAAAATAAATTATTATACCTACCTTTAGAGGAGTTTTTATTTTGAAAGAGCGTTCCCTTTTCGAGTACTTTTATTATGAAGCAATTCGAAAAATTGACAAAATCTTTTTTTTGGCTTATAATATCTTTTACAGAGAAAGACAAGGAGAAAACCGATGAAAGCAAATATTCATCCTCAGCTCTATGATACACTCGTCAAATGTACCTGTGGCAACGAGTTTACCATTCGTACAGCTGTACCGGAGATCAATGTAGAAGTCTGTGCGAAATGTCATCCCTTCTACACAGGGCAGAAGAAGCTCGTTGAGCGTGGTGGTATGGTAGAACGCTTCAAGAAACGCTACAATATCAAGTAATGCCCCAGGAAGTTCTTTTTCCTGATAGGTATTTTTCAGTATCGGAGATCGGGGAACGTGCAGATGAGGCTCTCAGAGGCGCGTTCCCCGATACCTTTTGGGTTCGTGGAGAAATCACCAATCTTAGCAACCAAAAAAATCTTGATCTCTCAAAAAACTATATTTTTTGTTCCCTCAAAGACGAGTTTTCGCAAATCACCCTCTACATCCCCGCTTCTTCCCCTGCCTTTAAACTCATCCCTTCTCTCAAAGACGGGATAGAAGTGTACGTTTACGGTAAAATAAACTATTATACCAAACAAAACTCCATCAGTATCCGTGTCCTCGATCTTCTCATAAGCGGTGAAGGGGAACTCAAGAGACAATTTGAACTGATGAAAAAACGTCTCCTGGAGGAAGGTCTCTTTGACCCAAGTCACAAGAAACCTCTCCCCCGTTTTCCTCGATGTGTGGGGGTCATTACCTCTCCAACTGGTGCCGCTCTCCAGGATATTCTGAATCGCACTCAACAACCTCATGGAGCTCTGGATATTATTGTTTTCCCTGTCCAGGTCCAGGGGAAAACAGCCGCTTTTGAGATTGCAGCCGCTATAGAAGTAGCCAATCAATACTTCCAGGATATGGTGGATGTGCTCATTGTAGGGCGTGGTGGAGGATCCGTTGAGGACCTGTGGGCATTTAACGAAGAAGTGGTGGCTCGAGCTATCTATGCTTCACATATCCCTATTATCTCCGCCGTGGGACATGAGGTAGACTGGACCATCGCCGACTATGTCGCTGATTACCGTGCCCCGACACCCACCGCTGCAGCAGAACACCTCATGAAGGAAATCATCACCCAGAACAGAACCCTCCAATACTACGCTTCAACGCTCTGGAATACCCTCGACAACCGCTTTCGCCTGGTAAGCCAGAGACTTACCAACGCCAATCCCACCGCGCTCTTTCACCTCACAGAAACCCGTTTCCAGAACACCAAAAAACAACTTCACAATCACCTGATAAGGATGAGTTTACCCCTCCAGCACAAAATCGAAAAGTATTCCTTCCACCTGGATAAATTAAGCGAAAACATCCTGTCTCTCTATCATGCAAGACTTCAAAAAGCCCATCACACCCTTTCCCTTCTTGGAGAAAAGCTCACAAAACTCAATCCCCAAAAGATCCTCGAAAGAGGCTTTTCTCTCACCTTTATCCAGACGAAAACAGGTGAAAAGCTCCTTCGTTCTCCACATGAAGCACCCGAAGGATCACTTCTCAGAACTCAGCTTGCCACCGGCGATGTCTTCTCAGAGGTAACGCCTACCACGCAGTAGAAAAAGGGAAACTCCCATCAGATCTAAACTGTTTCACATCAAAACTCAACAGCCAGGGCATTTCTCCCTCTTTTTCAAGATAAATAGCCCCAAAAACAAAAAGTCGAGCCTTGTAGGTTTTCCCTTTCCACTGGAAAACAACGTTGTAGTAATCATTGGAAACAATCTGGATATTCTTTCTTTCTTCAAAAGGTATCTTGAGATGATGATAAAGAATACCCATGTACGGAAATCCTGAAGGATAAATAACCTCAACACTAAAGAGAGGTGCCACCAAAAACAAAGAAACCAGTAACGCCATGATCCATTGTTTCATAAAAAACCTCCTTGTCTCCTTCTATCTTAGCGTGGATTTTGGTTTTTGTCAAGTAGAATTTTTGCCATCTCCTGATAATAGTTTGACCAGGCCTCGTCATTTTTCAGTGCATAGACCTCACCAAGTCTTAAAATATCTTTCACTATCCCTTCAAGATTTTCGGCTCTGCGATCGTAAATGAGGGCCTTCTTAAACTCCTGAATGGCTTTATCATACTCTTTTTTCCCCTGAGCCACTACTCCCCTTTGATAGTAATACAATCCTAAAATATCATTATCGGAGAAAAGAAAAAGATTCCACCAGGCTTCATCGAGAATCCGCTGGGCCTCATTCCAGTTAGTACTCGCTATCCAGAGATCTGCATAGTGAATTCTTGCAAGAATCTTTTCACTTTTTGTTTTTGCTATCTGTACTACCTCTTCATAGATTTTTTGAGCCTGTGATATATCTTTTTTCTCCTGATAGAAACGAGCTTTTACCAACAAGAGATCAAACGAAGAGAGCTTTTCCTTTCCTGCTATGGTTTCTGCTGCAACAAGAAAAGACCCTGCCTTATCAAGTTGTCCAAGCCGGAGTGAAATCTCAGCAAGATTAGCATACTGTTTGATGATTTCTGCGGGAAGGTAAAGTTGATACGCCAACTGAAGGGCTTCCTCAAAAAAAGACATGGCAGACTCATACTCCCCCCGACGAAAGGCTGTAATACCCGAAAGACTCTGTCGTTCGATGCTCTTTTTGACATCACTCCGAAGAGTAGGATTGCCACTACACCCTGTGAAAACAACCACACTCAGCAACAATCCTAAAAAAATCTTCCGCTTCATTTTCGTTCTCCTTGTTTCAAAGATGGAGATGAGGTACTTCCACCGAGAATATTTCTTAAACTCTGAAGCACAGCGCGGAGTTCGATAAGATTATCTTTCAAAAGAGAGGTAAGCTGTTTGACATCATCCGGTGTGGTTTCAAGTTTTGTGCTTACTTTGGAGAGACTCTGGAGACTTTTATCAACCGAACCAAGGATGCTCTCCAACTTTGTGTAAAGCTGTTTTTTGTCCTGTAAGAAGGCTCCAACCGTATTGTTATCTGAACGAAGGAGAAGTGTGAGCTCTTTGAGATTCTTGGTGATATCCTGGAGATTAGCCAGAGAAGCGAGAAGTTTATCCGACATCACCGTAGATTCGCCCGTGCGAAGTCCACGAACAATAAGATTGAGCTCTCCTGTGGTATTCTGCAGGTTTGCCAGTATACCCTGAATCGTTGGCTTGAGTTCTATCACACCATCAAGGACATCTTTTACCCTGGCAGTGAGATCATCTTTTGCAGGTTGCTGCTGAGCCACCAGGGCCAGAATCTCCCGCCCACGAGGCATATCCATCGAAAGAACGAGACTCCCAGAAGGTAAAAGCTGCGATTCCTCAAGAGGAACCACAAGCATCAGAGAAGCTCCACCAAGAAGGGACGTCTGAACTTTGAGAACACTATTCTCCTGCATAAGTTCATAATACTCTTTGAGAACATAAAAATCAAGAGAAACCTTTCTATCAGAGGTGAGTCTTAAACGCTTAACCTTCCCGATGGTGATACCCTTATACTTTACTGGCATGCCGCTTGTAATGCTATAAGCTTCTTCTAAAATGGTATAGTACCATATCTTTTGCTGGAGAACTTCACTCCCGCGTAAGATCAGAATTACAACGGTCAAGAGAGAAAAAATTCCCACAAAAATAAAAACGGAAACAGCCTTCTGAGCTGCTTTAAAGGTAAACGGCATAACTAACCTCCTCTATTCAGCGTGGCATAAAAGTGTCCCCAGTCCTTCCAGACCAGATTTTTTCGCTTCTTCAAGAGAGCCACTAAAAAGAAGTTTCCCCTCTTCAAGATAGCCGATGCGAGAAGCAACACAGCTGCCAAAAGGCACATCGTCACTCACCAATAACATAGTTTTGCCTTTTTCTTTCAGTTCTACAAAAAGAGAGCGCACCTTTTTCTTTGATGCTGGGTCAAGATTTGCCATGGGATTATCCCAGAAAATATACTCAGGATCATGCATTATCGCCCGAACAATATTCACCAGCATCCGTTCTCCCATACTCAGTGCCGCTGGCCTGTACTTCAATTCCTTCTCAAGCTGAAACATTTCTATGTATGGCATCACTTTTTTGATAGATTCTTTAAAACTCATGTTGTAGTTATATCGGAAAAAGAGCGTCAGGTTTTCTTCTATAGACATATTGCTAATGAGGGCAGCATTTTGAAACACAAAACCACACCGACAATGATAAGCAAGCATTTCTCTCTGATTGAAATTCAGGATATTTTTCCCATCAACAATAATCTCTCCTTTCTGAACAAGCTGGAGCCCCGCTATTGTTTTTAAAAGCAAAGATTTTCCACTTCCGGATTTCCCGAGAATATAGTACACTGTTCCCGAAGGAATAAACTCCTCGATCGAATCCAATATGACAGAATCACCCATCACGAGAGAAAGTTTTTTGATATAAATGTTTCCCACCCTCTCTCTCCTAAATATAAAATATCACTGTCAAGATCGCATCCAGAACAAAAAGCACACTAATTGAGCTCATGACTGCGGCCGTCGTAACCTGAGGAATCTGGGTACTCACAAAAGCCTGAAACCCATGAAAAACAGAAACCGTGGCGATAAAAATACCAAAAAGGACACATTTCAAAAAACTTGCCAGAATATCAAGCAAGGTAATACTGTTAAAAACATACTCAAAAAAAAGTTCGTACGAGACACCTCCCACAATATTCGCCACCACAAATCCTCCTACAAGGGCAAGAGTACTAAAATAAATATTTAACAACACAAGGGAAAGCACCATACCGGTGATTCTTGGGAAAACAATAAACTTCAGTGTATCAATTCCCTGAATTTCCAGAGCGTTTACCTCATCGTTCACCATCATGGTACCAATCTCAGCGGCAATAGCCGTCCCCGAACGACTGAGTACAATAAAAGCCGTCAATACAGGTCCCAATTCTCGAACGATCACAATATTCAGAAGTCTTCCAACAAAATCAAGGGCGCCTACTCTGGAAAGCTGCGTAAACCCCTGCAATATGGTAATAGCCCCAAGAGCCAATGCCACAAAACTGATAATCTTAACAGCCATTACTCCTGTAAAATACATTTGCATCACTATGATGGCGTTGACCTGGTCCCGTCCCTTTTTTTCTCCAAAATAGTTTTTTATAGAGTAAACAATTAAAGCATATATTCCACCCAAAAAACGAACAAACCTTCGAAACCCAGTCCACTGTCTTGAAAACCACTCCAGGATACGACCCATCATTTCTCCTTTTTGGGAAGTAAGCTATTGTAAAGAAAACCAAAAAGCCAGGCTAAAAGCCCTGCATCCAGCGCAGCAAGTCCTGTCAAAAGCAAAAGAGCAAGAACATTGTTTTGGAAGTTCTTAAAAAATGGAAGGAGCGGATCATAGGTAAAACTCACAAGAACCGAATACAACGACACTATCTGCGACAATTTTTCAAACACCTGAGAGCCATATCCTGTCGCTATAAACCAGAGTCCCAGAATAAGTGTCACTCCCGCAGACAGAATAGCCATACTCAAGGATAAAGCCTTAAGATTAAGCTTCATGATCATCCTCCTGTTTTTGATACTTTTCAAGCTCATGACGAATCTTGTAGAGAATATTATCTACCTTTTTGGGAGAAATTGCAAGTTCAGCAGCAATATCCACATAACTTTTTCTTTCTATAAATCGTTTCACAAGTATTTTTTGCTCTAAAGAGGAAAGGGTATGCAAAAACTCCTCAAAAAAGAGTTTCTCTTCTACACCTTTCAAAGACCCCTCTCCAGGGATTTCTGACATAACCTCAGGATCAACATAATCTACCATCGTCGAAAACTTTCTCATATAACTCACAATGCGATTCCTGATACATGTATTGGCATAGGTTTTGAAACCAGTATGTCTATCTGGATCATAGGTCTTCATGGCTTCATACAGTGCAATAAGCGCCTCCTGAAAAAGATCATCCTTATCCCAGAAGTGAAAAGGGGCAATCCACCTAAGAATGCGGTAACGATACCGATGATAAAACTCTTTTTCGGCGCTTTTATCTTTTGACACCAACGTAAGCAACTCTTCGTCTGTCAATGAAGAATAAAAAAACTGTCGCGTGGTTGCCTCTTTATCGGAGAAAAATTGCATTTTTCTCTCTTAATCATCGTATAAAAGAGGGGTAAAACTCAAGTGTTGTAATATTTTCTTTTTTGAGTTATAATAGAAGTGGAGGTTTTGTATGTATCGAGTAATAATTCTCTTTTTCTTAGGGTGGGTGAGTAGCTGGGGATGGGTGTTTATCTCATCCGATCCCTTACAAGCCGACGTCTTTATCAATGATCAAAAAGTTGGAAAAACACCTTATATCATTACCAATGAACCACCTCGTTTCTCCCTCACGCTAGCCAAACCAGGGTACACCTCGATTAAGACCAGTGTCAAGATCTCAAGCCGCATCACGAACATGAATTATACACTTTCCAGTGAAAGTTTTCACATTCAGTTACCAGGACATGATACCATCCTCATCAATGGACAAAAGTTTCGTGCTGATGAAATCAAAAATCTTGCTCAGGGAATCTATCAGTTTACCGTTCAGAGTAACACCCTCTCTATCACTAAAATCAATCCCAACAAGCCATTTTTTTACTTTAGCATTGGGGTAACAACTACAGGACTGGTAACAGGTGCTTTAGGCCTTCTTATGGGATCCTTTGAATATGAAAAATTCAAAACAGCTCAAACTTATGATAAGGCGGTGAAAAGCATGCAAGCAAGTATGTTTTATGACAACCTGGCTCTCTGGGGACTTGGCCTTGCCGCTGTCGGCGGAGTGGCCACTTTTTATCTGGATGCGGAAAATGCACTTTTTAAAAAGAAAGCGAATCAATTCATTGTCCCCAAAAGTGGTTACTACGGACAAGACAAACTTCTCTATGAAGAAGCCCTCGATTTTCTAGCACGTGAGAAAAATGATGAAGTCATTCAAAAATTTGAAACCCTCCTCTCTCTCTATCCCGAAAGCCCTTTGATTCCCGCGGCACTTTACCAATGGGGAAGAATCCTCAAACAAAAAAAAGCCTATAGTGACGCCTACCAGATCTTTCTGAAAATCCTGTCAACATACCCTGTGATTGATTTCTATGAATTTACTCTCTATGAACTTTTTACACTTGAAATAGCAAGAAAACAGTTTCAAAAAGCAGAATCCTACCTCTCCATGATAAAAAGTGTTCAGTTCTTTTATTCTGTGGAAGATGGAGACTGGTTTGAGCTTGATCTCTACCGCGCATGGAGTAAAGAAGACCCTACCAAACAAAGCCTCTATGAACAAAAGAAAAAAAAGTTCATCGATACTTCTTCATACAGTTCAGAGAGAAGGCTTTTTCTCCAGAAGGAATAGAAAATTTTAAAAAATTTGCTTTTTTCGCTTCTTATCTGCATAATATTCTTTCCAAAGGGGCGAAAAATGTCTCGTATCTATCTTTTGATTTTGATATTTCTCGTAGGAGAAACCCTCTTTGCCGATGCAAACCGTGAGCTTCTCCTGGCTATATCCCAAAAAAATTTTGAAGCCGTTCAAAATGCTATAGAAACGAAAAAAGCTTCGGTGGCTTACCGGGACGTCAATAAACGAACCCCACTTCACTGGGCCGTTATCGCAGGAGACCTTAAAATAGTCGCTTATCTCGTTCACAAAGGAGCTGATCTTGAAGCTCGAGAAAAAAACGGTGCCACGCCACTTCACTTTGCTGCTTATAGCAAAAACCTCGACATCGTAAAGTACCTTATTCAAAAAGGGGCTTCGATCAATGCACAGGACTCTTTTGGTTGGACACCCCTTCATTATTATACTTATTACCAGTTCGAGATGGGAGTAAAATACCTCATCTACGCCGACGCTGATCTCGAGATAAAAACAACCAAACCATCGATGGGTATTCCTGCTGGCTTTACAGCTCTTGATATTGCTCTCAAAATCAATAAACAAGCCTATATCGAAGCGCTTTCTGTTCCTCAAACGTACCAAAATATTGCTAATAAGCCCCTTCTCGCTCTTAATATAACCCCTCAACTCTCACTTTCCAACATTCTCCTCTCTCAAGAAACTGGAAATATTCTTATACGTGTAGAAAATACAGGACAGGGTCCCGCTTCAAGCACCATCCTCGAATTTATGAATCTTACCAATCCATGGATAAGGGTGCAAACCAATCTTCCCCCGCAGTACATCAGCATCAATAGCTCTTCTCTCTGGACAACAGAAATCTCGAATATCTCTCCACCAAGGGATACACTCGTTTCTTTCCTCGTTCGCGCCAGGGACCAAGAAAGCAAGAGAACCTCAAGCTGGCAGGAAGTCTCCTTCTGGATATGGTCAAATCGTCCTCCTCATCTCGTTGTAGCTGCCATCCTGTTTGGCAACACCCCTGAGCTTCGCCCAATGATGGTAGCAAATTTGCAGCTTGTGCTCTCCAACGATGGTTTTGGCCCTCTTCAACAGGGAAAACTCCACATACAGGACCGTCAGGGGTGGATTATCCCTCTCTCCCTTGATATCTCATCCCTTCCCAGAAATACTATGACCAACCTCGTGGTTTCTCTTGAAACGACAGAGAACGTTCAGGATGGGGAAACATCCCTTGAACTCATGATCTTTTCTCCCTCTCTGACACATCCCCTCATCTTTTCCCGCTCTCTTCCGACAAGAGGGTGTCTCCCCCCCATCTTTGTTTTCCAACCCCTACTCTACAAAAAACTCAATCTCTACATCTCGACCAATCTCTCCAACACTGATACAGGCGAAAGTATAACCGAGGTCTTCACCAATAGTATCATTCAAAGTTACCCTATGATTGAAATGGGAAACATCGGAGAACAAAAAGCCACGAATCTCATTATAGAAGCTCAAATTCTTACACAAACCAATACGTTCCTGTATACCTACAATATTGCCCAGCTCAATCTCGGCGAAAAGAGAAATCTTGTTATCCCCCTTCTGAGGGAAACATTGACCAACCATACTCTTTTTCTCAAGATCCGAGATGGCGCCACAACTCTTATGGAAACCAATCTCAATTTTAACCTCTGGCCAGGAGATACTCCATGAACGAGCAATATTTAGCCTGGGAAGAGAAAATAGCTTCCCTTCTCCCCCCAAAAAGGTGGCAACATACCAGAGGAGCACTTGAGGTAGCCCTTCATCTTGCTACTCTTCATAAGATTGATAAGGAGAAAGTTTACCTTGCTACCCTTTTCCACGATATTGGCAAAGCTTATCCCATCGAAAAGCAACGTGAGATTGCCTTGGAAAATCACCTTCTTACTGAAGAGGATATGAAAGCAGAGGGAGTAATTCATGCCAGAGTGAGTGCTTTTATCGCTCGGACTCAGTTTGGAATTCAAGATGAAGAGGTCCTTTTTGCCATTAATCACCACAGTACCGGCCATCCTGATTATGGTCCCCTCGGGTGGATTCTCTATATTTCAGACTATCTTGATCCAAACCGACAGCTTGTTCATCAAAAGACCCTTCTGGCAAGTTGTGAAGCTAACCTCAAAGAGGGATGCCTGCTTGTCCTCCTTGCCAAACTTCAGTATCTCTTCGATGAACGCCGGTATCTTCATACTAAGAGTGTTGAGTTTTACAATAGTCTCTTAGGATAAAAAGTGTTTCTTTCAAAGATGATACCTTTTAAAAACAGCGAAGAATGCAAGTTTACACGTGAACAACATCATCCCTCGATAAAAACACGTTCTCTCTTAGCCACTTCTGACCAGTCATAGCGCTTGACAAACTCTCGTGCTTCTTCTCCGAGATGTTTTCTTTTTTCTTCATCAGCTAACAAATCATCAATAACCTGTGCAAAGGCCCGGTAATCATTTTCAGGCACTTTAATAATTTTATCACCAAAAACAGGCGTATAGTTTGGAAGATCCCAAACCACCACAGGAAGACCGGCTGCCATCGCTTCAGCTATCACTATCCCCCATCCCTCTTCATGCGAGGGCAAGACAAAGATCTTACTTGAAAAAAGCAACTCAATCTTCTCATTCTCAGAGACCTGTCCAAGGTAGTGAATAACATCAGACAAACCCTCTTGCTCTACAGCACGCAGAAAAGACTCAATATAGGTCTTTTCTCCACCGCCAACTAAGGCAAGCTGTGGTTTATGTTTCATCAAGGGATAAATAGATAAGAGATCTCGATGCCCTTTTGAGGGATGAAATCTCCCAATCATACATAAATCAAAATCTTTTTTGAAGGCTTCTTTTCTAGCGTAAGCTTCCAGCGTAAGACCATTTGAGTTAACAAAAATTCTTTCAGCAGGAAAACCTAATGCTATCAGAGCCTGCTTCACCAGTTCATTGACAACAATGACTTTATCGGCTCTTTTTTTCATCAAAGCAAAAGAAAACCGTTGCATAAAGTAGCCTATAACATTTTTTAAAAAGTCCCCCTGTCTTCGCGCGGGAGGTACATAGATGTGATGAACAACTTGAACCCATTGTTGTTTTTTTGTTTTCAATAAAAAACAAGGCAGAACATCAGGAAAGAAATCCGACGTGGCATACAATATCTCATAATTCTTAGCGAATGTTGCAAGAACAAGCCATGCATACACCGTTCGTAAAAAATACGAAACATAAATCCCCATTCTATCAAACCATTCAGGAGTACAATAAAAAGTAAACAAATTTGCAACTCCAAGATATTCATGAGCCCTTTTTCCTGCAGGATTAGTAAATACGCTTACCTCGTAAAAAGACCGGAGACGCTTAAAAATTTCAATGAAGCGAATATCACCCCCACTTAAAGCCTTTTCTCCCCAGGAAGCATTTTGAAAACACAAAACCCTCTTCACCACAAACCTCTCGTGGTCTTTTGAAATTGAAAACGTATTATCCTAAGCTCTTTTTTTCGATTGCAAAATTTCAAGGAAAAATACTCCCCCCACGAGGACTCTTAGAAAAAACATTCCCATGGTTAAGACAGGATGAAGCATTATCCGTTTCCACTTTCCCTTCTCTACAAAAACACCAATATATCGATAGAAAAAGCCCAGTTGTTTTCGAAGATCGGGATCATCTTTTCCCCACTTTTCGATATAAGGGTGAAAACTTTTCGTGTAGTAATTTTTCTTAGAAAGGTACTTTCGTAAGTTAAACTCTGACTCATTGTGAAATACGCAGGAGAATTTTGGGAGTCTGGTGATCCCTCTTTCCTTTACAAAAGAACTCACAAATCCCGTGTAAGAATTTTCAGGATAGGAGAGCAAAAGAACTTTTCCAAAAGTTTTTATTCTTTTATCCATATCCCAATCTTCTACACCACAGAGAGTTACATCAAAACCCCCGCCCTCAATAAACTTTTTTCTGAAAAAAAATCGTGCGGCATCTATGACCGTTCCATTGTAAAATACTCTCTCAAACCTTCTTACTTTACTAAAAAAGTTCTTCCCTAAAATTATCTCAGGGATGTACAGGGCCACAATCCCTTCCTCTTTACCCATCGTTTTTACACAACCCTCAATCAAAGAAGGGGAAAGGAGCATATCAGCATCAACATACATCACATAGTCTCCACGTGCAACCTCTATCATACCATAATTTCTCTGAGCAGATCGCTCCGGTCCTTTATCATAAACCTTTTCCGTATACTTTCGAGCCAACTCTTTGGTTCTATCCGTAGAAGCGTTATCAACCACAATGATCTCGATATTGGGATAGGTTTGTTCTTTGATACTTCGTAGACAATCTTCTATCACTCGTTCTTCGTTTTTGGTAGTAATCACCACCGAAACAAGAGGCCTTTCACTCATTTTTTCTCTCCAAAATCCAGAATATGGCCTAACACCTTCATACCGGCACGCCAGAAATATTTTACATCCTCTATATCTCTGATAGAGAGAATTTTTCGTACAAGAAAACCGGGATGAAATGCCACAGAATACAATCCCTGAACATACTTCATCAACACCTCCTCCGACATGGGTGTTTTCATCACTGGCTCACGCATGTCATACCGATCCCAGTCCTCGGTGACCAACCAGCCATTGCGTTTGCACTCCTCAAAAAGCGGCGTCCCTGGATAGGGAACAACCACGGTAGCTTGCATGGTATATGCATAGTTTTTGATGAGAAGCTCCCGTCCGAGCTCAAGCGTTCGTTTTGCGTCTTCTTCCGTCTCCCATGGATAACCAAACATAATGGTAATATGAGGATAAAGCCCTGCTTTACGCATGAGTTTTACATTGGCTACCATTTCTTCGATGGTTTCTCCTTTCTTGACCCTGTCGAGGGTTGTCTGGTTCGCTGATTCTATACCAACGAGGACAAGCCGAAAGTTCGCCCTTTTCATGAGCTTCATCTGGTCGTAGGTGAGTGCTTTTCCGAGGCGCATGTTACAGTCAAAAGTGACTTTTTTATGATATCCACGGCGGATCATTCCTTCACAAAAACTTTCCAACCATTCTCCAACAGGAAAGGTCCCGGTATCATCCATGATTTCACGGACCCTGTACTTCTCAATGAGCATACCAACTTCATCCAAAACATCTTCGACAGAACGTTTGTTAAATGTGGGATAAATTGTTGTCCATGAGCAAAAAGTACACTGATGATACCAGCAGTCCCGCCCCGCCATAATATAGGTACCGGGGGTGTATTTATAGTTTCCATTGTGGTAGGCATAGTTTTCCCACTTTGTAAGATCCCTGTCAATCCACGGAAGAGTCGAGAGATCATACTTCCTCTGAAAGGGACCGGTAGAAACAATCTTTCCTCCCTCTCGATAGTAAAAGCCCGGTTCAAGGGTTTTTACCCTGCCAGAAAGAAAATCGACAAGACTCAGCAGAAGAAAATCATAATCCCCACCCGTGAGGACATAATCTACCGGACAGGCTTGAAGGGTCTCTTCGGGAAGGGCGGTAACATGGTCCCCCATGAGTACCACCGTTACCCCGGGCATCTCAGTCTTCAGGCGCTGAACAATCTCCCAGTATTTCTTTATCACGGGAGTTTTGGTTTCCATAGCCACAAGTGTTATCTCTGATCTTTTCAGAAAATCAAACCATGCATCCAGCGTAAGTCTCTCAGCTATCCCATCGAGCCAGAGAACATCATAGCCTCTCGACTTGAGAAGGGTGGCAGCACTTGCCGGTACCACCGGATAAATAAACGTCGGATTATTGAACCACTGAAATTGTCGATTCTGGGAGAGAAGGGGCACACCCTTAGGACTTTCCAGTGGGGGATAGGTAACACATATTCTCATACACTACCTCTTGAGTTCTTTTGTAAAGAGTCCCTGGAGAAAAAACCATCCATAGGTAAGATGGGAGAAAAAGATAGCAAGTACGGTAAAAGGTCGTTCGACATAGCTTCCCGTAGAAAAGAAAAGAGCCCCACCAAAATACACCCCAAGAACTCCCCAGTAAAGCTTCCATACAACAGGGAGAAACAAGCCAAACACCCACCCCGTTGTTACTCCTATCAAGAAGAGGGAAGGCAAAATATAGGTAAGTTTAAGAGAAGTCTCAGGATAGTGTTTCACAAAAAAACCCCTATGGAGGGCATAATTGGCAATCTGTTTGAAATGCGTTGGCCAGAGACTCCGTCGATGATGCCATACGCGGATCTCCGGACTATACAAAATCCGATAGCCAAGGTTTTTAATCGCCAGACAGAGCTTCGTATCCTCGCCTGGATAGTAGGTGGAATCAAAACCTCCCACTTTTTCAAAAACCTCTCGCCTTACAATAAGGTTTACCGAAGGGATGTCATAGTCCTCATGGGTTTTACCCACAGGAAGATAACGTTTGCGATAGCCTCCACTCATCCAGAGAGAGGCATAGACATTGCCTGAAACCCTTTGCCAGAAACTATCGTGAAGAGGAGTAATCCCCGGACCTCCCACAGCACCAATATCCTCGGAAGAAAGAAGTAACGCCACGGCGTTCTTAAGCCACAAAGGATCGGGATAGGCGTCGTCGTCCGTAAACGCAAGGATAGTACCTTTTGCCAGTTTCGCACCCATATCACGTTTTTCCGCTGGTCCTACTGGACCAGAAGGTACAACACGCAGGGAAAGTTTTTCCGACAAAACCTCAGATTCTTCACTGTCAGGGAGAAGGATAATCTCAAAAGAGGGATAATCAAGTTTCTCATAGTAAGAAATAGCCTCACGAATATAGGAGTTAAACGCCTTGAGCGGAATAATGACCGAAACAAGTGGCCTGTCCAAGATTTCCTCCTTTTACAGCTGTTTATTATAGGGAGTTTAAGAGTTTTTGTCAAAGGTTAACCAAAAAACATACAAAAATCCCTTTTCCTATGGCGGGGATGACGCCGATGGCAAAAAAGAAGAAAAAAGAGAAAAATCTTTTATTGCAAACAATTTTTCGAAGAAAAACTGAATCAAAAGATTTGATATCTTTCCTCTTCCTCTTTAAACTATAGTCATCCTTTTTGAAAGAGGGGTTCTCATGATCCGGGAAGAATGCGGAATCTTCGGTATCTATGGTCAAAAAGAAGCTGCACAGTACGTTTATCTCGGCTTACATTTCTTACAACACCGTGGACAGGAATCATGTGGTATCATCAGCTCGGACCAAACCTCTTTTTACAAGCAGATAGGACTCGGGAAGGTTTCTGAATTCTTTGACGAAGAGAAACTAAACTATCTCAAGGGCAATCAAGCCATAGGGCACGTAAGATACTCAACTACCGGTTCTCCCACTCTTGTCAACACTCAGCCCCTCTCTGCCATGACTACCAAAGGTCCTATTGCCCTTGCTCACAACGGCAATCTCACCAATGCTTCCTCTATCCGCCAGCGTCTCATGAAAGAAGGTCAGACTTTTTCAACCACAAGCGATAGTGAAGTGATCCTGCACCTCATCGCTCGAGCTCCCTACGACGATATTGTCGAATCAACACGATGGGCTCTTTCCCAGCTTGAGGGCGCATTTGCTGTTCTGGTCATGAACCGAGACACCATCATTGCGGCACGCGATCCAATGGGATTCCGCCCTCTCGCGCTTGGCAGCCACGAGGAAACGCTCACCCCAGCCACGCAAACGTACGTTTTCTCCTCGGAGGATACCGCATTCAGTATTGTACAGGCAACACGCGTACGAGAGATCATGCCCAATGAGATGGTAGTGGTAAATTCCTCAGGTCTGGAATCCTTACCAATCGTGTCTTCTCAACCAAAAAGTCGCCAGTGCATCTTTGAACTCATCTATTTTGCCAAGCCTTCTTCACGGGTATTTGAAACGAGTGTGTACGAATACCGCTATGAAATAGGTCGTCAACTTGCTCGAGAATTTCCCGTGGAAGCCGATTATGTGATTCCTGTTCCTGATTCCGGGATTGTTTCTGCCCTCGGATATTCCCATGAGTCAGGGATTCCCATGGCTCTCGGGCTCATCCGCAGTCACTACGTGGGACGAACATTTATTGAACCGTCTCAAGGAATCAGAGATTTTGGAGTACGAATGAAGTTCATGCCTGTTCCTGAGATAATCAAAAACAAGCGCATCATCATTATCGATGATTCTATCGTTCGCGGTACCACATCACGAAAAATCATCCAGATTATCAAGGATCTCCATCCTCGAGAAGTGCATTTTCGGGTGGCTTCACCCCCTGTAAAATACCCATGCTTTTACGGTATTGATTTTTCACGACCTGAAGAGCTTCTTGCCAACAAGTTTCAGTCCATCGAAGAAATTGCCAAGTATATTGGTGTCGATTCCGTCGGGTATGTAAGTATTGAGGGGCTTTTCCCCGAGGCACTTGTCAACAGAGAGCTTTTCTGTCGCGCTTGCTTCGATGGAAACTATCCCACGCCTATCCACAATGTCAGCAAGGAGAGTTTCGATCATGAAATCCAACAAGCTTCCCTCAAATGATCTCAAAGAAACCACCCTCACAAGCTCCTGTCTCCACCAGGGAAAATCTTTTTCCTTCTGGCGCGATGAGGTCGTTTTCCCTAATGGAGAAAAGGGATATAGAGATTATGTAAAATATCCCGATGCTGTAGCCATCCTGCCCATTCTTGATGACAAGATTCTGTTTATCAAACAGTACCGTTATGCTCCCGGAAAAATTCTACTCGAAATCCCCGCCGGGAAAATAGATAGCGGGGAAACTCCCATGGAGACAGTTCGCCGGGAACTCAGAGAAGAAACAGGCTACGATAGTCATGATCTCGAATACCTGCTCTCCTATTATAGTTGTCCAGGCTATAGTACTGAAAAAATTCATACCTACGTTGCCCGCAATCTCTTTCCCGCTCCTCTCGAAGCCGATGAGGATGAATTTATCCTCACAGAAACCCTCTCCCTCTCTGAGGCTAAAGAAGCCATACGCACAGGGCAAATCGAAGATAGTAAAACCATTCTGGCAATACTTGCCTACGAAACACAAACAAAACGAGAGGCAAAGCCATGATCTACCGTTTGATAAAAGAATTTACCTTTGACGCTGCCCATAACCTCATCAATTACAATGGGAAATGTGAACATCTCCATGGTCATACCTACAAACTTCAGGTTACCGTCGAAGGACCAAAAGATGAAACCACCGGAATGGTGTGTGATTTTGCTGAGCTGAAACAGATTGTTCACGAGTATATCATCCAGAAACTCGATCATGCCTACCTTAACGATATTGTTCCCCTCTCCACAGCAGAAAATCTGGCTACCTGGATAGCCAATACCCTTGAGTTTCCCCTTGCCCAGAAAAACCTGCGCCTCGTCCGCCTCGTCCTCTGGGAAACCCCGGGAAGTGCTGTAGAGCTTCTTCTCTAAAAGACAAAAAGCGAGGTACCTATGATTCACATCACCACATCAGGAGAATCCCACGGTCGTGCCATGCTGGCCACTATAACAGGTATACCTTCCGGCCTTGAAATAGACCTCGACTTTATCAACCATGAGCTGAAACTCCGTCAAAGTGGTTTCGGACGAGGCGGCCGGATGAAAATAGAAACTGACACCGCTGATATCCTCACGGGTGTCATCAATGGGAAAACCACAGGTTCACCCATCACCATAGCTGTTTGGAACAAAGATTGGGACAACTGGAAAGACAAAAAAACAGAGCCTATTCTTACCCCAAGACCGGGACACGCGGACCTTATCGGCATGTACAAATACGGTCACCTCGATGACGCCCGCAAGGTCCTGGAACGAGCGAGCGCCCGTGAAACGGCAGCAAGAGTGGCTGCTGGAGCACTCGTCAAACTCTTTCTCCGAGCCTTTAAAATAGACATGTTTTCTCATATCGTAAACTGGGGCGGTATCACCCCCTCAAGACAAACAGAAAATCTTACGGAGATTCGAGAAATCTCCCAGAATTCCCCCTTCCGATGGCTTGGCACTCCCTCTGATGACGAAACGCTCACAAAGCTTATCGAACAAGCTATGCGAGAAGGCTTTACCCTGGGAGGTATCATAGAAACCATCATCTACCCTATCCCTCCTATGCTTGGCTCATACCAAACCGCTGAACAAAAACTGGATGCTCAAATCGCTGCTTCCGTTCTCAGCATCCAGGCCATCAAAGGTATTGAATTTGGACTAGGTTTTGCCTATGCCAACCGTCCCGGAAAAGACGCTATGGATGCTATCTATTACGGTGAAAGAGGTTACTACCGTCAAACCAACTATGCGGGAGGCATAGAAGGTGGCATGACCAACGGAAATCCAGTTGTTTTCCGAAGTGTGATGAAACCCATCCCCACTCAAATGTCTCCCCTGGAAACTGTCCATGTTCAAACCAAAGAAAAAGCCCTCTCTGTAAAAGAGCGATCCGATGTGACAGCTGTGTTTGCCGCAAGTATCGTGATCGAATCTGCCGTTGCCCCTGTAATTGCCAATGCTCTTATGGAACGTTATGGAAGTGACCATATGGAACGAATCCTCGAGGCATTCTCCAGGGACCCATCTTTGCAAGAGCTCGGCTACCTCTTGCCTACACACCGACACTAACCAATATATCTCTCAAAAACTCAAGACTTAAACCCAAAAAGCCGAAAAATATAAGTAAGGAGTACAGGCAAAGATGGCAGACAGTGTTGCTTTTCAGGTCGCTAACTACAAAAAGGGCAGTTATATTATTGTCGAAGACGAAGAAAAAAGTGATGAATTCTATATCATTCGTCAGGGAAAAGTTGTTGAATATCGATCCGTATCCATTGTCCAACAAGAAGAGCAGGGTACTGTCCTCGGTACAGGAGACTTTTTTGGTGTGCTCTCCTGTATGTCCAGACGTCCACGCATAGAAACCGTTCAAGCCCTTGAGGATGTTTCCTGTATTGTGGTCAAACGTGAGCAATTTGGTGAACTCATTCAGAAAAATACTGCCATTGCCATGAAGATTCTGCGCTATTTTGGAAAACAACTTCGCTACTACGACTCGCAGCTTACTCAACTCCACTTCAAAAATTCCTTAGAAGAAGATCCCTCTCATCTTTTTGCTATAGGAGAATATTTTTTCTCCAACCAGCTTCTCATCCAGGCTGCCTATGCTTACCTTCGTTACATCAAATACTGTCCTGATGGAGGATACGTAAATCAAGCCAAGATCAAACTCGCCAAAATCAATCCTTCTCCTGAGAAACTTCAACCTCAGAAAGAAAACTTCTTCTCTCTCTATGAGGATGGTCAGATCATCTTCCTTGAACACGAACCCGGCAACGAGCTTTACATCATTCAAGAAGGCAAAGTCAAGATCACAAAACTTGTTGGAAACAACGAAGTATTGCTCGCCGTCCTCAAAAAAGGAGACATCTTTGGTGAAATGGCCCTTCTCGACAACAAACCAAGAAGTGCCAGTGCCATAGCCTTTGGCCCAACAAAACTCATGGCCATCAACCGTGCTAACTTCGAACCAACCGTTCAGGCACATCCCGAGATCGCCACAAAAATCATCGAACTTCTCAGTGAACGCATCTGGATTATCTATAAACAACTCTCCAACAGTCTTATTCCCAACCCTGTAGGCAAAATCTATGATGCTCTCTATACCCAGCTTCAAAAAGCCCGTATCCCTATCGTACCTGGAGCATCCCATACTTTCGATTTTGGTCCTGACGAGGTTATCAAGTTTGTTGGCTTTTCTGCTCAAGAAGGTAGACTTCATCTGAAAAAACTCATGGATGAAGACAAAACCATCCAGATCATAGAGAACAAAATCATCTGCAAAGACATTGGAGCTCTGGAAAATAGCCTCAAGGTCATCAAACGACAACTCGAAATCGAACGGAAAAAACGTTCCAGTAGCGGTAGCTCTATGCCTCCGCTTATTTAGGACACCATCATGTATCTGTTTGTCTATGGCACACTCCTCAAAGGAGAAGAGTCACACAATCTATTAGAAAACTCTCCACTCATAGCCACAGGATATGTCAAAGGCACTCTCTACGATCTTCATGTCGGATTTCCAGCTCTGAATATCGAAGAAATTCAAGGACGCGTACGAGGGGAAGTGTACGAAATCACGAATGATCTCCTATCCGATCTGGATCGTTACGAAGGATGTGATCCCGATGATGAAGACGCATTGTACGAAAGAAAAGAAATTCTCTTTTATCCAGACAAAGGAAGCCCTTTTTCTGTGTGGTGTTATATCATGAATGAAAGACAGCTTCGCCGATTTTCTTGCACGGTCATCTCTTCTGGAAACTGGAGAAAGCGTTAAAGGGATGTTGTTCCTGGCTGAAAGTTTTCTATCGCTACTCGTAAATCCACAAAACGAAAACCCACAATATAAAAAGCAGCAATCCGAATCTCGTAGGGTGTGCGATTTTCATCATCCAGCATGGTAAAATAGATCCCCAATCCTCCTTTTTCCCTTACCTGGATTGCTGGGACCTTGTTTTTTTTATACGTAACAGTTATTTTTCGGGAAGTAAAAGTAGTCTCATAGAGTGTATCCCGATGTTTATAACTTACAGGAATCTCTTGATCGACACTCATCCTGTCATAATCCAGGCTTCGAAAATACAGTATCAGCGTGTTATAATCCATGATAGGCAATTTTCCCTTCATTTCGTTCCGCTCGTAGTTACGGGTCCTGTGATAATAATAACAGGCACGTTCACTGGCTACAAACTCCTGTTTCAGAAAATCTTCCCACTTCCCCTCTTTCACAATTCGCTCGTTATAAAGAGGAAAAAGTGTCCTTTTATCAAAAATCGTCCAATCCCTATCATCCATATCATAGAGGTGGCGCAAATCCTCTCGTGTTAAGGTTCGACCCGCCACGATGGGATAGATCACTCCAGCGATATTCGTTTGTCGATTTATTTGCATAAAATGGTTTCCCACATACTGCCCTAAAATATAAATACGAAAAGAAAGTCTTTCACCATATTTCATGGGCAGGGAAGACAATATCTTTGCTTCGCCATAACTCAGACCAAAAACAAGGAACAAAACAAAAAATGCTTTTCGTTTCATCACAAACATCCTTTTCAAAAAATCTCCTAACAATTTACCCCCATTTTCCTTAAAAATCAACTCTGGTACCAATATATATTTTGCCTTCCGTTGAAGCCTGCATCCCCAGAGCAACCTCCTCTCCAGGAAGAAAGTACATCAGGCTTCCTTCGATATTCCAACCAACATCCCGCCACCAGATCTGTCTACATCCCAGTTGCACCTGTCCCAGGCGAATGGCTTCTTCCATTCGCACCCCAAGACGGTCCTCTTTTTGAAGATAGTGCCCCTCAGTTAAAAAGAAAAACGTCATCCCGGAAATCTTTAGCGCGGTAGAAAGACTGGACTGAACTTTTCCATGATAATCATTGAGATGATAGGTTTCAGGCTCTCCATTGTAAATGATCAGGGTGTTTCGCCACTGAAACCAGGGAAGAAAAACATGCGCCGTCACCCCCATAGGAATAAGGTGCCTATAGTCTCCCTGGGAGTAGGAAAGATAAAAGTTTTTATTTTTCCATCCCAGGCGTATGCCGGCAGCATTTACCGGCTCCTCAAGATACGAAGAAGAGGCATCAAATTCCCCGGGATTTTCCCGTCGTACGCCAAAAGGCAAAAGCAAAAATGACTGCTGATTCCACCTAGGAACAGCTGCCCCTCGATAACTCACAAACCATCCCCATTTCTCTATTTCTACCCCATAATCATAGAGGGAGAGATTGGCAAGAAAGTAGCCATAATTCGTCTCTGGAATATGGGTGTCCGCATACCCACGAACAGTAACCCACCACTGCCATGGTCCTCTCTTCTGTTCTCCCTTAACATACGCATACCGAAGATGAAACGTATTCGTATGAGCCCCATAGGTAAAAAGCCCTGAACTATGCCAGACTATCTCCTGAGCATTGGTAGACGAGACAATCTCATGAATCGTATCCACCGGCAAAAGCTCCGGAAAAAAAATCATCGCGAAAAGTCCAAGCATAAAACCCTCTCCTTATAGAAATCATTTCTTTCTTTCCAGGGTAGTGGAAAACATATTCTGAAAAATGTTCACTTTTCTCCCCAACTTGCAAAGACATACCGCAGTTCCGCCCGAACAAGCTGGTCATACCGGATCATCTTCCAATCATACGGTTCTTTCGTATGAAGAAGAAAAACCCCGTTCACAAACCCTACCTGGAACACCACTCCCGGAGCTATAGGCTGTTCATATCGAACATTCATCCCACCGTAAAAAGGCACCCGGTAAAAAGGATCCCCCTCAATAGAAATAAACTGCTCTTTTTCACTTAGCCAGCTACTCGTTATAAACAGGTGAGGAATCAATTTCCAGTTCCCAAGAGAAAACTCCCAACGGGTATACAGAGCCTGTCCAAAAACATTGAGTTCCGGACGTTCATCTCTATCCGGCAAAAAATACGACACCAGGTAGTAGATACCACTTCTCTTTCCAATCTGCGGAAACTCCCACCCCACAGACCCAACATAGTTTTCCGTAATTCCTACAACATGCTCTTGCTCGTGTCCGCCATTATGCCAGTAGTGAAACGCGGCATAGATTGGCACTCCCCCTATCCCCTCCTGAATCAGCCCAACATCAAACCTTTCCCGGTGATTCGTCGTATCCGCAAGCTGCCAATTCATATAGAGTTCTCCCTTTGTCCATCTATCCATCCAGCGAAGCTGAGCTCCATACTCATAAAACCCATGGGAAAACCTTCCCTTTGGGAAAACCTCATAATCAATCGGCACCTGAGAAAGCGAAATCAAACGTATCCTGGGAACAAATTCTGTAAGGGGATCAAGCATAGGTTCAAGAAACTGATGATCCTTTTCCAGGGATCCGAGATACAACCAGAGAAACGGTGTCAGTGTCAGGCGAGTCTGACATCGAAAAAACACATCTGAAAGGGGGTACTCCTGTTGAAAAGGTACCACCACTCCAACCCCAAACGTAAACCTCACTCGCTCGTGAGGTTCAACAGAAACATACGGTTCAAAGATATTCTCAAAGTAGGTAAGTGTCGTTCGAGTTTCCTCCCAACCTGTGCCATTTTCTCCATTGTAAGCATAAACCTGATTGTAAAGACCAATCTCACCTCTTGCAAAGAGACCCAAAGGCAAGAAAAAAAACCACCAGAAACGCATGATACACTCCTGTTTTCTTTCCTAAACATTGTAACGAAGGAGAACAAAAATTGCCATTTTACGAATTGCTTCATAATAAAAGTACTCGAAAAGGGAACGTTGCTTCAAAATAAAAAAGTACTTTAAATTTGTGTAAAATAATCCAGTTCAAAGAACTGGAGGTAAAAGGTGGAGTTAGCGATGTTTGAAAAAAGACCTATTGACAGGGAAACGGCGAAAGAGTATCAAAAAGCCAGCAAAAAGGAAAAAATGGAGATACTGGATTATTTTGTGAGGATAACAGGCCTAAAAAATCGAAACTATGCCGCCAGGCTCTTGAGGCAGCACGGAAAAACCATATATGTAGGCAAAAAAAATTACCTTAAAGCCGACATAGCCAAGAAGGGCAAAAGACCTGGCAGAAAGAAAAAATTCGGCGAAGAGGAACTAAAAATGCTAAAAAAGGTCTGGGAAATTGAAAACTACATGTGTGGCAAACGCTTAAAGCCGATTCTCAATGAAGTTTTAGATAATCTCTTAGCAAACGGACATCTCCACGGTTCTCCACAGGCTATAGAAAACTTGCGCCATATAAGTGCCTCAAGTATTGACCGACTTTTGAAGCATGAGCGTAAAAAGCTTGAGATAAAAGCATTGTGTCAAGAAAATTGTGTCTAGTCATAGGATAACCTCGCTGTGAATATTTTCTTTGGTGTATGAGTGTTGCTCACGATAGAGTTGAAAGTAATACTCCCAATTTTTTAACTTTCTTTTTAAGAACTTCTCATTTTGGTATCTTAATAACAGGTAAAGATATTTCTCAGCTGAAGCCTCGCTTTGACACATTTCCATTGTTTTTAATCTCCTTTTAAGTTCTTTAAAGAGTCTTTCCAGGGCATTGTTTGTATACACCATGCTTCGTATTCCTTCAGGTAATTCCATGTAAGTGAATATATTCTCTCTTATTGTCAAGAGGTTATTCATTAAGTTGGGATAGATATTTTTCCATTTTTTGTAAATTTCATAAACAATTGTTCTGCCTCCTGTTTGTCTTTGGCATGAAATACCTCTTTTATTTCAGTGGCAATGATATTTCTGTGTTGAACTCTCACTTTAGCCAGTATGTTTCTCATGACATGGACTACACAGGGCTGATACTTTTTGGGGATATATCTCTGTTATGACGTTTTTCATACCACTTAAGCCATCAGAGACAATAAAATGAATCTGTTTGACACCTCTTTCTCTTATATCTGCAAAATTTCCCGCCAGTTATAAGCACTTTCCATACCTCCTGGCAGGTAGTATCCTAAAATCTCCCGTCTTCCCTCAGGTGTAATGCCTATAGCTACATATATTGATTCATTTTCTACCCTATCTCTCTTGATAGGAAACACCATAGCATCCAGAAATACCACGGCATATTCTTCCATGAGAGGGCGACTACGCCACTTCTGAATCTCTTCTATGCCTACCTGGCTTATCCTTGAGATGTTAGCATAAGAAATCTTTATTTCATAAAGCTCTTTTAAAACTTCTGCTATCTTCCTTGTTGACATTCCTGATATCAACATAGCCCTGATTAATGCATCTAAGTCTTCTGTGATGCGTTTGCGATAGGGAAGAAGGGCACTTTTAAATCCATTATCCCTTGTTCTTGGAACACGTATGGCTGTAAGCTCGCCAAAAGCTGTCTTTAAATCCCTTTCGTAAAAGCCATTGCCTTTTGTGGGAGGATTGTTTTCCAGGTAAATCTCTTTTCTCTTTAACATACTCTAATACTTCCTTGACAATTGGTTGGAATAGCTCTAAAATATTCTTCGTATCTGGCCTCCTGTGATAGTTTTATTTATATTATCACAGGAGGTTATCTTTTTCCTACCAGACACAATTAAGTATACACTGCCGATAAAAGGACGAAAAGGTACAAAGCCTGGAACGTTGTTAAAGCAACAAATAGCTATACGCACGTGGGCAGAGTGGGATGAAAATTGCCCTGGTTTTATGGAGATTGATCTGGTTGCCCATGAGGGAGGAAATAGTTGGGGAGATTTTGCTCAAACATTAAATATGGTGGATGTTTGGAGCGGTTGGACAGAACTTGTGGCAATCAAAACAAAGCTTCAAAATGGGTAAGAGAAGCCATAGAAAAGTCCAAAGAAGACTTTTGATTTACGGGGAATTGATTCTGATACCGTTGAATTTATTAATCATCCTCTACGCGATTGGTGTGAGAAGCACCAGATAAAATTTACAAGGGGAGAAGCTCCTGTTCCAATGATAACTGCTACGTTGAGCAGAAAACTATTCCATAGTCCGCCAGAATGTTGGATACTTCCGCTACGATACCGAGGAAGAAGTCTACTGCTTGAACCGACTCTATGCGTATCTCAGGCTTTATGCCAACTTTTTTCAACCGGTTATGAAAATGACAGAGAAAAAGAGAATCGGAAGCAAGGTGCAAAAGAAGCATGATGATATTAAAACTCCCTACCAGCGGCTTTTAGAAAGCTCTTATGTAAGTGAGGCACAAAAGGAACGCCTAACAAGGCTTTATAAGGCTCTCGATTTGTTTCACCTAAGACAAAAAATTACGGCTTGCCAGAGAAAACTTTTCAGCCTTCAAAAGAAAAAGAATGTAAAAAACAAAAATTTGGAGGAAACTGTATGGAATTTTTGAGTACTTTTTTTTATGAGGCAATGATTCGAATTTCGAGTACTTTTTTATTTGACGCAACGGGTTTTATTTTTTAACGTGTAAACTCCTTCCTTAAAAAAACATGCTTCAAGCCGGCTTTTCCCGAGAGGCTATGATCACCCTTGGCATATTTTGATAGTCATATTTTAACTGCCAATGAAGTCCCAAAGAGGTAAAGATTTTCCCCACATCCTCCCATTTATGATCTACTTCTACAACCACACAACCATCAGGAGTGAGATGCTCACAAGCATAATGAGCGAGCGCTTTGTAAAAACCAAGTCCCCCTTCAGGTGCAAAAAGAGCTCTTGTAGGCTCATACTCCCGCACTGCCCTATCAACAAGATGGGCTTCTTCCATGCTTATATAGGGAGGGTTAGAAACAATCAGATCATACCGCCCTTTTGGAGGACGACGAAGAAAATCACAATGAAATACACGAATATGAGAAACCCCCAGTTGGCGTGCATTTTTTCGAGCAAGGGAAACCGCCCGCACACTCACATCACACGCATCAACCCGAGCTTGAGGAAAAAGAAAAGCAAGCGAAATTGCTAAAACCCCCGTCCCTGTTCCCACATCAAGAATAGCAGAAAAGGTCCGCTGCATTTCCTCCACGGCATAGAGAATATGCTCCGTGTCCGGCCTTGGTACAAGTACCCCGGGTAGGACCATAAAACGCCTTCCATAAAAATCGGCATACCTCACCAGATAAGCCAGAGGAACATGCCTTGCTCGTTTCCTTACCAGGGAAAAAAAACGAAATTTCTGAAAAAAAGACAGTCTTGTATCCCAGTGAAAAAAAATCTCCTTTGTCTCTATCCCGAGAATATACGCCAAAAGATACCTGGCAGAAAAATCAGGATCCCTCACCTCTTCTTTTTGCAAATATGAAAAAGCCTGTCGATACGCCTCTCGAGCAACCATTATACCTCAAGACTTTTAAGAAGCTCTTCCTGTTCGCTGAGAATCAGCTGGTTAATAAGTTCATCACAATCCCCCTCCATAATCTGATCCAGCTTGTAAAGCGTGAGATTAATGCGATGATCAGTTACCCGGTTTTGGGGATAATTGTAGGTGCGAATCTTTTCGGAACGATCACCACTACGAATAGCACTTCGTCGAAGAGAGGTTTGATCCTCGAGCTGTTTCTGGATCTGAAGATCAAGGAGTTTGGTACGTAGCATGCGCATAGCTGCTGCACGGTTCTGAAGCTGTGACCTTTCCTCCTGACAGGCTACCACAATACCCGTCGGTATGTGGGTGATACGCACGGCAGACTCCGTCTTGTTCACATACTGCCCGCCTGCCCCGCCTGCCCGAAAGGTATCAATCTTGAGATCCTCAGGACGAATCTCCACATCAACCTCATCTGCCTCAGGCATGACAACCACCGAAGCCGAGGAGGTATGAAGACGACCACTAGCCTCTGTGGCCGGGACACGCTGGACACGATGGACACCTGACTCAAATTTGAGATGGCCATAGACATCCTTTCCTTTCACGGAAAAAATGATCTCTTTATAGCCACCGAGTTCATTTTCATTAAAATCTAAAACCTCTATTTTCCAGCGTTTTCGTTCCCCATAGCGACTGTACATACGAAAAAGATCCGCCGCAAAAAGAGCCGCCTCATCCCCACCGGTACCAGCCCGGATCTCCATGATGATATTTTTACTCTGCATCTTATCTTTTGGCAAAAGAAGGAGAAGAATCTCTTTTTCCAGTTTCTCCTTCTCCTCTTCAAGCAGAGGAAGTTCTTCCTTGGCAAGCTGCTTCAAATCATCATCATGAGACTCGAGAATCTCGCGGTTATCTGCTATCTGTTTCTCCAGAGCCATAATCCTGTTATAAACATCAACAAAAGGCTCAAGTTCTGCCCTGTCTTTGGCAATCTTAATATATTCCTGAGAACCAGGAGATAAAATGGCAAGTTTTTGTCCCATCTCCTCGTATTTTCTCATCAATTCAAGAGCTTTTGGATGCATAGTCTCTCCTTATCACAGTCAAATATTATAACACAAAAAAAACAATCACGCAAACTGTCAACATCACCGCCGGGCCAAACAAAACGATGTGGTTAAGAAGATATCTTTTTAACAAAAAAGATAAGATAAAATCTCTTGAGAAGAAGCCATCCTACGAAAAGAACCAGAACGAAAAAAAGGAGAGGCATAAGAAACTTCTTTTTTACCAAAAGCAAAATTAACCACAAAATAAGAAGTAAACCAGCGAGAAAAAAAGCCTTATCCTCCCACGTCACTAAAATTTTTTTTTTGAAGGTTAAGACCAGACTCTTGACCTCATTTGGTTTAAGTCGCTCTTTCTTACACTTCGATTTATAAGTAAAACGATAATATACTTCACTGCCCTTTTCCTCTGTTTCTACCAAAAACTGCAAACCTTTAGGAGAGATGGTTACACTCCCGGTGACAGGTTCCCACGCCAGAGGTCTCTCTTTCTCTACCAGAGAAGTCAAAACATCTCCAAGATGCGTTACAGTCACATCCTCGAATCCAATCTTCAAGACAGAAAGCGTATAAAAACCTAGAAATAAGGGAAGAAACGACCGATGAAATACAAGCCGTATTTCATCCGTATGTCGGATCTCAATCGCAAGATCGGCATTATGCGTATCTGGTATACCTGTAAAACTTTCTTCAAAAGCATACAAACTCAAAGAAGAAAGACTATCATTCAAAACAAAACCAAGAGATTCATAAGGAAAATAAAAAACACCGGGAGCCAACTCTTTATACACAAGATTTTCTTCATAACGCCAGGCCTCTCGAGGAACAAGGGTATTTCCTCCCTCATAATCAGTTATAAAGTAATGCTTGAGATAAGGATGATGCAAAGTATACTTCAGCACATCCCATAAAGCCAGATGAACTCCCTTGTAGGAACATTCAACCCGTTCATTTTCTAAATAACGAAGAGCAATTCGCATTCTCAAAACTCCTTTATAGTATACATAGTATTATAGTGAAAAAGAGACAACCTGTCAAGTAGACGAATTGCTTCATAATAAAAGTACTCGAAAAGGGAACGTTGCTTCAAAATAAAAAAAATAAAAAGTATTTAAAGAATAATCCAGTTCAAAGAACTGGAGGTAAAAGGTGGAGTTAGCGATGTTTGAAAGGAGACCTATTTACAGGGAAACGGCAAAACAATATCAAAAAGCCAGCAAAAAGGAAAAAATGGAGATACTGGATTATTTTGTGAGGATAACAGGTTTAAAAAACCGAAACTATGCCGCCAGGCTCTTGAGGCAGCACGGAAAAACCATATATGTAGGCAAAAAAAATTACCTTAAAGCCGATATAGCCAAAAAGGGCAAAAGACCTGGCAGAAAGAAAAAATTCGGCGAAGAGGAACTAAAACTTCTAAAAAAGGTCTGGGAAATTGAAAACTACATGTGTGGCAAACGTTTAAAGCCAATTTTAAATGAAGTTTTAGATAATCTCTTAGCAAACGGGCATTTCCAGGGTTTTCAACAGGCCATAGAGAACTTGCGCCATATAAGTGCTTCAAGTATTGACCGACTTTTGAAACATGAGCGTAAAAAGCTTGAGATAAAAGGACGAAAAGGTACAAAGCCTGGAACGCTATTAAAGCAACAAATAGCTATACGCACGTGGGCAGAGTGGGATGAAAATTGCCCTGGTTTTATGGAGATTGATCTGGTTGCCCATGAGGGAGGAAATAGCCGGGGAGATTTTGCTCAAACATTAAATATGGTGGATGTTTGGAGCGGTTGGACAGAACTTGTGGCAATCAAAAACAAAGCTTCAAAATGGGTAAGAGAAGCCATAGAAAAGTCCAAAGAAGACTTTTGAGTTACGGGGAATTGATTCTGATACCGCGCTGAATTTATTAATCATCCTCTGCGTGATTGGTGTGAGAAGCACCAGATAAAATTTACAAGGGGGAGAAGCTCCCGTTCCAATGATAACTGCTACGTTGAGCAGAAAAACTATTCCATAGTCCGCCAGAATGTTGGATACTTCCGCTACGATACCGAGGAAGAAGTCTACTACTTGAACCGACTCTATGCGTATCTCAGGCTTTATGCCAACTTTTTTCAACCGGTTATGAAAATGACAGAGAAAAAGAGAATCGGAAGCAAGGTGCAAAAGAAGCATGATGATATTAAAACTCCCTACCAGCGGCTTTTAGAAAGCTCTTATCCCAACTTGCAACATTTTACCCCAAAAATCCTCCAATTTGGGTTATCTTAAGCTCCTAACCCCTTGATTTTTATGAATATCGTTTCTGGAAATTAGTATGTAGTCCCTAAATAATAGTTTCTACTTGACATTACTGCCACTCCTATGCTATACTCTACTCATGTTCGTTAAACCTATATCCATACCTAACAGAAAGACTGGTAAACGGTATACCTACTACCGCCTCTGTGAGAGTTATCGCCTCGGTAATACTGTAAGACATAGAAATATTCTCAACCTTGGTAAGCTCGAAGAACTTCCTGATAGATCAGACCATAAAGTTCTTGCTGACAGGATTGAACAGATTGTTTACAAGAGGCCTTCCCTTTTTGTTTCACAGATACCCCAAAAGATAGAAAACCTTGCTCAGCATTATGCCAGTATTATCATACAGAAGGGGTTACTGGATATACCAAAGGAATCCCTTGTAAGCACAGAGGCAGCAGATGAGGGTCTCATGACTATCAGGAGGTAGATGTAACAGTCTTGAGCATAATGATGCTCGTGAGGTTGGTGCTGAGTGGTTATGCAGGCAGGCACTTGAGGAGTTAGGGTTATCGAGATATCTGGGTGAATTGGGGTGTGAGAGAGATGGATTAAGATGGCGATGATATACATAACTGCCCGTGCGGTATTTCCTGCTTCTGAGCACAAGACAGAGGAATGGCTGAAGGAAAACAGTGGGTTAAGTGAACTTTATGGGGTAGAGCTCAAGTGTAAGCAGGCACCATCTTTACAAAGTGAGCCGAAAGCTTTATCAAGCCAAAGAGGAGATAGATCGATGGATGGCCAGACGCACTGGGGAGTTATTTACACCGCAAGACAAGATAATACTCTATGATCTAACGAATCTCTATTTTGAGGGGAGAAGAGGATAGTGAGAAGGCGAGGTTTGGTCGGAGCAAAGAGAGGCGTAATGATGCAAAGCTTATGGCATTGGGATTGGTGACAGACACGATGGGTTTCATCCGATACAGCCATATCTATGAAGGAAACATCAGGGACAGTAAGACTTTGAAGAAGACTATTAAAGACATGGAGGAGCGATATCCTTCGGAGGGTCACTGTCCTGTGATAGTAATAGATGCAGGGATAGCCACTGAGGAGAATCTCAGGATGTTACGGGAGCAAAAGAGGGACTATGTATGTTTGTATTGGTTGAAGATGAAAGACCGTCATATAGCTGAGATAGAGGAGAAGGGCAGAAGGCTTACAGACAGGAGAGGCAATGAGATTTTGCCCAATGGGTAGAAGTTGAAGGATATGAAGACAGGTTTTGTATATAAAGAAAGGGGAAGGCGCTCAAAGAGCAGAGCATGGAAGAGGAACTCTCAAAGAGGTATGAAGAGGGGCTGGAGTCTATCAAGGGGATAGAGAGGAAGGGAGGGATAAAGAGGATAGAGAAGGTATATGAGAGGCTTGGGAGGTTAAAGAGAGATACCCTCGGTGAACCGTCTGTACGAGGTGAAGATAAAGGAGAAGGATGGGATAGGACGGAGATTAAGTGGAAGAGGGTGGAAGGAGTGAAGGTGCCTGGGGCATACTTTATCCGCACCACCCTCAAGGGGGAAGATGAAGAGACGATATGGAAGATATACAACACATTGAGGGAGATAGAGGGAACATTCAGGGTATTGAAGAGTGATCTGAAGATGAGACCAGTGTTTCATCAAAAAGACATCTATTCAGAGGCACACATCTATGGGAGTATCCTTGCGTATATGGTTGTAAACACCATAAGGCAAAAGCTCAAGGCGAAGGGGATAAGAGATGATTGGAGTAATATAGTCAGGAGGATGAACACGCAGAAGCTTATTACCAGTGAGATGAAGACGAGGACAGGGAGGACGATTTACATAAAGAAATGCAGTAAACCCATCGTTCGTGTAAGGGAGATATATCATGCCCTGAACTATAAGGAATGTCCCTTCTTTCAGAAAAAATCCGTGTTACCTAAAAGGGAGAATCGAAAAAATGAAAGCCTTGATACATCTTAGTTTTAGAGCATTAGGTTGCAAGTTGGGTTATGTAAGTGAGGCACAAAAGGAACGCCTAACAAGGCTTTATAAGGCTCTCGATTTGTTTCACCTAAGACAAAAAATTACGGCTTGCCAGAGAAAACTTTTCAGCCTTCAAAAGAAAAAGAATGTAAAAAACAAAAATTTGGAGGAAACTGTATGGAATTTTTGAGTACTTTTTTTTATGAGGCAATGATTCGAATTTCGAGTACTTTTTTATTTGACGCAACGGGGTAGAAAAACAAACAGCTTCTCTCACTGATCATTCAAGAATTTTCCAAACTAAAAATACAAAAAACGAAAAATACTTTCCCCCTTTATTGAAGTCTTTATTTATGAAACAATAAACTCCATTGTGTCAAGAAAATTGTGTCTAGTCATAGGATAACCTCGCTGTGAATATTTTCTTTGGTGTATGAGTGTTGCTCACGATAGAGTTGAAAGTAATACTCCCAATTTTTTAACTTTCTTTTTAAGAACTTCTCATTTTGGTATCTTAATAACAGGTAAAGATATTTCTCAGCTGAAGCCTCGCTTTGACACATTTCCATTGTTTTTAATCTCCTTTTAAGTTCTTTAAAGAGTCTTTCCAGGGCATTGTTTGTATACACCTTGCTTCGTATTCCTTCAGGTAATTCCATGTAAGTGAATATATTCTCTCTTATTGTCAAGAGGTTATTCATTAAGTTGGGATAGATATTTTTCCATTTTTGTGTAAATTTCATAAACAATTGTTCTGCCTCCTGTTTGTCTTTGGCATGAAATACCTCTTTTATTTCAGTGGCAATGATATTTCTGTGTTGAACTCTCACTTTAGCCAGTATGTTTCTCATGACATGGACTACACAGGGCTGATACTTTGCGTGGGGATATATCTCTGTTATGACGTTTTCATACCACTTAAGCCATCAGAGACAATAAAATGAATCTGTTTGACACCTCTTTCTCTTATATCTAGCAAAATTTCCCGCCAGTTATAAGCACTTTCCATGCCTCCTGGCAGTATCCTAAAATCTCCCGTCTTCCCTCAGGTGTAATGCCTATAGCTACATATATTGATTCATTTTCTACCCTGTCTCTCTTGATAGGAAACACCATAGCATCCAGAAATACCACGGCATATTCTTCCATGAGAGGGCGACTACGCCACTTCTGAATCTCTTCTATGCCTACCTGGCTTATCCTTGAGATGTTAGCATAAGAAATCTTTATTTCATAAAGCTCTTTTAAAACTTCTGCTATCTTCCTTGTTGACATTCCTGATATCAACATAGCCCTGATTAATGCATCTAAGTCTTCTGTGATGCGTTTGCGATAGGGAAGAAGGGCACTTTTAAATCCATTATCCCTTGTTCTTGGAACACGTATGGCTGTAAGCTCGCCAAAAGCTGTCTTTAAATCCCTTTCGTAAAAGCCATTGCCTTTTGTGGGAGGATTGTTTTCCAGGTAAATCTCTCTTTCCTCTTTTAACATACTCTCTAATACTTCCTTGACAATTGGTTTGAATAGCTCTAAAATATTCTTCGTCTCAATCATATCTGGCCTCCTGTGATAGTTTTATTTATATTATCACAGGAGGTTATCTTTTTCCTACCAGACACAATTAAGTATACACTGCCATAAACTCCCCTCTTTTTTTGTAAATTTGCTTTTTTCGCTCTTTTCTCCTATACTTTACGGTCATAAAATCAATACTTAGGAGCAAACATGATTATTTTTTTTCTTTTAGCAATGACAACTGCCCCATTAAAAACCCCGTCTGATCCTGCTGCCCTTTACCAGAGAGGATCCTATCGCCAGGTACTTTCTCTCCTGGAACAATCCACCAATCTCTCCTTTGAAGACCAGTACCGCCTCGCCCAGTCCCGTCTCATGATAGAGGGAAGTCTTGGCGCCTGGCAAGAAGCCTTGCTTCTCTCAGTCCCTCAGGAAAACCCCTTTCACCAGTTTCTCTTTGCATTTTTTATCCAAAAGCTTTTTGAAAAACCTTTACCCCCTCATAGCGAAGATATTCTCCCCACCCTCACAAACTGGCTCAGCCGGGCACATACCAATCCCTATCTTTCCACCAATCATATGGAGATGCTTTTCTGGAACATCTGGAAAATCTCCAATGACTTCATGCCACCGAGAGAACTCCCCTTTCTTGTAACCCAATACACCCTCTGGCAACGCTTTCTCTCAGAAGAGCCCTCTACCATCCCTCTCATTCTCACTCAGGCAACACTTCTTACCGTCTGCTGGCAGGAGTTTACAAATCAACTCGTTCATTTTTCCACTCTGCCAGAGGCAAGCTGGGAGCGTTTATGGAAAAGGCTCGCCCAATTACCCGAGGCTATCGTGGAAGAATTGGCAAGAAAGTACATTCCTTCTCTACCTCCCTCCCGTCAATGGAAAGCAAGGGTAGAATACGCTCTCGTCAAAAAAAAACCTTCTCAAGCAATTGAGGAAATAGAAAAAGCTCTCCAGAACAACCTCCTTGGTACCATCGAGGATTTTCAGAAAGCCATTACGTGGGCGAACCAGCTTCGTGCCTACTCCCTCACAGAAAAACTCGCCCACCAGGGGATCGTACGTTTTGGTTCTGTTTTCCACTGGGAATACACGCGTAGTCTCATCCGACAGAACAAAACAGAAACCCTTTTACAGTGGTACGAGGTAAATGAAAAAAACATCCTCAACAAGGATGTGGCACTCGCCGTTTTTGGTATCCTGCTTGAGAAAAAAGACCCCAGACTACCAAGCTGGTTAGAAAGAAGAGAAAAAGCCACCCCACACCCTACTTTTTCTCTCACCAGGGCACTTCTCTTTCTCGAACACCATCAACCACAAGAGGCGTATCCTCTGCTTTTAGGTATTCTCTCCGATGCTCCTTACAGTTATGAGTGGTGTGTTGCCAATTTTTATGCCTCACCCCTTCACGCGCAGTATCCTTCTGAGTTTACTAACTGGTTTACCCATACGACAAACACTCTCCCTTCTCTTCCTCTTCACAAGCGACTTCTCACGACGTTAGCTCTGTACGACATTACAGGACAACTGGTATTTCCTGGTCGTTTTTCCAATGACTTAAAACAATTCCAGGAAAGTGTACTTACCTCGCATTTTTCACTTACTCCCTCACAAAAACAACTCTATGAGGAGTTACTTGCCCTTACGAATAGTCTCTGGACAAACTATCCCCGAGAATTAGCGGCTTATCTCGACAAAAAATTGGAAACCCCGGAGAACCGCTACCGTTTTTCCTGGTATGGGCATGCCCTCTATGAAAAAGCCGACGCGAGAGGAATAGCCCTTGCCCGCTTAGATTACTATTTTCGACGATATGTGGGACGTGAAAGTATTCTTCTTATGCCGGAAAACTGGCAAAAAACCCTCTACCCTCTGGATCCTCTGAAAGATATCCTCCCTGTCATTTCAAACACCAATCTTGCTTTGTGGGTACTTTCAGCCTACCGTCAGGAGAGCCACTTTCGTAAGGATGTGATCTCTTCTGCTGGAGCTTACGGGTATGCCCAGCTGATGCCGGCAACAGCGAGCCAACTTGCCAGAAATCTTGGCATCCCGGGCGCAAGCCCCTATGATTACGATGATAACGTATTCTTAGGAAATAACTTCTACCTTTATCTCTTTAGACGCTACGGCTGGATCCCGTATGCGCTGGCAGCTTACAACGCAGGAGAAGGGGCTGTGAACACGTGGAAAAAACGTTACCCCTTTCGTTCTCCCCTCTGGATAGAAATGATCCCCTATCAGGAAACCCGAAACTATGTAAAAATCATCTGGCAAAAGACCTTTTTCTACCGCCGCATTTACCAACAGGAGTTTGCTTCTCTTCCTTTCACGCTCGACTGAACTACGGAAGAGCCTGATTATCGGTAGAATCAGGTGTGGCCCGCGTCACACCAGGATCATTAAACTTTGTTATCTCATTCGAGAAAATCAGGTTAGTAGCCGCCGGAAGAAACTCTGCCCACAAAATGGGTAGTCCATTGGTAAAGAGACTATTCTGTCGAAGCTCATAACCACCCCAGTTTCCCTCCTTAATCATTCCATACTGCACCCCTTGTTTAAAATGATTGGAGAGGATGCTTGTATTTTGCATATTCCCTGCAAGCCAGAGATGAACCCCATTCGTCGATCCTATCACGGAAGTAAAGGTACAATCGTGAAGAAGAAATGTCCCCATATCTTTTGCGTACACATTGATCAAAATATTATCGACATTTCCTGCATTCGAATAGGAAGAAAAAACCTCATTACTGATAATCGCAGCTCCCCCTAAGAGGCAAAGCTGGACATCTCTATTTAAGATTGAGATGGTTTGTGATATGTTGGTAAGATAGGAATTCCCCAACCCAAAATAAAAGGATCCTACTCCCACAACAACTCCAAAATCGTGTACCCTATTACGGGTAAAGAGATTACTCACTAATCCCAGCTGGGAATGTACTGCATAAATAGCCGCTCCTTGCTTGCCCTGGTTTGAGGAAAAGATATTATCTACAAGAAAGACCGAACTATTCGTTACCCACAGGACTCCATTAGTCACGGAGGAGCCGCTGCCAGAAAAATGAAGATAAGAAAGAAAAACAGAAGAAACATCCACGAGTTCCATGATTCTTTTCCCAGTATTTTTCAGCGTCGAATACGAGGCGTGGTTCGTAAACGTGTTGTCAAAGCCTCCTACAATCATCATGTTGTTTTGAGGTCGAAGAGGTTGGGAGAGCAAACCCAGATTATACGTTCCCTCCTGAAGAACCAGGGTACGAACCCCGAGGGCTTTCGCTGTCTCCATACCCTCGGCAAGAGTTATCGGTGCCGAAGCAACCCCAAAGGCGGCAGGACTTCCTCCCGGAGAGACAAAAATCGCCGGGTAAACCTGAGCCACACGAGAAAAGTTTATATTGGTATTCCCAGCCCTATCAATAAGGATAAGCGTGTTGGTAACCACCGCTCCAAAGGGAAAATCACGAGTGCCGTTATCTTCATAGGATGGACCAAGCCATGTGGTGAGATTGGTTTCGGAAAGAAATCCCATCCCCCCATATCCCCAATACCCATCAAGAATATCATAGAAAAAGGCTATCCCTGAAAGGTTATCTTGTAGCTTGATGTGTCGCGATTGAGAAGAAACATTCACCCTTGGCTGCGTCCCAATATCATAGAAAGTAACCAGGGGAGGAAGGGTATCAATAAGAAACTTATACAAGAGAGAAAGGTTTGTATACTGGTTACTGATGGCCATGAGCCTCAGAGTGTTGGTCTGATTAGGGATAAAATTGATAAGGTTAGTCCACTTTCCTCCTCCAAAAGAGGAGATATTCTGCCATGGACCTCCATTCAAAGAATACTGAAGAATAGTCGCATTATCATACTCTCCATAAACATCAAACGAGTCCTTATTGGTACAGAAACCTGACAGTGGACCTGTCACATACACATAAGGAAGAGTACCATCCACGGTAAATGTTATCGTATTCGTTTGAGAGCGATTGCCCAAAAAGTCCTCTGCGTAATAGAGAAGGTTATAAATGCCCGGAGGGAAAGACCTCGTAAAGGCAAATGCAACAGTTTCTCTATTTCCCCACCAGGAGTTAAGCTCGTTTGTAAACGAAGTGACCCAGTTGTCTACTGTGGCTACCAGACGAGCAGCCCCAACCTTGTCATCTTTTACAGTTCCCTCAAAAAATACCATATTTGCCTCCACACCGTTACTCATTGGCCTCGTAAGAATCACAGGATCCGGTCCTCTTTGATCCTGATAAACCGTAACAGGTGGTGTCGAAGCCTGGACTCCTCCCTGATCCTCTGCCAATGCTGTGAGTACCACGTCCTCGTTTGGATTAAGAACAACTGGTGACATTGTCTCCCAAAATCCTCCCATCAAAACAGCAGGTACCTCCTCTTCACTATTTGGTCGCTTTACCCGGACAAAAACTCTCAACACATTGGTTAGACCCGAAAACACTTCCCCACCCAAAGAAAGAGTATTGGCTGCAGTATAAATATACCCCGCGTGGGCAAAATCATTGGTGATAGTTATAGATGGTCCTAGAATATTGACCGCCAGAGATACAGAGCGCTCGATCCCTAGTCTATTTTTTGCCCTTACTTCGATGGTTTTTAATCCCGGAGAAGAAAAACTCACCTCGCTATGAAGACGATATACAGGAAGGTTCAATGCTGGAAACCACTGGCTGAGTCCCTCGGAAACCACTTCAACACTCTCCACGCCGACAGCCTCAGAAACATCAGCCACCACCCGTACTCTTCCAGGATACGAATATCCTCCCATCGGCTCAAGAAAAAGAATCATCGGACCGTCATAGGCATCCTTCATGACGGGTTGGTTCATATAATCCCTCAGAGAACATGACAGAAAGAAAAACACTCCCATCAAGACATAGAGAGTTTTCATCTTCATAGCACCCTCCTCTCCTCTCTAACTCCCTCATATATATACGACACAACAAACGAAAAAATGAAAAGAATACAAAAATTTATTTTTGAAAAAGATACCTGTCAATAGCATGAGCAGCCTGTTTGCCGTGACCAGCAGCAAGAATCACCGTTGCAGCCCCGAGCACCACATCACCACCCGCAAAAACCCCAGAAAGAGAGGTCTGAAGGTTTTCGTCAACCACAACATGACCTTTTTGATCCAGCGCAAGTCCCTCGATCGTTTCAAGAAGAATACGATTCGTATCAAGCCCAATTGCATTGATCACCATGTTCGCAGGAAGGACAAAGTAGTCTCCCTCCACAGGGAGAAAGCACCGCCTCCCTCGTTCGTCCGGTTCACCAAGAAGCATCCGCTGACAAACGATAGAGGTAACATTTCCTTCACTGTCTCCTTCTATTCTTACGGGAGCAGCCAGAAAAGCAAACTTTACGCCCTCTTCTTCTGCATGAGCTATTTCTTCAATCCTGGCTGGCATTTCCTTGCGACCACGGCGGTACACAACAGTTACCGACCGGGCTCCCATACGAAGGGCACTTCTTGCAGCATCCATGGCCACATTGCCCCCACCAATAACCACCACATCCCCTTTCACAACGAGAGGAGTATCATACTCACCGAACATATACGATTTCATGAGATTAATACGGGTAAGAAACTCATTTGCTGAATACACATCTCTGAGATTTTCTCCGGGAATGTGGAGATACTTGGGAAGCCCCGCACCAGTTCCCAGAAACACCGCATCAAACTGTTCTCGTAACTCATGGAAGGGAAGAGTTCTTCCCACCAACACATTGGTCTGAAATTCAACTCCCAACTCTCTGAGATAGGAAATCTCTTGCTCCAGAACCGCTTTGGGAAGACGAAACTCCGGTATACCATAGAGAAGCACTCCACCAATTTCGTGGAGAGCCTCAAAAACAGTAACGGTATATCCAAGCCTTGCTAATTCTCCGGCACAGGTGAGTGATGCAGGACCAGAACCAATAACCGCTACCTTTTTGTTTTTCTTCATCCGTTCGGGAAGTGGTTTCAAGGTAGAATCCCCAACAAACCGTTCCAGTTTCCCTATCTGGATGGGATCACCAATCCGGCCAACCGTACACCGTTTCTGACACTGACTCTCTTGAGGACACACACGCCCACAGACAGAGGGAAGAGGATTATCCTCGAGGATAGTCCGAATAGCAAGCTCAATATTCTTCTCAGCAATCTGGCGAATAAAAACAGGGATCTTGATATGAACCGGGCAATCCTCCACACAGGGAGGATTTTTACACTGAAGACAGCGAAGGGCTTCTAAGGTGGCTTCTTCTGGTGAATAGAGGTATTCCACTTCACCAAAATCCTTCACACGTTCTTCAGGTGTTCGCTGTCTCACAGGAATCTTTTGCTTCTGGATCTTTTTTTGTTCGCTCATCCTATCTCTCGCGCCTCCAGTTATTCTTCCATTCATACACGAGAGGCGTTGCATGAGGAATCTCAAGCTTCACAACCTCATCAGCAGAAAGCCCATCCAAATACATTACAATCGAACGAAGACTATTCCCATGAGCACTTATGATAACGTTTTTCCCCGACTGAACCAGGGGAACAATCACTCGCTGAAAAAACGGTATCGTTCGCTTTGCAGTCATTTGAAGTGATTCCCCTCCTGGGGGAGGAACATCATAGCTCCTCCGCCAGAGGGTAAATTTTTCCTCTCCATATAATCGACGGGTTTCATCTTTGTTAAGACCCTGCAAATGCCCGTAGTAACGCTCGTTGAGATGCCAGTCCGTATACACGGGAAGAATGCGAGACGCAGCTTCCTCGCTATAGATCCTTGCCCAGCGTTTTTGTTTTCCTTTGTGGGAAACAACCACAGGGGTTTTGGATTGAAAAGCAAGAACCAAAAGAAGGGTTTCCATCGCCCGCACGAGGGTTGAAGTATACGCCACATCAAACGATACAGAGGCAAGCTCTCGTCCACATGCCAATGCTTCCTCAATCCCTTTTGGAGTGAGAGAAACATCTACCCACCCGGTAAACCAATTGTGTTTATTCCAAGTAGATTCCCCGTGACGAACGAGATAAAGACTCCCCATAGGATAATCCCTAAAACTCAATAAGTGAGGGATCGTAGTCTTCTGGTTTTTTGTAGCCCAAAAGGTTCAAAAGGGTAGCAGCGACATTGGAGAGCCCCGCTTTCGGAAGTGAACGTATGTGGTACTCGTTCTGATAGCCATAGTCCACAATAATAAAGGGAACCTTGTTAAGCGTATGGGCAGTTTTCACCTCTCGCTTGCCATTTTTTTCTGTAAACATTTCATCCGCGTTCCCGTGATCGGCGGTTACCACCACAATCCCATTCATCTTTTTTACCTCGTCCAGAAGTTGGCCTACACAGCGATCAACGGTTTCTACGGCTTCAATGGCGGCTTCCATCACACCGGTATGTCCAACCATATCCCCATTCGCAAAATTCAGCCGTCCAAACTTATACTCCCCCGTCCGGAGAAGTTCAATGGTCTTTTCGGTAATCTCATTTGCCTTCATGGCAGGGGCTTTATCAAACTGAATCTTATCCGAGGGAATCTCAATATAGGTTTCAAGCTTCTCATCAATATACCCCGATCGGTTCCCATTCCAGAAGTAGGTAACATGCCCAAACTTCTGAGTTTCAGAGATGGCAAAGCTTTTGATGCCCGCAGCACACATATATTCACTCACGGTTCGTGTGATCACAGGAGGTTGAACCAGAAAGTTTGAGGGAAGTTTAAGATCCCCATCGTACTGCATCATCCCTGCAAACATAACCTCAGGATAGCGTTCACGATCAAACTTATCAAAGTCTTTATATTCAAAAGCCATGGAGATCTCGATAGCTCGATCACCTCGAAAGTTGAAAAGAACGACACTATCTCCATCCTCAATGGTACCCACAGGTTTGCCATTCTCAGCAACCACAAAAGAAGGAAGATACTGATCCGTAATCTTGGGATCCTCAGCATAGTAGGTCTCCACAGCTTCTCGGGCAGAGGAAAACATTCGCCCCTTGCCAAGAACGTGGGCATCCCAGCCACGCTTCACGATATTCCAGTCGGCGAAGTATCTATCCATCGTCGTGACCATTCGCCCGCCACCAGAGGCTATACGATAATCAAATCCCTGAGCCTTCAGCTCTTTGAGTACTCCCTCAAGCTTGTCAATATAGATAAGCGCAGACTTTTCCGGAACATCACGACCATCCAGAAGAGTATGAATCCTTGCCCGTTTCACCCCCTCTTTTGCTGCATGTCTCAAAAGGGCAATGAGATGATCAATATGGGAATGAACGTTCCCATCAGAGAGAAGCCCAATAAAATGGAATGTTCCTTTGCCCTCGGTACAACGACGTACCAGAGACTTCCATACCTCTGTTTGAAAAATGCTCCCATCAGCGATGGCCTCATTTACACGCTTTGCCCCCTGAGAAAAAACACGTCCAGCACCCAGAGCATTGTGTCCTACCTCGCTGTTGCCCATATCGTCGTCACTGGGGAGACCAACAGCTGTTCCATGAGCCTGCAACTCTGTATACAGAGGCATCTTGAAAAGTTCATCAAGAACAGGGGTTTTCGCTTTGTATACCGCATTCCCTTCGCTTGGTTTTCCAAGACCTATACCATCCATGATGACCAGAAGAACAGGACCGGACCTGCTGTGAAAATTTTCAAGAGGTTTGAGGGTAAGAGACATACATCCTCCTTCTTTTTATAAAGCCACATATTATGAAGAAAAAAGCTCATTTTTGCAAATTTTTGTTTTTTTCCAAATGAACCCCCAACATACTTTTTTGATTATAAAAAAGTAAAAAAAAGGATAACCATCAATCCCCTTTTTTCCTCAAAACACAAGAGAATATTTTCATTGGTTAAACGTTTAACCTTTTCCTATTTGAAGAGCGTACCCTCAAAAAACCAACTAAAAAAACAAGAGAATACGTTCACAAGAAGGATAAACCCAACAATAACAAAAACACTTGACTTTTTAGGGGGAATACAATACAATAAACCATCAACATCAGGAGTTTTCCTATGGTGTGGAAAAAAATTACTCTCACCTACGAATACCAAGGTAAAAAAAACACCCTTACGGGCAACACCCCCCTTGTCAATGAACACCTCTCCCTTCAAACACAAGAAAACTCTCTCATCCTCTCAAACAAAGTCCCTATCCGTCTTCTCTCTTTGGAGGTTATTATCCCCTGGAATTATACCAAAAAAGATCGCATCTTTGTTCATGGGTTTCAGAGTTGGTCTGACTCCCGGGAGTTTACCCAGCAAGAGAAAATCCCAGGACTCCCACCTCATCTGCGATTTGCCTATGCCCAATACCACCTCGAGTTTTACGGTGATTACCATTTTTATGACTATACCCGCAAAAAAGGACAGTTTCACAGTCACGGGTGGACGCTTTCCGGGCAGGGAGAAAACTGGCACCTTGTAGGGTCGCTGGACGAGAATTCTGCGTACACCATTTTTGAACACCATCCTGAAAAAAGAGTGTTACGAATTATTCGAGATGTGGAAGGATGGGAAATGAATGCTGGTAGTATCACCAACCTTCTTTCACTTTTTTTTACCAGCGGCAACCTCTCCTATGCCCAGAAAAGATACTTTGAAATGTATGGTTTAAGCCCATCTCAACTTCCCAAAATCAGTGGCTGGACAAGCTGGTACAACTATTATACAAATATTTCTGAAGAAATTATCCTGAGTAACCTCAAATCCTTCAAAGAGAAAAAACTTCCCATCAACATTTTTCAGATAGATGATGGCTATCAAACAGCCGTGGGCGACTGGCTCTCTCTGAAACCATCCTTTCCCCATGGGATGAAATACATCGCCGATGCCATCCATGAAGCGGGATTTCGGGCAGGACTCTGGCTTGCCCCTTTTATCTGTGAAAGCAAGTCCATCATCTATCAAAAGCACCCCGAGTGGATTCTCCGATACGACGATGGTTCTCCTGTGATTGCAGGTTACAGTGAAAACTGGAACGGGGACTTCTACGCCCTTGACCTCGATCATCCAGAGGTCAAGAACTATCTCAGAGAAGTCTTTCACACCGTTCTCCACGAATGGGGATTTGACATGGTAAAACTTGATTTTCTCTATGCGGCAAGCATCAAACCCTCATATGGCAAAACAAGAGCCTCCCAGATGGCTCAGGCCCTCTCGTGGATACGAGAGCTCTGCAAGGACAAAACCATCCTTGGATGTGGCGTCCCTATCACCAGTGCTTTAGGAAAGGTGGATTACTGTCGCATCGGGTGCGATGTTGGGCTCGATTGGGAGGACATACGCCCCGCCCGTATCCACTTCCGCGAGAGAATTTCTACCATCAAGGCGATTACGACAACTCTTGGGCGTTTCCCTCTCAACCGCATCGGTTTCATCAACGACCCGGATGTTTTCATCTTACGGGAGACCAATAACCGCCTCTCTCATGAACAAAAATACACTCTCTATATGGTAAATCAGCTCTTTGGAGGACTTCTTTTTACCTCGGACAATGTAGGGGAATACTCTTCTCAGACAGAAAATCTTTACCGTCTCCAGTTTCCTCTTGCTGAACCACCTGTCGAGTCTCTTACTCAACACCATGAGATCTACAACTTCCGACCAAGATCAAGTTCTCTGCAGGCAGTTGGACCTGTAAAAATCTACGCTTCCTATTATACAGGATGGGTAAAACTTCCCTTCTGTTCTGCCTTTCTTATCATCAATACCGGAAACAAAACCCTCTCTCAAAAACTCCCAGAAGGAATATTTTTTGACCCTCTTCAGGAAAATTATCATCAAAAAACCTACACGGTACCTCCCTATGCTACAAGAATTCTTCTTCATATTCTCCCCTCTGAGAGGTGGCAGTACGGAGGAAGTACGGAACATCTCTTCCCGGGTCATGGGTTTCTTTCTCTTGCATGTACCAACACCCACCTCTCGTACGAACTCCACTCACACGCATTTTCCGGGGGAAAACTTTTTCTTGTTTCACTGCAGGATTCCCCCCTCGAATACCAGGGAAAGCCCCTGTCCATCCACAAACATCCCTATGGATTTTTCTACACCAGCATAGAACTCTAGGAGGAAAATCATGAAAGATATCCGTTTTCCCGAACCCAACTTGCAACATTTTACCCCAAAAATCCTCCAATTTGGGTTATCTTAAGCTCCTAACCCCTTGATTTTTATGAATATCGTTTCTGGAAATTAGTATGTAGTCCCTAAATAATAGTTTCTACTTGACATTACTGCCACTCCTATGCTATACTCTACTCATGTTCGTTAAACCTATATCCATACCTAACAGAAAGACTGGTAAACGGTATACCTACTACCGCCTCTGTGAGAGTTATCGCCTCGGTAATACTGTAAGACATAGAAATATTCTCAACCTTGGTAAGCTCGAAGAACTTCCTGATAGATCAGACCATAAAGTTCTTGCTGACAGGATTGAACAGATTGTTTACAAGAGGCCTTCCCTTTTTGTTTCACAGATACCCCAAAAGATAGAAAACCTTGCTCAGCATTATGCCAGTATTATCATACAGAAGGGGTTACTGGATATACCAAAGGAATCCCTTGTAAGCACAGAGGCAGCAGATGAGGGGTCTCATGACTATCAGGAGGTAGATGTAAACAGTCTTGAGCATAATGATGCTCGTGAGGTTGGTGCTGAGTGGTTATGCAGGCAGGCACTTGAGGAGTTAGGGTTATCGAGATATCTGGGTGAATTGGGGTGGGAGGAGAGATGGATTAAGATGGCGATGATATACATAACTGCCCGTGCGGTATTTCCTGCTTCTGAGCACAAGACAGAGGAATGGCTGAAGGAAAACAGTGGGTTAAGTGAACTTTATGGGGTAGAGCCTGGGCGTGTAAGCAGGCACCATCTTTACAAAGTGAGCCGAAAGCTTTATCAAGCCAAAGAGGAGATAGATCGATGGATGGCCAGACGCACTGGGGAGTTATTTACACCGCAAGACAAGATAATACTCTATGATCTAACGAATCTCTATTTTGAGGGGGAGAAGAGGGATAGTGAGAAGGCGAGGTTTGGTCGGAGCAAAGAGAGGCGTAATGATGCAAAGCTTATGGCATTGGGATTGGTGACAGACACGATGGGTTTCATCCGATACAGCCATATCTATGAAGGAAACATCAGGGACAGTAAGACTTTGAAGAAGACTATTAAAGACATGGAGGAGCGATATCCTTCGGAGGGTCACTGTCCTGTGATAGTAATAGATGCAGGGATAGCCACTGAGGAGAATCTCAGGATGTTACGGGAGCAAAAGAGGGACTATGTATGTGTATCCCTTGCGAAGATGAAAGACCGTCATATAGCTGAGATAGAGGAGAAGGGCAGAAGGCTTACAGACAGGAGAGGCAATGAGATTGTTGCCCAATGGGTAGAAGTTGAAGGATATGAAGACAGGTTTTTGTATATAAAGAGCAAGGGAAGGCGCTCAAAGAGCAGAGCATGGAAGAGGAACTCTCAAAGAGGTATGAAGAGGGGCTGAGAGTCTATCAAGCGGGGGATAGAGAGGAAGGGAGGGATAAAGAGGATAGAGAAGGTATATGAGAGGCTTGGGAGGTTAAAAGAGAGATACCCCTCGGTGAACCGTCTGTACGAGGTGAAGATAAAGGAGAAGGATGGGATAGCGACGGAGATTAAGTGGAAGAGGGTGGAAGGAGTGAAGGTGCCTGGGGCATACTTTATCCGCACCACCCTCAAGGGGGAAGATGAAGAGACGATATGGAAGATATACAACACATTGAGGGAAGATAGAGACATTCAGTGTTTCAGTCAAAAGACATCTATTCAGAGGCACACATCTATGGGAGTATCCTTGCGTATATGGTTGTAAACACCATAAGGCAAAAGCTCAAGGCGAAGGGGATAAGAGATGATTGGAGTAATATAGTCAGGAGGATGAACACGCAGAAGCTTATTACCAGTGAGATGAAGACGAGGACAGGGAGGACGATTTACATAAAGAAATGCAGTAAACCCATCGTTCGTGTAAGGGAGATATATCATGCCCTGAACTATAAGGAATGTCCCTTCTTTCAGAAAAAATCCGTGTTACCTAAAAGGGAAAATCGAAAAGATGAAAGCCTTGATACATCTTAGTTTTAGAGCATTAGGTTGCAAGTTGGGCGAAGACTTTCTGTTTGGGACTGCAACAGCAGCGCTTCAGATCGAAGGTGGAGACAAAAACAACAACTGGTATCGATGGGCAGAACAGGGACATATCAAAGACCACACATCCCCCCTCCGCGCCAACGATCACTGGAAACGCTTCAAAGAGGACATTGAGCTTTTGGCTGAGTTAGGGGTACAAACCCATCGCATGGGACTTGAGTGGAGCCGCATCGAACCAGAACCAGGAAAGTTCTCCCGGGAGGGTATCGAACACTATATCGAAGAAATCTCCCTGCTTGCAAAATACAACATCCGCCCCCTTGTGACCCTGTATCATTTTTCCCATCCCTTATGGTTCGAGGATAAAGGCGGGTGGGAAAACGAAAGCAGTATCAGCGATTTTCTCCGTTATGTGGAGTTTGTGGTGAGTAATCTCAAGCATCTTGTGAATGACTGGGTTACAATCAATGAACCCAATGTTTACCTCTCTTACGGGTATGTTCTGGGATCCTGGCCTCCTGGAAAACAGGACAGTAATGCCATGATACGTGCCGCACGAAACCTCAGTCTTGCCCACATTGATGCATACAAACTCATCCATTCTCTCCAAGAATCAGAAAAAGAACCAACCCTCGTTGGTGTAGCCCATCATCTGCGGGTCTTCTCTCCCCTTTCTCCTTTCTCCCCTCTCGACCATTTTAGCGCCTTTCTCAATGATTTTGTCTTTCAAGGCATATTCCTCGAAGCCATGGGAAAAGGAAAATTCCTCCCGCCACTTGGTTCTGGTTATCCGAGAGGGAAAGGAAATTTCCAGGACTTCATAGGTATCAATTACTACTCCAGAGACAAAATTCAATTTATATGGAACCCACCGGAACTGTTTGCCAAACGAGTCGTAGCTCAAGGTGCTCCTACCAATGACCTTGGCTGGGAAATCTATCCAAGAGGGCTTTCTCTTCTTATTAAACGCGTGTGGAAACGTTACAAACTTCCCATATTTATTACAGAAAACGGAACCTGTGACAGAGAAGACCGTTTTCGCCCACAATTTCTCTACGATCATCTCAAAGAGGTTGCTTCCGTCATCCAGCAGGGTATTCCCGTCAAAAGGTACTACCACTGGACACTTATTGACAACTTTGAGTGGATAGAAGGAGAATCTGCTTCTTTTGGCCTTCTGGCTAATAAGTACGAAACCCAAACACGTTCATGGAGAAACTCAGCAAAATTCTACCAACAGATATGCAAAACAAAAAGTATAACACCTGATATGGTAGAGCAGTATATATCCAATAGAAGTTATGTATCTTTACCGTAAAAATTTCTACACTTTTTCTTTACTAAACTTTAGACAGTCTCTACCGATAACTTAAAAGAGAAAGGTTTAACGCGGAGGACGTTTTTATGAATGAACAAGTACAGATTCTTGTAGAGCGTATTTTGGCCTTCCTTGAAGAAGAGGAAAAGGTTCATCTCCCTTACTTCCTTTCAAGGATTAGGGAACTGCAAAAAGATACCTCCAAACGAGAGAGTTTTTTTTCTTCCCTTCTTGCCCTCTTTGTCCATTATAACTTCTCCGAGGAAGAGGCTTTTAACCACTGGATTCATATTATAGAACATGCGGAATTCTTGACAACCAAACTCCAGCGGCCCGTGGGACTGCGCCTCCCTATCGTCGATTACTTCATCAACTATAACCGCCTCATATCCCATCCAATAATCATTGAATTTCATCTCTTCAAACAAACAGAAGAAATGGCCATGATAGACAGCCTCACGGGAGTTTTTAACCGTCGATACATGGAACTCAGCCTCCAGAAAGAAATAAACCGAAGTCTCAGGTACAATAAAAAATTTTCTATCCTTATTCTTGATTTAGACGATTTTAAAAGAATCAATGATACCCGGGGACACCTCTTCGGAGACGAGGTTCTCAGACGATTTGCCGAGTTTGTACGCTCCCACATCCGACTTGAGGATATACTCTGTCGCTACGGCGGTGAAGAGTTTCTTATCCTTTTACCGGAAACCGATAGCGAGCGTGCTTCGTATTTTGCCAATCGGATCATTCGCCGTCTTCACGATCATCCCTTCTTTGCTGAACATGGCGTGAGATTTAGTGGGGGAATCGCCACCTTCCCGGATATGGGAGGTACTATCCCCGATCTTTTAGCCCAGGCTGACAAGGCTCTCTACCAGGCAAAATTTGAAGGAAAAAACAGAGTCATCGTTGCTCCCAAGGACCGTCGAAAACACATCCGTCATCCCCGTCAGTGGGAGGTGTGGCTTTCCTATCAACAGGAAAATAAAACGATTCATGAACATACCTTTACCGAAAATGCCTCCCTCGGTGGAATCCGAATCATTTCTCAACACGTGTTTACCCTGGAAACACCAATTCACATTCAAATCAAAAAATCCAATTCGCACAAAGAGCCAACTCCTCTCGAAGGAACGCTTGTGTGGGGAAGAAAAATCGATGCAGAAGAGTACGCTTACGGCATAGCCTTCAATCATCTTTCAGAGAAAGATATAGAGGATCTCTCCCTTGATCTTCCTAAAAGTAACCTCTACAGTGACATGTAAGAATGCAGATCAAGTTTCATCCTGTAGCCATCCTCCTCACCATAGTAACCCGGCAACTCTTTCACAATAACAAACCCCAGTTTTCTATAGAGTTTAAGTGCTCGCTCATTGGAGACCCGCACCTCAAGATGACAGAAGCGATAGTGTTTTGAAAACTCCCTAAATTTTGTACAAAGATACGCCTCCGCTATGCCTTTTCCCCGAAAATCAGGAAGCACCGCGAGAGAATACAGTCTCACGATACGGCTCTTCTTGCGCGTCATCCAGCATCCCCAACCCACCTTTTCTCCTTCAAAAACCAAAATCTCCGAAAGTACCGATCCATAAACATTGGTCAGGAGTCTGCGTATCTGCCAGCGAGGAAACGCATCGGCACTTCCAAAACACTTTCTCTCAATATCCGTAATCACCTCTTCATCCACAAGAGAAGCCTGATAAAACGAAAATCCTGTCATTTTTCTTTCCAATATTCCAGCACCTTTGTCACCAGTTCTCGCATTCTTTTTGCACCCTGAGAGGCTATGTCTAACACCGACTGATGATTGGGAATATGACCACCCAAACCCGCCGCACGATTGGTCACAAGAGAAAATCCGCATACCTTCAAGCCGAGAAATTTCGCCATGATCGCCTCCTGAACGGTTGACATTCCTACCAGTGTCGCCCCAAGTATCTTGAGTGAGCGAATTTCCGCCGGTGTCTCATATTGCGGCCCAAGAACACCAGCATAAACACCTGTTTTCACCCCTATCGACTGAAGGTAGGTGATCACATCCTGATCATACACATCTATCATGGGCACAAACCGTGCAGGAAGTGGACATCCTATGAGTGGAGAGGTACCCTGATGATTGATATGGTCCTCTATGAGAACAACGTCTCCCACTTCATACTCTCCTATCCCTCCACTCGCATTTGTCAAAATAACCCTTTTTACTCCCAGACGCGCCCATAAGGTGAGGCCATACACAACCTCCAGAGGATGGTAACCTTCATAAAGATGTACCCTCCCAAGCGAAAATACCACCCTCTCCCCTCCAAAACGAGAAATCACATACTTCCCGGGATGCCCCTGTACAAAACTCTTTGGATGATAGGGGATATCTTCAAAGGGGATACTTTTTTCCTCCTCACCAAGCCGAGCAACCTCAAAAAGACCCGACCCCAGCACAATCAGGGTTGTTACACCGCTAGCAACATCTTTCAAAGACTCAAGCGAGCATTCGAGTCTGTTCTCAAAACTCTTCCAGTCCATGGATTACCTCCACCGCGGTTATAGGAAGGACAAGCTCTTCCAGATCAATCATCGCATTAATAAACCCTATATGAGTGTAACTCTTCATATCCTGAATAGTTATCTCCTTTTCAAGGATACGATGTTTCTCAAGGTAAAACTGCCGCTTCACTCCATTTAAAAGATATGTCGTAGGAGTAATCCAATGTTTTCCATCAAAAAACACCACATTACTCACAAGACTATCCGTGATATGTCCTTCACGGGAAAATACCACCATTTCCCCATCTTTGCAGAGGGAAGCATACTTCTCAAACTCTGCCCTGTCAGTAAATTTATAAGGATAGCTTATGTCCTTTTCAAGTATCCTGACCTTTTCTATCCTTCTCAAAGTATACGGCTCATAAAATATCTGATATCCATCCTTCCCATAAACAAAACGACACTTTGTTTTTGTTTGCACTTTTGGAACAGGCTGGAGAAGTTTTTTAAGTTCCCAGGGTTTTTCTCCCGGATAAAACTTCAAAAAAACATCATTCAGTCGCTTTTGATGATAGGCAAGAAGATGAAAACCATCCTTTTCCAGGCAAATAGTTTCAAAAAACGGGTACATACACCTTCTCCAGAAGTTCCTGATATTCTCTTCTGGCATCACTGTACACCATAATTCCTCCCCCTGATTTATAAAAAAGCGTTTCTTTTTGCTTTTCCAGATAACGAATCATCACGGCACTCACAAGACGTTGCCCATCAAACAGTCCAAACACCCCTGTATACCACCCTCTTTCATATCCCTCCACCTCGGCTATAATCTCACATGCGCGTGGTTTGGGAACCCCTGTCACCGATCCCGCAGGGAGAATCGCCTCAAACACCTCTTCTATCCCTATATCAGGCTGAATCTCCCCTTCGATATGCGAACTTGTCTGGTAGAGTTCTCCCCGAGCATGAACAACCCTTTCCCAGTAACGGTAACGCTTTACCTCGACCTTCCGACATACCTTCCCAAGATCATTACGGAGAAGATCTACCACCGCAACATGCTCGGCGGCCTCCTTGGGATCGTCATAAAGCAGAGCAAGGTTTTCCTCACAATCCGCCGAAATCGTTCCCTTCATGGGAAAAGTAGCAATCTTTTTCCCCTCTATAACCACAAACATCTCAGGAGAAAATACCAAAAACTCATCCCTTATCCCGAGAACAAAGGGAGCACGCACAGCATGAGTAACCTCCCAGAGATCACGGGAAAGAACCACCTCCGTAGGAAAAGTAAGATTTAGCAGGTAGTTTTCTCCTCTTCGTTGATAGTACTGGACCCGTTCAAATGCCTTGTGATACCTTTCCCAACTTATCGGACAAACCACGTCCAGCGAAACGGAAAGAGATACAGGCTTTCGATTGGTTATTTCCCCAATCTGGTATACCACCCTTTCAGAAGGCACATCGGAAAGCTTCCAGAGTCTTCCGTTCTCTCCCGTATAGTCCACAACGAACAAAAAAGGCTCACCTTTTTCATACCATTCTTTCAACTGACTTCGTATTTTCAGAGGAAGATGTATCATCGGGCAAGCTTTTTCTCCTCCTCTGTTAAAAACTGGAGTCTTTCCAGCAAAGGTGGATGGCTATAGGTCATCTTCACCACAAAGGGATGAACATGAAATGGGGAGAGATTTTCCTTATAGAGTTTAATAAGCGCTGACTGAAGCGACCTGGCTTCTCCCATCGTTTTTACAGCATAGCTATCCGCTTCTCTCTCTCGCCTTCTCGAAAAATATGCCGCAAGTGGTTCAAAAAAGATGCCGAGCCCTGCCAAGAATACTCCAAGGAAAAACACCTCAGCAAAAAAACCTCTGTCTGAAAAAATCAACTCCTGACCTACCCCAAATGCCTGGGAAAACCAGCGATATTGAAGCATCATATACACCAGATACAATCCCACAAGCGAGAGAAATAGAGAAGAAAGAAACTGCTTCAAAATGTGATGCCTTTTCCAGTGACCAAGTTCATGAGAAAGGATCGCAAGAATCTCCTCGAGAGAAAAATGTGTAAGAAGGGTATCAAAAACAACTATCCGCTTCACCCGTCCTATACCCGTAAAATAAGCATTCGAATGCTTGGTTCTTCGAGAAGCATCCATCTTCAACACTGCTTTCACACTTACTCCCTGTTTTTCCGCCCATGCCAGGATAGGATCACCATACTCTTTCTCCAGCGGTTCATACTTGTTAAAGAGAGGATCTATCACATACGGCGCAATATATATCACCAGAATATCAAAAAGCGTATACACCACCCACGCTACAAACCACCAGAGAGTTGGCATCCCTTGAATCACAGAGAGCACTATCCAGAGTAAAGGGAGTTCCAAAGCCACAGAGAGAACAATCCCCTTGAAAAGATCAGTTATCCATGTTTTCCAGGTCATGGTGTTAAACCCAAACTTTGCCTCTAATACAAAATCCTCATACAGATCCCAGGGGATATTCACCACCATAAAAAACAAGGTGGAAAGCCAGGCAAGCACAACACCCGTCCATACAAAAGAGAGATTCCAGTTCACAACAAGCTGATAAAGCCAGAGAAAGCCTCCCCCAAACACCCACCAGAGCATGACAACAAAATCAAACAAACCCGACCAGGTTCCATACCTCATCCGGGAAAGCGTATATGCCTCGATTTTTTCCATATCCTCAGGTGAAAAAGCCCCTTCCAGAATGGAGGGAATCTCCTTATGATGCTTTTTGAGATAGGTGTAACTGAGATACCTCAGGTACTGTTTCCACAAAAACCGCACCACCGTAAGCCCAAGTGTCAACCAAAAAAGCCAGCGATAATCTGTCATAGTTACTCCTTTTTTCGTTATTCTATAAAAGTATCAAACCAACACTCTGTCTCCCAGATCACATCATCAAAGAGATGATGACGCTTCATAAAAGCTTTCATTTCCGAAGGAAGAGGCGCTACGACGCGAAAATTCTCCCCCGATGGGAGAATCCCCCGTACTTCATAAGCATGAAGATACTGCTGGGATGCTCCACGAAGTTCTCTTTTCTTGAGCTTTTTCGGTCCGTAGAGCCTATCTCCTACCAGTGGATAACCAATCTTCGCCATCTGGATACGAATCTGGTGCTTCCGCCCCGTATGGAGCCTTACACCAATAAGGCTATAATCATCACCCTCTTTGAGTTTTACAACATCCATCACGGCAAGCTTCTGCTCCAGATAGTCTTTAAGCTGTTTCTGTTTAAAAGGAAGCACTCCCTGACAGATAGCAAGATAGTATTTCTCCACAACTTCTTCCCATCTCGTTCGATAAAAGTCTACCACCTCCTGTTCTTTGCCAAAGAGCACCACCCCAGAGGTGTCTTTATCCAGTCGATGAATTGCCCGCAGATGACGATTTTTATACCACTGTCGAAGTTGAAATTCGAGAGAATCAGTTTTCTCAGTGACAACCATCCCTGCAGGTTTATTGACTGCAAGGATCCATTCATTCTCTAAAAGAAGAAGAGAGGGATCAAAACCTACCTTTTTCTCCTCATGAATCTCAACCCTATCCCCCCGTCGGAGTTGATGGGTTGCTATCCAAACCACCTGTTTATTGACAAATACTCTTTTAGCATCAAGAAGCTCTTTTGCCTTTTTCTTAGAAACTCCCAGCTGTTCTGCTACAAAATCCCTGAGAAGCATCGGATACAAACATTCAAACCGCTGCATCAGATTCCTGCCCCCTGATCAAAAGTGACATCCCTTGGCTGAGTTTGCAAAATCTTTTGTCCTGCCGGGACATCTTCTGTAACCCACACGTTTCCCCCAATAACTGCCCCCCGACCGATAGTAATCCTTCCCAGGACCGTGGCACCAGAATAGATAATCACATCATCCTCTACAATGGGATGCCGCGGTATTCCTTTGATAGGATTTCCATACTCATCTTTAGGAAAACTCTTTGCCCCAAGGGTCACCCCTTGATAGAGACGAACATTCTTTCCAATGATACATGTCTCCCCAATCACCGTCCCTGTCCCATGATCAATAAAAAAATACTCTCCTATGGTTGCCCCTGGATGAATATCAATCCCCGTTTTTGAGTGCGCCATCTCTGAGATAATACGAGGAATCAAAGGAACCCCCAGTTTCAAAAGGGCATGGGCTACCCGATGGTGAAAAAGGGCAAGAATACTCGGATAACAAAAAATTGTTTCTCCTTTATTCTTCGCTGCGGGATCTCCATAGTATGCAGCCTCCACATCCGTGGCAAGAAACCGACGAATATCGGGGAGCATCTCAAGAAACTGTTTCACCACATGTATTGCTTTTCGTTCACAGTCTCCACAAACCTTTTGTTCTCCAGAACAATCAAAACAAAATCCTCGTTTTACCTGTTCAGTAAGTCTTTTATATATCTCAGTAACCGTTGAACCAATATAAAAAGGCATAGTGACTGCATTCACTTCCGAAGATCCAAAATATCCTGGAAACAATACCCCTCTCAAAAGTTCAAGAATATCCTCAAGCTCAGTCACAGATGGCATAGGCACATCCCTATACGCATAATGATAAAGCTGGGCATACGAAGCCTCATCACAGAGTCGCCCCACGATACGCTGAAGAAATTCCTTATCCGAGAACATAGTGACCTCCTTGCCTATTTAGTATAGGCAACAAAGGCCAAAAAAGCAAACTCTTTTAGTTGGAATTCTCTCGAAGATAGGTGAAATTATCAAACACCTCGGGAACAAGGTACTTCTCCTGAGGATACTCATAGACAGCTACATCAATCATCATGTCCACACGATCATAGATACGATAGACAAGTGTCTTGAGCTGTGCTTGCAAAAGCTGCTTATCATACTGCGAAGCCAAAAATACAAACTGAAGATAGCTTTTTCTTCCTACTAATATAGGATAATGAAGCTCTTTTTTAATCATTTCGGTCAAAGTATGCACCATCTTCTTTTTAGAAGAGTGTGGAAAACTATGAAGTTTTTCAGGAAATTTTAAAAACCCAAAAACAAAAGGAATATTATTCGCAATAAGTGTTTCCACCTCTTCATGGAGATACTCAAACAAATAAAGCCCATTGAGAAGATTCAATCGGAACATCATCTGCCGAAAATCCTCAAGCTGGCTCTCTTTCACCATGGTAGAGCGTTCATAAATCACATCAAGGTAACGAATAGCCAGAGCCACAATTTCCTCGTCCCACTGTTTTCCTGATCCTTCTTTAAAGATATCCTCAACCTGATCCAGAGGAAGTGCTTTCCTATATGGTCTATCAGAGGTCATAGCATCAAAGGCATCGGCGACAGCAATCACCCGGGCCCCCAAGGGAATGTCTTTCCCTTTCAATCCATAAGGATACCCACTTCCATCCATATATTCATGATGGAAACGGATCCACGGCACAATTTCCTGAAGATTTTCAACTTTCGCCACGATATTAGCTGAAAAATCAGGATGAAGCTTCATAATCGAATATTCCATATCATTAAGAGGAAGCGGCTTCAGAAGAATTGCATCAGGGATACCTACCTTACCAATATCGTGAAGAAGTGAGGCAACATTGAGTTTCTCAAGTTCATAGTCATCCCAGTGAAGATGTCTGGCAAGTTCTACGGCATAGCTTGCTACACGTATGGAATGCCCTGTGGTATAACTATCTCTGGTTTCTGTAGCATTGACCAGCGATGTTACAATATCAATATTCATTTTCTTAAAACGTTCACTCGTCTCCACAATGTACAGATAGTACTCATTTTTTTCAAGAATAAACGCAAATTCATTGGCAAAATTCTCCAGCACATCCGTCATAAAATACAACACTGGCTTCGGTTCATCAAACGCGAGACTAATAAAACCACGAACAGTTTTATTCTTAATAAGGGGAACACTGACCACCATACAAAGAGGTGAAACCACCCGCTCTAAATCTGATGTCAAAACACCAAGGTCCTCACGTGGATTGTCGCTAATCTGAAGTCTCTGTTCACGGATCAAACGTTTATAAAAAGGAATATGTTCAACATAAATCTCATGATGTTCACCAAGATACGGAGAGTTCAACCCATACGAAGCATAGTGGTTCCATCTTCCATGAGTAAAAAGTCGCATAATAGCCGCTCGGGCTCCCAAAAGCTCTGAGATCTTTTGAAGAATACGCTGGGCCGAGATCTTCGCCGAGGATTCGTTAATAATATTTTTCGATACAGTATCAAGAATCTGAAGGGCAGAAGCAGCCAGAACATCTTTCTGTTTCATAAGAGAATGAATTTGCTTTAACTGCTCTGGAAGATCTGCCCATATAAAAAAAAGTGTCGTATTGCCCACAACCTTTTGCATCGTAAAAGACAACTCATACTCCCCCGCAAACTGGACCGGAAAATGCAGCCGAAAACGCCATAAAGCCTGTTGCTCTGTGAGTTCCGTCGTTCGCAGGTTTCTTAGACCTTCAACAATAATAGAACGTAAAGAATGCAGAATCTCTTCTCCTTCAAGAGAACGCAGAGCCTCACTCAACGGATGCTGATATTTTAGTTCTTCTCCCCACCACAAAGCCAAAAGCTCTTTCATCTTCCCCTTCTCTCTCTTTTTGGTTTTACGCCACACAATTTGCAGCAAACTTTATGCCAGGAAAAAATTTCTTCAAACTGGCATAAATATCGATATTTTTTGAGTTAAACTTAAACACAATCTTAAGTCTGTGGGAATTTTTTTAAAGAATGCACATCCTGTGCGTCAAGCACAAAAGAAAGTCATCAAAGTGCACTGTGCATAAACGATTTTTGTGATATCGAATAAATTTGTTATACATTAAATTATAATGGAAAAGAAGAAAAAAAGTCAAATTTACGAATTGCTTCATAATAAAAGTACTCGAAAAGGGAACGTTGCTTCAAAATAAAAAAGTACTTTAAATTTGTGTAAAATAATCCAGTTCAAAGAACTGGAGGTACAAGGTGGAGTTAGCGATGTTTGAAAGGAGACCTATTTACAGGGAAACGGCGAAAGAGTATCAAAAAGCCAGCAAAAAGGAGAAAAAGGAGATACTGGATTACTTTGTGAGGATAACAGGTTTAAAAAACCGAAACTATGCCGCCAGGCTCTTGAGGCAGCACGGAAAAACCATATATGTAGGCAAAAAAAATTACCTTAAAGCCGACATAGCCAAGAAGGGCAAAAGACCTGGCAGAAAGAAAAAATTCGGCGAAGAGGAACTAAAACTTCTAAAAAAGGTCTGGGAAATTGAAAACTACATGTGTGGCAAACGTTTAAAGCCAATTTTAAATGAAGTTTTAGATAATCTCTTAGCAAACGGACATCTCCACGGTTCTCCACAGGCTATAGAAAACTTGCGCCATATAAGTGCTTCAAGTATTGACCGACTTTTGAAGCATGAGCGTAAAAAGCTTGAGATAAAAGGACGAAAAGGTACAAAGCCTGGAACGCTATTAAAGCAACAAATAGCTATACGCACGTGGGCAGAGTGGGATGAAAATTGCCCTGGTTTTATGGAGATTGATCTGGTTGCCCATGAGGGAGGAAATAGCCGGGGAGATTTTGCTCAAACATTAAATATGGTGGATGTTTGGAGCGGTTGGACAGAACTTGTGGCAATCAAAAACAAAGCTTCAAAATGGGTAAGAGAAGCCATAGAAAAAGTCAAAGGAAGACTTCCTTTTGATTTACGGGGAATTGATTCTGATACCGGTGCTGAATTTATTAATCATCCTCTACGCGATTGGTGTGAGAAGCACCAGATAAAATTTACAAGGGGGAGAAGCTCCCGTTCCAATGATAACTGCTACGTTGAGCAGAAAAACTATTCCATAGTCCGCCAGAATGTTGGATACTTCCGCTACGATACCGAGGAAGAAGTCTACTACTTGAACCGACTCTATGCGTATCTCAGGCTTTATGCCAACTTTTTTCAACCGGTTATGAAAATGACAGAGAAAAGAGAATCGGAAGCAAGGTAAAGAAGCATGATGATATTAAAACTCCTACCAACGGCTTTTAGAAAGCTCTTATGTAAGTGTGGCACAAAAGGAACGCCTAACAAGGCTTTATAAGGCTCTCGATTTGTTTCACCTAAGACAAAAAATTACAGCTTGCCAGAGAAAACTTTTCAGCCTTCAAAAGAAAAAGAATGTAAAAAACAAAAATTTGGAGGAAACTGTATGGAATTTTTGAGTACTTTTTTTTATGAGGCAATGATTCGAATTTCGAGTACTTTTTTATTTGACGCAACGGGATTTATCTCATTTACAACCATTGTCTTTTTTTGACGATAAAGAAAAAAACAGGCTCATCCCGGATTATGGTGCAGGGGATAAGGATATGGTCTAAAGACCCCTATAGAGGAACAACCTTGGATGATCTTTAGCTTCATGTATTCTTTATCCCTATAACCATATGCCCTTCGAATAATATTCTTTGCCTTAAGATTCGTCCCCTCAATATAACCAAGGGAGACCTTCTTGTCACAATACCCTAATATGCCATCTATGTGATTGTCAATCATCTTGGCAAATTTCTTATAGGGCTCAAGCCTCTGCCATTTCAATTGCTTCTTCCAGTTATCCCAGAACCTCCTTGCAGCACCTTTGTATTTGTATGACCATAACTGCCCAAAACTCTCCTTAAGTAAATGTGCCTTGTATATCCTGCGATTGACACTGAGAAGCTCCTTGAGGGCCTTCCTTGCCTTCCCCTTTAAGTTATCCATCCTCTTTAGTAAAATAAACTTCTTGCCCATCAGTTGACCCCTCATCTTTTTGCCAGCCCTCTTGAACTCTGCCTTCCTTACCTCATTTAAGGCATTAAGTAAATGCCTCATTACATGAAACTTGTCGTAAATTATCTTGATGGATGGACAATTGGCACGAAAGCTATTGATAAAACCCCTTGCCATATCCATTACCCCATGGGTTATCTTCTTCGCCCTGTCTTTGCCAAACCACCTCCAGAAAGGCTTTAAATCCTCCTCCTTACGACCCTCCCCTACATACAAAACCTCAGAACCCTTTGGCCCATCAAGACTGCTTACCAGATGAAGGTAGTTATGCCCACGGCCAACTGATATCTCATCTACCCCTAATACTGTAATGCCTTCCAATGACCTCTCAGATTGTGCCTTCTGTATAGCCTTCTTGTCCATTTCCTTCACTGTCTGCCAATGAAGATGCTCGAATGTGGCAACATCTTCTACGCTCATCACCTTGCAAAGCTCTGAAACCTGATGGGTTAGCTCCTTTGTAACCCTCTTATTCTTTTCTAAAAACTCCAACCTCTCTACTTTTACTCCACAGCTACGACACCTTAGCTTTACCTTCTTGAATCTTAAAATAGTTAAATACCTCCATAAATGTAAATGTCTTACCTCTTGTTCAAAAGAGCTATGTATGCTGGATACCTCACGACCACAGCCACTACAGATATATCTGCCCTCTCTTCCTAATGTTATAATAACCTTCTCTATATCACCTTCATTATCTATCTCTATGCCCGATACATAAAAACCTTGAAATCCTAAAAGTTCTGTGAGATAATTTAACTGTTGCATCTGTTTGGTTACCCTCCATTTTTGATAGTTTAAAGGGTTATAATAACCTTTCAGATGCAACAACTTCTATATGCACCAAATTCCGTGATGAGCCAAAAAAGGCAGTGTATACTTAATTGTGTCTGGTAGGAAAAAGATAACCTCCTGTGATAATATAAATAAAACTATCACAGGAGGCCAGATATGATTGAGACGAAGAATATTTTAGAGCTATTCAAACCAATTGTCAAGGAAGCGAATTGCTTCATAATAAAAGTACTCGAAAAGGGAACGTTGCTTCAAAATAAAAAAGTACTTTAAATTTGTGTAAAATAATCCAGTTCAAAGAACTGGAGGTAAAAGGTGGAGTTAGCGATGTTTGAAAGGAGACCTATTTACAGGGAAACGGCAAAACAATATCAAAAAGCCAGCAAAAAGGAAAAAATGGAGATACTGGATTATTTTGTGAGGATAACAGGTTTAAAAAACCGAAACTATGCCGCCAGGCTCTTGAGGCAGCACGGAAAAACCATATATGTAGGCAAGAAAAATTACCTTAAAGCCGACATAGCAAGAAGGGAAGAAAAAGACCTGGCAGAAAGAAAAAATTCGGCGAAGAGGAACTAAAACTTCTAAAAAAGGTCTGGGAAATTGAAAACTACATGTGTGGCAAACGCTTAAAGCCAATTTTAAATGAAGTTTTAGATAATCTCTTAGCAAACGGACATCTCCACGGTTCTCCACAGGCTATAGAAAACTTGCGCCATATAAGTGCCTCAAGTATTGACCGACTTTTGAAACAAGAGCGTAAAAAGCTTGAGATAAAAGGACGAAAAGGTACAAAGCCTGGAACGCTATTAAAGCAACAAATAGCTATACGCACGTGGGCAGAGTGGGATGAAAATTGCCCTGGGTTCATGGAGATTGATCTGGTAGCCCATGAGGGAGGAAATACGGGAGATTTTGCTCAAACATTAAATATGGTGGATGTTTGGAGCGGTTGGACAGAACTTGTGGCAATCAAAAACAAAGCTTCAAAATGGGTGAGAGAAGCCATAGAAAAAGTCAAAGGAAGACTTCCTTTTGATTTACGGGGAATTGATTCTGATACCGGTGCTGAATTTATTAATCATCCTCTACGCGATTGGTGTGAGAAGCACCAGATAAAATTTACAAGGGGGAGAAGCTCCCGTTCCAATGATAACTGTTACGTTGAGCAGAAAAACTATTCCATAGTCCGCCAGAATGTTGGATACTTCCGCTACGATACCGAGGAAGAAGTCTACTACTTGAACCGACTCTATGCGTATCTCAGGCTTTATGCCAACTTTTTTCAACCGGTTATGAAAATGACAGAGAAAAAGAGAATCGGAAGCAAGGTGCAAAAGAAGCATGATGATATTAAAACTCCCTACCAGCGGCTTTTAGAAAGCTCTTATGTAAGTGAGGCACAAAAGGAACGCCTAACAAGGCTTTATAAGGCTCTCGATTTGTTTCACCTAAGACAAAAAATTACAGCTTGCCAGAGAAAACTTTTCAGCCTTCAAAAGAAAAAGAATGTAAAAAACAAAAATTTGGAGGAAACTGTATGGAATTTTTGAGTACTTTTTTTTATGAGGCAATGATTCGAATTTCGAGTACTTTTTTATTTGACGCAACGGGGGAAGTATTAGAGAGTATGTTAAAAGAGGAAAGAGAGATTTACCTGGAAAACAATCCTCCCACAAAAGGCAATGGCTTTTACGAAAGGGATTTAAAGACAGCTTTTGGCGAGCTTACAGCCATACGTGTTCCAAGAACAAGGGATAATGGATTTAAAAGTGCCCTTCTTCCCTATCGCAAACGCATCACAGAAGACTTAGATGCATTAATCAGGGCTATGTTGATATCAGGAATGTCAACAAGGAAGATAGCAGAAGTTTTAAAAGAGCTTTATGAAATAAAGATTTCTTATGCTAACATCTCAAGGATAAGCCAGGTAGGCATAGAAGAGATTCAGAAGTGGCGTAGTCGCTCTCTCATGGAAGAATATGCCGTGGTATTTCTGGATGCTATGGTGTTTCCTATCAAGAGAGACAGGGTAGAAAATGAATCAATATATGTAGCTATAGGCATTACACCTGAGGGAAGACGGGAGATTTTAGGATACTACCTGCCAGGAGGCATGGAAAGTGCTTATAACTGGCGGGAAATTTTGCTAGATATAAGAGAAAGAGGTGTCAAACAGATTCATTTTATTGTCTCTGATGGCTTAAGTGGTATGAAAAACGTCATAACAGAGATATATCCCCACGCAAAGTATCAGCCCTGTGTAGTCCATGTCATGAGAAACATACTGGCTAAAGTGAGAGTTCAACACAGAAATATCATTGCCACTGAAATAAAAGAGGTATTTCATGCCAAAGACAAACAGGAGGCAGAACAATTGTTTATGAAATTTACACAAAAATGGAAAAATATCTATCCCAACTTAATGAATAACCTCTTGACAATAAGAGAGAATATATTCACTTACATGGAATTACCTGAAGGAATACGAAGCATGGTGTATACAAACAATGCCCTGGAAAGACTCTTTAAAGAACTTAAAAGGAGATTAAAAACAATGGAAATGTGTCAAAGCGAGGCTTCAGCTGAGAAATATCTTTACCTGTTATTAAGATACCAAAATGAGAAGTTCTTAAAAAGAAAGTTAAAAAATTGGGAGTATTACTTTCAACTCTATCGTGAGCAACACTCATACACCAAAGAAAATATTCACAGCGAGGTTATCCTATGACTAGACACAATTTTCTTGACACAATGCCAAAAAACAATTATATTTAAAAATATATATTAAGGAGTTTTTTATGGAACAACCATCTTCACAAAAAGTTGATAATAAAATTACCCATGTGATCGGAGTGATGAGTGGAAAAGGTGGTGTTGGAAAATCAACGGTTAGCTACCTCCTCTCTCTTGCACTCAAACTGCGGGGATACCGTGTGGGTATTCTTGATGCTGATCTCACGGGGGCCAGTATGCCGCGTCTCTTTCAACTGAAAAAGAAAAAGATAAAAACAGAGGGTGAATTTCTTATTCCCTTTGAAACCCAACAGGGAATCAAACTTGTTTCCATGAATCTTCTTCTTCCAGAAGAAGATAAACCTCTCATCTGGCGTGCTCCTCTTCTTAACCAGGCTATCATGCAGTTTTGGGAAAAGGTCATATGGGGAGAACTTGATTTTCTTGTCGTGGATCTCCCTCCTGGAACAGCCGATGTCGTACTTACCGTCATGCAAAAAATTCCTCTTTCAGGACTCGTTGTTGTCACAACTCCCCACGATATGGTTTCTATGATTGTCTCTAAATCTGTTTCCATGGCCCAAGCTATGGAAGTCCCCATTCTCGGAATAGTGGAAAACATGTCGGGAGTCATATGTCCTCACTGTGGCAACACTATTGATTTCTTTCCACGGGATGAAAAGCTTTCTGATATGATTACCCTGGCAAAAATACCTCTCAACACAAAACTCGCCTCCATCTCGACAAAGGGATTAAGTGTTTCAGACGAAGAGATTCAAAATCTTCTCACAACCCTTGTGGAAAACACTCTTAAGCGTCTCGAGGAGGTGAAAGAATGATTCCCATCGAACACAATCCCGTTTTAAGGCGTTTTTCTGGTTCTCTCAATGGTAAAGAATATGCGGTAGAGTACGAATATTCGAAAGAAGGGGAAGTTGTTATTACCCACACCTATGTTCATCCAGACCTTCGCGGTCATGGAATCGCTGGAAAACTCCTTGAAAAAATTTCCTTCTGGGCAGAAGAGGAAAAGAAACGTATTATTCCTCTTTGTTCTTACGCTGTGGTTTTCTATCAGAGGAATAAAAGTTTTCAACACCTTCTTTCTGACAAGAGTGATCTCTCGTCACAAGGAGTATGTCAAATATCCAAAAAGAGATAACGAATGATAAACATATGATAAAGAGAGAACAAAAAATCGTCTAGCTTTTCATGGGAGCCAAAAAACGATAGAAAGTTCAAAAAGATCGATAATTTTACTTCTTCGGTCTCTCTGGGTAAAGACTAAAAAAACCCTCCCTTAACGGGAGGGTTTTTGGTTTCGATATCAGTCTCCTGCCTCAGAGACAGCCACGTTTGGCACAGGAAAGTTTTTGAGAATATACTCCTGCGCAGCCGCCACAGACTTGCCAAGCTCAAACGTATACCCGAGCTCCTTCAACGCTAATTCCATCGCCTGAAGCTCAACCACAATATCCGACTTATCCACATACCCAAGATGCCCAAGGCGAAAGATCTTCCCTTTCATCGAACCCTGGCCTCCAGCAATCGTCACACCATACTTGTTCCTCATATACGCCGGAATCTTTGCACCATCCACACCCTCAGGCACTCGAATCGCTGTCACCGAATCCGAAGGACGTACATTCGGTACATCCGCAAACAAATGAAGCCCTATCGCCTGGACAGCCTGACGAAACGTCTCCGCTACAAGATAATGCCGCTTGATCACATTCTCCATGCCTTCCTCAAGCATCATCTTCAGCGCTACATTAAGCCCCATAAAAAGACTAATGGCAGGCGTCCACGCTGTCGTCTTCTTCTCAAGATTTTTCCTCTCTTTGGCTAAATCAAAGTAAAAACGTGGTAGCTTCGCCTCCTTCATCAGCTTCTCAGCCTTCGAAGAGTACGCAACAAACGCTAAACCCGCCGGTATCATAAACGACTTCTGCGCACCAGCAATCGCTACATCTACACCCCACTCGTCCATCTCAAACTCCATCGCACCAATCGCCGTAATCCCATCCACCACCATGATGGCAGACGTCTCCCTCACCACACTCGCTATACCCTTCACATCAAAAGCAACCGCCGTCGAAGTTTCACTGTACTCCGTATACACCCCTTTCGCCTCAGGATACTTCTTCAGCGCTTCCCTCACCTCTTCCGCTTTAATGTCTTTCCCATACTCCGCCTTCAGTTCTACAACATTCAGACCATACGCCCTCCCTATCTCAGCAAACCTCTCCCCAAACTTCCCCGCAGAGAGTACTATAATCGTATCCCCAGGTGACATAAAATTCGTAATCGATGCCTCCATACCCCCCGTCCCCGATGCCGTCAACGTCAATACCGGAGACGATGTCTTGAATACCTTCTTCAGCATTTCTGCGTTCTCTGCTACAACTTCAGAGAACTGAGGGGTCCTGTGGTGCATGAGTGGTCGCGCCATTTCTACCAGCACTTCACTGGGAACAGCCGTCGGCCCAGGCGCACACAGAAAACGCTTCATCATAGTTTTCCTCCTTGTCATTCTTTGCCCTTCAAAAAGGGAGATATAGTGTGTAGCAAAAAAGATTTTTTCGCAAATATTTCATGGTTTTCACTTTCTTGGAAATATTTCTCTTATTTTTTACCAGGAAAAAATACAACTCTTCAAAAAAATACGCAAAAAATTGAAAAAGAAACCCATTTACTTTATAATAGTTAGGTTTTACTAGAAGAGTAAAATCAAAACAACTCATATCAAGGAGTGCACATGAAAGACATTCTTCACCGTTTGCACCTACCAAAAGATGTGGTAGAGATTCTTCACAAGTCACCGGGAATAACCACATTCAACACCAGAGAAGAGCTTATCGAACTCTCCCTTGGTGGAAAAGAGAATAATTTTTATGAAGTTCGTTACACTGTTGAAAATACAACACCTGTTCAGGAAGTAATTGAAGCTACTGTGACCCGATGTAAAAACGGTATTGTCATCAACTACCCCGATCCGTACATGAGACGCCGCGATCCCAATAGCATGGTCATTGGAGATGAGGAAGAAACGGACAAACCCACCTACGAAGAGAAATATGGCAAACCTTTCAGTGAACTTCGCAATGCTACTTTTGAATGGCTTTCCCAACAAGAGCTTCTTATCATGCCATTTATCAGTGGTGACAACTCTCTCGATTACTACTCGTTGGTCATTGTTCCGAAAAACGCGGCCTTTTTTGCTCTCATGTTAGGGGATATTCAGGGATTTATACCCTTTGACAGTCTTCCCAAAGATTTTCGTCCCATGGCTGTTGTGTACGTTGCACCAACTTTCCGATATTCCCACTTTGATGGCAAACAGATCGTTGTACACAACAGACTTCACCATATCCATGAGGTGTTTTCTTACAACCTTTACCCTGGTCCCAGTGCCAAAAAGGGAGTGTACAGTGTCCTCCTCGATATTGGTGAAAAGGAAGGATGGCTTACCATCCACGCTTCTTCAGTCAAGGTTATTACTCCTTATGATAACGAACTCGTCATGCTCCACGAAGGGGCCTCTGGTGGGGGAAAAAGTGAGCTCCACCAGCAAATTCGTCGAGAAAAAGATAACAAGATCGTTCTCGCTACGCATATGCGAACTCAGGATAAAATCTATCTTGAATTGAACGAATCGTGTGATCTGAAGCCTCTGACCGATGATATGACTATGGTACACCCAAAGTTTCAAAAAAATCATAAAAAGATGATTATTAAAGATGCCGAAGAGGGTTGGTTTGTTCGGGTTGATAACATTCCCCATTATGGTACTGATCCCCATCTCGAAAAAATCTGTACCGAACCCAGTGAACCATTGGTATTTCTCAATATCGATGCTGTTCCAAATTCTACTGCCCTCATATGGGAACATATCGAAGACGCTCCTGGGAAAAAATGCCCCAATCCCCGCGTTATTTTACCCAAACGACTTATTCCAGATGTCATTGATCAGGCTACCGCTGTCGATGTACGATCATTTGGTGTACGTACTCCACCCTGTTTTGACGATGCGCCATCATATGGCATCATCGGTGTAGCTCACGTACTTCCCCCCGCCCTCGCGTGGCTCTGGAGACTCGTAAGTCCTCGGGGACATGCTAACCCCAGTATCAGCGGAAACATGAAAGCCCTTTCGAGTGAAGGTGTGGGTTCTTTCTGGCCATTTGCGACAGGAAAAATGGTACGACACGCCAATCTTTTGTTAGAACAATTTCAGGATTATACGGATACCCTTTATCTGCTTATTCCCAACCAGCATATTGGTGCCTACGAAGTAGGATTTATGCCAGAGTGGGTTGTCAGAGAGTATCTCGCAAAACGAGGAAGCGCTCGCATCAAGTCATCTCAACTCGTTCCAGCTCGGTGTTCTCTGTTAGGATACGCGCTCGAGTATATGAAATTTGAGGGTGTTTACATACCAAAAAGTCTTTTGCAGGTGAACCTCCAGCCCGATGTTGGTGATGAAACGTATGACAAAGGTGCTGCCATGCTCGAAGAATTTTTCAAGAGTGAGCTCCAGCAGTTTCTCACACGAGATCTCTCATCAGTAGGTCGCCATATTATTGAGTGTTGTCTTGACAATGGAACGGTTCAAGACTACGAAGAACTCCTGAGCTAAAAAATCAAAGGAGGGGGTCATTCCCCTCCTTTTTTCTTATGAATATATTTTATGAGAAGGATATAAGAATACTCTCTCCCCTCTTTTGCTTTTTTTCTTGTTTTCCTTTATAATTTATCATATGGAATTAACAAAACCTTTGTCTTCTTCTCGAGCCAAAAAAAAGGGCCTTTCTTCTTCACTTCGAGCATCAGTGATTGACGGCTGTTTCTACACAATGATGGTGGGATTTGGTGAATCGTTTTTTGGTGCTTATGTCGTTGCCCTCCAGGCAAGTCATTTTGTTATCGGTCTCATTGGCTCTCTCCCACAAACCATGGGTTCACTTACCCAGCTTCTCAGCATCCAGGCGGTGAGATTCTTTAAAAGTCGAAAACGTATGGTAAGCACTCTTGTGCTTTTTCAGGCTTTTTTCTATATCCCTATCACCCTCGGGATGCTTTTACCAAGAAGTTATGGAATCGCTTTAATTCTTCTCAGCGTCACGCTCTACTTTACCCTTGGTATGATTGTGGTCCCGGCATGGATCGAATGGATGGGATACCTCGTGCCCGAAAAACTCCGGGGAAGATATTATGGCATACGAAATAGTATCACCGGTTTCTTTTCCCTGTTCTCTTTTCTCATAGGAGGACTGATCCTTCAGTTCATGGATCAGCAAAACCTTGTATGGTTTGGATATGGAATATTGTTTGGACTTGCTTTTGTGTCCAGGCTTTTTTCGTATTGGTATCTTCTCCAGGTTGATGATGCCAAAGCTCCACCTCCCCCACCACTTTTAAGCGCTTCTTCTCAACACAGACGCATCCTCAAAAACCTCCCTAAAAGTCCCTTCTTTGGCTACCTGATGTCAGTGTCCTGATGAATACCGCCGTTTTTATCTCAGGCCCCTATTTTACCCCCTATATGCTCCAGGAATTACACTTTTCTTACTGGACATTTACCTATGTACTTGCTATCCCCATGCTTGTCAAAGCTCTTACAATGCCTGTATGGGGAAAAATATGCGATCTCTATGGCAACCGAAATGTTCTCTCTTTTTCTGCAACTTTCCTCGGCACACTCCCCATTCTCTGGATGCTTTCTCCAAAAGTGGAATTTATTGTTTTTGTTCAAATACTCTCTGGTTTTCTCTGGGCTGTTTTTGATCTGAGTGCCTTCAATACTCTTTATGACCTTACCCCGGAGAGATCTCGTATGAAGTACAGTATTCTTCTGAACTCCGTGAACGCTCTTGCCTATATAACTGGTGCTATGCTTGGAGATAGGATTATCACCATCGCGTCAAACTTCCCGCTTTCTTTTTCTCCTTATCATGTTGTGTTTTTGACCAGTGGTATGATGCGCTTTCTGGTTGCCTTCCTCTTTTTACCCAAGATTCCACATATAGCAGGGACTCACCATGTGTCTTTTCGTTCTCTTCTGTGGACTTTTTCTGTTCTCACGGTACGGGGATTTTCCTGGAATGTTTTGAAAGCGCAAAAAAAGGCAACAAAAAAAGCCGACAGAAATATTCCATCGGCTTAAATCTTTTCCCTTTTCAAATTTTTTACATGCTTGCTCGAGCTAAAGCAAGATGAGCCTCTTCTGATTCCTTTCTGATAAAATAACGAATAATGTCTTCCATAGAAATAAAAGGTTTTCCCCGATAATAGGCAAATGCCTCCCTCACACGCTGGAGATCCTCATAGGTATCCACCGTTACCCGAATTTCAGGGGCATAGTAAAAACCTGTTGACACCGGCTCAAGGATAGAAAAGGAATCTCTATTCTTGTAAAGAAAAGGAGTGACATGTTCTTTTTCGTAATCTGTTTTTGCATTCTTATAAGCCGTCTCTATAGCTGAACGAGAAATAACCTCAACCCCTGTGCCAAGAGGAATGCCCAGATAATGTGTCAAATCCGCTGAACTTTCCATGTGGTACTCAATAGCCATATCCATAAATTCTGGAGAAACAAGAGGGTTGTCTCCCGTCGCCCGTACGACAATATCACTCTCAAAAAACATCATCGCCATATAGTAACGTTCAAGAACGTTGGGCTTACTACCGATGAAAAAATGCACTTCAGGGTAAGGTTTAAGAGCTTCATGAAGAGCAGGATACGAATCTGCCGTTGTCGCTACAATAATACGACGAGCATATTGAGAAAGTCTCAATCTTTCCACAATATGAGCGATGAGCGGTTTTCCTTCAATAAGGGCTAAGACCTTTCTTGGTAAACGCTCTGAATCCAGACGAGCCTGGAGAATCACATCAATTTTTCGCATAGTTTTCCTCCTATGCTTTCTCATTATTTATTATCGATAAAATTTCAAGATCCTCAAGGGGGAAAGACGCCATTTCTTCAGAAAATTTTTTTCGACTTTGAAAAAAGTACCAAAATTTCTGGGCTTGTTTCCATCGAAAACTCAAAAAATCTCGCAAAAAAAGCGAAAACAAAAGTCGCTGCTGTTTTTTCACCAGCTTTCGATCAGAGATATTCCGTACGTGGAAAAGAAGATATTCCTCATCCTCATCTGAAAAAGCCATTTCCCCTTTTCTCTCGATTTCAAAGAATGTTTTCCACTGACGCACATGAATAACCCTCAAGCCCTGTTTCCACATTCGCCAACCCAACTCGGCATACGTATACAAAGGATTATCATACTCCCAAATCTCAAAAGAACCCGACAAAAACTTCTCTTTATCAATAGCAAAACAAAAAGACAACGGAGAAAAAACAGATAAGGCATTCTGGATCCTGTCTTCTAAAAATGTTGAAAAAAAACCATTCTTTTCCTGAAGCTTTAGCTGAGAGGCAATATTTTCCCCCTGTTCAGAAACCCACTGGGGAACAATCATACCACATTGCGGTTCGTCAAAATAGAGAGAAAAAATCTCTCCTGGCAACGTTTCCATCCGCACCAGATCATCCAGAAAAACCACCATCCTCGAAAAGCTCTCCTCACATCCGATACGTACCACCTGACTGAAAGAGAGCGATTCCTCAGGGAAAATTACACGGAGAACCGGGAAACGTTCCATGAGACTATCATACTGATAGGCATCTTTCTCCTCTGCAATCAGGATGAGTTCCCTATCATCGTGCCCCCGAAGCAAGGCATACAGACTATTCAGGGTATCCACAGGATGAGCCAACGGACGAAGATAAAGAACAACAGAGATCTCTTTTGGAATTTTTAAAAAATCCCTGTCTCTGTTACTGATCTCACTGTATACTGGTATCACTGTCCTACTCCGTTTTTTAAAAGTATCGGAAAAA